>CAMLLU010000009.1 GCA_946480925.1 uncultured Rivibacter sp.
CACGTCGGCACGTTCATCTCCGATTACGAGGGCGTTGATGTTCATCAGCGGTCGTTGTCGTTGAAGAAGTAGTCTTTCACCCTGCGCTTCCAGGCGACAAAGTGCCGTTCAGCCTCTTCCCGGGCCAGTCCGCTGCGCTCCTGGAGTATTCCGGCACGCCAGTCCTGGCGGCCGGCCGCGACGGACAGTTCGTCGTGGGTCAGCGCGCCCCATCGTTCCCGTGCCTTTCCGATGAACTGCTTCCATTGACCCGACATGCGATCCCGGTTCATTTCGACCTCCTTGCCGGCCATGTCACGGGCGGACAGCGATCTGGTTCTTGACCGACTTCACGCCATCAACTTTGCGCGCGAGGTTCTCGGCGGTGAACTTCTCGGACGTGTTCTTGGCGAAGCCAGAGAGCATGACGGTGCCATTGAGTGTCTCGACCTTGATGCTGCCTGCGTCGACAGCCTTGTTCTCGACGAAGCGGCTCTTGACCGCCGTGGTGATGGCGGTGTCGTCCACGTAGGCGCCTACGGTCTCTTGTCCGCGGGTCACCGCGCAGCCTGCGAGCAAAGCCGCGGCAGTGGCGGTGGCGATGATGAGTGTGCGGTTGGTCATGGTGTTGTTCCGGTGGATGTTGGTGCGCGCCTTTCGGGGCGCGGCGTCGCGATCAGGTCTGGACCGCACACGCAATCTACGGGTGCCGGATCAGGTGGTCTGTGCGGCAACGCACTGGCTGCCGCGACCTGCAGCATGTTCGCTGGCGCACAGATGCCGCAGGAATCGGCACCTACGATGCCGCGCGTCTTGTCAAAGAAGGGGCAATCTCATGCACGCCGTACGCGAATTCTCGAAGCAGCGGTCCGACGTCGAGTCCGGTGAGTCTCGAAGTCACGCGCCCTGCAGACGCGTGCGCTGAAGCGGCAGCAGACACAGCAGCTGCTGACAGATAAGGGATGACCGAGATCGCCTGGAAGTCGAGGTGACGCAGCGCACGGCACAGCTTCTCGAGTTGACCCGCCAACTGCAGACGGCTCGCGAAGACGAGCGCTGTCGCCTGGCGCACGACCTGCATGACGAACTGGGATCGCTGCTTACCTCGGCCAAGCTCGACGCGGTCTGCATCAAGATGAAACTGGCCGACGAGTCGCCTGACGGCTCGGGGTTGATCGCGCACCTGATCGACACGCTCAACAGCGGCATTGCGCTGGGACGCCGCATCATCGAAGACCTGCGACCGTCGACGCTGACCAACCTGGGGCTGGTGGAGGCCCTTGAGATTCTGGTGCACGAGTTCGCCGAGCGCGTGGGCGTCGAGGCGCATCTCGAGCTGATTGCCGTCACGCTCACGCCAGCCACCGAGCTGGTGGTGTATCGCCTAGTGCAGGAGGCCGTCACCAACATCACCAAGCGTTCGAAGGTAAGACATGTCTGGCTGAGCTTGGGCATGCGCCGCGGCCGAGTCGAAGTGTCGGTCCGCGACGATGGGGTCGGCTTCGACGCAGCCATTCAGCCAAAGTCCGCCTACGGGCTGGTCGGCATGAGCTTTCGCTTCGAGGCCGAAGGCGGAGCGCTGGCTTTGGTGTCCGCGCCGGGGCCAAGGCACGTTGATCCGGGTGGCGCCGCCGCCGTCGGCGCGGTGCGCACCCGCACCAGACGATGTTCTCGCTGGCGGGAAGGAACGTGCATCGATCGCCCTGTGCTGCGAACTGATGACGCTTGAGGCACCGGACCGGAGCTGCCTCGTGCACAGGAGAAGTCACCGCATCGAGCACGAAGAGGCCGTGGTTGCCGAACTCGGTGTGCTGCCGAACAGACCTTCCTTGATCACCCGCCTAACCTGGACGTTGCGCTGATGAGGGCTCCGCTCGACGCGGCGACGCCCGGATCATCTGGCGCGATGGTTTGTGAATGGAGATGGATATGAACTACGAGGAACGCGACACCTATGGCATGTACAAGGAGAACCCGATCAACGGCGCAGGTCCTGAAGTGCGGCATGGGCCTGGACCCGCTCTGATGGGGGCCAACACGCTCATCGGCAACGACGTCTACAACCAGGACTCGGAAGATCTCGGAAGCATCAAGGAGATCATGCTGGACATGCGCGGCGGCAAGGTGAGTTATGCGGTTCTGTCTTTCGGTGGCTTCCTTGGCCTGGGCGAGAAGCTTTTCGCAGTGCCCTGGAGCGCCTTGAAGCTCGACACCGTGCGCAAGCGTTTCATGCTCAGCGTGGACAAGGACCGCCTTGAACACGCACCCGGCTTCGACAAGGAAGCATGGCCAGACATGGCCGACCCGGCCTGGGCACGCAGCATCCATGCCTACTACGGGACCAAGCAGCAGACGGCTCGCTCTGACGCGCAGATGGACGATCCGAACGGATGAGGTCCCACCTCCGTGCAGGGACACGCGATGAATCTCGGGCTGCTGGATCTCCCGTGGTGGGGTGGCGTGCTCGTGACGCTCGCCTTGACGCACGTCACGATCGCGGCGGTGACGATCTTCCTGCACCGGCACCAGGCACACCGTGCACTTGCATTGCACCCGGCGGCCGGCCACTTCTTCCGTTTCTGGCTGTGGCTCACCACCGGAATGGATACCAAGGCGTGGGTTGCGGTCCACCGCAAGCACCACGCACACAGCGACACCACCGAAGACCCGCACAGCCCGCAAGTCCACGGCATTCGCAAGGTGCTGTTCGAGGGCGCCGAGCTCTACCGCATGGAATGCCACCGCACGGCTACGCTGGAACGGTACGGCCATGGCACACCCGACGACTGGCTCGAGCGCCACGTATACGCCCGTCACGGCGTGCTGGGCGTGGCCATCATGCTGTTGATCGACCTCGCGCTGTTCGGCCCGATCGGACTCACTGTGTGGGCCGTGCAGATGCTGTGGATCCCATTCTTCGCCGCGGGCGTGGTCAACGGCGTCGGTCACTACTGGGGGTACCGCAACTTCGCACCATCGGACGCCTCAAGGAACATCGTGCCCTGGGGCTGGTTGATCGGTGGTGAGGAACTGCACAATAACCACCACGCCTACATCACCTCCGCCAGGTTCTCGAACCGGTGGTGGGAGTTCGACGTCGGATGGATGTACATCCGCGTGCTCGAGCGGCTCCGCCTGGCGAAGGTGCGCAAGCCGGTGCCCAAGCTGCGCGTCGAGGCCAGGACCTGTTGCGATGCGAACACCCTGCGCTCCGTCATCACGCATCGATATGACGTGCTTGCGCGGTTCGACAGGTGCGCGCCGGCGTCCGGCGCCCGCAAGTTGACCATTCACGGACTGCGTGAAGAGCTGGTCGCGGTGTGGAGCCGTCCCAAGGCGACGAAGGAGCAACTGGTTGTGCAGCTGGAGGCGTGGTGCCAAGGAGCAGAGCGCAGCGGCGTCTTCGCCGTGCAGGAGTTTGCCCGGAAGTTGCGATGCTACGCGTGACGGACGGAGTGCTCGGCCGTGAAATCGAGTTCACAGCCAGTACTCCCAGACCCGCGCCAGCATCTCCTGGATGCGCCAATGCAGCGGGCGGCGCAGCCATTGCTCCAGCGTGATCTCGTTAGACGCCGCCAAATCCATCTCGAACATCGCCTGCACCTGGCTGCCGAAGCTGGTGCCCAAGCACCACTGCCTCCAGCTCGCGGTTGTGCAGGAAGCTGCGCCTGTCGAGATTGGTCGAGCCGATCGTGGACCCCACGCCGTCGATGAGCGCCGCCTTCGAATGCAGGATCACGCCGCACCGCTCGTGGATCTTCACGCCCGCACGCAGCTGCCGCTCGTAGGAGCCGCGCCCGGCGTGCAGCACCAGCCACGAGTCGGTCTGGCTTGGCAGGATCAGCCTCACGTCCACGCCGCGGCCGGCCGAGGCTTCGAGCGCGGCGGGCAGCTGCGGGTCGGGCACGAAATACGCATTTGTCAGGTGCACGCTCGTCTCGGCGCTGCCGATGGCCGAGAGCAGGGTGGCATAGATCAGGCTGTAGGGTTCGTCGGGAGAGCTGCCGATTGCGCGCACCACTTCGCGGCCGGCGGTCTCGGAAGGCGGGAAGTAGTTCCTTGCGGGCAATGCGTCGCCCTTCTGGCTGTGCCAGGTTGCCATGAAAAGCTTCTGCAGCTCGGCCACCACCGGCCCCTGCAGCTGCAAGTCGGTGTCGCGCCATGCCGGGCTGCCGTCGGGCCGTGCGCGCATGCCCTGGCTGGACGAGCCGCCAGAGTAGACGCTGCTGATGTTGATGCCGCCGAGGAACGCCATGCGGCCGTCGACGCTCAGCAACTTGCGATGGTCGCGCCGATTCAGCTCCCACGGCTTGCGTGCCGCCAGGGGGTTGACGGGGTTGAACTCGAGCACCCGAATGCCGCTTGCGGTGAGCTCCTCGAAGAAGGCAAGGCCTGCGCGAAGCGCTGGCCGACGTCGTCGTCTTCCAGTATGTACGGCTCCATGTTGATGTGGTCGCGTGCCTGCGCGATGGCTGCCAGCATGGCCTGATAGGTGGCCGGGCCGTCGTGCAGCAGCAGCACGCGGTTGCCGGTGGTCAGGGGGCTGCCGACGATGGCTTCCTCGAGCGCAAGGTGGCGCTCGAGATGTTCGTGTCCTCCGCGCGGCTGCGCAGCTTGTCGAGGATGGCCTTGCTTTTGCGCCGCCGACAGCGGGCCACGCGCGCCTTCAATCTGCACGGGTGGGCCAGGCCGCCGGGACAGGTCAGGCGCGATGACCGGCAAGCTGCTGCAGCCCGCCAGGCATAGCAGACCGAACAGCCGCGCAGCCAGGAAGAGCCTCGCGCACGGCCCCGGTTGCGCCGCTGCCATGCTGGCCTCCCTGGGGGCCGCGACTGTCACAGCCGCCCAAGCATCATCAGCAAGACGACGACGACCAGCAGCACAGCCAGTCCGCCGACGGGTGCGTAGCCCCAGGTTCTGCTGTGCGGCCAGGTGGGAACGGCGCCGAGCAGCATGAGGACCACGACGATCAACAGGATGGTTCCAAGGCTCATGATCTTCTCCTCGAGGTTGCAGTGGGTGGCAGCCGATCACGCTCGCCGTCAGGCGAGAGGTTGACCAGGCCGGTGGCGTAGTCCAGTCGCGCGACTGGTGGGGCGACGCCCACGCCGGGGATGGTCAAGCGACCGCGCACGCTGCGTCGGTGCTCCATCGCACACGAGCGAGGATCGCGACGGCTCGCGCTCAGTCGTTGATCCAGGTTTTCAGGAGGGTGTAGGCAACGGCCAGCACGACCGGCCCGACGAAGATGCCCACCAGCCCGAAGCCGAGTAGGCCGCCGATGACGCCGGCGAAGATGAGCAGCAGCGGCAGATCGGCGCCGCGCTTGATGAGCATGGGCCGAAGAAAGTTGTCCATCGTGATCACGATCAGCGACCACACGAGCAGAACAGTGCCCCAGGCACCTTCGCCGCTCCAGTAGAGCCAGATCACCACCGGCACCAGCACCGGCGATGGCCCGACCTGCGCGATGCAGAGAAAGAGCATGCCCGCGGTGAGGATGCCGGCGAACGGCACTCCGGCGATCGCCAGGCCCATGCCGCCGAGGACGGCCTGCACCACAGCAGTGACGATGACGCCGAGCGCCACGCCCCGAATCGCCTGGCCTGCGAGGTGCACTGCGTTCTCGCCGCGCGCTCCGGCCAGGCGCCGGCCGAAGCGCGTCACCGCCAAGGCCGCCGCTTCACCCTTCGCGAACATCACGGCAGCGAGCACCAGCGTGAGCATGAACTGCACAAAAAGGAAGCCGGCGTTGCCGGCCTCGGCAACGAACCATCTCGTCACGCTGCCGGCATAGGGCATCAGCTTCGTCAGCAGACCTTCCACGCCGGCGGCCGCTGCCTGCTCCCATGCCAGCACGACTTTCGCGCCGACGAAGGGCAGCTCGGCAACCCAGCCCGGCGGGGTGGGCATGCGAAAGGCGGCGAGCGCCTTCAGCCGAACGGCGATCTCGTCGGCGTTCAACACGAGGGTGCTGACCGCCAGCGTGAACGGCACCACGAACAACAGCAACAGGATCAGCGTCATCACAGCGACGGCCAGCGCCCGGCGGTTCCAAAGCCGGGCATGAAACCAGAGCATGACCGGCCAGGTGGCGACGACGATCATCGTTGCCCAGATGGCGGCGCCGAGAAACGGCCGCAGGATCCACAGGGAGGCGACGATCAGCGCCGTCAGGAAGATGACGCCCAGGAGAGTACGGGTCAGTTCGCGGCGTGGTTCTGCCATTTAGGGTTCTGCATCAGTGATGCAGCCAGTATCTGGCCCGGCTGCCAACCGCTCATCGGCACGAACCCGGCCACATGAAAGCTTTCGAGTGTGTCCTTACGCACAGACACGATAGATGGCGAGCCCCAGATTGAAAGACGCCGACCCTGCCAAAAAGGCACGGACGGCAGGGGGCCATGGAAGGAGCTCGACATGAGCACGATCAGCGCAACGAGGTTGAACCTGGGCCGGTACGTCGATGAAGCGGACACGCCGGATCCAGGCGGCTCGATGGGACCGGCGCAGTCCGAGCGAGAACGCGTCATGACGAAGTACGCCATTCGCTACGACGGCCGCCAATACGAATCCAACCGCTACCACTACGACCATCTGGCAGATGCCGTGGCCTACGCACGGCTGATGCGATCGCGACTTCCACAAACTGACACGGGCGGCCCCTTCTGGCGCGGCGAGCCCGTGGACGCGCCGCCGAACGATGCGGACCGCGAACTGATGGCCGCGCTGGGCATCGCCTTCGAAGCCGGCATATTCCGGTTTCAGAACTTCCACTACGACCACCTTGCCGACGCAGTGAACTACGCCAGGCGGGTGTCCGGCGGGCGAGCCGGGCGCTTCTAGCTGGAATTCCGCCATGGCAACGGGATCGGACCCGCGAACGAACCGCCTTCTCGCGGCACTGCCTGCAGACGACTGGGGGCGCTGGCTGCCGGTGCACATCCCGCTCGGCGAAGTGCTGCACGAGCCCGGCGTGGCCATGGGGAATGTGTACTTCCCAACCACGTCCATCGTGTCGCTGTTGTACGCGATGGAAGGCGGGGCATCGGCGGTTCATGGGTTGCGAGACCACGCCCAGCCGCGCCATCGTGCAGAGCGCCGGGCTGGGGTATCGCATGCGGGGGCAGTTCCTCAGGGAAGAGTTCAGCCGTTGTACGCCGGTGTTGCACCTGTTGCTGCGTTACGCGCTGGCGCTGACCACGCAGATGTCGCAGACGGCCGTGTGCAACCGGCATCATTCGCTCGATTAGCAGCTGTGTCGCTGGCTGCTGCTCAGCCTAGACCGGCTGCAGGAGCCTGAACTCGTGAGGACGCAGGCACTCATCGCGAACATGGTCGGCGTGCGCCGGGAGGGCGTGGCCGAGGCGGCCCTCAGCCTTCAGGAAGCGGGGCTCGTCCGCTACAAGCGCGGCCGCATCGCGGTACTCGATCGCCACGGGCTGGAGCGCCGGACATGCGAGTGCTACGGGGGTGGTCAAGAAGGAACACGAGCGCCTGCTTCCGGCCTCAACGGCTCGCTAGTCTCAGCGAGACTTCCCTCGCGGTGTGTGCGGCAGCAGACAGTCCAGTCGATGCGCCGCGCCCCACACTGGTGATCAATCGCCCGCTGCAAAGGGTGCGGAGTGTGTCGTGGCCGTCGCCGAAAATCATCTGATTGCGCTACTCCCGGGCCGGGACCGCTCCCGGCTGCTCGGCATGTGCGAGTCGGTGCCGCTGGACCTCGGCACGGTGTTGTGCCGTTCCGGTGAGCTCACGCGCCACGTCTACTTCCCGAACGACTGCTTCATTTCGCTGGCCACGGGTCTCAAGGGCGAGCCGGGTATCGAGGTCGGCATGGTGGGCCGCGAGGGCATGCTGGGCGCTCAACTCGCGCTGGGCGTGGGCACCGTGCCGCTGCATGCGCTGGTGCAAGGCGCAGGCATGGCGAGGCGCATCGCAGCGGTGCCGTTTCGTCGCGAGTTGGGGGCGAGCAAGGCGCTGCAGCAGGCACTGAACCGCTACGTCTGCGTACTGATGGCGCAGCTGGCCACGTCGACCGCCTGCACGCGCTTCCACAGGGTGGGCCCGAGGCTCGCGCGC
This sequence comes from uncultured Rivibacter sp., assembly GCA_946480925.1. Next base: position 8,062 of record CAMLLU010000009.1, read on the forward strand.
TGGTTGCTGATGAGCCAGGATCGCGCGCACTCGGGCAGCTTCCACGTGACGCACGAGGTCCTCGCCTTCATGCTCGGCGTCCGCCGGGTCGGCATCACCCGTGCCGCTGGCGATCTGCAACAGCGCGGCGTCATCCGCTATCACCGCGGTGACATCACGGTGCTCGATCGTGCCGCACTCGAAGCGGCGGCATGCGGCTGCTACGCCGCGGATCAACACGCCTACGAGCGGCTGCTCGGCTGATGGCCTCCTCCATGAGCGCCTTGCGTACGCTGCTGCTGTCCAGTTCGCTGCTGGCTGTTGCCGCGGCCACGGTCTGCGGCGTTGCCGTCGAACTTCGGACGTCCAGTCTGCAGGCTGGCATGATGAGCAGGCTGGCCGGCGAACTTCGCTTCCAGGTCGGGCCAGGGCCGAGCAAGGCGATCCGGTTTCCCGGCCCGGGTCCGTATGACCAGCGCATGGGCTATTGGCAGCTGCCGACCTTCATCGAGCGGCTCGCGCAGCGCGACTATGGGGTCGCTGCGCAGGCGCGCCTGTCGCCGCGAATGCTCGAGCTCAGCGAGAGCGGCCTGTTTGCCATCTACCGTGAAAGTAGCCAGGGTGGCCTCGAGTTGCGCGACCGGCGCGGCGAGCCCTTGTATGCCGCGCGTTTCCCGCAGCGGGTGTACGACGACTTCGCGTCTGTGCCGCCGCTACTGGTCGAGGCGCTCCTTTTCATCGAGAACCGTGAGTTGCTGGATCCGCGCCGGCCTGAACTCAATCCGGCGGTGGAATGGGATCGCCTGGCCAACGCATTGCTTGGCAGGGCCCTGCGAGTGATGGATCCGGGCCACCCGGCGCCGGGCGGGAGCACGCTGGCGACGCAGATCGAGAAATACCGCCATTCGCCCGAAGGGCGCACCGACTCCATGGACGAGAAACTGCGCCAGATGGCATCCGCCTCCATGCGTGCCTATCTCGACGGCAGGAGCACTCTCGACAGGCGCCGGCAGATCGTGGTGGATTACCTCAACACCGTACCCTTGTCAGCCCGATCGGGGATCGGCGAAGTCAACGGACTGGGCGATGGCCTTTGGGCGTGGTACGGGCGCGAGTTCACTGAAGTGAATCGGCTGCTCGGCCAGGTCAGCGGCCACGCAGTCTGGCCCCCTTGGCAGGCCCGGCCGCTGCACCAGGGGACGCTGGCCTTCAAGCAGGCGCTGCTGCAGCAGCAGGCGCTCGCGTTCAAGCAGGCCTTGTCGCTGTTGATTGCGCAGCGCCGCCCGTCGCACTACCTGCACGACGGCGATTCAGGTTTGCAAGCCCTGGTCAACAGCCACCTGCGCCTCATGGCTACTGCGGGAGTCATCTCTCCGGCGCTGCTGGATGCGACGCTGCCCATCCGCCTGAGACTGCTTGCGCATGGACCGGCGCAGCGGCTGCCTTCCACCATGGAGCGCAAGGCGGCTGCCTTTGTGCGCAGCAAGTTGTCCGGCCTGCTCGACGTGCCGCAGGCATACGACCTGGACCGGCTCGATCTGACGGTGGGCAGCACCATCGACGGGCGGGTCCAGCGCACGATCACGCGGCGTCTGCGCGATCTCAAGAATCCAGCGGCGGCAAGGGAGGCCGGGCTGTACGGCTTTCGCCTCCTCGGCGCCGGCGATGATCCCGGCAAGCTGGTGTTCAGTTTCAGCCTGTTCGAGCGGCGCGAAGGGGTCAACCTGCTGCGCGTGCAGACTGACAGCACGGACCAGCCCTTCGACATCAACGAAGGCGCCAGGCTCGACCTCGGCTCGACGGCCAAGCTCCGGACACTGGTCACGTATCTGGAGCTCGTGGCCGCGCTGCATGCCCGATGGAGTGCGCTTGGTGCCGAGGAACTGGCCACAGTCATGCCGCACAACCAGGACGTCCTCGCACGCTGGGCGCATGAGCATCTTTCGAGGGCCGATGACACCAGCCTGACTGCGATGCTCGAAGCCGCCATGGAGCGCAGGTATTCGGCAAGCCCCAACGAGTTGTTCCTCACCGGTGGCGGCCTGCATCGGTTCGCGAACTTCGACCGCGAGGACGATGCCCGCGAGCTCACTGTCCGGGAGGCGTTCAAGCGTTCCGTGAACCTGGTGTTCATCCGGCTGATGCGCGACGTGGTGCGCCACCACGTGCATGCGGCATCCGGCTCCGGCGCCCTGCTGCTGGCCGATCATGGCGATGCCGGCCGGCGCGAGTTGCTGTCCCGCTTTGCCGACAGGGAAGGCCGGCAGTTTATCGCCCGCTTCCACGCAAAGTATCGCGGCAAGCCGCGCGGGGAGGCGGCGGATCTGCTGCTGCGCAGCGTACGGGCAGCGCCGGTGCCGCTGGCTGTCGTGTTCCGCAGCCTGGAGCCCGGGGCAAGCGTGCAGCGTCTCGCGGCATTCCTGGAGCAGCACATCGGAGTCGCCCAGAGCCGGCAGGCCATGCGTGCGCTGTACGACCGTCATGGAGCGGACCGCCTGTCGCTCGCCGACCGCGGCTACGTGGCCGGCGTCCACCCGCTGGAACTGTGGCTGGTGGGATTTCTGCGCGGACAGCCGGATGCCACCCTGGACGAAGCGATCGCCGCGAGCAGCGGGGAGCGGCAGCAGGTGTACGCTTGGCTGTTCAGGGTGTCCAGCAGGCGTGCTCAGGATGTGCGCATCCGCCACCTCCTCGAACTCGAGGCGTTCGCGCACATCCTGCGTGCATGGCAGAAGCTGGGCTACCCGTTCGAATCCCTTACCCCTTCGTATGCCGCGGCGATCGGTGCCTCCGGCGATCGCCCCGCCGCCCTGGCCGAGCTGATGGGGATCATCGCCAGCGAGGGCATGCGCGCGCCAGTGGTCCGGCTGGCATCACTGGTGTTCGCTCGCGATACGCCGTACGAAACGCGGCTCGAGTATCAGCCTCGCGCACCGCGTCGCGTATTGCCCGCCGAGGTGGCGCGCATCGTCCGCCACGCACTCGTCGGCGTGGTGGAAGACGGCACGGCACGACGCCTGAAAGGGGTGCTCGCGCTGCGCGACGGTCGTGCGGTCGAACTCGGCGGCAAGACCGGCACCGGGGATCACCGCTTCGAAGTCCACGGCCCCGGGGGACAGCTGATCTCGTCGCGGTCGGTTGGCCGCACGGCGACCTTCGTTTTCCTCATCGAAGATCGCTACTACGGCACAGTGCTGGTCCACGTCAGGGCGCCCCACGCAGCCAAGTATCGGTTCACCAGCGCGATGCCGGCCCAGTTGCTCAAGGCGCTGGTACCCGCGCTGCTGCCGTCGCTGGACCACGACATGCGCAGTGGCGCGGAACCCTGAACGCCTGAACGCGTCGGCCGGCAAGGCGCGGTTGTTCGCGCGGAGTTGGGGATGTGGCCAGAGGCGGCCGGCGGGGCCCCAAGGGGTAAACCAAGGGGTAAACCGCAGCGCGGCTGCCCTCGGATTCGAGCGAATCGCGGCGGACAAGAAATCGCTCCAAGTCATTGATTCTTGTAGGTTTCGCGTCCGCCCTTGTTCGCCGCAGTTCGCCAGATACTGAACTGTCACGCCGGGGGTCGCGGGTTCGAGTCCCGTCCACTCCGCCAAAATCAACGGGTTAGCGCTGAAAGGCGCTAACCCGTTTTCCTTTGGTGGGCCTGAAGGGAAGGGTAAACCGTGTAGGGGATTCTGCAGCATGGCTGTGGAGAGCCGGATAGTCCGCGTCGGGCTCACGGCGCCGGCGCGCATGCGGGCGCTGAGACCCGGTCCTCGGGACGCAGAACGTCAGTTCCACTTCGCATCTGGGTGAACGCGGCTGCGTGAAAGCGGTGATGAGGGCCACGGCTGCAAGCCGGTTCGGCACCTGCTCGCAGGCGTTCGAGCTGGTGCTGGCGAACGCGCCGGCAAGGCGTCCCACCATCCGAACAGATGGCTGTCGGCATGCACCTGTCTGCAGGCGCAAGCATGCGCTGGATCTCGGGCCGGGTCTTGTCTACAAATTCGGTCAGAACGTCGACCTGCCAAGCTGCCCCGATAAGTCTGCTTGGCCCCCTCCGCCTTCTCTACGAGTACGAGAGCCGCACTCAAAGCCACGAGCTCAAAGTCTAGAAGCTAGCCATGGTCTGCGCACGATCGTGCGACTTCGCGCACTGGTTCGGCGTCGGCTCCTGATCACTCGCAACTTGTTGCAACTACCGGGTTACGGCCAGCAATTGATCGAGGCTTGCTCATGCTTTGACGGTCCTCCCCCAGTAGCCTCCGCGCCTGTGATGTGCTGGTTCGTGCAACTTGAAAGTTCGCGAACCCGCGTCGCAGTTCGTTCAACCGACCCAACTCAGAGGACGAGGAGCACATGTTCCAAACGAATCATTCCCCGCGCAGTTCAAGAAGCGCCTTGGTACGGCACCTTGCAGTGTTGGCGGCCGGCATCGGCGTTGCAGGCGTCGCGAGTGCTGCCAACTGTGCCGACGAGCCGGTCAGCGGCAAGAAGTACTACCTCGTCAACGAAGGCAGCGGCCTGCCGCTCGAGGTGTCCGCCTGGTCCGACAAGGACGGCGCGAGCGTTGCCCAGTGGAGCGCCAGCAGCGGTCCCTACAACTTCAACCAGCAATGGACCGTGACCAGCATGGGCAACGGGATCTGGTCGATCCGTCCGGCGCATAGCAGCAAGTCGCTCGACGTGTATGGCTGGTTTACCTCTGATGGCGGCGCCGTCGTGCAGTGGAGCTACACCGGGAATTCGAACCAGCAATGGGTGATCTCTTCCGCCGGAGGCGGCACGTTCAAGATCGCGTCGAACTTCTCGAAGAAGGTCCTCACCGTTGCCGACAAGAAGGCGGGCACGTCCCTGCAGCAAGGCACGGACTATTGGTCTGCTCAGCAGAAGTGGTACTTCAATCCGGTCGAGGGCGGTTGCAAGATAGCGGCAACCGGCAACTTCGGCAGCTTCATGGGTTCCACCAAGATGCTGATCGGCGCGCAGATGGCCGATTCGAGCCTCACGAAGGCGCCTTGGGACGTGCGCTACCGCTACTTGGCCAGCCTCCCGGTGCCGGACGACTCATACATGACGAAGTGCCCGAGCAGCGGGGTCAATTGGTATGCATGCTGGGACAACACGCGGGCGCCTGGCACGCAGATCAAGGAGTGGATCACCGAAGGCAAATCCGCGACCTGGCAGGGTACGGCGTATCCGCGCATGACGATGCTCACGTACTACGTGATGAAGTCGGCGGCGAATTACCAGGAGGGCGACGCTGAACTGGCCGCGATGAACGATGCCGCAACGCTCAAGCGCTATCTCACCGACTGGCGCTTCCTGCTGCAACTGATCGGCCAAGAGCGCGTGATGCTGCAGATCGAGCCCGACCTGTGGGGCTTCGTGCGTGGCAAGAACAAGGATCCGCATGCCGTGCCGGCTCAAGTGACGGCTGCCAATTCCACTGACTGCCCCAACTACGAGAACAGTGCCGCCGGCCTCGGCCGCTGCATGATCGCGATGGCACGCAAGTACGCGCCGAATGCGACGGTGGGCCTGCATGCCTCGTCGTGGAACCACACGGAGAGCGGCAACGCCGAGGAGATCGGCAACTACATGCTGGAACTCGGCGCCGGCACCGCTGACTTTGTCAGCACGGATCCATCCGACCGCGATGCAGGCTGGTACAAGGCCGCCAAGGGCATGGACACCTTCTGGAACGACCAGCGCTTTGCCGCTTACCTGGCCTGGAGCAAGAAGCTGGCCGAGACCATTGGCAGGCCCACCGTGATGTGGCAGATCCCGCTCGGCAACTGGCAGCAGAACAACACCGACAACCACTGGCAGGACAACAAGGTGGACTACCTCTTCAACAACCTGGAAAAGGTGGCTGATGCGCACGTTGTCGGTTTGTTCTTCGGTGCCGGTGACACACCTCAGACTTCGCCGGAAACCGATGGAGGCGGCCTCTTCGGCAGGACGCAGGGCTACTACAAGAACGGTGGCGTGAAGCTGCGCTGACGATCCTGACCCGCAAGCCTGACCTAGGCACCGCGGGTCGTCCAAGCGACCGGGCCCGAAGCTGCTTGCAGATGGCAGCTTCGGGCCATGCTCCGCGCTTGTGATGTGCCGGTACGTCTCTAGTCGGGCCACACAGGTGTTTGGAAGGCCTCGACAAGGAAGTCGATCAAGGTTCGGACCTTCGGCAAGACGAACTTGCGCGTAGGGTAGACGGCATAGATCCCCAGATCGACGCGGCGAAACTCGGGAAGGACTTCCACGAGCGTTCCCCTTTGAATGTCTTCTCCCACAAGGAAGGTGGGTTGCAGGACGTTTCCCTTGTGTTCCAGGACCGCGGCCCGGCATGTGTCGCCGTTGTTGGTGCACATGCGCGGGTTGACTTTGACCGTGGCTTGCCCGCTGGGCCTATTGAACTGCCAGCTGTCTCCCATGGAGAACAGGCTGTAGGCCAGCACGTCGTGCTGGGTTCGCTTTCGGGGCGGAGCTTCAGGCCGACTGGAAAATCCAAGCAAGCGCGATGTTCGAGCCCTATACCGACAACCTGCCTGAGTACGGGTTCGTGGTTCAAGGGTTCTGGAACAACGTCGATCCGTCCAAGCGTCCGTGAAAGATCCGTCCGGCATGGTCAAGTAAGAAGCTGCGGACGAGCTGGCTCCGTATTGCCGAGGTGGAAGGCGAAGGCATCACACCGGCATCACGGCTTCAGACCGCGAACGAGCCGCTGAAACTGCGGTGATTCGCGCAGCGCCTCACGCCCCGCTTGCTGCAGGCGATGCACGTCCGAAGGCTCGATCGTGAACGCGGTAGGCACTTGCAGAAGGCTGCGGCGTAGGTGGTGGTCCGCAACGTCGCGCAGGCTCACGCTCACGACGTGGATCTGCGCATCGGCGGCGAACGGGCTGCCCGGAGCACCGCGCTGTTGCGCCAGCTCGCGGCTCCAGCGCAGCACGTCGTCGTTGAGCATCGCCAGCGTCACCTGCGTCTCGCGGGAGCCGGCCCCGAAGACCAGCGCGTCCAGCACCTGCCCGGTGGAAGGTACGTGGTCGCTGTGGTCGATGCGTTCCGTGACGTCGCGCTCGGAGTTCACGACGATGAGGACCAGTCTGCGGATCGAGCCCGGCGCGGCGTCGGGAAAGCTTTCCTTGATGGAGCCGCCGGCGATCAGGTGGTCCAGCAGCGTGCGCACGCCGAGGTTGTCGGAAAGCCCGCCATCCACGAGATGCACGAAGGGCCGATCCTGCGCATCGAGATAGCTTTGTGAATTGGCCTTCAGCAGGCGGGCGCGGAAGTTGTCGTCCGCACCCGTGCCCTGCGGAGGTGGCCGTGCGCAGCTGCCTGCGAAGTTGCGCAGCGTCATCGGCGTCAGCAACAGCGGCACGGCTGACGATGAAGCGACCGCAAACGACAGCGGCACGCTCGATAGATCGGAGCAGATCAGCTGGAACTGTTCCGGTGTGAACTCGAAAGGCACGCCGGTGGTCAGGTCTGTGGCCGTGACCAGCAACTCAGGGCCGCGCGGGCGGGCCAGCAGGTCGCCGAAGGTGCGGCCGCGGTAGAGCGCATCGAGCCGCTGCGCCAGTACATTGCTACGGCCGAACCACGGAGACGTCAGCTCATGCATCGCGGCCGGCATGAGTGCCCGACCGATCAACCCGGACTCGAAGTCCGCAAGAAGAAAGTCCTGTTCGAAGCGGCCCAGCGCTTCGTCGCCGAACGCGGCGTAGTAAGTGGCGAGCACGCTGCCACCCGAGACGCCGCTGATCAGGCCCACCTCGTCGAGCAGCGTCGTCTCGCGGCCTTCCCAGCTGAAGCTCGTGGCCTTCAGTTCCTGCAGCACGCCGAGGCCGAAAGCCGCAGCGCGCGCTCCGCCGCCAGACAGCGTGACAGCCGCCACGATGGACGAGGAACGTGGGCCGGCCGGTTGTTGCGCTCCGGTGGCAGCCAGCGTTGCCGCGTCGTCGCGCATGGGCAGGTTCTGCCAGGGGCGCAGCGATGAGCAGGCCGAAAGCGCAGAGGCAGCCAGCACGACGGCTGCGGCCTGGAACCATCGATGGACAGCCGGATGCGGCATGACGGGCTGTCCTCAGAACCGATACGCGACCGCGAGCAGGGCGGAGCTGCGGCCCTTGCGGCTGACCAGCGGGCTGTCGGCAATCGCATCGTCCACGACGCTGTGGCGTACGTAGAGATGCGTGTACCAGTGTTGCGTGATGCGGGTCTCGACCATTGCGCCGGCAAACAGGTTGACGGCCGATCCGGGTTCGTAGCTGTGCCGCAGCCTTGCTGCTTCAGCTTCGGTGGGCGCGAAGTAGTCGCGCGTGTAGCCACTGCTCTGGTATTCGACGCCCACGTCGGGATAGACCGTCACGCGACCGAGCTGGAGCTCGGCGAGATAACGAGCCTGCAACAGCGTGCCGGAAGACTTGCCGAAGTCGTGAAAGACGTTGATGTTGAAGGCGCCGATCGGTGTGAGCTGCAGCGTGCCCAGGCCGACGGGCATCGAGTCGTGGCGTTTGCCGAGGCCCGTGGCCTTGTAGCCGTCAGCGCGGTACTGGCCGACGAACTCGACGTGGCCATAGGCCACCGGCAGCACCTTGACGCCGAAGGTGTCGATGCGGGCGAAAGCGGGGCCGTACTCCAGGTTCAGGTAGGGCAGCGCATCCGTCTGGTGCCGTGCGCCGTGAATCTGGCTCTCAGACCAGGAGACGCCCGCGCCGAGATCGCCCGAAAGCCGGGGTTCGGCGGCTGAAGCGGCATTGGCGAGCAGGAACGACAGCGCGGCTGTAAAGGTGCAGGCGCGCAACGAAGGCATGAAGGGTTTCATCTATGGATGGGGTGGGAAGGAGTGCTTGACAAGGAGGGGAAAACGACAGGGCCTCATGCGGCGGAGGGGGCCATCTGTGCCTCACGCTGGTGGCCGAGCCACCGCGCCAGCGCGCCGCTGAACAGCAGCTCGTAGAGCACCGGCACGAGCCCCAGCGTCACCAGGGTGCCGAGCAGCAGGCCACCGATGATGGTGACGGCCATGCCCGACCACAAAGGGCCGCCGAACAGCAGCAGCGGCACCAGCCCGGCCACGCAGGTGAGCTTGGTCATCACGATAGGGCGCAGGCGCTGCACGGCCGAAGACACCACCGCCTCGCGCGTGTTCTTGCCGGCATGCAGCTCGGCCTCGATGCGCTCGAGCAGCAGCACGGCGTTGTTGACGATGATCCCGGCCAGCGACAGCAACCCGAAGTTCGCCATGAAGCCCAACGGCTCGCCGGCGAGCTTGAGCGCGGGCGCCACGCCGATGAGCGCGAACGGGATGATCGCGAGGATCAGCGCCAGCTTGCGGAACGAGCCGAACTGCCAGATGAACAGCACCAGCATCGCGATGCCGGCATGCGGCAGGTATTGCCCGAGTGCCTCGTTGGCTTCGGCCGCTTCCTCGATCTCGGCACCGAGCTCGATGCGATAGCCGGGCGGCAGGTCGAGTTTCGCGATCGCTGGGGCCAGCCTGTCGACGACCTGCTGGGCCGTTTCGGTTTCGCTGCGGCCGCTCACGGTGAGCGTGCGCACGAGGTCACGGCGGCGGATGACCGACGGTTCGGAGCCGACCGTCACCGTGGCCACCGCGGACAGCGGCACCGGCGCTGCACCGCTGGCCGGGTAGATGAGCGAGTTGCCGAGGTCTTCGGGATGCTGGCGCTCGGCCTCGGTGCCGCGCACGATCAACGGCACCAGCGTGTCACCGTCGTGCAGCGTTGAAACGGTGATGCCGGTGTAGCGGGCGCCCAGCGAGGTGGCGATGTCTTCACTGGTCACGCCCAGCCGTCGCGCCTTGCGCTGGTCGACCTGCACGTCGATGCGAGGCACGCGGTTGGCCCAGTCGTCGCGCACGTCCACCACGCCGGGTACGCCGAGCAGCGAGGCCTTGATCTGCTCGCCGAGCTTCTTGAGCGGGGCTTCGTCAGGGCCGCTGATGCGGTAGGCCACCGTGCCGGAATCGTTGGATCCCAGCGAGAAGCGCTTGGCTTCGGCGCGCAATTCGGGGTGTGCCTGTGCGAGCCAGGTGCGGGTGCGCGCGATCACCGGGTCGAGGTCGTCCTTGCTCTTCACGCCCACCGTGAAGTAGCCGATGTGCGAAGCCGGCAGCGGCGGGTTGAGGCCGAGGATGATGCGAGGCCCGCCGTCGGCCACGTAGCCGATGCTGGTGGTGACTTCGGGGTTCACCTGCTTGTCGCTGAGCCAGCGGCTGATCTCGGTCACCTTGGCGAGCGTGGCGCGCGAGTCGCTGCCGGGTTGCAACTCGATCGAGATCTGATACTGCGGCCGGTCGGACTGGGGCAGGAAGCCCGCGGGCACGGAGGCCAGCATCAGCATCGCGCCGGTGAACAGCGCGGCCATCGCGCCCAGGAACGCCAGCTTGTGGTCGAGCACCGCGCGGATTACACGGCGATAGCCGCGGTAGAAGCCGCTCTCGGGGGGCGACTCGTCGTGATGATGTTGCGGCTGGTGCGCTGCATGCGAAGGCTTCAGGAAGTGGAAGCACAGCAGCGGCGTCACCGTCAGGCAGAACAGCCACGATCCCAGCAGCGAAAGCGCTAGCACGACGACGAGCGGCTGCAGGTATTCGTTGATCGAGGTGTGGCCGAAGAAGAACGGCGAGAACGCGAAGATGATGACCAGCGACGACGTCAGCAGCGGGATCGCGAGCGTCTTGCCGGCGTTGATGCAGGCCTCGCGCCGCGGCTCACCGGCGGCCAGGCGCCGCTCGACGTCTTCGGCGATCACGATGCCGTTGTCCACCAGCAGGCCCAGCGCAATGATGATCGCGGCCATGGAGACGTTGTGCAGCTCGATGCCGAGCGCCTGCATCGCGATCAGCGTGGCCAGGATGGTGAGCGGCACGATGCTGCCGACGATGATGCCGGCCCGCCAGCCGAGGAAGAGCACCACCACCGCCATCACGATGACGATGGTCTCGCCCATCACGCGGTTCATCTTGCCCATCTCCTGCTGCACCACGTCGGCCTGGAAGGTCACGTAGTCGAGCGCGAAGCCCGCGGGTAGCGCCTGCTGCAGCTCGGCCATGCGTGCCTTCAGCGCCTGGCCGAACTCCTGCACGTTCCGGCCGGCCCGCATCGACACGCCCAGCACCACCGCGGGCTCGCCCTTGTAGACGGCGGCAGCCTCGGGCGGGTCGGCCGGCAGCACGCGGATGCGTGCGATGTCACCCAGGCGCACCGCGTGGTCGTTGCGGCCCTGCGTGCCGGGCAGGCCGAGCACGAACTCGCGCAGCGCGTCGAGCGAGGCGATCTCGCCGGAGGCCACCAGAGCGCTGTTGATGCCACTCATCACCGCCTGGCCGCCGGAGAGCACGACGTTCTGCTGTTGCAGCTGCTGCAGCACCGCGGGTGCACCAAGGCCCAGGCCGGCCAGGCGCGCGCGGTCGAACTCAATGTAGACGCGTTCTTCCTGCAGCCCGTGAAAGCTCACGCCTTGCACGCCGGGCAGTTCATAGAGGCGGTCGCGCAGGCGTTTGAGCGGCTCGCGCATCTCGCTCATCGAAAAGCCGGGCGCGGTGACTGCGATCGATGCGACCGCCACGCGGCCGAAGTCGTCGTTGACCGACACGGGCAGCGTGCCGCTGGGGAACTGCGGCGACACCTCGGCCACCTTGGCGCGCACCTTCTGCCAGATGGGCGGCAGGTCGGCATAGCTCTCGTGGATGGTGACCTGCAGGATCACGTTGCCGGTGCGCACGGTGCTTACCACGTGCTTGAGCTCGGGCAGCTCGCGCAGCCGCTCTTCCAGCGGGCGCGCCACCAGTTGCTCCATGCGCTCGGCCGGCAGGCCTGGGTTGACGACGAAGATCATCGCGTCGCGGATCGTCGTCGAAGGCTCCTCCTGCGACGGAAACTTCAGGAAGCTGAAGATGCCCGCCACCAGCACCAGCGCGGCAACGAAGAAGGTCAGGCGGCTCGAGCCGAGTGCGGATTCGGTGAGCTTCACGAACGGCCTCCGTTCAGCAGCGTCTGTGCTTCGTGCTTCACGGCGCGCTGGCCTTCGGTAAGGAAGGCGGTGCCGGCAACGACCACCTGGTCGCCTCGTGCGAGGCCGGTGGTGACCGCAACGCGCCCTCCGGGCAACATCGCATCCCCCAGTACGACGGCACGGCGCGAGAGTTGCTGCGTTGCCGCGTCGAGCACGAACACGCTGCCAACGCTGCCATTGCGGCGCGCGTCACCGCCGTACACCACCGCGGAGGCGGGCACCGAGATGGTTGCAGCGCTGGTGCGGGGCAGTTCGACCGACACCACGCCGCCGCTGCGCAGGCCCTCGGCCGATCCGTCCACGCGGAAGATCGCCTGCACCAGCGAGCCGCTTTCGCTGCGCGCCGAAAGGCGCTCCAGCTTCAACGGCGCCGCTTTCTGCCCGGGGCTGCTGGCGCTGGCCGCATCGCCCGCAGACAGGCGCGCTGCCACCGAGTCGGGCAGCATGGCCACCACCTCCAATGCGCGGCCGGCTTCGATCTGCAGCACCGGCTGGCCCGCGCCGACGTCGGCGTGCGGCTGGGCCGAGCGGGCCACGATCTCGCCGTCGAACGGTGCGGTGATGCGAACCAGCGCGAGGTCACGGCGAGCGAGCGCCAGTGCCGCATGGGCGGCCTGCAACTGGCTCACGGCCTGGCGGTGTTGCACCTGCACCGATTCCAGCGTGGTGGCGGAGACGATGCGGTCCTTCGCCAGCGACTCGTGCTGCTGCAGCAGCGTGGTGCGCTCGGCGAGCGCGGCCGCTGCGGCGGCGCGGTCGGCCTCGGCCTTGTCGAGCCGCCAGCGCGCGGGGGCTTCGTCGAGCCGTGCGAGCACCTGGCCGGCACGCACGTGATCGCCCACCTCCACCAGGATGGCGGCAATGCGCCCCGGTGATTCGAAGCCGAGGTCCGAGCGCTGGCGCGCGCGCAGCGTGCCGACGAAGCTTTCGCGGGCATCGGCTGCGCTGTCGCCGACGACCTCGATCTTGACGGGGCGGGGCGCCTGCACGGCGGGAGCGGGCGGCTGGCTGCAGCCGGTGAGCAGCACGGTCAGTGCGATCGCGGTCACTGTGACGGCATGGATGCGTGGCATGGAACAGGTCTTTCGAGGAAGGTTCAGCCCAGCTGGGTGATCAGCTCGTGCAGCGCCTGGCGCATCGCTTCGCGCTGGCGCTTGGTGAACTGGTGGAAGTCCAGCAGCTCGAGCAGCGTGATGCCGTCGAGCGCGGCAGCGATGACCAGCGCCGGGCCGGCTTCTGCACCGCTTTCGGTGAGCTCGCCATACATCTGCGTGAACAGCTTGCGCACCGGCCCGAGGAGATGCGGGTGGGCCGATGCCGCTGCGAGCAGGTTGGTCAGCAGCTGCTTCTCGCTGCGCGGCATGTCGAAGGTTTCATCGACGAGTGCAAGCAGCAGGGCGCTCTTCGTGGTGCCGCGTTTGGCCGCCTTGGCGCGCTGGCGCTGGTCGAGCTGCTCGATCATTCGCTCGACCAGGGCGCCCAGCAGATCGTCCTTGGTCTTGAAGTGATAGATCAGCCCGCCCTTGGTGACGCCGGCGGCAGCGGCGACGGCGTCGACCGTGAGGTCTTGAACGCTGTGTTGGGTGATCAGCTCCGCGGCGGCGTCAAGCAGCTTCTCGCGTGAACTGCCGCGAGAAGAGGGTGTGTTGGTCGTTGCAGGCATGGTGGTCTCCGGTACTTTGAAACTGTACTGTGCGTATAGTACAGTTGCGCACATCGCTTGGTCAACACCCGGAGCCCACATGCCTCACATCGAATCAGGAGCCTTTGTCCGCACGGCCGCCGCAGCGGCCGCTCTGTGCGCGTTGGTCGGTTGCGCGACACCGCCTTCGTCGCCTTCTCCATCGGTAGACGTCCCCAATCAATGGAGCGCCGCCGTGCCGGCCATCGAAGCAGCCGCACGAGGCCAAGCCGCTGCGTGGTGGCGCGATTTCGGCAGCACAGGGCTCGATGAGCTGGTCGAGGTTGCGCTGAAGGGCAACCTCGACTTGCGCATTGCCGCGGCTCGCGTGGCGCAGGCTCGCGCGCTGACGGAGGGGGCGCAGGCTGAGCGACTGCCGCAGCTCGGCCTTGTGGCCGGCGCGCAGCGCGGCCGCGACTCGAGCGCCGACCCCAAGGCCACCACCGCTTTCGCGGGCTTTCGCGCCAGCTGGGAGCTCGACGTGTTTTCCGGCAAGGCGCTCGCCAGTGCGGCAGCAGCGCGCGATGCGCAGAGTGCCGAGCTCGCGCAGCAAGCAGCTCGCGTCGCTCTGGCGGCTGACGTGGCGACGGCCTATTTCGACATCCAGGCACTGCTGCGCCGTGAAGCAGTGGCGCGTGAAGCCGTTACCACCCTGGAGCGGCAGATCGCGGTGGCACGCCGCCGCTTCGCGGCCGGGCAGCTCGGTGCGCTCGACATCGACCGGTTCGAGAGCGAACTGCGACAGGAAAGAGCCAATGCGCAGCAGCTGCAGGGGGCATTGCAGGTGCGGCAGCGGCAACTCGCCGTGCTGCTCGGTACGACGCAGGTGCCGGACAGCCCTTCTTGGGCGCGCTGGGAAAGCGATGACATCGCGGCACCGGCCACCCTCTTGCCTGCCGAGCTGCTGGAGCGCCGGCCCGACGTGCGACGCCATGCCCGGGCGCTGGATGCCGCCGCCGCCCGCGTGGGCGTGGCCAGGAGCGACCTCTATCCACGCATCCAGCTCGACTGGGCCGGCCGCAAGGAGCGCCTGGGCGTCAAGGGGGGCGATGCAGCGACCACGATCGTGGTCGGCTATGGCGTGGCGCTATCGCTGCCGATCTTCGACGGTGGGCGCATTCGCGCCAACATCGCCATCCACGAAGCGCGTGCCCAGGAAGCGATGGCCGAGTACGAAAAGGCCATGCTCGGCGCGCTGGCCGACGTGGAGATCGCCTTCGCACAACTGGGTGCTGCGCAAGCCGGTGTGGCCGAACTCGAGCAGGCGCAGAACGCCGGTGCCGACGCGGCCCGCAAGAGCGAGCGCCTGTTCGAAGCAGGGCTCACCGACCTGAACACCGTGCTCGACGTGCGGCGCAACCTGCTGCGTACGCAGGACGCGCTGCTGCAGGCACGCAGCGCGCGCTGGGCCGCGGCAGTGGCCGTGCGCAGGGCGTTTGCCGGTGCCGTGTGACCGGCAAGCTACGCCCTTGTGTGCGGCGGCTTGAAATAGCTAGTGCGGCAAGGAGGTGAAGCCGACGCCGTACTCGAAGGCGCCCAGGTCGGGGGCCGTGCCTTTGTACGGCGCGCCGACGTCGGTGCCTTTGTCGATCAGCGCACTGGTCGACGAAGGGCGCAACAGCGGCAGCGCCGGCAGGCTGCCGTCGGCCTGTCGAGGGGCATCCCAGCCGCTTGTCGAGACGGCCAGGAAGTCGGCGTCGGTGAGGTTCAAGCCGATGTCCCAGCTGTTGT
Source organism: uncultured Rivibacter sp. (assembly GCA_946480925.1). The sequence goes on from CAMLLU010000009.1 coordinate 23,480, forward strand.
GCGCACTGTCGGTGCCCGTCATGTTCAGGAATGGCTTGCCGGAACCGTACGCCACGTTGTTGCGCAAGAGACCGAGGCCCACGGCGCCTCCATTGGCATCGACACCCAGCATGTTGAACTGGACAGCGTTGGCGTAGGCGGTGTTGTTCTCGAAGGTGTTCGCCACGGTGTGGTGGTTGGCGTAGAAGCCGTTGGCCTTGTTCGCAAAGGCCACCGAGAAGCGCACGGTGTGGGCCGCGCCCGTTGCGACATGGCCGCCCCCGTAGCCGCCCGCCTTGAACCCGTTGCCGTTGCCCGACGGCACGGCTGTGAGGGTGCCCGGCAGGTAGCCTTGCAGCCATGCCCATGAGTTCTCGATGGTCACGGGCGAGTAGGCATTGATCAGGTCATATCCGTCGTCGGAGTTCCACCAGGAGCGGCAGCCTCGCAAGACGTTGCCGGGCATTCCTGCCCGCACGTGGATGCCGAAACCGTCGGCATTCTGTCCGGCGCCGCTCGAGGAGCGGGGGTCGTAGTTGTGGTGCGAATCGGTGTTGAGCACGAGGTTGTACGAGCCGTTCTGGATGAACAGTCCCGGGCCCATGTGGTGATGGGTGTCCAAGCGCTCGAAGACGTTGTGGCTGCCCGAAATCCAGACACCCCATGACTCGTGGTTCAGGTTGTTGTTCTGCGGAACGCCCTTGATCTCCAGGCCCTTCAGGTGAATCCAGCTGCCGGTGACGTTGAACCCTTTGATTCGACAGTCGTCTTTCATGCCGGAGAAATCGAAGACCGGCGTCTCGCCCGGATAGTTGAGGTACTGGACCATGTGCCCTTCGGTACCGCTCTTGTCCAGCTTGACCCCACTGACCTGATCAGTCTGACTGGCGCAAGCCGTGGTCGCCGAGGTGTAGGCGTAGGTGCCTCCATGCACATAGACGGTGTCGCCGGGTGACACCATGGCCTGGGCGTGCGTCAGCGTTGCCCACGGCGCGGCTTCGGTGCCGGCGGCTGCGTCGTCGCCGTTCGTCGCTACGAAGTAGCCGCGCAGAGGCGCTTGTGGAGGGGAGGCCGTGGGCGTGGGGCTCAGGGGAGGCGCGTCCGAAGGGGCCGATGCATCGGAGTCGGCAGAACCGTTGGCGCCGCATCCGGCAAGAGTGGCAAGGAGGGCGAGCAACGCGGGAGAGAGTCGGTTCGACAAGGATCTGGACATGGGGAAGTTCGACGAACTGTCGCATCACACCACACGGGCGCAGAAGGTGACCTGTGAACGCCGCAAGAGTGGTGATCCGTGTGACGTCATTCAGTGGGGGACTCATCCAGGTCAAAGGCCAGTTCAGCCAGGCCGGACTGAGCACGAGGCAAGGGCTGGAACCTCCATTGGGCGACAGCCTCCACCGCTGCTGCGTTCAAACGGGGGTTGCTGCTCTTCACTGCTTCGGCGTGTTTCACGCTGCCGTCGACCTGGACTTCGAAGCGCACGTGCACCCACCCTTTCCGTTGGCGCCGCACGATGGCGACGGGGAATTGCGGCTCCACCTGATGTTCCAGGATCAAGGGCTGGTCCTGTTGCTCCGTTTGTTCCTGCGGTGCAGAGAGGGTTGCCGCTGAGGCGCTAGGCATCTGCGGTGGCAAGGGCGCTGCCGGTGCGACGTCGGGCGCTGCGGTTTTCGTGTGCGGCGCAGCCTCCGACGCTGCGGTGGCGGCAGCGGTCGATGCGTTCCGACCTGCGTCCGTCGGCTCGGCGAGTCGGCGTGGCGTGGCCGGGGGCGCCGCTGGCTTGTCTGCCTTGACCGGCGCAGGGCGCTTTGCGGCAGATGCCGGCGCAGCCGTGTTGGAGGCGTCGCTCTGGCTGGGCCGCTTGGGCAGGCTCCCGTTGATCAAGATCCGCTTGAAGACCTTGTCGCCCTCGATCCGGGCCCGCTCGGCCGCCGGTGCGAACCTGGGGTCGGTCGAGGGGTCGGACTGTGCGCTTGCGATCTGGGGGCCACCGGCGTGCAGGAGCAGCACGCCATACAGGACGCGCGACCACGCGATGAAACGCGATGGGCTCATGTCGGCTCTCATTGGGCTGTGTCAGGGAGGCTGCTGTCGGCATCAGCCTCCCGCGTGCTCATCAGAGGAACTTGTAGCCGAGCCCCAGGCGCAACGTGCGACGCTGCACGTCCTCTACTGCCGGGGTGGAGTTCCCGGTGTAGTACATCGCCTTCCGGTCCAGTGGGGTGGGGCGGTTGAATAGATTGCTGATGTAGGCGCTCAAGGTCAGGTTGCGAATCCCGCTGTAGGCGAAGAAGTAGTCCGTTCGCACGTAAGCCCCGACTCGGCACTCACTGGCCGCCAGCCTGAAGTTGTCGACGCAACCCTGCGTGGACCACAGCGTGTCGTAGTAGTCGCCCTGCAGCGCCGTTCCACTGTGGTACGTGAGCTTCAGGCCATTGAGGAACGCACCGGTGGTCAGCGCAGCGCTCAGGTTCGTGCTCCAGCGCGAGAAGCCGTAGCGGCCGGCCATGTTGTCACCGTAGCCGCCCTTGACGGTGTTGTACGACTGGAAACGGTGGAGCCAGGTGCCGAGCAGGTTCAGCTCCAGGCTTCCGATGCGCGTGCCGAAGCGTGTCTTCGCGCCGACGTCGATGCCGTCTGTGCGTGTGCGCGTTGCGTTCTCGAACCGGTTCGTCACGCTGGTGAGCGCTCCCGACGTGATGCCGTATTGCTGCTGCAGCTGAGCCGTGTTGAAGGTCTGATCGTTGGCCAGCGAGGCGCGCGTGACCGCAACGCCGGGGGGCAGTGCGCCTTCCTGGGCCAGGACTTCCTCGGTGCTCCTGAGCCCGATCTCGTTCTTGCGCTGGAGATTCCAGTAGTCGAGTGTGAAGTTCGTGTCCTGCAGCGGTTCGAACAGCAGGCCGAAGGAATAGCCTCGCGACACCTCCGGCTTCAGGCCGGGGTTGTGGTTGATCATGGCCACCGTCGCGGCACTGCATTCGTTGGCGAGCGCCTGGTCGGCGCGCATCTGCAACTCAGCCGCCTGCGAATCGGATTCGGGCAGCGCGGCCGCCTGTGCCCTCAGGTCGGCTGCGTATCGCTGCGCGCCATTGCAGCGCTGCGGATCCACGACGGACTCGAAGGCCGTCTTCCGGGAGGGGGCTGCTTCCGTGAGGTTGGGGGCGCGGAAGCCGCTCTCGGCGGTGGCGCGCAGCAGCAGATCCTTGGTGGGCTGGAAGCGCAAGCCGACCTTTGGCGAGACGTGCGCACCGAAGCCGGGGAACTTGTCCACGCGGGCGGCCAACTGGCTCTCCACCGTTTCCGTCACCGGCAGGACGAGCTCACCGAACACGGCACCGTACGTGCGGGTGCCATCGGTCTGCATGGATCCGTAGCCGACGATGTCACCGCTCGACACGTTGTCGCCAGGCATGATGACCGACCGCTCGTGGCGCAAGTCATAGCCCGTCGCGAAGCTCACAGGCCCCGCGGGCAGGTCACCCAACTGGCCGGAGATCTTCCCGTCGAACGCGGTCTGGGTCAGCTTGCCGCGAGTGATTACCTGGGGAAACAGCGCATTCAGCACTTCCGGGCTGTTCTGCTGGCCGATCCGGTATCCGCCCTGCACGTTGAAGAAGTCGGGATCGACCGGCGAGGCCGGGTCCCTCGTGTCGGTGGTGCCGCCGATCGTGCGGCGGAAGCCGCTTTGGCTGAAGTGCAGGCCGCGGTGCTGGTCCAAGGTGGTCGAGCGGGCAAACGTCAGGGCCGTTTCCCATTCGTAGCCGCTGGTGTTGCCACGCGCGCCGGTCACAAGGCGGTAGTTGTGGCTGTCGGTCGTCTGGACGGGGGCGACGTCGAGGAATCGGTACGCGAAAGCTGCATCCGCACCCATGTCGTTCAGCGGGTGGGAGGAAGGCAGCGGGAAGTAGTTGAACGACTCGAGCGCCCCCGTTCCCGGGTCGCCCCAGCTCGTCACCGGGTCAAGGCTGGAATAGACGAGCGGCGTGAACAGGTAACTCGTCTTGGTGCGTGCCCACATGAATTCCCCGAACGCTTCCACGTCGGTTGCGAGGGCTGCCTTGGCCGAGACGAGCAAGGTCGTGCGGTCGGCGGGCGGCTGGGCCTCCATGCCCTTGTACGGGTCATACAAGCACAGGCCATCGTTCAGCGAACTCGGGTTGCAACCGGCGACGGCATGCCACCGGGTGTTGTCGAGCTGGCCGATATTGCCAGGCGAGCTGAAGAGCGAAAGCTGGTCCTGGCCCTGTGGCAACAGCTTGCGTGAACGTTCCGGGGCACGGTCGATCACGTCGCGCCACATGACGCGGTCGCGGTGGTAGTGCTCGAGCGACGCAGTCAGGTTGAAGCGATCGGCTTTCATGTTGCCGAAGCCACCCGTGGCGTAGACCCCAGTCTCGCCAAACGACCGGCTGGTGAGGGACTTCTGCGTGTTGACGCCGGCTTCGACGCCTTGGTAGTCGTCGCGGGTGATCACGTTGATCACCCCGGCAACGGCATCTGAACCATAAACCGCGGACGCACCGTTCTTCAGGATCTCGATGCGTTCGATGGCATCGAGCGGCAGCGCGTCGATGTTCGTGAAGTAGTCCTGGAAGTCCACCAGCGCGAACGGGGCGACGCGGCGCCCGTTGAGCAGCACGAGGGTCGACTGCTTCCCGAGGTGGCGCAGCGAAGTAGAGGAAGCGCCGCTGGCGAAGCTGTCTGCCCCATCCTTGTCGATCAGGGAGCCTGTGGTCCAAGGCAGCGATTGCAGGAGTTCAACCACCGTCGAGGCACCGGAGCGTTCGATGTCGGAGCGGCGAATGATCGCGACCGGATCGGATGTCTCCACGTCGATGCGCTTGATGTTCGATCCGGTGACGAGAACGCGTTGCAGCTGCGTGGGCTGTGTTGAAGCGTCATCGGTTGCTGCCGCAGGCAGGGCTGCAAATGCGGCGACGGTCGCTGCGATGCGGGACATTCGGTGAACGGTCATGGCTGGTTGTCCTGGCTTGGGTGATGGGCCCTGGCGAAACGGGTTCTTGCAACAGGGGCGCAACATTGCAGGACTCGCGACCGGAAATCCCGACTGATTTCTGGCGCGCTCTTGACGGCGAGATGGTGGGGGCACGTCTCGGCGAGAACCGTGACAAACGGCGCGGCGGTTGGGCTGTTGTTCGCGATAGTTGAGGGGGGCTGACCGCGCCGCAGCCTGTTCGACTGAGCACGCGTGTCGGTGCGTGGGCCAGAGAGTTGCTACGCTCAAGCAGGCTGCGACCAGCAGCAAGCTTTGACCGCCGATCCATGGCACTTTCACGATGCGGAGCTCGTTGGCCGGGGAAGTCGAACACGCGGCCGACCGGGGCCGCCCGCGGCTCGGCGGTCGCACAAGCACGGCCTCGGCCTGTCAGCCGGAACGACACCGTGGGACGTTCCGTCGCTTTCGGCGGCGAGCGCGACCGAGCTTGTACTGACCTGGGGGGCTCAGGCGCCTGCGCGCTGTGAGCCGCAGACCGGGGGGTCACCTCACGAGCGATGCGATTTCTGCGGCGCTCAATGCGCCCGAGTACAGCCGGAAGTCCTGGATCCTGCCGTTGAACGCCGGGTGCACTGTGTCACGGCCGAGAAGGCGGAGTTGGTCGCCGAGCTGGCGCGGCGACAGCAGGATGTTGTCCTGCGAGGCCTCCAGCTTGCCGTCGACGTAGAGGCTGGCCTTCGTGCCCTGCAGCGTCACGGCAACGTGAACCCAGCGGCCCGTGGGCAGCGGGCGGGCGGCATCCACGGCCTGTTCGTCCTTGTAGCTGGCCGCGCAGATCGCGAACCTCAGGTGGCCGCCTTGTGGCACGAGCCGCATGTAGGCCATGCCATCCTGGCCGACGAACAAGAGGCAGCTGTCCCAGTGCAGGGCGTTCACGTAGGTCCACATCGCGATGGTGAAGTCGCCGAGATCCTTGAACAGGCCCGGTGGAAGCTGGACGTACGACTCCTTGCCGTCGAAAGCCACAGCCTTGCCGGACGATCGCCCGTCGCCCCACGCGGCCCCGCCGGCCAGCACTCCATCCATGCGGAGCTTGTTGCCCGCGCCGTCGACGCCCGAACCGAGCGCCGCGTTGCCGCTGCCGTCGTTCAACTGCATCGCGAACCGCAACTCGCCCGGCAGCGCGATACGCACCGCAGGTGACGTCGGGCCGCCGTCCGGTTTGTCCGCGCTGAGCGCTGTGACCCGGTAGAACCAGGTGCCGGCCGATGGGGTGTCGGTGAGCGTCAGCAGCTCGCCGGCCTTCACCGTGCCGATGGCGGTGAACGGGCCGTTCGCCGCTGCACTGCGGCCCACCTGATAGGCCGTTGCGCCGGCGCTGCCCCACCAGGACAGCACGGCACGCCCCTGCACGCCGACCACCGTCAGGCCGGAAGGCGCCTTGAGCGGGCCGGCATAGGGTGCGCGACGGTGTGTCAGCGTCGGGAACACCATGTCGTCGCCGTTGCCGGACCAGTAGTTCGGCTCGCACAGCGCGACCATGCGCGCGACGTTCGGCGCCGCCAGCCCCATGCGGTTGACGTAGTGGTTGTGGATCAGCTCCCATGCGTCGCGGTGGTGCTGGAACGACTGGTTCACACTCGACCACAAGCCCCCGTTGGAGCGGTCCCGCTGGTTCGCGAACGGCATCGGATAGACGTTGTCGTTCGCATCCTTCAGGTTGGAGCGGGCGACGTATTCGGCCGCCGCGAGGAAGCGGTTGTTGTGCAGGCCGTACAGATCGTCGCCCTGGTTCCACGCCATCTCGAGCAGCACGCCGCCGAGCGACATGCCCAGCGTCGCATGCCCCTGGTCTCGCCCGCTTTCCTGCCACTGCCCGAGGTGGCCCGGGTGCATGAAGTAGACGTTGTGCATTGCGGCACCGTTGCCGAAGACCTTGCGGATGTCGCCACGAACGTTGGCTGTGTAGTAGTCGTACGCCTGCAGGTACAGGTCGTGCCGGTCGCAGAAGACGCCGATGGCCATGGTGCCGCACAGTGCGGCCAGGTCCCAGTTGGCATGTGCTTCGAGGTGTCTTCCGTTGTTCACGTCGCTGAGCCAGCCCGACGAAAGCCCGACGAACACCTTCACGAGCATGTTCTGGAAGCGCGCCAGGCTCTCCGGTGCCCAGCCGGAGTACGTGCGCATGAGCTCGCCGACCTGGGCCCATTGGTGGCCCTGCATGCCCGCCATCAGCCAGCCGGTCCAGTCTTCATGTGCACTGGAGCCCTCCGGCTTCGTCCAGACCACCTTCAGCTTGCCGGACCAGGCATCGAGCGTCTCCACGGCCTTGTCTGCGTAGAGCTTGTCGTTCGACAGCTTCCAGCGCAGCGCGAGGCACCAGGCGCGCTGGATGTCCCAGTACATCGTGCGGGCGTTCGTCGCCCTGTACGCACCTTCCTGCGGATTGGGCTTGCTGTCCAGGCTGGTGGCACCGTCCGAGCACAGCTTGTTCCACCAGCTCGTCCAGGGCTGATCCCCCGCCGCGATGTGGTTACGGATGCGCGTGAAGTCGTCCTCGGCCATCACCAGCCCTGGGTGGCGAAAGCGGCCGGTCTGCGAGGCGCCCTTGACTTCGCTTGCCGTGGCCTGTGTGCCGGGCTCGCCGGTCTCGATGAAGGCACCGGTCCTCGCATCGACGAGGTCGTCGCGGTCGCCGACACCACAGCCGGGCAGCAACGGCAGCATGGGCAGCAGCCCAAGCCCCATAGACAGTCTGCGGCGCGCGGCATCCGGGGAGACCGGCGAAACGTTGAATCGGGTTTTGCTGTTGGACACGCTGACCTCCTCAGGTTGCGGGGGCGACAGTAGAGGAGGGCCTGCTGCAAGTCCTCACCGATTTCCGACGGACTCATCCTGTTACCCGGCTTGTCTCTTTCCTCACACGGTGGGCGCGGGTACTGGATCCTCGCCATCGACCTGTGCATGGCCAATGGCAAGGGTTGGGATGGCCGCGAGGTATTTGCTCGCGGCACTCACCCTTCGTGGAGGGGGCGAGCCCTATGAACGATCGGGCCTTGGCCGGATCCAGCGCGCCAGCGTAGCGAGCACGTTGTCGATGTCGATGGGCTTGGCGATGTGGTCGTTCATGCCGGCCGCCAGTGCCTTCCGGCGGTCGCTCTCGAGCGCGTCGCCGGTGATCGCGATGACGGGCAGATCACGCAACTCGGGCCGCTCGCGCAGCGCCCGCGTGGCCGCGAAGCCGTCCATCACCGGCATCCTGCAGTCCATGAGCACGCCGTCGTAACGCTCGCGCGCCAGCATCTCGAGCGCCTGCTGGCCATTGATGGCGGTGGCCACCACGATCCCTTCGTCGCTCAGCAGCTCCAGCACGATCTCGCGGTTGATCTCGTTGTCCTCGACCAGCAGGATGCGAGCGCCTTTGAGATGGGTTTGAGGCTCCATGGCAGTCGATGCTACGTGCGCGGCTGGGTCGCCGCACTGGTGTTTGCGCGAGGGCTGCCCGTGGCACTCGGCGGTTCACGCATCCGTGTGCTCCGGCGGAGGACGTACCAGCGGTTCAAGCTGGCGGGTCACGTCCGCCACAAGCGGCTCGATCGCTGCCTCGCTGGCCCCCTGCTCATGCACCGCCACCAGTGCCGCCTCCAGGGCCTCTGCCGCGCGCTGCAGGGCCGGCATGCCCAGGGTGCCTGCAACGCTCTTGAGATCGTGGGCGCAGCGGATGGCGGCCTCTGCGTCGCCGTGCGAGCGGGCATCGCGCAGGCGCGCCTCGAAGTCGGCCTCGCGCTGGCGGAACTTGGCCAGCAGCCGCCGGTACAGCGCTTCGTTGCCCCTCACCGCCGCCAGGCCGGCCCGGGTGTCCAGGCCGGGCGGCGGTGCCGATGCTGATGCCTGATCGACGGTGGGTGCCGCTCGTGGGCGCACCCAGCGCGCCAGCGTCGCGAACAGCTCGTCGACGTCGATCGGCTTGGCCACGTGATCGTTCATGCCCGCGGCCAACACCTTCTCGCGGTCGCCGGCCATCGCGTTGGCGGTCATCGCGATCACCGGCAGATCCCTCAGTTCGGCGCGCAAACGCAGCGCACGTGTGGCCTCGTAGCCGTCCATCACCGGCATCTGGCAGTCCATGAGCACGGCGTCGAAGCGTGCGCGTTCCAGCGCGGCCAGTGCCTGCTGCCCGTCGGCGGCCACGTCGACCACGATGCCGGCGCGCTGCAGCAGGTCGCACGCCAGCTCCTGGTTGATGGCGTTGTCTTCCACGAGCAGGAGGCGCGCGCCGGCCAGGCCGGCCTGGCGCGCCTGCAGCAACTCCTGCCGTCGCTCGCTGCGCCGTGAGTGCACGGCAGGGCGCCCTAGCGCGACGAGGCAGGCGTCGAGCAACGTCGAGGGCGTCACCGGCTTGTGCAGCAGCGCGGCTACTTGCAGCTGCCGAGCCTGCAGTTGGCGTTCGGCCTGGTCGCGGCTGAAGGCGGTGACCATCAGCACGGTCGGCGCTGCGTGGCGGCCTGCTCGGCCCGCCAGCCGTGCCAGGCATTCGATGCCGTCCATGCCCGGCATGCGCCAGTCCAGCAGCAGCAGCTTGAACGGGCGGTCGTCGGCGTCGGCGCGTGCCACCGCGGCCAGTGCGGCCACGCCACCGGCGGCCGTCTCGGCCTGCAGCCCCATCGATTCCAGCAGCGCATGCAGCAGCTCGCGCGCCACAGGGTGATCGTCGACGACGAGCGCCCGCGCGCCGCGCAGCTCGCCGGTTTCCGGGGCCGGGTGGGCACCGGGCTGCAGGCCGAAGGGCAGCGTGAAGTGGAAGCTGCTGCCGTGGCCGAGCGTGCTCTCCACGCCGATGGTGCCGCCCATGCATTGCACGAGATGCCGGCAGATCGCCAGCCCGAGGCCGGTGCCGCCGTAGCGCCGGCTGGTCGATGCGTCGGCCTGCGTGAACGGCTGGAACAGCTGCTCGCATGCCTGGGGCGTCATGCCGATGCCGGTGTCGCGCACGTCGAAGCGCAGCGTTGCATGCTCCGGCTCGCGCGCTACCAGCGAGACCGCCACCGTCACATCGCCACGTTCGGTGAACTTGACCGCGTTGTTGCCCAGGTTCAGCAGGATCTGGCCCAGCCGCGAAGGGTCGCCCACCAGTGCGGTGGGCAGATCGGGAGGCAGCGAGAACAGCAGCTCCAGCCCTTTCTCTTCGGCGCGCATGCCCACCAGGTTGGCCAACTGCTCGAACACGTCGCCCAGGTGGAAGGGGATCGTCTCGATCTCCAGCTTGCCGGCTTCGATCTTCGAGAAGTCGAGGATGTCGTTGATGATGCGCAGCAGCGACTCGGCGGCGCCGTGCACCTTCTCGACGTAGTTGCGCTGCCTGCCATTCAGCCCGCTCTTCAGCGCGAGGTACGACATGCCGAGGATGGCGTTCATCGGCGTGCGGATCTCGTGGCTCATGTTGGCCAGGAACTCGCTCTTGGCCTGGGTGGCCGCCTCCGCGGCGCGCTGGGCATGCTCGAGCTGCTCGGTGCGCTCGCGCACGCGCTGCTCCAGCGTGTCGGCCAGGCCGCGCACCTCGGCGCGCGAGCGGCGCAGGTGCAGCAGGAAGAACACGGTGCCCACCAGGGTGACGAAGCTGCCGGCCAGCACGGTCCACAGCCATCGCTGCTGCAGCTCCCGCGTGCGCAGCTCGGCCGCCTGCTGCTCGCCGCGGCGCTGCAGCTCGGCGAGCTCGCGCCGTCGCGCCTCGTCGCGACGGCGCTGCGCGGCGCCCAGCAGGCGCTCCGCGCTGCGTTCGGTGGTGGCTTTCACCTGCAGGTCCGCGGCCTCGGTCGCTAGCCGGTAGGCCTGCCGGGTGTCGCCTGCGGCGGCGGCCAGCTCGGCGAGCCGGCGCGTCGCATACGACTGGTGCAACGGCTGTCCGAGCGCAAGTGCGTGGCGATAGGCTTCCTGGGCTTCGGCGAAAGCTTCGGTCGGGTGCCCCAGCCCTTGCTCGATCTGGCTGCGTTGCAGGGCAGAAAAGAAGAGGCCGGCGGGCAATTGCGTGATCTTGAGGATCTCGCGCCCCCGCTCGTTCGCGGCCAATGCCTCCTGCAGCCGCCCCTCCCGGAGCGCGTTTTCCGCGCGGATGTTCACGGCGATGCCCTGCCCCGTGGGCGAACCGATGGCCGTGAAGGTCTGGATGGCCTGCTCGAGGTACCGGTCGGCCTGGGGGCGGCCGACGCGCTGGTACGTCGCTTCGTGCAGGGTCACCAGGGCGTAGGCCTCCTGCAGCTTCGAGTCTGCTGCCTTGGCCTGCCGCAGCATCTCTTCGATCTGCGGCATCGCCTCGTCAAGGCGCCCGCTCTGCATGTACGAGATCGCCAGGCCGTGGTGCGCATACGCCATCACCAGCGGGTCACCCGAGCGCTGCGCCGCGTCCAGCGCCTGCAGCGCCATCGTCACCGCCTCTTCGAGCCGGCCGACGCGGCGGTACACCAGCGCGCCGCGGAACAGGGCTTCGCCGAGCAGGTCGGGCCGGTCCACGCCCTCGAGCGCCGCCATGGTCTGCGAAGTGACTTCCACCAGGCGGGCGACGTCGTTCTGGTTCACCGCCGCGAGCCCGATGTTCATGCCGGACTCGGCCTGGCCGGCGCGGTCGCCCGCGGCCGTCGCTTCGCGCAGGGCCTCCTCGGCATGCACCATGGCCGCGGAGGTCTTGGCAATGTGGATCTCGACGCGCGCCAGCAGGTTGAGCACGCGCACGCGATCAGCGGCCGTCGCGCCGGCGGGCAATTCCGCCTGCAGGCGCTGCGCCTGCGCATACGCCGCAGGGGCATCGTTGTCGGCCAGCCTGCGGGCCGCGGCGGCACGTTGCCGCCAGTCGTCGATGGGGGCTGCCAGCGAGGCCGCCCACAAGAGCAGCCACGCCCCGAGCGCGCATCCCCATCGAACGCAATCGATCCTCACATGCGCAGGCTCAGGCTGGTGCCGATCTGGCGGTCGTTGACCCAGGCGTTCTGCGGCCGCGTCTCCACGCCGAAGTACGAGCGGCGCAGCGTGCCGAGCAGGTTGCCGCCGTCGAGAGACCACGTCAGGCGGTCGTTGATGCGCCAGCGCAGCGAGGCATCGAGCCATCCGTAGGCGTGCGTGGTGGCCTGGAAGGCACCCAGGCCGACGACGTTGGTCGTGCCGCTGGGGAAGCTGCTGCGCCAGTTCCACGCCAGCCGGGCCGACCAGGCGCCGTATTCGTACAACCCGATGAGGTTGGCGCTGCGGCGCGACAGGTTCTGCATCGGCACGTTGGCACGCAGCACCCGGTCGTAGGTGCTGCTGTCGATGAAGGTGAAGTTGGCCTGCAGCCCCAGGCCGCGCCAGGCGCCGGGCAGGAAGTCGAGGAAGCGCTGGTACGACAGCTCAGCGCCGCGGATGCGGCCGGTGTCGGCGTTGTAGGGCCGGGTGATCTGGTACTGCTGGCCGTCGTGCATCTCCGGCTGGCTGAGCGTTGCGATGAAGCCGTCCACGCGCTTCCAGAACAGCGTCAGCGAGGCGGCGTGGCCGGCGCCCATGTAGACCTCGGCGGCCAGGTCCGCGTTCGTTGCGCGCAGCGGTCGCAACGCAGGGTTGCCTGCAGTGCCCTGGTTGAGCTGCGGGTTCACGCTGTTGGGTGTGAGCGTGATCGACGGCGAGAGCAGGTTGAAGTCGGGCCGGGTGATCGTGCGTGAGGCCGCGGCGCGCAGTTGCAGCGGCCCGCCGGAGCGCCAGCGCAGGCTCGCGCTGGGCAGCCAGTCGGTGGTGGTGGTGTCGATGTCGAGCGGCTCGATCGCGCCGCTCGACGGCACGCTCTGGTTGCCGGAAAGCGTGGAGCGCGTGTGCACCAGGCGCAGGCCGGCCAGGCCGTCGAGCGCCAGCGCCGGCACCTTCCAGCCGGCTTCGGCATAGAGGGCATCGGTGCGTTCGCGGATGCGCCACACGCCCAGCAGGCCGCCGGCCGTGGGCAGCGGCGTCGTGATGCCGAAGGCGTTGCGCAGCGCCACCGGGTCGCGCGCGTCGGCCAGGGTGTCGGTGAGGTAGCGATCGATGCTGGTGCCGTGCCCGTCGAGGAAGGGGGCGTAGGGGTAGACGACCGTGCGGCCTGCACGGTCGGACGCCAGCACCGTGCCGGGCACGGCCACGTCTCCGAAGATCAGGTTGGGCGCGTTGTCCGCCTCGCGCCGCGCCTGCCGCCAGCCGATGGCCACGCGCTCGAGCGCGCCGCGGTCGATCTGCCATTCGGCATCCAGGCGGCCGGCGAGCAGGCTGCCGCGCAGCGGCCGCACGCGGTAGGCGAGCGACGTGTAGCGAAGGTTCGCCGGGTCGGCGAGGTTGGTGCCTTCGATCGTGGTGGAGGGCACCTCGCCCGACAGGTCGTGCGTGAAGCGCGCCGCGGTGCCGGCGAGGGTGGGGCCCGAAAAGAACAGTCGGTTGAGGCTGCGTGTGTGGCTCAGGTCGGCGCTCAGGCGCAGGTCGCCTTCAGACCACGAACCGCCGGCGGCGAGCTGGCGCGTGCGGTCGATGGTGTCGCGCGCGAAGCTCAGGATGGATACCGGGACGTTGGTCCAGGTGATGCGCTGAACGTCGTTCGTGCCGGGGAAGAGCGCGACGCTTGACGGATCGAAGCTGCTGCCGGCACCGAAGTTCGGGCCTGCGTTGACCTGCAGCGTGTCCTGCTTGGTGCGCAGCTCGGCGTAGTGCGCCTCGGCATAGAGATCGAGCGCCGCGGTGGGCCGCCAGCCGAGCATCACGCTGGCCGCGTGGCGGCGGCGCCGCCCGAAGCTGGTGCTTTCGCTGGTGCTGCTGGGGGCGACGGTGTCTTCGCCGGGCACGAGGTCGAGCTGGCAGCCGGAAGTCGCGCTCGCACTGCACCGCATCGGATTGCCGGTGCCTTTCAGGTCCTCGCGCCAGGCGCGGTCCTGCAGCACCACGTTCACCAATGCGGCCACCTCGCCTGCGCCGACGGCGCTGCGGTTGCCGTAGAGCAGCGAGAACTGGCCGGCGCCCTTGTCCACCAGGTCGCCATGCAGGTGGCGTGCCGAGAGTGCCAGCGTGGGCTCGCGAAAGTCGAACGGGCGGCGCGTGCGCAGGTCCACCGTGCCACCGAGCCCGCCCTCGATGCGCGATGCCGCCGAGCTCTTGTAGACGTCGATGCCGGCCAGCATGTCGCTCGGGAGGTCGGCGTAGTCCAGCGCGCGGCCGAAGCCGGCGGTGAACACTTCGCGCCCGTTGAGCGTGGTCTCGATCTGTATCAGCCCGCGCACCGACGCTACCGAGGCCTCGCCCCGGTCCCGCGTGATCTGCACGCCGGTGATGCGCTGCACCGAGTCGGCCACGCTGAGGTCGGGCAGGCGGTTGATCTCCTCGGCGACGATGGCGTCGACGATGTCGTTGCTTTGGCGCTTGCGCTCCGCAGCCGATTCGACGCTCGCACGCGTGCCGGTGATGATGACGGGCTCGAGGGTCTGCGCCGAAGCCGCAGACGGGGCCAGCAACACCGTGGTGAGGGCCAGGTTGAACTTCTTCATCGCGTCCTCCGTGTCACATCCCGCCGCTGCGGGTTTGAACCGGTTGCGAGGAGCCTCGCGAAGCCGATGATGTCAGCCATCGCGGCACGATCGTGTTATGGAAACCCGAATGGTTCCGCTGCCGCAGCAGCAGCCGCGTCGGCAGCCAAGCAGCCATCGATCGCCCCCGTGCCATGGCAGTGATCGATTGCAGCGATGCGCGGCGTCAGTTCGATGAACGGTGCCGCTCGATCGATGCCTGCTTCATCTCGATCGAGAAGCCCGGCCGCCGCGGTGGCATGTAGGCCGCGCCGCGCACGACGCAGGGGTCGATGAAGTGCTCGTGCAGGTGGTCCACGTACTCGATCACGCGGCCTTCCTGGGTGCCCGCGATGCAGAGGTAGTCGATCATCGACAGGTGCTGCACGTATTCGCACAGCCCCACGCCGCCGGCATGCGGGCAGACCTTCAGGTCGTGCTTGGCGGCCATCAGCATCACCGCCAGCACCTCATTCAGGCCGCCCAGCCGGCAGGCGTCGATCTGCACCACGTCGATCGCGCCACGCATGATCAGCTGCTTGAAGACGATGCGGTTCTGGCACATCTCGCCGGTGGCCACTTCCATCCTGCCCTTCATCGCCTCGCGGATGCGGCGGTGGCCTTCGACGTCGTCGGGGCTGGTGGGCTCCTCGATGAACCAGGGCCTGGCGAAGGCCAGGTGCCCGAGCCACTCGATGGCCTGGTCGACTTCCCACACCTGGTTGGCGTCGATCATCAGCTGGCGGTGGGGCCCCAGCACTTCGCGGGCGACGCGCAGCCGGCGGATGTCGTCCTGCAGGTCACGGCCGACCTTGAGCTTGATGTGCGAGAAGCCGGCATCGACCGCCTGCTGCGCCAGGCGGCGCAGCTTGTCGTCGTCGTAGCCCAGCCAGCCGGCCGAGGTGGTGTAGCAGGGGTAGCCGTGGGCCAGCAGGTGCGCGCGGCGCTCGCCCTGCATGGGCGCGCGCTGCTCCAGCAGCGCCAGGGCCTCTTCGGGCGTGATGCAGTCGGTGATGTAGCGGAAGTCGATGAGCCGCACGATCTCTCGCGGGCTCATGTCGGCCACGAGCTGCCACACCGGCTTGCCGGCGGCCTTGGCCCACAGGTCCCAGGCCGCGTTGACGACCGCGCCGGTGGCCAGGTGGATGGCGCCCTTGTCGGGCCCGATCCAGCGCAGCTGGCTGTCGGAGGTGACGTGCCGCCAGAAGCGGCCCATGTCCTCGGCGATCCATTCGAGATCGAGCCCGACGACCAGGTGCTCCATCGCGCGGATCGCGGCGCAGCACACCTCGTTGCCGCGGCCGATCGTGAAGGTGAGCCCATGCCCTTCGAGGCCTGGGGTGTCGGTCTCCAGCACCACGTAGGCGGCCGAGTAGTCGGGGGCGGGGTTCATCGCGTCCGACCCGTCGAGGAACTGCGAGGTCGGGAAGCGCACGTCCTCGATGCGCATCGAGCGGATCTTCGTCATGTCAATTGTCCATGGCTCTTTGCGCCAACCACGACGCATGAAACGCCGCAAAGCTCAACAGCCTTCACCGCGGAGGCGCAGAGGGCGCAGAGAACGCGGAGATTCGCGGAGAAATACGGATCTTCTCTGCGGTCCTCCGCGTTCTCTGCGTCTGCGCGGTGAATGAATTGGAGTTTCATCCTAGGCTTGCACCGTCCGCTGCTGCTGCTCACCCAGGCCGTCGATGCCCAGGCGCACCGTCTGCCCCGGCACGAGGTACTTGGGCGGCTTCTGCCCCAGGCCCACGCCAGGGGGCGTGCCGGTGGCGATCACGTCACCGGGCTGCAGGCTCATGAAGCGGCTCAGGTAGCTCACCAGCTGCTTCACGCCGAACACCATGGTGCGGGTAGTGCCGTTCTGGAAGCGGTGGCCGTCGACCTCCAGCCACAGGCCGAGGTCCTGCGGGTCGGGCACTTCGTCGGCGGTGACCAGCCAGGGGCCGATGGGGCCGAAGGTGTCGCAGCCCTTGCCCTTGTCCCACTGGCCGCCGCGCTCGAGCTGGTATTCACGCTCGGACACGTCGTGCACCACGCAGTAGCCGGCCACGTGCTTCATCGCATCGGCTTCGTCGATGTAGCGGCCGCCGGTGCCGATCACCACGCCCAGCTCCACCTCCCAGTCGGTGCGCGTGGAGCCGCGCGGGATCTCGATGTCGTCGTTGGGGCCGCAGATCGCGCTGGTCCATTTGCCGAACACCACCGGCTCGGCAGGCACCGCCATGCCGGACTCCGCCGCATGGTCTGCGTAGTTGAGGCCGATGCAGATGAACTTGCCGACGCGGCCCACGCAGGGGCCGACACGCAGGCCTTGCTGCGGCGTGCCGTCCACCAGCGGCAGCGTGGTGGGGTCGATGCCGCGCAGCCTGGCAAGCCCTTCGGCGGTGAGCACGTCGCCGGCGACGTCGGGCACGACGGCTGAGAGATCACGCACGCGGCCTTGCGCGTCGAGCAGGCCGGGCTTTTCTTGGCCCTTGGGGCCGTAACGCAGGAGCTTCAAGAGGAACGTCCTTTCAGTTCAATTGCAGTTCTTCATTCATTCAGATCGTCACGCCGCCGTCCACCAGCACCGCCTGGCCGGTGACGAAGCGCGATTC
The DNA here is from genome assembly GCA_946480925.1 of uncultured Rivibacter sp. Next base: position 40,555 of record CAMLLU010000009.1, read on the forward strand.
GTCGCACAACAGATACACCACCATCGGCGCGATGTCGTCGACGGTGGCCAGGCGACCCATCGGCTGGCGGGCGATGAAGTTCTTTTCGGCCTGCACCGGATCCGGCGCGTTGGCAATGCGCTGGCGCAGCGAAGGCGTGTCCACCGTGCCGGGGCACAGGGCATTGCAGCGTACGCCGCGCGTCACGAAATCGGCCGCGACCGCCTTGGTGAAGCCGATCACCGCGGCCTTGGTGGCGCCGTAGGCCAGGCGGTTGGGAAAGCCCTTGATCGACGAGGCCATCGAGGCCATGTTGAGGATGGAGGGCGTTGCGCCTTGTGCCGCCTTGCCCAGCATGCCGGGCAGGAAGGCGCGCGTCATGCGGTACATGCTCTTGACGTTGAGGTCGAAGCTGAAGTCCCAGGCCGCCTCGTCGCAATCGAGCACGGAGCCTTCGTGCACGAAGCCGGCGCAGTTGAACAGCCCGTCCAGCGGCGGCAGCTCGCGCACGAGCGCGTTGATGGCCGATGCGTCACGCACGTCGAGCACGCGCGTCTGCAGGCCGGGGGCTTGCGCGGCCAGCGTCTCCAGCAGTGCGGGCTGCAGGTCGGTGGCGATCACCTGCGCACCTTCGCGTGCACAGGCGATGGCACTGGCGCGGCCGATGCCTTGGCCGGCCGCGGTGATCAGGAGGGTCTTGCCTTTCAGGCGCATCGGGTACCTCGTTGGTCGATGAATGGGCAGCGTGCGGGCCGCTTCAGGGCAGCGCGCGGTCCAGGTGAACATAGCCGCCGTCGGGGTGCAGCCACTGGCCGGTGGTGTGCGAGCAGCGGTCGGAGAGCAGGAACACCACCTGGTCGGCGATCTCCTGGTCGGTGGTCATGCGGTGGCCCAGCGGAATGCGGCGGGCGATGTCGGCCAGTGCGGCCTGCGGGTCGGGTCGTGAAGAGATCCAGCGGCGGTACATCGGCGTCATCACTTCGGCGGGCAGCACCGCGTTGACGCGCACGCCCTTGGCGGCCAGCGAAGCGGCCCATTCACGGGTGAGCCCCAGCAACCCGGCCTTGGCCGCCACGTAGCCGCTGGTGCCGCCCTGGCCGGTGAGGGCGGTCTTGGAGGCGATGTTGACGATCGCGCCCTGGCGCTGCTCCAGCTGCGGCAGGCACAGGTGGACCATGAGGTAGCAGTGCACGAGGTTGGCCTCGAGCGAGCGTCGGAAGGCCTCGCAGCCGGCCTCCAGGCCGACGCCGTCGTTGATGCCGGCGTTGTTCACCAGGCCGTCGATGCCGCCGAAGCGGGACACCGTCTGCCCCACCGCCTCGCGGCAGGCCGCCTCGTCGGCCATTTCCAGCTGGAAGAAGTCGAAACGGGGTTGCAGCGAACGCAGCTCCTGCTCGAAGGCCGCATCCAGCGGTTGACGGTCCAGCAGCACCGGCACCGCCTCTTCGCGGGCCAGTTGCCTGCTGATCGCCGCGCCGATGCCGGCACCGCCGCCGGTGACGATGACCACCTTGTCCTTCAGATGCAGGTCCATCGCGTCCTCACTCGTTGTCGTTCATGCATGTCGTCCATGCCCAGCCGCAACGGCTGCATCACATTACGGCGCCCAGCTGCCAGGGCACGAACTCGTTGTCGCCCAGGCCATGCTGCTCGCTGAGCGTGCGCTGGCCGGAGGCCGCGGCCAGCATCAGCCGGAAGATGCGTTCGCCAGCTTCGGCCACGCTCAGCGTGCCGTCCACGATCTCGCCTGCGTTGAAGTCCATGTCGAGGCTCATGCGGCGGTACATCGCGGTGTTGGTGGCCAGCTTGAGCGACGGCACCGGCTTGCAGCCGTAGGTGGAGCCGCGCCCGGTGGTGAAGCAGATCAGGTTGGCGCCGCCGGCCACCTGGCCGGTGGCCGACACCGGGTCGTAGCCCGGCGTGTCCATGAACACCAGCCCGTGGCCTTGCACCGGCTGCGCGTACTCCACCACGTCCGTCAGCGTGCTGCCGCCTCCCTTGGCCACTGCGCCGAGCGACTTCTCGAGGATGGTGGTGATGCCGCCCGCCTTGTTGCCCGGCGACGGGTTGTTGTTCAGCTGTGCGCCGTTGCGGGCCGCGTAGTCTTCCCACCAGCGCAGCCGCGCCAGCAGCCGATCGGCCACTTCGGGCGAAGCCGCGCGCGCGGTCAGCAGGTGCTCGGCGCCATGGATCTCCGGCGTCTCCGACAGGATGGCCGTGCCGCCGTGGCGCACCAGCAGGTCCACCGCAACGCCCAGTGCGGGGTTGGCGCTGATGCCCGAATACCCGTCGGAGCCGCCGCATTGCAGGCCGACCACGAGGTGCGACACCGGCACCGTGCTGCGCTGCGCCGAGGCCGCCTGTGCGGCCAGCTCGCGCACCAGGTTCTGCCCGCGCTCGATGGCTTCGCGCGTGCCGCCCGCGTCCTGGATCGTGAACGTGCGCACGCGTTCGCGCGCGGCCGGCTCCAGGCCCTGGACCAGCGGGTCGACCTGGTTCACCTCGCAGCCCAGCCCCACCAGCAGCACCCCGGCGAAGTTCGGGTGCGTCGCATAGCCGCGCAACGTGCGGCGCAGCAGTTCCAGGCCTTCGCCTTCGCTCATGCCGCAACCGCTGCCGTGCGTGATCGCCACCACGCCGTCCACGCGGGGCAGCGCGGCCAGCGCCGGCCCGCTGAAGGCCTGTGCGATCGCCTTGCACACCGTGGCCGAACAATTCACCGAGGAGATCACGCCGATGTAGTTGCGCGTGCCCACGCGGCCATCGGCCCGCACGTAGCCTTCGAAGGTGGCGGCTTCCCCGCATGCGGGCAGCGTGGCTGCATGTGCGGCGCCCAGGGCCTGCGGCGGCAGCGCCTCGCGCATCTCGACGTTGTGCACGTGGACGTGATCGCCGGGCTCGATGGGCGCACTGGCCACGCCGATCGGCTGGCCGTACTTGAGCACCACCTCGCCGCGTGCAATGGGCCGCAGCGCGATCTTGTGCCCGGCCTCGATGTCAGCGCGCACGCGCAGGGCACTGCTGCCCGGCCGTGCGATCTCGGCGTTCTCGGCCAGCGGCACGCGCGCCACCGCCACGTTGTCGCCGGCGTGCAGCACGATCAGCTCGTGCACCGGCAGTCGGTCAGTCGGCATGGAACACGCACTCCATCGAAGCCCAGTGCTCATCGGGCGCGCGGCTGGGCAGCGGGCGCTGGCACGGGCTGCAGAAGGTCCACCAGCGGCGGGTTTCCGGGTCGGCGGCGATCGCGGCCATGTCGGCCTCGTAGTCGCTGCCGTGGTATTCCCAGTAGCCGAACAGCAGGTTCTCCGGCTCGCGCAGGAAGATGCTGTAGTTGCGGATGTTGGAAGCAGCCAGCCGTGCCAGCACGGCCGGCCACACGGCCTCGTGCAGGCGCTTGTATTCGGCGATGTGTTTCGGCTCGATGCCGATCACCATGCCCATGCGTTGCATTGCTTGCTCCTCGTCTTCAATGGGCGGCCAGCGCCTGCCGCAGCCGGGGCTGGGGCAGGTGCGCAACGTGGCGTTGCGCCAGCTCCACCAGCGGCTGCAGGCGCCGCGCCTTCTTCTGTTCGTGGTTCTGCGCGATGTCGGCGAGGCGGTGCGCCAGGAAGGGGTTGAGCAGCCGGTCGCGCAGGCTGGTGAGGTAGCTGCGCGCCTGCGGGCCTTGCCCCAGTGCGTCGAACACCGGCAGCACCTCCTGCTGCCAGGCTTCTTCGAGCGGGTCGCGCAGGGCCGCGTCCTGCATGGCCTGCAGCACCGTCATGTCAGCCGCGAGGCGGCCCTTGATCCACTGGTCGGCCAGCAGCGTGTGGCCGAGGTTGAGCAGGAAGAGCTTGAGCCGCTCATGGCTGGCCAGGTCGTCTGTGAGCACCAGGGCCGGGTGCCGGCAGGGCGGCTGCAGCCGTGGCTGCGACTCGATGGCCCACAGCGCGTACGGTTCGGCCACCGCACCCACGGGTTGCAGCGCCTCGGAGACGATGCGGTCCACCAGTGAGTTGGCCCACACGACGTGCACGTGCAGCCAGTCGACGAAGGCCGGCGCGCAGCGCCATTCGCGCGCCAGCTGCACGACGACGTCGCGCAGTCGCTCGCCGTTGCGCGACACCAGCTCGCAGGGCAGCAGCGTCAGCCCCGCGGCGGGCGCGGCCTGCCAGCGGTCGTGCAGCAGCACCAGCAGCTTGGCCGGGAACGAGGCCGGCGCCGCGGCCGTGTCGGCCAGCAGGGCAGGGCCGTCGGCCGGCACGAGCGCCCAGCCGCTGTCGCCGGTGTTGGAGACGATCACCCGCACCGGCCCGCGCACCCGCTCGCGCACGGCCTGCCAGTCGCTCGCTGCATGGAAGGCTTCGCGCACCGAGCGGCAGGTCTTGCGCACCTCCACGGGCTGCCCGTCGGCCAGGCCGCGCACGATCACCTCGAAGCCTTGTGCACGCGCCATCGCCTGCGTACGCAGCGTGCTGGCCGGGTTGCCGGTGCTCTGCACGACGGTGATGCCGCCCAATGCCTCGCCTTGCTCGGCCGCTTCGCTGACGAACAGGTCGACGTGGGCCTGCAGGAAGCGGCTGGTACCGAACTGCAGGATGGGGTGGCTGCTGCCGTTCATTGACGGCACCCCGCTCGCCGAGTACGGCGATCGACCCTCCGAGAGGGTCGGGCCTCGCTTGGGGCGGCCCTGCGCAGCGGCCCAGGGTGACACTGGATGTCTCATGGCTTCGTCAGCACTCGACGATGGCCTTGATCACGCCCTCGGCCGGGTCCAGCAGACGCGAAAAGCCGGCCGGTACGTCGGCCAGCGCCAGCCGGTGCGTGGCCAGCGCGGTGTCGGGCACCAGGCCCTCGCGCATCGCCTTCATCACCGTTTCGAAGTCTTCGGTGGTGGCGTTGCGGCTGCTGAGCAGCGTGGCCTCGCGCTTGTGGAACTCGGGGTCGGAGAAGCGGATGTCGCCCTGCACGATGGACACCAGCACGTAGCGACCGCCGTGTGCAATGAACCGGAAGCCGCGCTCCATGGCCTGCGGGTTGCCGGTGGCATCGAACACCGCGTCGAAGAACTCGCCGTCGGTGAGGCGCGAGAGTTCGGCCTCGTCGCCTTCGCCCAGGGGCACCGCCGCGGCCACGCCCACGTGGTTCAGTGCGAAGTCGAGCCGGTCCTGCCGCCCGTCGATGGCGGTGACGGTGGCGCCGCGCAGCCTGGCGAAGATCATGGCCGCCAGGCCGATGGGGCCTGCGCCCACCACCAGCACGCGCTGGCCGGCAGCCACCTCCGCGCGGCGCACCGCATGCGCGCCGATCGCGAGGAATTCGAGCATCGCCGCCTGGTCCAGCGAAATGCCGGTGGCCTTGCCGACGAAGCGCTGCGGCACGGTGAGGTATTCGGTGAACGCGCCGTCGCGGTGCACGCCCAGCACCTCGATGCGCACGCAGCAGTTGGGCTTGCCCTGGCGGCAGGCGATGCAGTGGCCGCACGAGAGGTAGGGCATCACGTACACCGCATCGCCGGGCGCGAGGCCGCTGTCGGCGTCGGCCTCTTCCACCACGCCCGAGAGCTCATGCCCCATCACGCGGGGGTAGGCGAGGTAGGGCTGGTTGCCCGTGAAGATGTGCAGGTCGGTGCCGCACACGCCCACGCGCCTGACCCGCAGCAGCACCTCGCCGGGCGCGCGCTCCGGGCGCGGGCGCTGCAACGCCTGCAGGTTCCTGGGTGATTCGCAGATGACGGTCAGCATGGGGTTGTGATGGTCAAGTACGAGAGGTCAGGTGCCGAGAGATCCACGCGCAGCCGCGAGGCCGTAGAGCCGCATCGCATTGCCGCCGAACAGGCCCGTCCGGCGTGCTTCGGGCAGTGCCGGGTCGATCGCCTCGAACAGCGCATGGCTCATGTCGAGCCAGGCCTGGTAGTCGCCGGCCAGCCGCAGCACCGGCCAGTCGCTGCCCCACAGCAGGCGCTCGGGGCCGAAGAGATCCCATAGCGCCTGCACGTAGGGCCGCAGCGCTTCGGCCGTGCGGCGCGGGCCGGCTTCGGTGAGCAGGCCCGACACCTTGCAGGCCACGTGCGGCAATGCCGCCAGGCGCGCGATGCAGTTGCGCCAGGGCTCGATCTCGCCATCGGCGATCGGCGGCTTGGCACCGTGGTCGATCACGATCCGCAGGCCGGGGTGGCGCTGTGCGAAGCCGTGCAGCGCTTCGAGGTGGCGCGTGAGCACCAGCGCGTCGAACACCAGCGCGTGCCGGGCCATCGCGCGGGCGGCCGCATCGACCGCGGGGTCGGCGATCCAGTCGTCGTCCGGCAGGTCCTGCAGCATCGGCCGCAGGCCCTTGAGCCTGGGGTGCCTGGCCAGCGCGGCGATGCGCTCGGGCGCATCGGCCGCTTTCAGGTCCACCCAGCCCACCACGCCCCAGATGAACGGGTGCTGGTCGGCCAGCGAGAGCATCCAGCGCGTGTCGTCTTCGTTCGGCATCGACTGCACGAGCACCGTGCCGTCGATGCCCGCACGCTCGCGCAGCGGCTCGAAGTCGGCCGGCAGGAAGTCGCGGTAGATGGCCTGCAGCTGCGCAGGCGGCCACTGCCCGTGCCGGTCGGCCAGGCGCCAGAAGTGCTGGTGGGCGTCGATGCGCGGCGAAGAAGACATCGGGCATGTCGGATTCGTTCACACCTTCTCAGCGCTCAGTAGAGGACGTTCTTCGCCTCGGGAGAATCGATGTTCTTCTTGGTGACCATCACCACGCCGGTGTCGCGGAACTTGGGCACCTTCTTGCCCTGGATCACCTCGACCGCGGTCTTCACGCCGAGGTTGCCCATCTGGTAGGCGCTTTGCACCGCGATCGCCTCGATGGTGCCGTCCTTGACGAACGCCTGCAGGTCACCGTTGCCGTCGAAACCGATGGCCGCGACCTTGCCTGCCTTGCCGGCCTGCACCAGCGCGCGGCCCATGCCGATGGCGGTCGGCTCATTGGCGCCGAAGATGCCCTTGAGGTCTGCGTTGGCAGCCAGCACGTCGGTGGTCTGGTTCAGGGCGGTGCCCATCTGCGAGTTCGAGTAGAACGGGCCCACGACCTGCAGCTTGGAGTGCTTCTCGATGTACTTGCGGAAGCCGCCCACACGGCCGATCTCCGAACCCGAGCCCGCCGTGTACGACATGATCGCGATCTTGCCGGTGGTGCCGACCTTGGCGATCAGCGCCTGCGCGCAGAGCTCGCCGGCCTTCTCGTTGTCGGTTGCGAGGAAGGACTGGTAGTAGCTCTCGCCCGCCTTGCTCGCTGCGGAGTCGATGAGGATCACCGGAATCTTTGCCTCCCAGGCCTTCTTCATCGCGGGAATGAGGGCGTCGGGGTCGGAGGGGGCGAGCACGATGGCCGCCACCTTGCGGTTGACCGCGTTCTCCACCAGCGCGACCTGGCCCGCCAGGTCGGTGTCCGACGCGGCGCCCTGGAAGCTCGCGGTGTAGCCCTTGAGTGCGGCCACGCCGTCGTTGGCGCCCTTCTTGACGTTCTGCCAGAAGTCGGAGTTCGCGGTCTTGACGATGACGGCGATCTCCTTGTCGGCGGCCATGGCCGGGGTGACGGACGCCGCCGCGAGCATCAGGGTCGATGCGAACCATGTGGTCAGAAGCTTTTTCATGTCTCGATCCTCGTGTTGAAGACGGTTGTCTCTCAGTCCCGGTCATCCTGCCGGGGGAGGTCATCGCCGATGACGCATCTGGTCGATCCACACCGTGAGAAGGATCACCAGGCCGATGATGATTTGCTGCACGAAGGCCGACACGCCCCCCATGTTCAGGCCGTTGCGCAGGATGCCGATGACGAAGGCGCCGATGAGCGTGCCGGAGATGCTGCCCACGCCGCCCGACAGAGAGGTGCCGCCGATCACGGCCGCCGCGATCGCATCGAGCTCGTACATCAGCCCTTCGCTGGGCTGGGCCGTGACCAGGCGCGACATGAGCACGCAGCCGGTGAGCCCCGCGAGCGTGCCCGACAGCACGTAGGCGAACAGGGTGACGCCGTGCACGTTCACACCGGACAGCCGCGCCGCCTCCGTGTTGGAACCCACCGCGTACAGGTGTCGCCCCAGCCGCGTGCGGTTGAGCAGCACCGCCACGGCGATCGCCAGCACGATCATGATCAGCACGGGGTAAGGGATGCCCGGAAACAGCACGTCGGGAAAACCGTCGTCGCCCACCTTCACGACGCGCCACAGCGACCCGTTGCCCAGCTCGGCAAAGCCTTCTCCCAGGCCACCGATGGCCTTGGCGTCGGTGATCTGCAGCGCCACGCCGCGGGCGACCAGCATCATCCCCAAGGTTGCGATGAAGGGCGGCAGCTTGAGCCAGGTGACGCACAGGCCGTTGATCGCCCCGCACAGCGCGCCCACCAGCAGGCCGCCGGACATGCCGGCCCACACCGGCATGCCGGCCTTCACCAGCAACGCGGCGACGACGCCCGACAGCGCAAGGACGGCCCCCACCGACAGGTCGATGCCGCCGGTGATGATCACGCAGGTCGCGCCGATGCCGAGGTAGGCGATGGACGTGACCTGCAACGCCACCGTCATGCCATTGCCAAGCGAAAAGAACGCCTGGCTGACGGCGGAGAACACGGCCGTGAGCGCCAGCAGGCTCGCGAGCGCGGCGAATTTCTGGAAGAGGTCTTTCTGGCGGTCGTTCATGGAGAAACGGCAGTCTGTTCGTGGGAAGCGGGCTGCGCGGCGCCCGCGCCGTTGCGCCCGGAAGCGAAATGCATGATTTCTTCCTGGGTGGTGTCGCTGGTCTGGAGCACGCGCATCAGGCGTCCTTCGTGGAACACCGCCACACGGTCCGTGAGGCCCAGGATCTCGGGCAGCTCGGAGCTGATCAGCACCACGCCGATGCCTTGCGCGGCGAGCTGGTCCATCAACTGGTAGATGGCGTACTTGGCCCCCACGTCGATGCCGCGCGTCGGCTCGTCGAAGAAGATCACGCGCGCCTCGCGGAACAGCCACTTCGCGATGACGACCTTCTGCTGGTTGCCGCCAGACAGGAGCCTGGCGACCTGCTGCGGGCCGAACGCGCGGATGCCCAGCGTGTCGATGAAGCGCCGGGCGGTGGCCTCTTCCTTGTCGAAGCGGATGAAGCCCCCGCGCCCGCACACCGCGTCCATGTTGGCCAGCGTGATGTTCTGCGCCACCGTCATGTCGATCGCCAGGCCCTGCGCCTTGCGGTCCTCGGACAGGTAGGCGATGCCATGCGCGATGGCATCCCTTGGAGAGCGGATGGCGAGCTCGCGGCCGCACAGCGACACGCTGCCGCCATCCACCGGTTCGGCGCCGAACACCGCGCGCGCCAGCTCGGTGCGGCCCGCGCCGATGAGGCCGGAAAACCCGAGCACCTCGCCTCTGCGCAGGTCGAAGCTCACCGGCCCGAACACATCGTTGATCTGCAGGTCGCGCACCGACAGGATGACCTCGCTGGTCGGGACGCGGTGCCGTGGCGGGAACTTCTCGTCCATCGAGCGCCCCACCATCAGCGACACGATCTCGTCGATCGAGGTGTCCGCGAAATCCATGGTGCGGATGTGATGGCCGTCGCGCAACACCGTGACCCGGTCGACGATGCCCGCCATCTCGTCCAGCCGGTGCGAGATGTAGACGATGCCCACGCCGGAGCGCTTCAACTCGTGGATGACCTTGAACAGCTGGCCCGTTTCCGACTCGGTCAGCGACGAGGTCGGCTCGTCCATGATGACCACCTTGGCGTTCATCGACAGTGCCTTGGCGATCTCGACCATCTGCTGCTGCGCGACCGGCAGCACGCGCAGCGGCAGGTCCGGATCGATCGCGACGCCGAGGCGGTCGAGGCAGCGCTGCGCGTCGGCGCGCTGGCGCTTGCGGTCGATGAACCAGCCGCGCCGCGGCTCACGGGCCAGGAAGATGTTTTCGGCCACCGACAGGTGCGGCACCAGGTTGAGCTCCTGGTGGATCATCACCACGCCGTGGGCTTCGGCCGCGCGCGGGGTGTCGAAGGCGAGGGCGCTGCCTTCGAAGTGGAGGGTCCCCGCGTCCGGCTGGTACACGCCGCTCATGATCTTCATCAGCGTGGACTTGCCGGCGCCGTTTTCGCCGCAGACGGCGTGCACCTCGCCAGCCCGGACGTCGAAGTCGACCTGGTCGAGCGCCTTGACGCTGGCGAATGCCTTGCAGATGCCTGCCAGATGCAGGATCGGCACGGGGACCGTTTTTTCAGCTTGAGGCATTGGCAGCCTCTTGTCTCCTGAATTGGTCAGGCCACTATAGCAGTGGCCATATCTGGTATGACCAGTGTTTTTGCGGAGGAGTATTCCTCTCGGCTTTCCATGGTGACGAAGCGGCACCCTCAAAGCATGAACCTCTGCGCCGCGTCCAGCGGCTGCAGCCCAGCGGACGCCGCGGATCCGGCTTCGCCGGTCCGCCGGGGGCGCCCCCTTGAGGGGGAGCGGCGAAGCCGCTACGGGGGGGCATATTCAGCGTGCTTCGACGGAGCCCGTGCTCTGTTCGATCCAGCGCTCGCGCGAGGCGGCGAGGTGGCCGAACATCGCGGCGGCGGCCTCCTGCGGGTCTCGCGCTTCGAGGGCCCGGTAGATTGCTTCGTGCTCGCGCAAGGCCACTTCCCAGGTGCGCGCGTTCTCGGCGCGGCGGCTCATGCGCGACGAGATCAGGCCGTGCCGCTCGTCGAACAGCTCGCCCACCATGCGGGCGAGCACCGTGTTGCCGGTCATCTCGGCAATGGCCACGTGGAAGCGGCGGTCGGCTTCCACCGGCGACTGCCCGCGCCGCACGTCCTTGCGCATGGCGTCTAGGCAGGCCTTCACCTGTTCGAGGCCCTGTTTCGTCGCGCGGGCCACCGCCAGCGTGACGACCGACCCCTCGAGCACCGAACGCGCCTGCATCAGCTCGGTCGGGCTCTCGCCGAGCGCCAGCGCTTCCGGCGCGCCGTTGGGCGCACACACGTAGATGCCCGAGCCCATGCGGATTTCCACCCGCCCTTCGATCTCGAGTGCGATCAAGGCTTCGCGCAGTGAAGGGCGCGAAACCCCGATCTGCAGGGCCAGCTCCCGCTCCGGCGGCAGCCGCGTTCCGGGCGCGAAGCCGCCCTGTTCGATCACGTTGCGGATCTGGTCGGCGACCTGCTGGTACAGCCGGCGGGGATCGGTCTGTTTGACGTTTGGTGGCACCTGCGCTCCTTCGCGACCCGGAAATTGGTCAGGCCAGTTTCAGGCCGAGCTTATCCGACCGTTCCCCGGGGCCAGCGTTGCGGTGTCGGTCGCAGCGAGGCCCTCATTGCGGTGCACCGGTTCAGCGAAAGAGCCGCTGCGCGAAGTGGTACAGGTTCTCGGCCCAGCTCTCGCGGTCGTGGCCGTGCTCGTCGACGTTCCACACGTGGGGAATGCTGCGCCGCTTCAGTTCGCGCTGCAAGGTCTGGGAAACCTGGATCAGGCCGTCCTGCCGGCCGCACGAGAGGTACAGCAGCGCGAGTTGGCCGGCCGCTTCCGCATCGGGCAGCAGTTGAGCGGCGGGCCTGGTGTTGGGGGCCGCGGAGAACCCGGCCACCCATGCGAAGGTGTCGAGGTGCCCAAGCCCGAAGTTCAAGGCCTGGCCGCCGCCCATCGAAAGCCCGGCGATCGCGCGATGCCTGCGGTCGACGAGAACGGCGTATCTCGCCTCGATGGCGGGAATGAGCGAATGCAGCAGGTCCTGCTCGAAACGCGCGAAAGCGGCCACGTGCTCCGGCGTGAAGATGCGGTCCGCCGGCGGCGGCCGGTCGTCCGGCAAGGCACGGCCGTTGGGCATCACGACGATCATCGGAACGGCCTTGCCCGCGGCGATGAGGTTGTCGAGGATCGTGTTTGCGCGCACGTAGCCGCGCCACTCGTCGTGGTTGCCGGCGATCCCGTGCAGCAGGTACAGCACCGGGTACTTGCGCTCGCTGGAGTAGCCGGCCGGCAGGTAGACCCGCGCGGTGCGCTGCCTGCCGGTCACGGCCGAGTCGTAGCTGAATGCCTTCACGTGCCCCGCAGCAACGCCGGGCCGGGCGTCGGCAAAGCCCGTGGGCGGCGGCGGGAAGGCTCGCGTGTCGTCCGGCCCCAGCGCTACGGGGCGCGTGGGGGCGGCGCGCGCCTGTTCCTGATTCACCGTGGTGGCCTCCTGCGCCAGCGAGGGCGGGCCGATGCCCCACAGGGCCGTGGAAACCAGGGCGGCCACGAGAGTCGCCTTCACGCCGCCTTGTTCTCCTGCAGGGCGTCGAGCGTACGGTAGCTGAAGCCTCGCATCCGCACCTCGCCGCTGCCCGCGGCAAACAGCGCGATCCTGAGGCTCAGGAAGCCGCCGAACACGTTCTGGTGGAAGCCCGAGACTTCCATCTGCCAGGGGTGGCGTGTCCACCGCTTGCCATCAGGCGAGTGGTGGAAGCTGACGATGTTCTCGCGGTTGACCACCTTCACGTGGACGGTGCGTGCCTCGAAGGGGCTGCGCATCCAGCTCACTTCTTCGCGGTGGTAGGTGTGCATGTGCTGCTTGCCGAAGCCCACGCCGACGTAGGCGTGCGAGTCGTAGTACAGGCACAGGCCGCCTTGCGCTTCGCCGCTGAGCTCGAGCACGACCGAGGCTTCGTAGCTGCGATCACCCGGCACGCAGGTCAGCGGCGAGCAGTCGGCAGGTGAGCTGCCCTTGGCCTGCAGCACCAGTGAACGGTCCTCGAAGCGCACGCGCCGCATCTCGTCGGCAGCCGGTGCGAAGAAGCTCCATTGCAGGCCGAGCCGGCCGCTCGCGAAGTCGTCCGACAGTGCCATGCCGGCGGGGCTTGCCTTGCCGCCCTTGGGCTTGCGCAATGGCGTGGCCAGCGTGCCGCCCTTGGCGCGGAACCAGCCGTCGCGCGTCCATTCGATCGGCTCCATTAGCGCCTGCCGGCCCAGCGTGCGCAAGCCGTTCTCGTAGCCGTGGTAGACCATCCACCAGTCGCCCGCCGGCCCCTCGACCAGGCTGGCGTGGCCGCGTGACCACCATGGCTCGTCGGCGCTCCAGGTGCGCACCACCGGGTTGCGCGGATCGTCTTCCCAGGGGCCGTGGATGGACTTCGAGCGTGCCACCGTCACCATGTGGCTGGTCGGTGGCCCGGAGGTGCCGCCGACCGCGGAGATGAGGTAGAACCAATCGCCGCGGCGCACGATCTTCGGGCCCTCGGGCGCGAACATCTCCACCACCCAGTCTTCCGGGTAGCGCCAGGGCGTGTGCGCGTGCTCCAGCGGGCCGTCGGTGGAAAGCCCGTCGTCGACGAGCCGCACGCGGCGGATGCCGTTGACGAACAGGTATCGCCTGCCGTCTTCGCCCACCGCGTGGCCAGGGTCGATGCAGCCGGGCAGCTTCAGGTCGATCGGGTCGCTCCACGGCCCGCGAATGCCGTCGGCCCAGACCACGTACACCGCGATGCCGTTGTCCTGCAGCACCGGGATGTAGAGGTAGAAGCGCCCGCCATGCTTCACCAGGTCCATGGCCCACACGGTGCCGATCGGCTTGGTGAGCGCGGCGGCGATGGGCGCCCAGTTCACGAGGTCCGTCGAGTGCCAGATCACCGCACCAGGGTACGACTGGAACGACGAGAACGTCATGTAGTAGTCGGCCCCGTCCTTGAGGATCGTCGGGTCCGGGCGGTCGCCGGGCACGATGGGGTTGCGGTAAGTGCCGTTGCCCAGGTCTGCCTTGCGCTGGCCTTCGATGCCGCGGCCGAAGCGCCAGGGGGTTGCGACGCAGGATGCCGCGGCAGCAGGCAGCACGGGTGCCGCGGCGGCGCCGGCGACAGCAGTCTTGAAGAGAAGGCGGCGCGAAACGCTCATTGCGGCACCTTCACGACGACGACCGGCTTTGGCGGCGGCTCGAGCCGGTGGACGAGGCGAGGGCGCGTGGCGCATGGGAGGTGTGTCGTCTTCATGTCATGCGATCGAGTGCTTCATGGCGGGCGATGCCTCCGCGGCGGTTCGCGGATCAGCCGCGCGGCTTGCCGACGACGACGCCTCGGCCCGAGGTGGCCACGTAGACCGTGCCGTGTTCCAGCGGATCCGCGGCCAGCGCCAGCACGCCGCCGTAGCGGTGCCGCGCGTCGTCGATCGGGTTGAAGGTGGCACCGGCGTCGTCGGAGCGGAACAAGCCCGCTCGTTCCACGTCGCCGCTGCGCATGCGGCCGTGCAAAAAGAGGCCATGGTAGGCAGCACCCTTCGCGGCCTTGCCGAGCGCCAGGTGGGAAACCGCGGAGACCTGCGCGATCGTCCGCAGGTTCTGCTCCCCGCCGGCAACGTGCAGCAGCGCGTCGGGCAGTCCGATCCACAGGTCGCGGACCCTGCCGGGCGCACTGACCAGCAGGCCGCGCTGCCACACCGGGTTCAGTGCGGGCAGGCCGACGAGGTTGGGCGTGAAGCTGCGCCCTGCATCGACGCTGACCAGCACCTGGCCGCGCGTGTAGTCGAACACGTAGAAGGCTCCCTCGGCGTTCTTCTCGGCCACTGGCACCAGTTCGGCCTCGCGCGTCTCGGGCCAACCCTTGCAGGGTTGCCACGTCTTGCCGCGGTCGTGCGACCACATCGCCGGCTGGCGCGGCGGGGCCCAGACCAGCGAGCCGCCCTTGGCCGACACCGCGACGTGGCCGCCGCGCGCGTCCTTCACGTGGCCTTGGGCGCCGAAAGGCACCCAGCTCGCGCCGCCGTCGATGGAGACGGCACCGCCGGTGCCGCCGTCGATCGTGCGCGCGACGATGCCTGCTGCCTGCCATGCCGAATCGACGCTGCGACAGGTCTCGCGGCAGGGCCGGAACAGGCCGGTGTCGGGCGCCTTCGTGATGTCTTCCCAGGCGCCACCGCCGAGGCCGTCGCCCATGGCACCGAACAGCACCACGCCGCCCGACGGGCTGAGCAGCGACAGCGCCGGCGCCTGCTCGATTCCCGCCACGTCGAAACGCCACTCCAGGCGGTCGCCGTCGCGTTGTGCCGCGCCGAGGTTGGCTGTGGACCAGACGCCGTGCTGGTTGCCGTAGAGCAGCCGCTCGGCGTCGGCCGGGTCGAACTTCGCGTCGGCGATCTGGTGGCCCATGCCGACCGTGCCGTTCGTGCGCGCCGCCAGCCAGGGGTGGGACTTCGTCTCGTGCATCGACCGGCCCGACAGTGCTGCCCAGTGCGCGCCGCCGTCGGTCGACAGGAACAGCTCGTCGCCCGGGCCGTCCCAGTTCTCCAGCAGCATCGTGGTGACGATGCGGCCGTGCGCGTCGACGTCCAGCGCTCCGTATGCGTAGGGGCGGCCATTCGGCTTGCGTGGGGTGATCTCGCTCCACGTGCCGTCCGGCGAGCACTTCCACACGCTGCCGCCGCGCAGGCCGCCGGGGTTCGGTGCCCAATCGCCGGCCACCGCGAACGTTGCGACGAGGCTGCCGTCAGGGCCGAAGGCGGCGCGCTGCGGCACCTGCGCCGGCGCGCCGGCCTCGCGTGCGAAGCTGGCGCCTCCGTCGCGCGAGACGAACAGGCCGGGCGCGTCGACGCTGCCGGCATACACGGTCTTGCCGCCGCTCGAAGGGTCGAACAGCACCAGGGAGACGTGCTTCGCCGGGAAGCCCGTTGGTGCGAAGGTCCGGCCCGCATCGGTGCTGCGCAGCAGGCCGTCCCGCGTGGTGCCGAGCAGCAGCACGCGGCCGTTCTGCGGATCCACCTGCAGCCGCTCGCCGCTGCCGCGTCCGGCTTCCGCACCGCCGAGCCTGAAGCCCTGCTCGTGCGTCGTCCACGTCGCACCGCGGTCGGACGAGACGAGCACGGCCGCCTTGCGGTTCCATTCGCCGGTGCCCGCGCCGCACGCGAGGACCACACGCGACGCGTCCTTCGGATCCACCGCGACGCTGAGCACCGACATCAGGTCGGCGTCGTCCGGGCCGAGGTGGTCCAGCAGCGGCACCCAGGGCTGGGCCGGGCCCTCGCGCCGGTACACGCCACCGCGCTCGGTGCGGGCGTACACGAGGCCGGGCTGGCCCGGGTGCGGCACCAGCCCTGCGACGAAGCCGCCACCGCCGAAGGGCAGGCTCGCCCATTGATATGCAGAGGACGTAGCGGGTGCCTGCGCGCGGGCCGTGAGCGAAGGCACCAGCGCTGCCGCGCCGGCCGCCTGGAGGAGTCTTCTTCGGGCAATCGTCATCGGCAATGTCCTGGTGGGGCCCGACCGCCGCGGTGGCCGGGCAGCGGCGTCAAAACTCGTAGCGCGCGGTCAGCTGGTAGGAGCGGCCCGGGTAGAACCAGGCCCGGCCCATGTTTCCGACGTGCTGTTGCTGCGTCTGGCGGATGGTGACGTCGGTCAGGTTGGTGACGTTGAACGCCATGCTGAACGCGTCGGTGAACTTGTACTGCACGCCGGCGTCCCACTGGCCCAGCGCCTCCTGCCAGGTGGGCAGGCCCCACCCCACGTCGGTGGGTGCGTTGCCTTGCGAATCGACGCGTGCCGGGTCTGCGCTCGTCGCGTCGCTGCCGCGTGTGCCGTTGGCGTCGACCGATTGCAGGAAGCGGCTGCGCCAGCTGTAGGCCAGGCGTGCCGACAGCGGGCCGCTGTCGTACATCAGCGTGAAGTTGGCCGCGTTCTTCGACATGTACGGCAGCGGCAGGTCGTTGAACGGCAAGCCGTTCGTGTCGCAGCCGTACACGCGCAGGCTCGCGTTGGTGAGCGCGGTGCCCGACGCGCAGTACGGCGAGTCGTACTGCTTGTAGAGCGTCTGCTTCGCGTCGATGTAGGTGTAGTTCGCCGAGACGCCGAAGCCCTTGGCCCAGTCGGGCAGCTTGCCTTCCAGGAACGACAGCTTGTCCAGGTACGTCATGCCCGCGATCTCGAAGCCCGAGACCTTTGCCTTCGCGACGTTGTTCGGGCCGGTGATCGAGAAGATCTGCGGGTTGCCGCCCGAGCTGTTGTACGTGCGCGTGTAGATGGTGTTCATGATGATGTCCTTGACATCCTTGTGGAACACCGTCCCGGTCAACGACTGGCCCTCGCGCGGATACCACTCGAGCGCGAGGTCGTAGTTGTTGGCCATCGTCGGCTTCAGCTTGGCGTTGCCCTTGTTTTCGCCGGTGTAGCTGACCGTGTTGTTGGTGGTGTCGACGTTCTGCTTCAGCACCACGTATTCGTTGAGTTTGTCGAAACCGGGCCGGTGCATCCCTTGCGACAGCGCCAGGCGGCCCTGCAGGTTCTTGCTCAGCTCCAGCCTCAGGTTCACCGAGGGCAGGACCTTCTTGAACGTGTGCTCGACGTTCAGTGGCCGTGCCACCGCATCGAAGCGCGGCAGGTCCGGCGGCGTGTTCTCGCCGTACTGCGGATCGAAGATCTCGTAGCCGTGCGCCACCGCCTTGGTGCGCACGACGCGCACGCCGACGCTGCCTTCCAGCGGGAACTTCCAGTCGTCGAAGGCGAAGCGCAGCGTGCCGTAGATCGCCTGCGTCCATTCGCTCTGGGTGCTGGTCTTCTCGGGGTTGCCGTCGTAGACGAGCGGGTTGAGCGCGAAGTCCGCCAGCCTGCAGTTTTCGAGCGGCTGGCCGTCGGCCCTCGCTTTGTCGAGGCACTGCTGATAGCGGAAGTCGCGGATCAGCTGGTGGTAGGCGTTCGGGTAGTCGCGCACCAGGGCCTGGGTCGGGAAGACGACGTTCGGCAGCGTGCCGACCCTGCCGCGGTAGAAGTCGCCGTAGTTGAACAGTTCAGTCGGCGCGACGTAGCGCGGATCGCTCATGTAGCTGAAGTTGCCGCGCTGCCAGTTCTGCGGGTCGTTCGTGCCGGGCACCTGGCCCGGCGTGACGTTCGACTTCACGCCCCAGGGTTCGGCGATCGACTTCCAGCTGTCGCCGCTGGCCTCGAAGCGCTCGGCCGTGCGGTAGGTCAGCCGCGTGCCGAAGCGGAAGTCACGCAGCACCGGGTCTTCGAAGCGAAGCTTGGCATCGGCCTTCCATGCATACAGGTCCGCATCTGCCTTGCTCTTCGACGGCATGATGTGGTCCCAGAAGTAGTTCCCCGGGTTCGCGAGGAAATCCCTCGCGTTCTGGTCGAAGCCGATGCGCACCGGCCCGGTGCCCGACGCATCGACCTGCATGCTCGGCACGAAGGTGGCCAGCGCGATCATCGTGCCGAAGCTCTTGAACTTCGAGTGCACCCACTGCAGGTCGTTCTGGACGCTCCAGCGGTCGTCGATCTTCCACTTGAAGTTCCACGCCAGCTCGTGCGTCTGCGAGGTGCGGTCGGAGTAGCCGCTGTTCGCGTTGAACGGGATGCCGCCCGCGAGGAACTGGTTCGCGCCCTTGCTGCCCGGCATCGTCAAGCGGCCCGACTGGAACACGCCCCGCTCGTCGTAGACGCCGTCGGCGATCTGCATGGTGTACGGCGAGGCGCCGTAGTTGCCGCTCATGTCGAGGAAGGTCGCCGTTTCGGTTTCCACCTGGTGCGAGGCCGAACCGAAGTACGTCAGCGCCGACTCCATGTCGTTGTTCTTCCACTGGAACGCGCCGTACAGGCCTGAGCGCTCGGTGTCGCCGGTGTTGGTCCGCCATGCGGCGCCCGCCGGCACCCAGGCCGTCTGGCCGGGGATCAAGTCCTTGCGCGGGTAGTAGGCGCCCAGCTGCAGCGTCTCGTTCTGGTACGACGAGCGGTTGTGGGCCACGTCGAACAGCACGCCCCAGCGGCCGTTCTGGTCTTCCCACTGCGTCGTGTACATCGCGGAGATTCCGGGCGAGGACTTGCCCGAGACCTCCGTGTAGTTGTTCTGGAGAGTGACGAACGACTTCGTGCCCTTGAAATCGAACGGCAGGTGCGTGCGCAGGTTCACCAGGCCGCTGATGGCACCCTCGATGAGCTCCGACGATGGGTTCTTGTAGACGTCCACGCCGGACATCAGTTCGGGCGGGACGTCGCCCCAGCTCAGCTCGCGTCCGGGCCAGCCCGCGGAGAAGGTCTCGCGCCCGTTCAGCGTCGAAGAGCCCCAGCTCAGGCCGCGCACGCTGATGCCCGAGCCCTCGACCGAGAAGTGCTCAGGGTCCCCGCGCGAGCGGTTGCGGTCCATCGTGACGCCGACGACGCGCTGCAGCACTTCGGTGATCGACTTGTCAGGCAGCTTGCCCGCCTCTTCGGCGACGACCGAGTCGACGATCTCCTCGGCGTTCTGCTTGAGTTTCTGGGCCGATTGCAGCGCCGCACGCTGGCCGGTCACGGTCACCGTGCCCAGGGACGCGGGCTCGGTAGTGCTCTGTGCATGAACCGCCCCTGCGCCGAGCAGGAGCGCCTGGGCTACGGCACCTGAGATGGCCGTCCGCTTGAACTGTCTCATCAGCTTGTCTCTCTCATTGGTTGTAGTAGGTCCGCGGGGTGTTCGATCGAGACCCCTCGGGCAAGGTCGCGAAGCGGGGAGCGGGGGCTCAGCCTTGTTGCGTCCGGTGCGGGTGACCGGGGGGTCTCGCACCGGGCTGCAGCCCGGCGGGGCTGCAGCCGCTCACAGAGGGCTCGCGCCTTCGGCGCTCACGCTCACTGCACGGTGATCGGTCCCCAGACGGTGATGTTGGTGCTGAGCGTGTAGGCCGGGTCGTTCGGGCCGGGCACCGAACCGTCGGCATTCGGCGTCGGGTTGGTGAGGTTCAGCTTGCCCGGTGCGAACTCGATGGCCCGGATCCCATGCGCGCGGATCTCGGCGAGTGCGGCCGCCTTCGATTCGGGCGTGATGCCCCAGTCGAACATCCAGCCCTCGGTCTGCGGCAGGTCGGCGATCTCGCACTTGTTCGTCACCGCGAACTCGTTGAGAGGCAGCAGATAGGAGGCGGGGTCCGCGGAGGTGGGATGCAGGTGCGCCGAGACGGTCACGTAGCAGTCGGAGCCATTGGCCGTCTTCTGGAAGTGGTTGGTCCGGATGCGCACGAAGACGTCACCTCCCCCTGCAGCAAGGAGCTCAGGGTTCACACCGAGAGTGACGAACAGCGATTCCTCGGTCTTCACGTCGAACGGCAGCAGCTCGTAGCCGGTGCTGCCGTCGGCATTCGTGATCCTTCTGCGCGGTGCGCCGATGTCCCCGCCGTAGTAGGACCACCAGTCCGTGGTCGATCCCGTCCAGCCGGTGTTGGACGCTGGCTTGATGTCGAAGCCGAACGACGCAGTGACGCTGCTCACCGCCAGATTGCAGTAAGACGGCGTCACGGCACCACACCAGCTTGCGATCGGAACACCGGCACTGAGGTTGATCTCACCGAACTCCGCCGTGCGCCCCAGCGACTGGTTGAAGCCGGTCGAGAAGAAACGCGGGTCCACGTTCACCACGAAATTCTCGGACGCGCCGCCGGCGCTGGACATGGCGACGGCACAGCTGCCCTTGGCGAGCAGCCGCAGTTCTTGCCCCGCGACTTCGCACACCGTCGGGGTGCTGCTCGTGTAGCTCAGCGCAGCCCCACCGCTGTCCGTCGCACCGAGTGCGACCGTCTGGGTCTTGCCTCCCGTCTGGACAACGCTGGGCGGCACTGGAGCGACCAGAAGGAGCGCCGTGGTACTCAGCGCGGCGTGGGTGGAGTCGGTCGGCGCGCTCACGGCGAGCTGGCAGAGCCCGACGCCGCTACCCGGGAACGACAAGGTGTTGCCGCTGACCGTGCAGATCGACTCCGTCGTGGACGTGTAGGTCGCCGGAAGCCCCGCGTCGGTGGTCGCCGACAGCGTGAGGGTCTGGCTGCTCGCACGCACGACCACTCCGAGCGGCAGGACCGGCGCCTGCGCGAGCTTGAGCACGTTGAAGAGTTGGCTCGTGTCGTCGGCGGCGGCCCATTTCACGCCATCGGAGCCGACGCCGCCCGGCTGACTGGCCACCACCAGGCACTCACCCGCGCCGACCAGCGTGAGCTGGTCACCGGACACCGTGCACGTCGAAGGCGTTCCCGAGCGGAACGCCACGGGCAACCCGGACGAGGCCGTCGCCTCCAGCTTGACGCTGCTCTGCAGCGTCGAACCGCCTGGGTACTTGAATTCGATGACCTGCAGCCGTCCTTCCGAGCCGCTGTCTCCACCGCCACCGCAAGCGGCCAGGAGAGTGCTGCAGGCCCATGCGGCCATCATCGATGCTCGACGTGTGGGGGTGAGTCGTCTCATGTTGTCTCCTCTTATGTGGAGGCGGCTCGGTGATGACCGCCTGGGATTCATCCGGTTGAGCCTCGGCTCGACGACCGAATGGATCTGGAGGCATTGTTAATTTGATCGACGAACTAAATAACGGGTGAAACACCTAGAAGAGGCCCTTCAACTTGTCTCCAAGTTCACGAGACGCACGCGCACGCGCCTGCGAAGGGCGCGTGCTGCGCAGCAGCACGGATAGCGCTGTCGCGGCTTGACAGCCAACCGCGATGGCGGTTGGCGTGTTGGCGTGGAGAGAGGCATCAGCCCCGCGAGTGAACTCACGTGCGGCGGCGCGCGCCGCTCACACGCCTCACCGAGGTTCGAGGATCAAGCCGCTTGCGGCTGGGGCAGTTCGATGCGGGCGCTACCTGCGGCGTCGAGCGTCAGCGGGAACAACCGCCTGGCGTAGCGCAGCTTCACGCTCTGCCCGGGGTGCCCTCGCAATCGCAGCCGCGTCGGGCGGCCAGTGGCCCATGCGATGTCGAGCTCGATACCACCGCGCACGCGCATGCCGCGCACTTCGCCGCGTGGCCAGGCCGCAGGCAGGGCCGGCAGCACGTGGACCTCACCGCCCCACGACTGCACGATCATCTCGAGGATGCCGGCGGCACCGCCGAAGTTGCCGTCGATCTGGAAGGGCGGGTGTGCATCGAACATGTTCGGGTAGGTGCGCCGTGGCCCCAGCAGCCCCTGCAGGATCTTGTAGGCGCGCTCACCGTCGCCCAGCCGCGCCCATAGCGCCAGGCGCCACGCCGTGGCCCAGCCGGTGCTCTCGTCGCCGCGTGCATCGAGGGTGACGCGCGCGGCCCGCGCGAGCTCGGGTGTGTCGCGCACGTTGATCTGGCCGCTCGGGTACACGGCGTACAGGTGCGAAACGTGGCGGTGCTGTTGCTCGGGTGCGGCGGCGTCCCAGTCCTCCAGCCACTCCTGCAGCTGCCCTTGTGCACCGACGCGATCAGCCGGCAGGCGCGCGCGCGCCTTGCGCAGCGCCTCGGTGAACGCGGGGTCGCTTTGCTTCAGCAGTGCCTGCGCCTGGAGCGTGGCATCGAACAGGTCGCGCAGGATCTGGCTGTCCATCGCCGGCCCGGCACAGACGGCGACCTTGGGGTGATGTTCGTTCTCGGGCGAAAGCGATGGCGAGGTGACGAGGCCGCGCCCCTTCGGGTCTTCGACCAGCGTGTCGAGGAAGAACTGCGACGCACCCACGAACAGCGGCACCAGGCGGCGCAGCAACGCGGGGCTGGGGTGGTACTGGTAGTGGTCCCAGAGCGTGGTGCACAGCCACGCCCCGCCCGTGGGCCACATGCCCCACAGCGGCCCGTCGATGGGCGCGGTGGCTCGCCACAGGTCGGTGTTGTGGTGTGTCACCCAGCCGCGTGCGCCGTAGCTGTCGCGCGCGGTGCGTGCACCGGTGACGGCCAGGTCCTCCACCATCTCGAGCAGCGGCTCCACGCACTCGCCCAGGTTCGCCGGCCCGGCAGGCCAGTAGTTCATCTCGGTGTTGATGTTGATCGTGTACTTGCCTTCCCAGGGCGGGTGCAGCACGTCGTTCCACAGGCCCTGCAGGTTGGCCGGCTGGCTGCCCGGCCGCGAGCACGACAGCAGCAGGTAGCGCGCGTACTGCACGTACAGCGCTGCGAGCGCGGCGTCGGCCTCGCGCGGCACCCCCGCGATGCGGGCGTGCGTGGGGCGCGCATCGGCGTCGTGGCCGCCCAGGTCGATGTGCAGCCGGCGGAACAGCGCGCGGTGGGCCTGCACGTGGCTGGCACGCAGCTCGGCGAATGGCTTGCGCGCCGCCGCCGCAGTGCGCTGGCGCACCGCGGCCACCGGGTCGCCGCTGGTGTCGCGGTAGTTCACGTAGCTGGTCTCGCCGGCAACGACGAGCGTCAGCTTGCGCGCGCCGCGCACGCGCAGCCGCTCGCCGCTGGCCTCGATGCGGCCATCGCCCACTGCCTGCACGCGCAGGGCATGGCGCAGCGCCGCGGGGATGCCGAAGGCCTGGACGTTGCTGCCCTCGATCAGCAATGCGTCGCTCCCGTCGGCGCGGATCGCCAGCGTGCCCGGCCGCTTCTCGGCGTTGAGCGACTCGCGGTGGCTCCACGGCGCGCCGACGTAGACGACGCCGTGCGCGTCGTACTTCGTGTCGCCGAATCCACCGTAGGGCTGGTACTCGGCGTGTCGGTAGCCGAGGTCGAGGTCGATCGTGCCTTCGCCTTCGATCTCGAGCCGGATCACCGTCACCTGGTCGGGCACGCTGGAGAACACCTCGCGCTTGTGGCGGCCGCCGCCGTCCACGAAGGTCGTGACGGCGACGGCGCTGTCGAGGTCGAGGCTGCGGCGGTAGCGCGCCGCGGCGGCAACACCGTGAAAGTCGAGCAGCAGGTCGCCTGCGCTGCTGAAGGGCATCTGCTTGTTCGGCTTGCCCATCAGCGCCTCGGCAACGAGGTCGTTGGCCTCTTTCCAGCGCTCCTGGTCGATGAGTTCGCGCACCTTGGGCAGGGCCTCGCGGAACTTCGGGTTGTCCTGGACGTACGGGCCGCCGCCGTACAGCGTGTCGATGTTGAACTGCAGGCGCTCCTGCGCGGGGCGGCCGAACACCATGGCGCCCAGGCGGCCGTTGCCCACCGGCAGCGCCTCCACCCACGGCCCGGCGGGCTGGTCGTACCACAACGACAGGTCCTTGCGGCCTTCGCGCTCGGTGGCCAGCACCTTGGCTTGCGCCAGGCCGGGGAAGGCAAAGGCGAGCCCTGCCGATGCGATGAAGTGGCGCCTGCTGTGCATGTTGGTTCTCCGGATCGTTCTTGTGCTCACGGGCGCTCGGCCAGCAGCTTCTGCAGGGTGGGGGCCATCGCACGCTGCCAGGTCGCGTAGCCCTTTTCGCTGAGGTGCAGCAGGTCGGGCATGACGTCCTTGCTCAGCGAACCGTCGGGCTCGAGCAGCGCGGCGTTGATGTCCAGGTAGTGCACGGTGCGGCCGTCGGCATGGCCGGCGATGATCTTGTTCACGCGATCGTTGACGCCGCGCAGGTAGTCGTCGGGCTTCTCGCCTCGCGGGAAGATGGCCAGCAGCAGCACCTTGGTCTTCGGCAGTCGCTGGCGGAGCTCGTCGAGCAGGTGCTTCACTCCGGCGGCGGTGCTCTCGGGGGGGCGCATGCCGGAGTTGTTGGTGCCGATCATCAGCACCACCACTTTGGGCGCAAGGCCGTCGACCTCGCCTTGCTGCAGGCGCCACAGCACGTTCTCGGTGCGGTCGCCGCCGAAACCCAGCGCCAGCGCATGTTGCGGCGCGAAGTGGCGCTGCCACACGGCGCGGCCTTCGTTCTCCCAGCCCTGGGTGATCGAATCGCCGATGAACACCACTTCGGGCGGCGTGCCGGCGGCGATGAGCCGGTTCTTCTCCTGCAGCTTCTGCTGGTGCAGCGGCATCCACCAGTCGATCGAGAACGACTCCGTCTGCGGGACCGGCGTGAACGACTCGGTGCGGTGGTCGGGGCATGGCAGGCCGGCCTTGGCCTCGCGCGTGATGCGCACGTTGGCCACGCTGACGCGGCCGCTGCCGGCACCTTCCAGCGCGAACGGCAGCCTCACCTTGGAGAAATCGGCACCCTCGCGCACGAAGCAGCTCATCGCCAGTGCAACGCGCTGCCGGCCCTTGCCGGCCCAGGCGCGTGCCGGTTCGATGAGGTTGACCGAGCGTTCGCACCATTCGCCGCAGCCCACGATCGCGCGCACGCCGCCCTTGGCCAACTCGGCGACGTCGACGTCGAATTCCAGTGTGCCGCCCTGGTAGGGCCGCAGGTCGAGCGGTTCGCGGCTCTCGAAGCGCAGCTGGGTCGCCCACTGGTCCTTCCAGTCCAGGCGCACCGCCTCGCGTTGGCTGCCGTTGCCGCGTGCGCTGGCACCGACGGGGTTCGGTCCCGGCGCGACGACGCTGTCGCCCGTCAGCTCGGCCTGGTGGCCCCAGGACCCGACGACGGTGCGCCATGCCGCTGCAGGCGCGGGAAGGATCACGAGGTCCGGAACTGCCTGCGCCTGCGCGCTCGACATGCCGGCGGCCAGCGTGAGGCCGAGAAGGAGTGTGCGTGGGATCGTCTTCATGAAACGGTGCTGGTGCAAGGCTCGAGGTGTCAGTGCGCAGGCTTGGCGATCACTCGCACTTCGCTCAGCGCGGCAGGGTGGTCGGGTGTCACGCTGAGGAAGCGGATGCGCAGGAAGGTGGCAGTGAGCGGCTTGTCGAACAGCGCGAAGTCATGGCTCCTGCGTCCGCCCTTGCCCTCGGCGACCTGCCGCCAGTCGGCGCCGTCCTTGCTGATCTCGACGACGAAGTCGGCACCCCGCTCGTCGGGCATCACCACCGTCAGCCAGTGCAGGGCGTAGACGTTCTCGAGGTGGACCATCCAGAACGCGGAACCGTCCTTGGCGCTGGCCTGCCACCACGTCTGTTCCTGGTCGTCGTTGGCCTTGGGGCCCTCGTGGCCGGGCTCGGCGCCGCTGGTGGCCGTGGGCCGGTTGATGGTCACGTTGACCGGATCACCCGGGAAGGCGATGCGGGTGAACGGCGGGTAGGTGATCACGGGCTGGTCGGGCGCCAGCGGCGTCTTGCCCGGGACGAAGCGGTCGGGCCCGGTCGTCGTGAGCGTGATGCGCGCCGGCTTCAGCCCGGAGGACGTCGCCTCGATGACGGTTTCGCCCGCCTCGTACGAACGGAAGGTGATCGCGGCCTGGCCGTCGCGAATGGCGACGAGGGACTTGTTGCTGAAGGCGATGCCGCGCCCGGTGGGGAACTTGCCGGGGCCGCTGACGATGGTGAGCGTCACGTCCGGCGAGTTGCTCAAGGCGAGGCCCGCCTCGTCCTGCACGGTGACGACGAGGTGCGCATCGTCCAGCCCCTGGGTGCCGCGGATGACCGCCTGGCTCGCGGCCAGGTGCAGCTGTGCGGGCTTGCCTTGCACCGGCCACGTGGGCGGCGGCACGCCGCGGTAGTGCTCGCGGTACCAGTGGTACTGGCGCTTGGGCAGGCGGAAGTAGTCGATGAAGCCCATCGACCCGAACTCGACGGAGGCGATGGAGCCGTGGTCGAAGGCGCACCACAGTGCTTCGCCCGAGCGCCAGGGGTAGCGCCACGAATAGGGCCGGGGGTTGGCCTGCTGGTCCGGCGTGTCGGGCATGAGTCCGAAGCCGGGCTCGTAGGCACCGGGTCGGTCCACCATGGTGGAGCCGTACTCCGAGACGACGGAGGGCACGCCGGGGTTCAGGAACAGCGTGGCGCCGTCGCCGTTGTAGCCGGCCACGTCGCCCAGCTTGTCGATCTCACCGCGCTGCGCGCCGCCGATGGCCACCGGCCGCGTGGGGTCGAGGCGGTGGAAGAAGGCGACCTCGCGCTTGAGGAAGTCGCGCATCGCATCCATTGCCTCGCCCTTGGTGAAGAAGGGCTCGTTGCTGGCGCTCCAGATGACGATGGACGGGTGGTTGCGGTGGATGCGCACCATCTCTTCCACCTGCTGCAGCACGCTGGCCTCGAACTCGGGCCGGTCCGCCGGGTCGGGCGGGTAGGCGCTGGACAGCCAGCTGCCGTCGGCACCGAAGCCGCCGATGCCCCAGAAGGGCGCCTCCGACCAGAACAGCAGGCCCAGCTCGTCGGTGGCCTTGGAGAACGCAGGCGAATGCGGGTAGTGCGAGCCGCGAATGAAGTTGAAGCCGGCGTCCTTGACCATCTTCACGTCGCGCCGCGCGGCACCGTCGGTCACGCCGTCGCCCCAGCCTGCGTGGTCCTGGTGCACGTTGGTGCCGATCATGTAGAGGTGCTGGCCGTTGAGGAAGAAGCCCTTGTCTGCGGTGAAGCGGACGGTGCGGATGCCGAAGGGCGTCTCGAAGCGGTCGACGGTCTTGCCGTTCACGTAGAGGCGGCTGACCATCTTGTAGAGGACGGGCTGGTCGGGCGACCACAGCCGCGGCCGCGCGATCTGGGGCAGCGTCTGGTCGTAGGTGATGCTGCCCGCCGCAGGCACTTCGCGCTCGCTGCGCTGCACGGCGACCCGGCGGCCTGCGGCGTCGAGCACTTCGGAGACCAGGGCCACCTTGGCGGGCGTGCCGCGCTCGTTGCGCACCTCCGTCTGCACGCGCACCGTGGCCCGCTCGTCGGACACCTGCGGCGTGGTCACGAAGGTGCCGTACCAGGCCACGTGCACGGGGTCGGTGATCACCAGGCGCACGTTGCGGTAGATGCCGCCCGAGAACGCATGCTCGCCGGCGCGTGGTGCCACGCGCGCGTTCCACTCGTTGTTCACGTGCACGGCCAGCAGGTTGCGGCCGGCCTTCACGTAGGGCGTGATGTCGACGCTGAAGCCGGTGTAGCCGCCGACGTGGCGCCCGGCCTTCTGGCCGTTCACATGGACCACGGCGTCCTGGAACACGCCGTCGAACTCCAGCGTGATGCGCTTGCCGATGGCGGCGGCCGGCACGTCGAACTGCTTGCGGTACCAGCCGTGGCCGACGTAGAAGCCGGTGCCCAGGAAGTACGGCTCCGAAAAGGAGTGCGGCAGGTCGACGCGGCGCCACTGTGCCGTGTCGTGCCCGGCCGCCTGCGCGCCCGGCGGGTTGCCGAGCGTGAAGGTCCAGTCGCGGTTGATGACCTCGCTGGTGCGGGGCGCCGCGCCAGCGAGGTTCGCGAACAGGCCGGTGCAGACGGCCAGCACGAGGCACAGCAGCTTGCTCATCGCGCGCGGGTTACGGGTTACTTCACGAACCGGGCCAGCAGGCGGATGTAGGCGACCTGGTAGCCGTTGGAGTTCTCGCTGATGGGCCAGGAGTTCAGCGGCCAGCCGTCGTTGAAGTCGAGGTAGGACTTCTGCGGCGGCTGCCCGTACGGAGGCGACGGCCGAGTCGACCCGCAGGCTGAAGAGATCCCGGGGCAGCGGCCGTCCCAGTCCCACTGGCCGTAGTTCGGGCCGCCGGTCACGAAGCCGGGCGCCGGGCCGTAGGTCGAGGTCTTCGCACTGTCCCAACGCGCGCTGCCGTCGACGAACCAGGCGTGGAAGATCTGGTTCACCGAGTTCTCGGCGCCGAAGCTGTTCATGTTGGTCAGGTAGACCTTGCCGAACGGGTTCACGCCGTGCAGGTAGTGGATGTAGTCCGCTGCGGCGTTGGACACCTGGTCGGCCGTGTGGCGGCTGATGCCGTAATAGCTCTCCTCCGTGAACAGCGTGCCGGCATTGCCCTTGGTGCCGTTGCTGCCCCAGGTGTAGTCGCTGATGTAGGCGCGGTAGGGATCCTTCTGCGAATCGACCGCGCCCCAGCCGCCGTAGTCGCTGCGGCCCCACATGTCGAGGAAGCGCGTGCGGATGGCCGTGGCCACGCTGGACGTGGCGCCGGGCAGCGAGGCGTAGTACAGCAGGTTGCGCGCGTTGCCGGCATTGAAGGCCGAGACATACCACTGCGAGAACATCGGCGCCTCGGTGTAGTGCGCATCGACGTAGTTGCGGTAGGTGGCCTCACCCGTGGCGGCGAACAGCTTGATGGCCGCGAACAGGCGCATCTCGGCGCGTCCGTTGTCGTCGGTCTCCTGCTGGCCGGCGCCGAGGCCGGAGGTGCTGTTCGCGGAGTCGTTGTTGCGGAAGGTGACGCTGGGGTTCGCCGCCGCCCAGTTCCATGCGTTCCTGGCCCGTGTCAGCAGGTCGGCGGCATAGGTGTTCATCGCCGAGTTGTTCAAGCTGCCGAAGACCTTGGCGCCGTGCGCGTAGGCCGCGGCCGCCGACAGCGTGGCCGCGGTGCTGGCGTCCCCGTAGTAGCTGGCGCCGGTGGCGGACGACGGCGGGCTGGCGCCTGCCAGGCCCACGATGGACAGCACCGAGCCGTCGCTGTTCTGCATGCGCACCAGCGAATCCAGGCCCCACTTCACTTCGTCGAGCAGGTCGGGAATGCCGTTGTGCGACTCGGGCAGGTTGAAGTCGTCGGTGAAGACCGTCGGATTCTGGGTGTAGGTGTCCAGCAGTTCCTGGATGTAGATGGCCGTCCAGTTGGTGTACTTGTTGAAGTCGCCCGCGTCGTACCAGCCGCCGCGCAGGTCGCGTGCCGTGGAAGCGTTGTTCTTGTCGAGGAAGCGCCGCGCCTGCGTGTCCTGCCCGGCCTTCAGGTGGCTGGCGCCGTCGACCCAGCCCGCGCCGGCGTTGGCGGCACTCTTGGCCTGGCCGGCGCGCTGGTAGAAGAAGGTGCGCACGGCCTGGATCAGCACGTTGCGGTAGAGGTTGTCGCCGATCTCGAAGCGCGCCGAGCGCTGGTTGTTGGTCGTGTCGACGATCTCGTAGGTACCGGGCGTGGTGATGCTGCTGAAGTCGAAGTGCCACACCTGGTCGCCCGAGGAATCGTCGGTCTTCAGGCCGTTCCAGTCCTGGGGCCAGGCGGTGTACACGACCGCCCCCGTGCTCGAGTTCACCACCTGGAGCTGCTGGGGCCAGTAGCTCTGGTTGCTGTCGTAGCCCACCTTGGGAAAGCGCAGCACGGCCACCTTCTTCATGTTGGGCAGGTAGCCGAACTGGTCGACCATGATGAACTTGCCGGCGTTGGACGCCATGGCCGGCCACACGGTGAAGTTGTAAGCCTGCGTGGTCTTGGCGCCGCAGCTGTTGGTGTAGGTGGCGGTGGCCGTGCAGCTGGCGGTGAGCTTGAGTGTCTGTTCGCGCGAGGTGCCAGAGGCGCCGCAGCCGCTCCACGACCAGCTGCCGGAGATCGGCTGCGGTCCGAGCACGACGGTGGTGCCTGCGTTCAGCGAAGCCGAGGATTTCGCCATCCAGGTGGTCGTGCCGTTGACGTTGAGGTACGGCTTGACGGCGCTGGGCTGACACGTTTGCGCCCACACCGGCGCGCTCAGCGCTGCCAGTGAAAGCAGCATGCCTTTTCTGATGTCCACGTTTGTCTCCGTTCTCGTGTTGCGCTGTTGTGCTGTCAGGCTGGACGGGTTCGCGAACCTCGACGGTTCGCGATGGACCACGACTTCAACGGCCAGCCACCGTTGAAGGCAGGTTCTCAGGGCTGTAGCGTCGCCCGGCCGATTCCAGCGGCCAGTCGTCGGTGCGCAGCGGCGGCAGGGGCAGGCCGTCGCCGCCGACGACGTTGGCCTCGCTCGGGTTGTCGACCCAGGCATGGCGCGCCGCCACCGGCACCGGCACGGCGGGGCTGCGCAGCACGATGCGGTCGCCGTCGAAGCGGCCTTCCGCCGGCACCCAGCGGCGGTCGGCCCCGGCGAGGTAGAAGCCGCGCAGCGGCTCGCCGTCGCGGGCGGTGCGCAGGCCGCCGGCAGTGGCGCCGAAGCGCAGGTGGAACTCGCCGCTCCTGGCCTCGTGGCCGAGCAGGCGCGGGCCCGTGGCCGGTGTGGCGCGCAGGCCCAGCTCGTACAGGGCCAGTGCGGCCAGGCGCTGGCCGAGGGTGCGCTTGTTGCGCGGGTGGATGTCGATCTCGTCGCCCACGTCGATGGCGGTCGCCATGCCGGTGTGGGGCAGGGCCAGGGCCGCGGCCTGGCTCGCGCGCAGTTCGGCCCAGCCGCCGGCACCGGGGTGGTTGTTGGCCAGCGGCAGGAAGGCGGCCAGCTGCACGAAGAGGAAGGGCAGCTTGGGGTCGCCGAACTGCCCGCGCCAGTCCTGGATCAGGCGCTTGAAGCCCTCGGCATAGGCGGCCGCACGCCCGGCGTTTTCTTCGCCCTGGTACCAGAGCACGCCGCGCACGGCCAGGCCCTGCAGCGGTGCGATCAGCCCGTTGTGGCCCAGCGCCGGCGCGTCGTTGACGCTGGGTCCGGCCCCAGCCTTGACCTGCTCGACGCGCGCGCGCCAGGCGCCGGCCAGCGAGACGGCGCCAGCCGCGGTGTCCAGGCGCATCGCCGCGGCATCGCCATGGAAGCCGCCGCCACCGCCGGTGTCGGTCACGCGCACGGCGATCCAGTTGGTACCCGCACGCAGCAGGCCGGCAGGCAGCGCATAGCGGCGCGGCTGCTCCCAGCCGCACTGGCCGCCGACGCGCTGGCCGTTGACCCAGACCTCGTCGCAATCGTCCACCTGGGCGAGGTGCAGCGAGGCGGTGCCGGCCACCTGCGCGGGCTTCAGTTCAACCCGCTTGCGCAGCCAGACGATGCCGTCCAGGTTGGGAAGGCCCTGGCTTTCCCACGTGCCCGGTGCTTGCAGCATGGGCCAGTTGCCGTCGATGTCTTCGGCCGCAGGCCAGCGGCTGGCGTCCGCGCCCTGCAGTGGCAGGCCCGGCTGCCAGGCGGCCACGCGGTCGTGCAGGCGCTGGCTCAGCGCGGCGCTGAAGCCCGCGTTGTCGGCCGGCAGTGCGCGCACCGAAGGTGCGAGGTCCGGGTCCTGCAGCGCCGCATCGCGGCGCGCCCAGGTCTCCAGCATGGAGCCGCCCCACGCGGTGTTGACGAGGCCGATGGGCACGCCCTGCACCGCCTGCATCTGGCGCGCGAAGTGGTAGCCGACGGCGCTGAACTGGCCCACCTTGCCGGGCTCGGCCACGACCCAGGGGGCCGGTGGGATCTCGGCCTCGGGCCGCACGCTGGCGCGGTGCGGCACGCGCAGGTGGCGCAGCTGCGAGTTCTGCGGCGACGCGATCTCCTGCGCGCCGGTGTCGGTCTCCGCCAGCGGCCACTCCATGTTCGACTGGCCGCCGAGCAGCCACACGTCGCCGATCAGCACGTCGTTCAGCTCGACGGTCTGGTCGCCCTTCACCTGCAGGCGGTGCGGGCCGCCGGCCGGCAGCGGGGCCAGCTGCACCTGCCAGCGCCCATCGGCGCCCACGCGGGTGCTGGCCTTGCGGCCTGCGAATTCGACAGTGAGCGTCTGGCCCGGCGTGGCCTGGCCCCACACACGCAGGGGCCGGTCGCGCTGCAGCACCATGTGCTCGCCGAACACGTTGGCCAGGCGCACTTCGGCCTGGGCGGTGGCGGCCAGACAGGCCAGCAGCAAGGGCAGGAGAGTCTTCTTCATCGGGTGGGGCGTGTGGGGCCGAAGCGCAGCGTCAGCGCGCGGCCTTGGTATGAAACGGTCTGGCTCTGCCCGGCCTGGCCGGGCAGAGCCATCAGGCGCACCTGCAGCTCGCGCCGCACCACCATGCCGGGGTAGCGCCCCTGGCGGTCGGCGACGTGCAGCGTGCGGCGCGCATCGTCCCAGCGCAGGGCGGTGGTGGCGCGTTCGCCGCGCTCGTAGCGGTAGGTCTCGCCGTCGTCCTCGTAGAGGGTGAAGCTCGCGTCGGCACCGGGGTAGATGCGGATCTCCCACGGCGCGTCGGGGCGCTGGCCGGTGTGCTCCACCACCGGGCCCAGCGGCACGATCGAGCCGGCGCGCACGAAGAGAGGGAACTCGTCCAGCGCATAGTCGCGCTCGACGCTGCGGCCGCCCGCATGGCGCAGACCGGTCCAGAAGTCGAACCAGTCGCCGCCGGACGGCAGCAGCGTGGGTTGGCGCTGGTCGATCTGGCGCTGCGCTTGCGCCAGATCGCGCTGCTGGCTGGGCGTGCGCCAGGCCAGGCGCAGCACCCGGTTGCCGGCCTCCTGGTAGAACTCGATGCGCAGCTTCAGCGACTGCCCTTCGCGCAAGGTGATGCGATGGCCCCTGAAGCGCGCGCCGCCGATGGCCCAGTCGTCCACGACGAGCCGGCCGTCCAGCCACAGGCGGAAGCCGTCGTCGCCCTCGACACCGATCTCATGCTCGCCGCTTTCGCTGGCGATGAGTTCGCCGCCCCAGCGCGCCGAGAAGCGGTTCAGGCTCGAAAGGCCGGGCGGCACGCTGCCCAGCGGCGGGTCGGGCCAGTGGTGGTCGATCACCGTGTCCACGGTGCGGCTGGCCGGCTTGTCGAAGTTCGTGCCCTCGAAGTACTCGAGCACCAGGCCCTTCTGGCCATCGGGCGTGCGCAGCTGCGTCGGCGGCACGGTGGCCGGCGGCGGCAGCACGGGGTGGAACATCGGCCGCGTGACCGGCTGCACCAGGAAGGCGGGGCCGAACATGTAGGTGTCGTCCACCTGGCGCAGCGGCTTCTGGTCGGGGAAGTCCATCGCCAGGCCGCGCATCATCGTGTAGCCCTGCTGCGTGCTGCGCCAGGCCAGGCTGTAAACGTAGGGCAGCAGCTGCATGCGCAGTTCCGCCGCGCGCCGCAGCGAGCCGTAGACCGCCGGGTCCAGCGTCTTGAACAGGTAAGGCTCGCGCTCGACCGAAGTGCCGTGGATGCGATAGACCGGGTTGAAGATGCCGAACTGGTTCCAGCGTGCGTAGAGCTCGCGCCAGGCCGGGTTGCGCTCGCCCTCGGAGAAGTTGACGAAGAAGCCGCCGGTGTCCTGCGTCCAGTAGGGCATGCCGGCCATCGAGACGTTCAGGCCGCCGGCGATCTGCGCACGCAGCGCGGCCCACGAGGCGGTGGTGTCGCCCGACCAGGGCATCGCGGCATAGCGCTGCTGCCCGGCCCAGGCCGAGCGTGTGAGCGTGAACACGCGCTTGCCGCCCGGGTCTCTCGCGGCACGCTGGCCCTTGTAGACGCCGCGCGTGGTGAGCAGGCTGTAGACGTTGAGGTAGCGCGTGGAGTCGCCCATGGCGGTGGTGCCCAGGCGCTTGATGTCGGCCTCCACCTCGCCGGGGTCGTGGGCCGCGCCGCCCACCTCCACCTCGGTGCCGTCCATCCACAGCGCGTCCACGCCCACGTCGAGCAGGCCCTGCTTGACGTGCTTGAAGTAGATGCGTCGGCCTTCGGCGCTGAACGCGTCGTAGATGCGCGCGCGCTTGGAGATCCAGTGCAGCGGTTCGAAGCGCAGGCCCTTCGCGTCGAGCTCGCGCGCGAGCGCCGTGTCGTTGCCCACCGAGGGCCAGATCGAGGCCATCAGCTTCACGTGCAGCTCGCCATGCAGCTCGCGCGCCATCGCGACGGGGTCGGGGAAGCGCTCGCGGTCCCACACCATGCCGCTCCAGTTGCCGTCCCATTCGCGGCCGTTGGGGCCGTCCTGCTCGCCGCCCCAGTACTGCCAGTCCTGCACGATGTAGTCGAGCGGAAAGTGGTCGGCGCGGAAGCGCCGCACCACGTCGAGCAACTGCTGCTGCGTGGTGTAGCGCTCCTTGCTCATGAACAGGCCGAAGGCGGCCTTGGGGAACATCGGCGCGGCGCCGGTGAGCCGGCGGTAGCCGCCGATCACGCCGTCCATGTCGGCACCGGCCACCAGGTAGTAGTCGGTACCGGCCGGCGCGCTCTCGGCGCGGAAGGTGGTGCCTTCGGGCCGGTCGCTGAAGCTCATCTTCGAATACACGTCCCACAGCAGGCCCCAGCGCCGGGTGGAGACCATGAACGGCACCACGATGCCGATGTTGGTCTGCACCAGCAGCACGTCGCGGCCGCGGTAGTCCATGTAGGGCTCGTTGTACTGGCCCAGGCCGTACAGCGATTCATCGGGCGTGAGCGTGAAGGTCTGCGCGAGGGTGTAGCTCGGGCTGCCGGCGATCTGCACGCGCTGCAGCTCGGTGGGTGCCTCGTCGCGCTCGCGCGTGAGCAACCTGCCGTCGGCGCCGAAGAAGGCCAGCGCGCCGCTGCGCTTGTTCACCGTGACGCGCACGCCCTCGCCGACGAGGGTGAGCGCGTGGGCGCTTTCGCGCACTTCGAAGGCGCTGCGCTTCGGCCTGGCCACCACCACCAGGCTGGGCTGGGTGGTGTGGGCCTCGCCCAGGTGCGCGGCCACACGAACCAGGCCCGGGCCGTAGAACAGCACGCTCTTGGTCAGCCCGCCGACGCGGAATTGCAGGCCTTCGGCGACGCGCTGCCAGGCGAAGCTGCACTGCGGGGCCTGCATCGGCAGGGCACGCAATTGCCCGGCGGCATCCAGTGCCGAGGGTTGGGTTGCGACCTTGCCGACGGGCGCCGCCAGCGCGCCCGCCGAGGCGCAGGCCATCAGACCGAAAAGGTCACGGCGTTTCATTCAAGTTTTCCATGGCTCTTTGCGCCAACCACGACGCACGAAACATCGCAAGGCCCAACAGCCTTCACCGCGGAGGCGCGGAGAGCGCAGAGATTCGCGGAGGAATACAGGAGGTTCTCTGCGGCTCTCTGCGTCCTCCGCGTCTCCCGCGGTGAATGGATTGGGGTTTCACTTCAGTTTTCCATGGCGCTGAGCGCCACCCGCGACGCATGAAACGTTCCCTCGCCCCGCTTGCGGGGAGAGGGTCAGGGTGAGGGGCTTTGCGCATGCACCCACCCTCACCCCAGCCCTCTCCCGCCAGCGGGAGAGGGAGTTCGGTCGCGCTGATACATGCCCGTTTCACTTCAGTGCTCCATGACGCAAAGCGTCTTCCGCAACGCATGAACCTCTGCGCCGCGTCCAGCGGTCGCAGCCCAGCGGACGCCGCGGATCCGGCTTCGCCGGTCCGCTGGCGTGCCTTGCAGGCCGCGCCGGGTCTTGCGACCCGGCCGCTCGCCAGGCGCGAAACGTCCACAGGACCTTTCGTGTCCGGGCTCGCCCCCCTTGAGGGGGAGCGGCGAAGCCGCTACGGGGGGGCATTTCACGGCTTGCCCACGCTGACGACGACGATGGACTTCGGCGGCAGCTCCAGCACCAGCCCTTGCGCACCGGCCCGCGCGGTGTAGGGCGCAGGCACCACGGTCTTCGGCTTGTCGAAGGTGTTGTGCGCGTCGACGGTGGTGGCGGTGAGCACGCGGCCCTTTGCCTCGCCCTTGAGGTTGGTCGCCACGCGCGCCGGGCGCTGCGGGTCCAGGTTCACCAGCGCCAGCTGCGTGCTGCCGTCGGCGGCGCGCGCCACGCTGGCCTCCACCGTGGGCAGCTCGATGTCGCCCGTGCGAAAGCGCGGCGCCTCCAGCGTGGCCGCCAGCGGCGTTGCGCCGCGGAACGGCTTGTAGAGGTCGAACGCGTGGTAGGTGGGCGTGAGCACCATGCGCG
Organism: uncultured Rivibacter sp.; assembly: GCA_946480925.1. The sequence continues at coordinate 76,586 of CAMLLU010000009.1, forward strand.
GCCCGTCGGTGAGCGCCATGGCCTGCAGCACGTTGACCATCTGCGCGATGTTGGCCATCCTCACGCGCTCGGTGTGGCGGTGGAAGGCATGGAACGACAGCGCCGCCACCAGGGCATCGCGCAGCGAGTTCTGCTGGTACAGCGCGCTCGCGCCGGCCGGCGTGTCGTACCAGGTGCCCCACTCGTCGACGTACAGCGCCACCCGCTTGGCGGGGTCGTGCTTGTCCATGAGGCGCGAGACGGCAGCGATGCGGCCGTCGATGCCCAGTGCGCCGTGCAGCGTCTTCGCCCAGGCCTGGGTGTCGAAGCCGGTGGCGTCGCCCTTCTTCGTCCAGTCGCCCGGGATCGTGTAGTAGTGCAGCGTGAAGGCGTCCATGTGCGCGCCGCTGCGCTGCATCAGCACCTCGACCAGGTTGTCGTTGCCCTGGCCGTCGCCGGAGGCCACGCGCACGGTCTGGCCGCGCAGGAAGGTGGCGTACTGGTTGTGCAGGTCGGCCTGGTACTCGGGGCGCATGTTGCCGCCGCAGCCCCAGCTTTCGTTGCCGATGCCGAAGTACTTCACCGTCCACGGCTTGGCGCGGCCGTTGCGGCGGCGCTCGTCGGCCAGCGCGGTGCCGCCGTCGGCGGTCATGTACTCCATCCATTCGGCCATCGCGCGCGGCGGCATCGAGCCCATGTTGCCGGCGATGTAGGCCTCGCTGCCCAGCTGCTCGGCGAGGTCCATGAATTCATGCGTGCCGACGCGGTTGCTCTCCACGCCGCCCCACCAGCGGTTCATGCGCACCGGGCGCTTGGCGGGGTCGCCGATGCCGTCGCGCCAGTCGTAGTCGTCGGCGTAGCAGCCGCCGGGCCAGCGCACCACCGGCACGCCCAGCTGGCGCAGCGCACCGACGACGTCGTTGCGCCAGCCGCGCGTGTTGGGAATGGGTGACTCGGGGCCGACCCACAGGCCTTCGTAGACGCCGCGCCCCAGGTGTTCGACGAAGTGGCCGTAGACCGTGGGCTCGATGCGCGGCCCGGCGGCCTGCTGGGTGACGTTGAGGCGGGCCTGCACGGGCTCGGCGGCGCCGGCACCGAAGGGCAGCGCGGCTGCGGCCGCGAGGGTGGCGAAGGTGCGCATGAGGCGCGCGGGGGGCATCGGAGTCTCCTTGTTTTGCTTCGAGCTTCAGGCGCAGCGCACGAGCCGTGCGCCATGCGGGGGAATGGTCAGCGTGCGGGTGCCGGCGGGCAGGTCGGCGTGCGCCCAGCAGTCGCGGCGTGCGTCGGGCAGCCAGGCGGGCAGCTGTGTGGTCCACGGCGCGTCGCCCGTGTTCAGCCAGGCCGCCCAGGTGCCTTGCGGGCCGCTGCAGGCGAAGCGGTGCCCCTGGGCGACCGAGTGCCACTCGCGTGCGCCGGGCACGCGCAGCAGCGGCAGCACCTCGGGGTTCGTCACCAGGCGCAGCGTCCAGTCGTCGAGCCGGCGCAGGTCGTTGCCCAGGATCAGCGGGCTGCGCGCGCAGGTCCACGCGGTGAGCATCAGCACCTGTTCGTCGCGCGTGAGCCGGGTGTCGCGCTCGCCGTGCCGGGCGGGTTCGCCGTCGTGGTTGCGCAGGCCGATCTTGCCCACCGGCAGCATGTCGGCGTCCGGCCAGGCGCCGTGCTGTGCGTGCGGCGCCCACTTCACCAGGTTCACCAGGTTGTCGCGCAGCTGTGGCCAGGTGTCCCAGAAGTCGTTGCACACCCGCCACTGGTTGGCGTGCGCCTGCAGGTGCGCGGCGTGCTCGAGCTGCGACGGGCCGGGCGACAGGCTCAGCACCATGGGCCGGCCGCAGGCGTCGATGGCACGCCGGATCAGCTCCACTTCCTTGGCGTGGTACGCGGGTGCGGCGATGTCGTCCACCTTCACGAAGTCCACGCCCCACTCGGCCAGTTGGGCGAACCAGGCGCGGTACCAGTCGAAGGCGCCCGGGTGCTCGGGGTTGACGCCGCACATGTCGGTGTTCCACGCGCAGGTCGAGCCCGGGTTGGCCACCTCATGGCAGCGCCACTTGCTGCCGGCGATGGGCAGCTCCAGGCCCACCGCCTGGCGCGGAATGCCGCGCATGAGGTGCACGCCGAAGCGCAGCTTCATGCGATGCACTTGCGCGGCCAGCGGCCCGAAGCCGCGACCGCCGGCGGCGCTCGGGAAGCGATTGGGCGCCGGCTGCGGGCGGCCGTGGGCGTCGAGCACCAGCGGCGCGAAGGGGCGGTACCACGATGACCTGGCGCCCGGCTCGTACCACTGGATGTCGACGGTGGCGACGTCGTAGCCGAAGGGCAGGAAGCGCTCGGCCAGGATGCGCGCGTTGTCCAGGTATTCGGCTTCGGTCACGCTGGCGCCGAAGGCGTCCCAGCTGTTCCAGCCCATCGGCGGCGTGGGCGCCCAGGCATGGAAGGGCAGCCCCGGCTCGGCGGGGTCGGCAGAGGCAGCGGTGGCGGTGGCGGTGGCGGTGGCGGTGGCGGACACGGCGGTGGCACCGGCCGCGGGCATGCCGGCCATGGCGGCCAGCCCACTGCCGACGATGGTGCGCACGAACTCGCGGCGGCTCATGGCGCAGTGCCCGCAGCGCCCCGTGCGAGCGGCTCCAGGATCACCGCGGCACCGCCGGCGACTGCCAGGCGAAGCGTCAGCACGTCGCCGCTTCTGACCGTGCGCACGCTGCGCCGCAGCTCACGCGTGAACTCGCCGTCCAGCTCCAGCCCCAGCGGCGAGGCGGCGATCACGGTTTCGCCGCGCCGGGTGACGGAGAACGTGGCGCCGTCTTCGGCGATGCGCAGCGTGGTGCGGCTGTCGGGTGAAGCGATCACGGCGTCCGCGGCGAGTGCCGGGCTGGCCGCAAGCGCCCATGCTGCGCAGGCTACGAAGAGGGCCTGGTATTGCTTGTGATGGTTCATCGTCAGGTGGGCCGCTGGTAGAGGCCTGTGTGCTCGTGGGGCGGTGCGGTGGTCGGGGCGAGGCTCGCCCGTCACGGCGCCGGCGTGATGCGGACCATGAGCACCCCATGCGAAGCCACGGTGCCGCCGTAGCCACCGCGCACGCCCTTCGTGACCTTCTTGCTCCACAGGTCCTTCACGTCGGCCTTCAGCCCGGCGGGCAGGTTGAGCTGGTCCCAGCCCACCTTCATCTCGGCCGGTGCCTTGCCGCGGTTGAACAGCACCACCGCGTGCTCGCCGCCCTTGAGCGGGCGGGCCCAGGTCTCCAGGTCGCCCTGCTTCCAGATGCGCCGCGCCTGCTGGCCCAGCGGGTCCTGGTCGACGGCGATGACGTCGGCATTGGTGAGGATGCGGCGGGTGTCCGCGCTCATCGCCGAGAGGTCGTTGCCTGCGATCAGCGGCGCGGCCAGCATCGCCCACAGCGAGAAGTGCGATTCGTACTCGGTGGTCGTCATGCCCCCGTTGCCCACTTCGAGCATGTCGGGGTCGTTCCAGGCGTTCGGGCTTGAATGCCGCCAGCGCTCGGCCTGCAGGTCGAGGATGTTCGTCATGCCGATCGACCAGTCCTTCTTGCCTTCCCAGGCGTCGAAGATGTCGCCGGTGGTGCGCCACAGGTGGCCCACCGCGGGCGCCCAGCGCTCGGGCTGGTTGGTGCCCCATTCGCAGATCGACAGCACGATGTCGCGCCCGGACTCGCGCAGTGCCTTGGCCATGATGGTGTAGGCGGCTTCGGCGTTGCGCGTGCCGGTGTGGCACCAGTCGTACTTCAGGTAGTCCACGCCCCACCTGGCGTACTGGCGCGCGTCCTGGAACTCGTGGCCGGCGCTGCCGGGGCGGCCCGCGCAGGTGAGGGCGCCCGCGTCGGAATACAGGCCGAACTTCAGCCCCTTCGAGTGCACGTAGTCCGCCAGCGCCTTGATGCCGCTGGGAAAGCGCTCGGGGTCGGCGACGATGTTGCCGTTCTCGTCACGGCTTTTCTGCCAGCAGTCGTCGATGACGATGTACTGGTAGCCGGCGTCTTTCATGCCCGAGGCCGCCATCGCGTCGGCCTGCTGGCGCACCAGCGCTTCGTTGACGTTGCAGCCGAACTTGTTCCACGAGTTCCAGCCCATCGGCGGCGTGGGAGCGATCACCGGCTTGGGCGCGTCCAGCTTCAGCGTCTCGTGCCCGAAGGCCGGTGCCGCGAAGGCAGCGAGCAGGGCTGCGGCGGCGGTCAGTGCTCGCAGGGCGCAGGCTGTGAAGCCGGTGTGGTGATGCTTGTGGTTCATGGTCAGGCGAGTTGCCAGTAGAGGCTGTAGCGCTCGTGTGCGATGTGGTGGAAGGGAGCGAGCTCGATCTCGCGACCGGCCGTGCCGGTGCGGAATCGCAGCGGCGTGCCGGTGGGCTGCACGGCCTCTTCCAGCGCACGGCCACGCAGCGCGAGTTGCGGCAGGGCGGTGTCCTCGTTCTTCAGCGCCCAGCCGTAGGCGTGCTCGCTGTCGACGAGGTCCTCGCCCGGCCGCATGCCTTCGGTCCCCAGGCGGGCGGCCAGCACCAGCGGGCCGAACATCACGGCCGCAACGTCGCTCGCGCCGGGCAGTGCCTGCAGGTGCAGCCGCATGGGCAGCGCCACGTCGAGCACGTCGCCACGGCGCCAGACGCGGTCCACCTGGACGTAGCGGCCGGGCTCGGTGCTGTCGATCAACGACCGGCCGTTCAGTCGCACCGTGAGTTGCTGGCACCAGGCAGGGTGGCGCAGGCGCAACTTGAAGCGCACGGGAGCGCCGGCATCGACCGACAGGCGCGTGGACCCCTCGTCGGGGAAACGCGTCGTCTGGCGCAGGCGCAGGCCCTTCTCGGCCCAGTTCAGCGTCGAGGCGATGAACAGGTTGACGTAGAGCGCGTCGGCGCCGTGGGCGTCTTGGAAGTAGATCGAATCGCCCAGCTTGGCGAAGTTTTCCATGCCGGTGCCGGTGCAGCACCAGAACGAGCGCTCCGGCGTGCAGTACAGCTTCGGATAGCCCGGGCGCGTGGCCTGGAAGTAGGTGACCATGCCCGTGTCCGGATCCTGCGAAGCGAGGATGCCGTTGAACAGCGCGCGCTCGTAGTAGTCCGCGTAGGCCGCCGAGGGCGCGGCCGTGAACAGCGCCCGCGTGAGCCGCAGCATGTTGTGGGTGCAGCAGGTCTCCATCGTCTTCGCCGAGGCCAGGTGCCTGGGCGCCTCGGCCGGCGGGAAGAAATGCTCGCCGTCGCCGTTGCCGCCGGTGGCGAACGAACGCTTGTGCACCACGGTGCCCCAGAAGTAGCGTGCCGCCTTCGCGTAGCGCTCTTCACCGGTCGTCTCGGCCAGGCGGGCGAAGCCGATCACCTTGGGGATCTGCGTATTCGAGTGCAGCCCGTCCAGCGTGTCGCGGCCCTCGGCCAGCGGGTCGAGCAGGGCCCGGTGGTTGAAGCGCTGGGCCAGCTGCAGGTAGCGCGCGTCGCCCGTGAGCGCATGCAGGTCGGCCAGCACCTCGTTCATGCCGCCGAACTCGATGCCCAGCATCTGCTGGAAGCGTTCGTCGCCGATGCCTTGCGTCGCTTCCACCATCCAGTCGGCCAACCGCTTCAGGACGGGCAGCGCGCGCGGGTTGGCGGCATGCACGTGGGCGTCTTGCAAGCCCACCAGGATCTTGTGCATCGTGTACCAGGGCACGCCGGTCACCGGCCGGCCGGCGATGGCGTTGTGCAACTGCGCGTCGCCGTCGGGGAATGCGCACACGAGGCCGCTGCGGGCTGCCTGCTGGCAGGCGTGCAACTCGTCGACGACGTGGGCCACGCGCTGGCGGAATACCGCCTGGCCGGTGGACGCCCACATCATCGAGCACGCGCTCAGGTAGTGGCCCAGCGTGTGGCCTGGGCACAGGTCTTTCGATTCCCAGCCGCCGTAACGCGCGGCCTTCGGCTCCAGCCCCGCGTTGTGCCGAAAGCCATGCAGCAGCCGGTCGGGGTTGAGCGAGAGCAGATAGCCCGCGTCGAGTGCCCGCGCCGCCTCGAAGGGCCCGGGCAACAGGCGCACGCTGGACAGCGCGAAGGCCCGTGCGCGCGTGCCGGGGCCTGCAGACTCGCCTGCCTCTCGGCCGGCCTGCACACCGGGTGCCATGGCTGCCAGCAGTGGCGCCACTGCCGCACTGGCCAGAAAGTCGCGGCGGGTGTTCACGCGAGCCCGCTGCCTCGGATCTTCAGCGCTACTGCCGGCGAGCCTGCCAGCCCTTCGGGCAGCTTCACCTCCAGCCAGCGGTTGTGGCGCTTGAAGCTCAGGCTGTCGGCCGCGCCCACGGCCTGGATGTTCTCGATCGCGCCCGGCGCCAGGGCCGAGCCTTCGGCCAGCGTCTGGATGCGCAGCTTGCCTTCGCGCGGCCAGCCGAGCGCAATGGCGTACAGCACGCAGCCCTTGGTGGTGAAGCGGATGTCTTCAGCGGTGAGAGGCCTGGACGAGCCTTCGCTGAACATGCCGCTGCCCACCTTCGTGGGCCCCTCGCCGAAGGTGCGCCACGGGCGCGTGCCGTAGATCGCTTCGCCGTTGCGTCCCATCCAGGCGGCTATCTCTTCCAGGATCTTCTGCTCGTCGGCGTCGATGGTGCCGTCACCGCGCATCGGCACCGACAGCAGCAGGTTGCCGTTCTTGGAGACGATGTCGCACAGGCGATGGATGACCGTGGTTGCCGACTTGTACTGGTGGTTGTCGTAGAGCGAGCGGGCGTAGTGCCAGTCGCCCAGGCAGGTGTCGGTCTGCCAGGGCAGCGGCTCGATGCCGTCGCGGAAGCCGCGCTCCACGTCCTCGACCACGCCGGCGCGCCACTCGTCGGGCAGCACCTTGGCGTTGAGCACCGCTTCGAGCTTGCCGCCGTTCCACGCCATGCTGGCGTTGTAGTAGTGGGCGGCGATGTCCAGCCCTGCCTGGCCCAGCGGCAGGCCATGGTTGTCCATGTAGACGAGGTCGGGCCTGTAGCGGTCGATCAGGTCGCGGCAGCGCAGGAACCACTGGCGCGTGAAGTGCGGGTTGTGCAGCGGCGGCTTCTCGTCCCAGTGGGCGGTCTGGCCCTGCTGCCAGGCTTCGACGCTGCGGATCGTCTTGAAGCCGTCGGGCATGACGATGTTGCGGCCGGTGTAGAGCTCCTGCGGGTCCAGCCCTTCCCACCACTTGCCGCGGCCCTGGGCCTTGGTGAGGTGGAAGGCGTCGTAGCGCTGGCCGGCGTAGGGGCCTTCGGGGTCGTAGCCGTAGGCCGGCTGGAACCAATGCCAGGCATGCGCGCCGTGGTTGCTCACGCCGAAGCGCAGCCCGCGGGCACGCGCGGCCTTGGCCCAGCCGCCGATCAGGTCCTTCTTCGGGCCCACGCGCATCGTGTTCCAGGCGTGGTACTTCGAGTCGTACGCGTCGAGGTTGTCGTGGTGGTTGGCCATCGCGACGAAGTACCTGGCGCCGGCCTTCACGTAGAGGTCGAGCAGTGCGTCCGGATTCCAGTTCTCGGCCTTCCAGAGGTTCTGGATCTCCATGAAGCCGAACTTGGTGGGGTGGCCGTAATGCCTGACGTGGTGGTCGTACTGCCAGTTGCCCTGGATGTAGATGCGCCGTGCATACCAGTCGCCCATCTCGGGCACGCACTGCGCGCCCCAGTGCGCCCAGATGCCGAACTTGGCGTCGCGGAACCACTCGGGCGTGCGGTAGCCCTCGACCAGTGAGTCCCAGTTGGGTGCGAAGGGTGCCCGTGCGCCCACGGGCGCGGTGACAGCCGCAGAGGCGACGGATGGAGCGAGCGGTGCGGTGGCTGCTGCCAGCGCCGCCTTCAGCGCCTTGCGGCGGGAGATCGGGCCGGCGTTCATGCCACCCCCACGCCGCGGATCTTCAGCGCGACCGCCGGCGAACCGGCCAGCCCTTCGGGCAGCTTGACTTCGAGGCCCTTGGGGGTGCGCTTGAAGGGCAGGCTGTCGGTCGAGCCCAGCGCTTCGACGCGCTCGATGGCCCCCGGTGCCAGTGCCGAGTCCTGTGCCAGCGCGGCGATGCGCATGACGCCGTTCTTCGGCCAGGCCAGGCCGATCGCGTAGAGCGCGCCGTCCTTGGTGGTGAAGCGGATGTCCTGGGGGGTGAAGACCTTGACCTGCCCTTCGCTGAACATGCCGCCGCCGACGCGCGTCGGCCCCTCGCCGAAGGTGCGCCACGGGCGGGTGCCGTGGATGGCTTCGCCGTTGCGGGCCATCCATTCGGCCAGCTCCTCGAGGATCTTGCGTTCGTCGGTGTCGATGGTGCCGTCGCCGCGCTGCGGGATCGACAGCAACAGGTTGCCGTTCTTGGAGACGATGTCCGCCAGCTGGCGGATGACGCTGGCAGCCGACTTGTAGTGGTGGCCGTCGAAGATGCCGCGGTTGTAGTGCCATTCGCCGATGCAGCTGCAGGTCTGCCAGGGCATGGGCTCGATGCCGTCACGCTGGCCCCGCTCGAGGTCTTCGACCACGCCGGCGCGCCACTCGGGCGGGATCTCCTTGGCGTTGACGACGGCCTCGAGCTTGCCGCCATGCCACTTCATGCTGGCGTTGTAGTAGTGCGCAGTGATGTCCAGGCCGGTCTGCCCCAGCGGCAGGCCGGAGTCGTCGAAGTAGACGAGGTCGGGCTTGTAGCTGTCGATCAGGTCGCGGCAGCGCAGGAACCATTGGCGTGTGAACGCCGGGTTGTGCGGGGGAGCCTTCTCGTCCCACACCCGGTCGTTGCGCTCATGCCATTCGTTGGCGGTGCGGATGGTGGTGATGCCGTCGGGCATCACCATGTTGCGGCCCGTGTACAGCTCCTGCGGGTCGAGCCCTTCCCACCAGGTGCCACGGCTGTCGGCCTTGGTCAGGTGGAAGGCGTCGTAGCGCTGCCCTGCCAGGGGCCCTTCGATGTCGTAGCCGTAGGCCGTCTGCAGCCAGTGCCAGGCGTGCGCCGAGTGGTTGCTGACGCCGAAGCGCAGGCCCTTGGCGCGCGCGACCTTGGCCCAGGTGCCGACGATGTCGCGCCTGGGGCCGACGCGCACCGAGTTCCAGCCGTGGTACTTGGAGTCGTAGGCGTCGAAGTTGTCGTGATGGTTGGCGAGCGAGACGAAGTACTTCGCGCCGGCCTTCACGTACAGCTCCATCAGCGCCTCGGGGTTCCAGTTCTCCGCCTTCCAGCGGTTCTGTATCTCCATGAAGCCGACCTTGGTCGGGTGGCCGTAGGTCTTGACGTGGTGGTCGTGATGCCAATGGCCCTGCATGTACATGTTGCGGGCGTACCAGTCGCCCGCTTCGGGCACGCACTGCGCGCTCCAGTGCGCCCAGATGCCGAACTTGGCGTCGCGGAACCACTCGGGCGTGCGGTAGCCGTCGACGAGCGAGGCCCAGCTGGGCTGGAAGGGCGCAGGCGTGGCGGCCTGCACGCCTGCCGTGCCCAGCGCGCCGGCCGCAGCCGTGGCGTGGAGAAAGGAACGCCGCGTCAGGCGGGCGTTTCTGTCGTCGATCGGCATGGTCATTTCACGTAGCGGGCCAGCAGGCGGATGTAGGCCGTCTGGTAGCCGTTGGAGTTCTCGGTGATGGGCCACGAATTCAGCGGCCAGCCGTCGTTGAAGTCCTTGTAGGCCTTCTGCGCGGGCTGCCCATAGGGCGGCGTGGGGCGGGCCGAGCCGCAGCGCGGCGAGATGCCGGGGCAGCGGCTGTCCCAGTCGTACTGCCCGGGGTTGGGGCCGCCCACGAGGAAGCCGGGCGCGGGGCCGTACTTCGATTCCTTCACGCTGTCCCACAGCGCGCTGCCGTCGGTGAACCAGCTGTGGAAGAACTGGTCCACCGAGTTCGTGGCACCGTAGGCACCCATGTTCGACAGGTAGACCTTGCCCTGCGGGTTGACGCCATGGAGGTAGTGCAGGTAGGCCGCACCCGCATCGGCGATCTCCGTTGCGCTGTGCGTGCCCAGCCCGTAGAGTCCCTCGTCGGCGAACATGCCGCCGGCCAGCGCCTTGGTGCCGTTGCTGCCCCAGGTGTAGTCGTTGATGAAGGCGCGATACGGATCGCGCTGCGCCTTGACGGCGCCCCAGCCGGCATAGTCGTCGCGTTCCCACAGCTGGGCATAGCGGCTGCGGATGGCGCTCGCGGTGGCCGCGGTCGCACCGGGCAGCGACGCGTAATACAGCAGCGGACGCGTGACGCCCGAGGTGAAGGGCGACAGCCACCACGACGCGAACATCGGCGCCTCTGTGTGGTGCTCGTCGACGTAGCTGCGATAGGCCGCATCGCCGGTCAGCGCATACAGGTAGACCGCCGTCACCAGCTTCATCTGTGCGCGGCCGCCGTCGTCGGTCTCCTGCTGCCCGGCGCCCAGGCCCGCGGAGCCGTTCGCGCTGTCGTTGTTGCGGAAGAGCACGCTCGGGTTGGCCGCGGCCCAATCCCAGGCTTTCTTCGCTCGCTGCGTGAGGTCGGCCGCGTAGGCGTTGAAGGCGGGTGTGTTGAGCCCGCCGAAGACCTTGGCGCCGTGGGCATAGGCCATGGCGGTGGCCAGCGTGGCGGAGGTGCTCGCATTGCCGTAGACGCTGGCCCCCGTTGCGCTCGAGGGCGGGCTGGCGTGCCCCATCCCGACGATGGACAGCACCGAGCCGTCGCTGTTCTGCATGCGCACCAGCCAGTCGAGGCCCCACTTCACCTCGTCGAGCAGGTCGGGCACGCCGTTGCCCGACTCGGGGATGTTGAAGTCGTCGGTCCAGACAGCCTTGTTCTCGGTGTAGGCGTGCAGCAGGTCCACCACGTAGCCGGCCGTCCAGCTGGTGTACTTGTTGAAGTCGCCCGCGTCGTACCAGCCGCCGCGCAGGTCGCGCTCGGTGGAGGCGTCGTTCGGTGCGTTGTAGCGGCGTGCGTTCGCGTCCTGCAGGGGGCCGAGATGGCTGGCCCCGTCGGCCCAGCCGGCACCGGCGAACTGCGCGGCCTTGGCATGACCCGCCCGCTGGTAGAAGAAGGCGCGCACCGCCTGCACGAGCACGGGGCGGTAGACGTTGGCACCGATGGTGAAGCGTGCCGAGCGGGCGTTGCGGTCCGCGTCGACGACTTGATAGGTGCCCGGCGCGCTCACCGAGCTGAAGTCGAACGACCACGCGCGGTCACCGGAGGAGGTGTCGGTGGCGCCGCCGTTCCAGGCCACGGCCGTGCCGGTGAAGACCACTGCGTTGTTGGCGGTGTTGACCACCTGCAGCGTCGAGCCGGGCGTGTAGGCATCGCCAGCGTCGTAGCCCTCGACCGGGTCGCGCAGCACCGCGATCTTCTGCTGCGTGGGCAGGTAGCCGAACTGGTCGACCACGATGAAAGGACTGGCCGCGGCAGACGGTGCGGGGCTTGGTGCCGGACTCGGTACCGGGCTGGGCGTCGGGCTGGGCGCGGGAGAAGGTGCCGGACTGGGCACGGGGCTTGGCGCAGAGGTCGGTGCGGGGCTGGGTGTGGGAGAAGGCGAAGGACTGGGAGCCGGGCTCGGTGAAGGACTCGGTGCAGGGCTGGGGGCAGGACTCGGTGTTGCCCCGGGCGCAGGGGTCGGCGCGGGGCCGGGCGCGGCGGAAACCGGTTCGGCACCAGCGCCACCACCACCCCCACCCCCGCATGCAGCAACGCTGGCGAACAGGAGGCTCAGAACGATCGCCCATGCCGGGCGTTGCTGGGTCGGCATCGCTTTCTCTTTTCGTGGTTCAGATCGACTTCACTTGCCCGCGTTGACGATGGTGCTGATCAGGCTGGGGTGGCCCTGTGCACCCGTGGCGCGGTTGAACAGCCCCATCTGGTGGTCGTTGAGGTAGCCGTTGTCCCAGTACATCGGCACGAAGCCGCGGGAGCGGGCTGCTCTCGTGATGTACTGGTCCCAGTAGGTGCGATACCTCTGGGCGCTGTCGACGTTCAGCCGCAGGGCGGCTGCGTATTCGCCCACCAGGATGGGCAGGCCCATGCCGTCGGTGAAGCGCTGCTTGAGTTTGTTGAACTGGGCGTCGACGTAGCCTTCGTTGGCCCAGGCCTCGGTGTTGGTCGCGCTGGTGGCGATGTCGCCCCACTGCCAGATGTTGTCGTTGTCGGTGTTGATCGTGAAGTTGAACGGGTCGTAGTAGTGCACCTCGAGCATCAGCCGGTTCGCCGCGCTGTCGGTGGGCGCGCGGAAGAAGTCGTAGGTGTGGTCGACGTTGGTGTTGTAGCCCTGCACGACCAGGTGGCGCACGGCGTTGTTGCCGCCGGTGGCGCGCACCGCGTTCACGAAGGTCTGGTTGAAGCCGTTGTGGACCGTGTAGTACTCGTTCGGCGGCCTGTTGTAGTCGCCATCGACCATCACCTCGTTGAGTGCGGCGAACAGCAGGCGGTCGTCGTAGTGCTTGAAGTGGTTGGCGATCTGCGTCCAGAACTTCGTGATGCGGGCGTTCGCCGAGGCCTGGGTCGCGAAGTTCGGCTGCATCCAGCCGCCGTCCCAGTGGATGTTGATGACGGCGTACAGGCCGGCATTGCGCGCGTAGTTCACCACTTCGGTCACGCGGGCCATCCAGTCGGCGCGGATGTTGTCGTTGGAGTCGGCGTACTGCTTCCACGACAGCGGGATGCGCACCGAATTGAAGCCGGCGGCTTTCACCGCGTTGAGCAGCGCCTGCGTGACGACCGGGTTGCCCCAGTTCGTCTCGCCGCCGAGCGCCTCCAGCGAATTGCCGAGGTTCCAGCCCGGGGACATTTCCTGCGACAGCTGCAGGCTGGTCATGCTGCGCATCGTTCCGGGCGTGGCCGGCGTGCCGCCGCCGCCCTGGCTGGTCACGAACACGCGTGTCGCGTCGGCGGCGTTGGAGCTGTACGACGCGTTGCCGACGTTGAACTTGATCCAGTACCAGTACTTCGTGCCGTTTGCCGCGCCGCTGTCGACGTAGGTCGTCGTGCTGGCGTTGCTCAGTTGCGCGATGCGGGTGCGGCCCGTGGGGTTGCTGTCGGTGTCGCGATACACCTGCAGCTTGCTGATCGAGCCGGTGACGGTCCAGCTCAGCGTGACGTTGTTGTTGCTGCCCGTGGCCGTGAGGCAGACGGTTGAGCCGCCACCGCCGGCACAACCCTGTGCGTGCGCGAATGGAGCCGCGCACATTGCGGCAACGAAAAGAGCCGCTGAAAACACTCGCTTCATGGTTCTACTTCCTGTTTGAAGGGCCCGGCGCGCTTGTCTTCTGCACGTCCGGGCTGTTGGCGAAGCTTCGGAACCAGCCTGGCTGGGTTGCATGGCCGCTCCTGCGATGGCCCACCGGACTTGTTTCATGGTCGTGGCATCAAACCTGGCCGCGCCGCGCTTCCAGCGCCGTGCGGATCTCGTGCATGCGTGTCTCGGTCAGCGGGAAACGCCAGATGGCGATGAGCGCGATCGCCAGCCCGATCACGGGGATGCCCGACAGCAGGATGCGGATCATGAAGATCGCGTGCTCGCTTTGAACCGCCTGCTTGGCGTCGAAGCCGGTGAACTCCAGGATCCAGCCCGAGGCGCCCACGCCCAGTGCGATGCCCAGCTTGGAGATCCACGACTGGCAGGCGGAGAACGAGCCCTCGCGCCGCTGGCCGGTCTCGAGTTCGTCGTAGTCGATGACGTCTCCGATCGTGGAGCCGTAGAGGATCCAGAAGCCCGCACCGGTGAAGGCCACGAAGCCGCACGCGAACAGCTGCAGCACCGGCAGCTCGGGGTCGTAGAGCCACCAGTCGCCGATGAACGCACAGATCGCCAGCACCAGCACCGTGCTCAGGCCGACGCGCTTGCCGAAGCGGCGCGCCACCCAGGTGAAGAAGGGAATGCCCAGGAAGCCGAACACCATGCCGGCGATGCCCATGGCGGTGTTCCATTTCGTGGCCAGCGCGACGTCGCCCTTGCACACGTAGTACACCGTGGCGTAGTAGCCCAGCGCGGCCACCATCGCGGTGCCGATGCCGTAGGCCAGCATCATGGTCAGCAGGCGGCGGAACGGTGAGCAGCGCAGCGTGCGCCACAGCGTGTCGGCCAGCGGGATCTTCTGCTGCGTCTTGCTGACCACGCGTTCGTAGTAGCGCTCGCGCACGGTGAAGAAGATGGTGATCGAGCAGGCGACCATGATCGCCCCCAGGATCGCGCAGTAGGTCTGCGCGCCGCGCAGGATGTCGGGCTTGCCCTCCGCGTCGTTGAAGATCGCCAGCGTGGTGAACTGCGCGGCGAAGAACATCGCCAGTTCGGGGGCCTTCTGGATCGCGTTCTTGATCGACATCACGCTCGTGCGCTCGTGATAGTCGGGCGTCATTTCCGCGCCCAGGCTCGACCAGGGCATGTTGAAGCAGCTCATGATCGGCACGTACAGCGCCGTGGACACGAGCATGAACACGAAGTACTCGTGGTCGCTCCACCCGCGGCCTACCGCGAACATGAGCGGCAGGCCGATGCCGGCGAGCACGCCGCCGACGAGGATGAATGGGCGGCGGCGGCCGTAGCGCGTGCGGGTGTTGTCCGAAATCCAGCCGAAGATGGCGTCAGAGGCGGCGTCGATGAAGATCTTGATCATCTGCACCGTCGAGATGAGCCCCGGCGATATGCCGAGGAACACGTTGAAGACGTGAAAGGCCAGCGACGGGTAGAGCCAGTGACCCCACATGTCGACCACGCTGCCGAGGCCATAGCCCAGCTTCTGCGGCATGGGCACCTTGTCGGGCACCGCGGCGGCGACGACGGGGGCGGTGGACGCGGGCGGCACGCCTTTCATGGCAACTCCGGTGGTGGACGTGGACATCAGAGGATGGTGCGCGTGCGCATCACGTTGGCGTAGTAGCGCGCCGAGAGCTTGGGCGTGCGCTCCAGCGTTTCGTAGTTGCAGTGCACGATGCCGAAGCGGCGGCGGTAGCCGTCTTCCCACTCGTAGTTGTCGATGAACGACCAGAGGAAGTAGCCGTCCACCGGCACGCCGTCGGCGATGGCGCGATGCACTTCGCGCAGGTGGTTGCGCAGGTAGTCGCGGCGGTGCAGGTCGATCACCTCGCCGTTGACGACCTGCTCCTCGTTGTAGCCGCAGCCGTTCTCGGTGATGTAGATCGAGCGGTGCCCGTACAGCTCATGGCACATGCGCGTGGCCCAGTAGATGGCCTGCGGCACCAGGTTGAGCCAGGGGCTGTCGGCACGCGGGTAGTTCGGCGGCAGATCGAGCGCTTCGTAGCGCTCGCCGTTGCGGCCGGCCCGCACGTAGGTGGCGGTGTAGATGTTCAGTCCGAGGAAGTCGGTGGGCGCGCTGATCAGCTCGAAATCGCCCGGCTCCACGCGCGGTGCATCGGCTCCCACGCGCTTGAGGTAGGCACGCGAGTAGCCTTTGTCGTAGATCGCGCCCAGGATGTGGGCGTTCCTGTCCAGGAACCAGGCCTCCGCGGCGGTGATGTCTTCCGGGGTCTCGGTCACCGGCACGCTCACGTCGCAGTTGTCGGTGAGACCCACGCGCGCGCCGGGCCCGCCGTATTCGCGCACCGCACGCACCGCGTGGCCGTGCGCCAGCAATGCGTGGTGGTAGGTCTGGTTCACCACGGCAGGCGGCTCCTTGCGGCCGGGGGCCTTGGTGCCCAGGCCGTAGGCCAGCCAGGTGAAGCAGCGGATCTCGTTGAGCGTGATCCAGTTCTTCACCACGGCGCCGAATTCCTTGACCACCGTGTCGGCATAGCGCGCGAAGGCATCGACCGTCACGCGCGAGGTCCAGCCGCCGCGGTCTTCGAGCGCCTGGGGCAAGTCCCAGTGGAACAGCGTGACCCAAGGGGTGATGCCATGGCGCTGCATGCTGTCGAGCAGCCGGCGGTAGAAGTCGAGCCCGGCCTGGTTCAGCGGGCCGTCGCCTTGCGGGTAGATGCGCGGCCAGGCGATGGAGAGGCGGTAGTGCCTCACGCCGAGCGAGGCCATCAGCGCGAAGTCATCATCGAAGCGGTGATAGTGGTCGCAGGCGAGATCGAGCGTGTCGCCGCCGGCCACCTTGCCAGGCGTGCGGGCGAAGCGGTCCCAGATGGACTCGCCCTTGCCGTCGATGAAGGCCGCGCCTTCGATCTGCGCGGATGCAGCGGCCACGCCGAAGACGAACGAGGACGGGAATGGGCTGGAATAGGTGAACTTCATTGTTGGGTCAGCAGTTTCTGCAGGGTGGGTTCGATGCCCCTGGCCCAGAGGCCGTAGCCCTTCTCGCTGGGGTGCAGCAGGTCGGGCATCACGTCGCGCGACAGCGTGCCGTCCGGGTTGACGAGGGATGGGTTGATGTCGAGGAAGTGAACGCTGCGGCCGTCGGCATGGCCCGCGATGATCTTGTTCACGCGCTCGTTGATCCCGCGCAGGAAGTCGTCGGGCTTTTCGCCGCGCGGGAAGATGGCCAGCAGCAGCACCTTGGTCTTCGGCAGCCGCCGGCGGATCTCGTCGACCAGTCGCTTGATGCCGGCCGCGGTGGTCTGCGGATCCTCGGCACGGTGGCCGGTGTTGTTGGTGCCGATCATGAGCACCGCCACCTTCGGCGCGATGCCGTCGATCTCGCCGTGCTGCAGGCGCCACAGCACGTTCTCGGTGCGGTCGCCGCCGAAGCCTAGGGCCAGCGCGTGGTGCCTGGCGTAGTGGCGCTGCCAGACCTCGCGGCCTTCTTTCTCCCAGCCCTGGGTGATGGAGTCGCCGATGAAGACGATCTCGGGCGGGGTGCCGGCGGCCACGAGCTTGCGTTTTTCCTCGAGCTTCTGCTCGTGGCGCGGCAGCCACCATTCGACGGACCAGGACTCGTTCAGCATCGCGGGCGTGATCGACTCGGTGCGGTAGTCGGGGCACGCGACGCTGGGCTTGCCCTCACGGGTGATGCGCACGTTGGACACGCTGACCCGGCCGCTGCCGCTGGTCTCCAGCGAGAAGGGCAGCTTCACCTTCGAGAAGTCGGCACCTTCGCGGGCGAAGCAGCCCATCGCCAGCGACACGTGCAGCGGTCCCTTGCCACCCCAGGTGCGTATCGCGTCGAGGAGGTTCACCGCGCGTTCGCAACCGTCGCCGCAGGCGACCTTGGCCCTGACGCCGCCCTTGCCGAGCTCGCTCACGTCCAGGTCGAATTCCAGCGTCCCGTCCACGTAGGGGCGCAGGTCGAGGGGCTGCCGGCTCTCGAAGCGCAGCGTGGCCTGCCAGAGATCCTTCCAGTCGACCTGGATCGACTGGCGCAGACCGTCGCTGTTGTTGCGCACGCTGGCGCCGAGGTGGCTCGAGCGGGCGTATTCGGCGCCGGGCTGCGGCATGGCCACGCTGTCGCCCTTGAGCTCGGCCTGGCTCTCCCAGTGGCCGACGACGGTGCGCCACGCGGTCGCTGGAGCGGGGAGGATGACGACGTCCGGGTTCGCCTGCGCCCACACGCCAGCGTTGACCGTGAGCGCCGCGCCGAGAAGAGTGGCGCGCAGCGACTGCTTCATGACGCGACCGCTGAAGTTCATTGGTAGCGACCCATCTTCACCTTCAGCACGCGCGGCTGCGCGGTGAAGTTCAGGCCCCAGTCGACCTGGTCGCCGTTCCAGCGCCGCTCCATCACCCACCGGCCGGCGGCGTCGAAGCGGCCTTCCTCGGCGCTCACGATCTGGGCCCGCCCGCTGGCTTGCTCGTCGTCGAGGCGCACGCGTGCGTACTGGCCGACGAGCACGAACTCGTCGTCTGCGATCTGGGCTATGGCCACTCCGCCGGCAGCCGTCGCAGCGTGTGACGGCGACTCCTTCTGGTTGCCCGGCCATTCCCTTTCGCCGAACTGCCATTGGCCGAAGGTGACGTGAGCCTTCCAGCCCTTCATGGCCACGTGCTGGTCGGCGTGGTCTTCGCCTTCGGCCACGCCGTAGGTGCGGCCTTCGAACGCCCATCGAGCCCATTGGCGCTGCATGGGTGCGAAGGCGGCGTAGACCTTGGCGAACGGCTCGACCATGGCCTTGTCGCTGCGCTTGGCGCCGAGAGGGAAGTTCGCGTAGTCGAAGTAGTCGATGCCGAAAGGCGCCACCCCGATCGAGCCGCGGCCGAGGACGAGGTAGACGTAGCGCGCATACGTTTCCGAGTTGCCCAGCTCGGGCACCCACAGCGCGTTGTCGGGGCGCTGGAACTTCTCGAGGTGGGCGCGCACCTTGGCCCACTCGGGGTGGTAGATGTCGGGGCCGACGATGTCGATGTGCGGTGCGGCGGCCTTGTAGATGTCGATCACGTCGTAGGTCGGGCCGCCGCTGGCGAAGTTGCCCTTCCACGGCGCAATGGGCTCCAGCGGGTCGCGCAGTGCGTTGTTCACGTACAGCGGCAGGTCGTACACCGCGCGGCCGGCCTTGGCGATCTCCTCGATGTAGCTGGCGATCGCCCAGGCGTGGAAGTACTCGTCGGCATAGTCGCCGTACACCGCGCGCCAGGAGCCCCTGGCGGCACCGGGCACCGGCGCCTTCTTGCGGGCCAGCACCGCGGAGGGCACGTCGCGCTCGAAAGCGGCTTGCGCCCTGGGCCCGAAGTCGCGCACCAGGCCGAAGGTGCCGACTTCGTTTTCAACCTGCACCATGATCACCGTGCGTTCGCGCTCGTCGATCTTCTTCAGGTGGCCCATCAGCGCGGTGAAGGCCTTGCGGTCGGCCTTCAGCGTCTCTTCACCGAAGGGCGACAGGCAGTAGCTGTTCTTGCCTTCCTTGTCGAGCATGCGCGGGAAGCGCTTGTTGTCGAGCTTCACCCACGCAGGGGTGTACTGCGGGCTGGTGTTCTTCCAGGTGCCGAACCACAGCAGCACGACGCGCAACTTGCGCTCGCGCGCCTGCTTGAGCAGCGTGTCGACGAAGCTGAAGTCGAAGCGGCCTTCGGTCGGCTCGATCTGCTCCCACGCGATGGGCACTTCCACGGTATTGGCGCCGATGTCGGCCACCGCGGACCACACCTTCTCCAGCGCCTTGGGGTAGTTGCTGGAGTTGTGCACCTGCGCGCCCAGCACGAGGAAGGGCGCGCCGTCCACCATCAGCGCGTGGCGGCCGTCGCTCTCGGCCAGGCGCGTGGCCTGAGCCGTCGCGGCAAAGGAAACGAGAAGGGGCAAGGCGACAACGAGCGTCTTGCTCAGCTTCTGGAGCAGGGATTTCGGCATGTCGATTCAAGTTGGTCGCGCTGCACGGGCAGACGCGGCGATCACGACCTGGCGGCAGGGGCCGGCATTTCCCGCGCGAATGCAGCGCCGCTCCACACCGCAGCGGACTGCGCTGCCGCGGTCGGCAGCGCTGTTCTCTTGGAATGTCTCCTCATGGGGCGCCTTTATCGAGTTGGTTCATGACCGGCCCTCTTCGGGGCCTGCAGGCGAGGGCGGCTCTGGGCCGCCGGTTTCAGCTGGCAGTGAGCAGCGTGGTGTTCACCCTCCGCAAAACCGGTTCACCAGGTTCTCGAGGTACTCCTGGCGCCCGGACACGGGGGGCGTGTCGGTGTTGCGTTCCAGTGCCTCGTCGGCCAGTGCGCCGAGGGACTTCCTGCCGGCCAGGACGTCCTGGCCGGCAGGCTGGTCCCACCCGGCGTACCGGGTCTTCAATGCCGCTTCGAGCCGGCCGTCCAGGATCATCTGTTCGGCCATCAGGAGGCCTCGTGCGCACACGTCCATGCCACCGATGTGGCCGTGGAACAGGTCCATCGCGTCGATGGACTGGCGGCGCACCTTGGCGTCGAAATTCAAGCCACCCGTGCCGAGGCCGCCGGCGCGCAGGATGTGATAGAGCGCCAGGGCCGTCTCGGGTACGTTGTTTGGGAACTGGTCGGTGTCCCAGCCGAGCTGCGGATCACCCCGGTTCATGTCGATGCTCCCGAGGATGCCCAGCGCCCCGGCCATCGCGATCTCGTGTTCGAAGCTGTGGCCCGACAGCGTGGCGTGGTTCGCCTCGATGTTGACCTTCACTTCCTTCTCGAGGCCGTAGCGCTTCAGGAAGCCGTAAACGGTGGCGACGTCGAAGTCGTACTGGTGCTTGGTGGGTTCGCGTGGCTTGGGTTCGATGAGGATGGTGCCCTTGAAGCCGATCTTGTGCTTGTGCTCGACGGCCATGTTCAGGAAGCGCCCGAGCTGGTCGAGCTCCTGGTCCAGGCGCGTGTTCAGCAGCGTCTCGTAGCCTTCGCGGCCGCCCCACAGCACGTAGTTTTCGCCGCCGAGCCTGTGCGTCGCTTCCATCGCGTCGCGCACCTGCAGCGCCGCCAGCGTGAACACGGCCGGGTCGGGGTTGGTCGCGGCGCCGGCCATGAAACGGCGGTGGCTGAACAGGTTCGCCGTGCCCCACAGCAGCTTCATGCCGGTGCGCTGCTGGTGCTCGCCGAGCACGTCGACCATGCGCAGGAAGTTGTCGTGGCTCTCGCGGGGTGTGGCGCCTTCGGGGGCCACGTCGCGGTCATGGAAGCAGTAGTAGGGCGCTCCCAGCTTGGTGAAGAACTCGAACGCCGCCTCGGCCTTGAGCCGGGCCATCTCCATCGGCGAGCCGCCTTCGAACCAGGGGCGCTCGAAGGTGCCGTGGCCGAACGGGTCGAGACCCGTCCAGACGAAGGTGTGCCAATAGCACACGGCAAAACGCAGGTGCTCTTCCATGCGCTTGCCGAGCACGATGCGGTTCTTGTCGTAGTGGCGGAAGGCGAGCGGTGCGTCGCTGTCGGGGCCGCGGTATTCGATGGCCGGGATGTCGTGGAAATAGCTGGTCATTGCAGGTGTGGAGGAAAGAAGGTTTACGCCTTGGTGTTGCCGGAGGACAGCGACTTCAGGCACCGGTAACTGTCCCGAAAGCGCTGCAGCCGCGGCTGCAGGCCGGCGTGGCGTGGCGCGTCAGGGCGATAGCTGGTGGCGACGGCCGGCGCAGTGCATACCTGCTCCTCGGCGCCGCCAGCGGCCATCCATGCCAGGCGTGCTGCACCGAGTGCGCCGCCTGTTTCACCGCCCACGTGCGTGACGATCTGTACGTTCAGCACGTCGGCGATCAGTTGGGCCCACAGGCCGCTTCTCGCGCCGCCGCCGACGAGCGAGAGACGCGAGACCTCGGTGCCCGCCGCCTGCAGAGCGGCAAGGCCATCGGCCAGCCCGAAGGTCACGCCCTCGAGCACCGCATAGGCGCAGGCGGCACGCGTGTGCGCATGCGTGAGGCCCACGAACGCGCCATGCGCGAACGGGTCGTTGTGCGGCGTGCGTTCGCCGGCGAGATAGGGCAGGAAGATCGGCGCGTTGCGCAGCGTCGCGGGGGCGAGTTGCGCCACCTCGGCCAGCAGCGCGGCTTCGCTGTTGGCGCCGCTGAACTCGGCGAACCACTTCAGGCAGCTGGCCGCCGACAGCATCACGCTCATCTGGTGCCAGCGCTGCGGCAACGCGTGGCAGAAGGCATGCACGGCCGAAGCGGGGTTGGGGCGGAAGCGATCGTTGGCGACGAACAGCACGCCCGACGTGCCGAGCGATATGAAGCCGTCGCCCGGGCGCACCGCGCCGATGCCCACGGCGCTCGCCGCGTTGTCGCCGGCCCCCGCGGCGACGACCACCTCGCGGCCGAGGCCCCATGCCCGGGCGACCTCGGGTCGCAGCGTGGCACAGGCCTGGTTGCTCTCGACCACGCGCGGCATCTGCGTGCGGCGAAGGTCGCAGGCGGCCAGCAGTTCGTCGGACCAGTCCCGCCCGGCGACGTCGAGCCACAGCGTTCCGGCCGCGTCGGAGGGGTCGGTGACCTTCTCGCCGGTGAGCAGCAGCCGCAGGTAGTCCTTGGGCAGCAGCACGCTGTGCACGCGTGCAAAGACCTCGGGCTCGTTCGCTTTCACCCACAACAGTTTCGGTGCCGTGAACCCCGGCATCGCGAGGTTGCCGGCCACCGCATGCAGCGACGGCGCGCGGCGGGTGAGCTCCTCGCATTCGGCATGGCTGCGCCCGTCGTTCCACAGGATGGCGGGGCGCAACACTTCGTCCTGCGCGCCGAGGAGCACCGCGCCGTGCATCTGGCCCGACAGGCCGATCGCACGCACCTGGGCAAACGTGTCGGGTGCGGTGCTGCGCAACTGCGCGACGGCACGTTCGGTCGCGAGCCACCAGTCCTGCGGTGCCTGCTCGGACCACATCGGCTGCGGCCGCGACACCGACAGCGGCGCTCCGGCCTGCGCAACGAGGCGCCCGCCCGCGTCGAGCAGCAGCAGCTTGACTTCCGACGTGCCGAGATCTATGCCGAGGTAGGTCATGCGGCTTCTTCCACGCTGGCTGCCGGCGTCCCCACGAGGGGCCGCGTCAGGTGGTAGCGCGCCAGCGCGGCGGCACCGACGGCCACCGCGTCGGCACCGAAGCGCGAGGTCTGCACGACCGGGGGGGTGAGCTGCGCGGCGGCGTGATATTCCGCCAGGGTGCGCAGCGCCGGTTGCAGGAACACGTCGCCCAGGTCGACGACGGCGCCGCCGAGCACGATGGAGCCCGGGTCGTAGGCCGACGCGAGGTTCTGGAGCAGCATGCCAAGGTAGTTGCCGGCCTTCTTCACGGCACGCACCGTGTCGGCATCTTCCGCCGCGAGGCGCCGGCGGATCTCCGCCAGCGGACGGTCGGGGAGCTCGTCGCCGTCGCCGCGCAGCATCGCGCGGGGCCCGATCAGCGCTTCGGCGCAGCCACGGCGGCCGCACGAGCAAAGCGGTCCGTTGAGCTGCAGCACCATGTGGCCCACTTCGCCCGCGAACCCCCTCGCACCGGTCAGCAACCGGTCGCCCACGACGACGCCCGCTCCGACACCCTGGTTGATGCTGAGGTAGAGCAGGGGGTTGGACGCGCGGGAATTGTTGAACTCGAGCTCGCCGAGCACGGCGACGTCGGCCTCGTTCTGCAGGAACAGCGGGGTGCCTGCGAGCGACGTTCCGACGAGCTTTTCCGCCAGCAGCGCCCCCACCGGCACGTCATGCCAGGCGAGGTTGGGCGCGAAATGCAGGAACCCACGCGATTCGTCGACGCCGCCAGGCAAACCGATGCCGATGCCGATGAAGCGGTGTTCTGCGCCGTCGAGCTGCTTGCGCACCCTCAACAGCGTGTTGGCAAGCGTGCCGATACAGGCCTTCGGGCTCTTGCCAGCGTAGGCCGCGGCCGCGCTTGCGAGCACGTCACCCGTGAGCGAGGTGGCGACCACTCGCACCGATTCGATACCCACCTCGGCACCGAGCAGCAGCAGGCGGCTCTGGTCGATGAACAGCGGGGTGGGGCGGCGGCCCAGGTCGCCAGTGGCCACGACCTCGCGCTCGACGAGCCACCCCTCGTCGATGAGCTCGCGCACCAGCAGGCTCACCGTGGACTTGGTGAGGCCGACGGCAGTGGCCAGGTCTGCCCGCGACAGCCCCTGGTTGGCGCACAAGTGGCGCACGAGCGCCATGCGGTTGATGTCTTTGAGCAACTGCTGATTGCCGGTGGCCTCGAGCGACACGATTTCTCTCCTGAGGGGTGCTTTATTGATACAAGTTTAGTTTGGCCGTCGAACGAAATAGAGGGGTGTAAACACCTAAAGAAGAGTGGGCGCTGCGTTTGCCCCCGGGGTGGCTGCGAAGTTAGTTTGGGCGCCGAACGAAATAAATCGGCGTAAACACCTAAGCACGAAAGGAGGGGGCGGGCCCAGACTTGCGCCCCGACGAAGCCGGTAGTGCTCCATTGGCGAGCACTGGCAACATCGTCCTCCCAACCGGCAACCCGTGACCTTTCGATGACCAGGATCTGCGTGACGGTGGACCCGAAGAACCCGCGGCGTGTGCTCGCCTCCACCATCAACGCGTGGATGCAGCAGGGCGGCTCCCAGGGCGACCACTTCTTCCTCACCACCAACGGCGGCACCAGCTGGACCGACGTGGTGGCCCGCGGCTTCGCGCTGGACGCGGGCGGCGTCAGCTGGATCGCCGGCAACAGCATCCACTGGGCGAGCGGCATCGAGTTCGATCCGTTCGACACCAGGTCGGCATGGGTCACTTCCGGCAACGGCGTCTTCCGCAGCACCAACATCGACACCACCCCCGCCACGTGGACCTTCGCCGTCAAGGGCATGGAGGAAACGGTGCCGCTGGCGACGGTCAGCGTGCCGGGCGGCCCCTTGCTCACCACGATCGGCGACTACGACGGTTTCCGCCACACCGACATCGATGCCTACGCGCCCATCCACACGCCGCGCGTGGGCACCACCACCGGCCTGGCCGTTGCACCCGCCAGCACGGCCACCGTCGTGCGCGTGGGCGAAAAGATGTTCCGGTCGAGCGATACCGGCGCCACCTGGACCGAGGTGGCCGGCATCAAGGGGACCAAGGGCAGCGTTGCACTGTCGGCCAACGGCACGAGCCTGCTGCACACCGTGCGGAATTCCGACGGCACCCACACCACCTACCGCTCGACCAACTTCACCAGCGCGAGCCCGGGCTGGACCGCGGTCACCGGCCTCGGCATCAACGCGGTGCGCCCGGTCGCCGACCCGCTGAACGCGAGCAAGTTCTACGTCTACGACAACGGCACGGTGCGCGTCAGCGCGGACGGCGGCGCCAGCTTCACGTCCGCAGCGTCGCTGGCCGCCGGCGGCTCGACCCTGCTGCGTGCTGTGCCCGGCCGAGAGGGCGACGTGTGGGTTGCGCTCAACGGCGGGGGCCTGGCGCGCTCCACCAACTCCGGTGCCTCGTTCGGCACGCTGGCCAAGGTGGGCTACTGCGGTGCCGTGGGCTTCGGCAAGACCGTGGCCGGGGCGAGCTATCCCACCGTATTCATCTGGGGCTCGGTGGACGGCGGCAAGCGCGGCTTGTACCGCTCCACCGACGCCGGCGCGAGCTGGATCCGCATCAACGACGACGCGCACCAGTTCGGCGGCCCCGGCAACGGCCAGTTCGTCGTGGGCGACATGAACACCGAGGGCGTGGTCTATATGAGCACGGTGGGGCGCGGCATCGTCTACGGCGCGCCCGTGACCACGCAGTGATGCAGGAAAGGACAAGACAGAAGTGAGAAATGCCCGTGAAGTCATCGTGGGGTGGGCCCTGGGCCTTTGCTGTTCCTTCGCCGCACAGGCGGGTGGTGCGATGCACCGTCCGGTAGTGCTCGACCTGTCGCGTGCCACCGCGCCGGTGGACCGCTTCTTCGACCATTCGGTCGGGGCCGACTACCCCGGCACCACAGGCCGCGAAGACACCCTTGCGCAGTTGAAGACCGCGGTCGACGAACTGGGCTTCCGCTACCTGCGCTTCCACGCGATCTTTCATGACGTGCTGGGCACCGTGCGCAAGGTCAACGGCCGCATGGCCTACGACTTCAGCGGCATCGACAGGCTCTACGACGCGATGCTCGCGCGCGGCATCAAGCCTTTCGTCGAGCTGGGCTTCACGCCCGAGGCGATGGCCACCTCGAAGCAGACCATCTTCTACTGGAAGGGCAACACCTCGCACCCCGAGCCCGAGGCCTGGGCCGCACTGGTCGATGCCTTCGTGCGCCACCTGATCGAGCGCTACGGCGCCGAAGAGGTGCGCCGCTGGCCCTTCGAGGTGTGGAACGAGCCCAACCTCGACGGCTTCTGGGAGCGCGCCGACCAGAAGGCCTACTTCGACCTCTACGGCTCCACGGCCCGCGTGATCAAGCGCATCGACCCGGCCATCAAGGTGGGCGGCCCGTCCACCGCCGGCGCGGCCTGGGTGCCCGAGTTCCTGTCCTACGCAAAGGCCAACGGCGTACCGGTCGACTTCATCACCACGCACACCTACGGCGTGGACGAGGGCTTCCTCGACGAGTACGGCCAGTCCGACCGCAAGCTCTCGCCGAACCCGGAGTCCATCGTCGGCGACGTGCGGCGCGTGCGCCAGCAGATCGAGGCCTCGGCTTTCCCCGGGTTGCCGCTCTACATCACCGAGTGGAGCACCAGCTACAACCCGCGCGACCGAGTGCACGACAGCTACATCAGCGCCTCGTGGATCCTCACCAAGCTGCGCGGCACGCGCGGCTACGCACAGGCCATGAGCTACTGGACCTACAGCGACCTGTTCGAGGAGCCCGGCCCGCCCGACCGGCCGTTCCACGGCGGCTTCGGCCTGATGACGCGCGAAGGCGTGCGCAAGCCGGCGTGGTTCGCCTTCAAGTACCTGAATGCGCTGCACGGCAAGGAAGTCCCGAGCGCCGACGAGGCCGTGCTGGCGGCGGCCGAGGGCCGCAAGGCCGCGGTGCTCGTCTGGGACTGGCAGCACCGCGAGCAGCCCACGAGCAACAGCGTCTTCTTCGGCAAGCCCGTGCCCGCCATCGACGCGCGCCCGGTGCAGCTGGACCTGAAGCACCTCGCCCCGGGCCGCTACCGCCTGCAGGTGCGGCGCACCGGCTACAAGGCCAACGACGCCCACACCGCCTACCTCGAGATGGGCTCGCCCAAGGAGCTGAACGCAGAGCAGCTGCGCCAGCTGCAGGAGCTCACCGCAGACAAGCTCGAGGTGGACCGCGTGGTGCGCGTGGGCGCCAATGGCAGCCTGCAGTGGAAGTTGCCGATGCGCAGCAACGACGTCGTGCTCGTCACGCTCGAGCCGGCCTCGAAGTAAGGCCAATTAGTGCTAACAGGCCTAGTTTTCACAACCGTTTTCCGGAATTTGCGATGAAGTTCACCGATGGACAGTGGCTGTTGCAGCCCGGCGCCGCTGCGCACTACGCCGCGGAGGCCTATGCCGTGGAGGCCCACGACGACAAGCTGGTGGTGTTCGCCACCACGCGGCCGATCAAGCACCGCGGCGACACGCTGCAAGGCCCCGCGCTCACGGTCACGCTGAGCTCGCCGATGGAGGGCGTGATCCGGGTGAGCGTGGAGCACTTCTCGGCCTCGCAGCCGCCACGCCTGCACGTGCCGATGCCTGGGGCCGGCAAGCCGGCGGTGCGCATCGAGCAGACGCAAACCGAGGCGACCCTCGCTTCCGGCGCGATCTCCGTCACCGTGCGCAAGGGCGAAGGCTGGAGCCTCACCTTCCGCGAAGGCGGCAAGGTGCTCACCCGCAGCGACTGGCGCAGCCTCGGCTACGTGCAATGGGCCGACAAGGGCAACCACGTGCATGAGCAGCTCACGCTGCAGGTGGGCGAGTACGTGTACGGCCTCGGTGAGCGCTTCACGCCCTTCGTGAAGAACGGCCAGGTGGTGGAGAACATCAACAAGGACGGCGGCACCGCTTGCGAGCAGGCCTACAAGAGCGTGCCGTTCTACCTCACCAGCCGTGGTTACGGCGTGCTGGTGAACGAGGCGGGGCCGGTGTCGTTCGAGGTGGCCTCGGAGAAGACGGCGCGCGTGCAGTTCAGCCGCGAGGGCGAAAGCCTGGACTACTGCGTGATCGCCGGCCCCAGCCCCAAGGACGTGGTGTCGCGCCTGACCGCGCTGACCGGCCGCGCGCCGCTGCCGCCGGCCTGGAGTTTCGGGCTGTGGATGACGACGTCGTTCACCACGCAGTACGACGAAGCCACCGCCACCCACTTCATCGACGAGATGAAGCGCCGCGAGCTGCCGTTGTCGGTGTTCCACTTCGACTGCTTCTGGATGCGTGAATTCCAGTGGTGCGACTTCGAGTGGGACAAGCGCGGCTTCCCCGACCCCGAAGGCATGCTGCAGCGCCTGCACGCCAAGGGCCTGCAGATCAGCCTCTGGATCAACCCCTACATCGCGCAGAAGTCGCCGCTGTTCAAGGAAGGCGCCGAGAAGGGCTACTTCCTCAAGCGACCCAACGGTTGCGTGTGGCAGACCGACCTGTGGCAGCCCGGCATGGCGATCGTCGATTTCACCAACCCCGAGGCCAAGGCCTGGTACCAGGGCCACCTGCGCCGCCTCATGGCCATGGGCGTCGATTGCTTCAAGACCGACTTCGGCGAGCGCATCCCCGACACGGGCGTCACCTATCACGACGGTGCCGACCCGGTGGAGATGCACAACCTCTACCCGCTGCTCTACAACGAGGCGGTGTTCGACGTGCTGCAGGAGGTGAAGGGCAAGGAGGCGATCGTCTTCGCGCGGTCCAGCTACGCGTCGGGCCAGCGTTTCCCGGTGCACTGGGGCGGCGACTGCTGGAGCAACTTCGAATCGATGGCCGAAAGCCTGCGCGGCGGGCTGTCGCTCACCAGTTGCGGCTTCGCGTTCTGGAGCCACGACATCGGCGGCTTCGAGGGCAACCCTCCGCCTGCCGTGTACAAGCGGTGGATCCAGTTCGGCCTGCTCTCGTCGCACAGCCGCCTGCACGGCAGCAGCTTCTATCGCGTGCCCTGGCTCGTGGACGAGGAAAGCTGCGACGTGCTGCAGTCATTCACGCGGCTGAAGCACCGCCTCATGCCTTACCTCTACGCGAAGGCCATCGAGGCCAGCGAGACCGGCGTGCCGATGATGCGCTCGATGGTGCTGGAGCATCCACACGATCCCGCCTGCGCGACGCTCGACCGGCAGTACCAGCTCGGCGAAGCGCTGCTGGTGGCGCCGGTGTTCAGCGAAAGCGGCGAGGCCGACTTCTACCTTCCCGAAGGACGCTGGACGCATCTGCTCAACGGGAAGGTGCGTGAAGGCGGCCGCTGGTATCGCGAGAAGCATGACTTCCAGGGCCTGCCGCTGTACGTGGCGCCGAACACGGTGCTGGCCTGGGGCGGCGAGACCGAGCGGCCCGACTACGACTACGCCCGTGGCGTGACGTTGCGGGTGTTCCAGCTGGTCGATGGCGCGACGGCGCCGTTCGTGGTGGCCTCGCCGGACGGCCGTGTCGCCGCACGTGGCACGGTGTGCCGCGAGGGCGGCAGCTACATCGTGAAGGTGGAGCAGGGGGCGCTGCACGACTGGTGCATCGAGGTCGACGGGCTGCGCAGCCCCGTGCAGGCCAGCTCGGCCGAGCTGACCTTCCAGGCCGCCTGAACGGGGCATGGCGTGCAGCAGCGGCACGGCGTTCGGATCGTGCTGCTGCGCGACGTGCAGGTCGCCCAGGCGGCAGCGGGCTCAGCGGCAGCCACGCTGCCGCTGAGCCCGCTCAAGGCCCACGACAGCCGGGTCGTGCACATCGAGTGGCAATGAGACTGCATCGCATGACTTCGAAAGCAATTCGCATCGGCCTGCTGGCGGCGTGGCTCCTGGCGACGCTCACGGCGGCCACCGGCGCGTTCGCCTCGAGCCGCGAGCGGCTGTCGCTCGACACCGGCTGGCTCTTCCACCGCGGCGACGTGCCGATGCCGGTGGTCAAGGGCCACGGCATGAGCTACCACAACGGCAAGGCCAACGGCGCCTGGGGCGCCGCCGAGCACGACTTCGACGACTCCGGCTGGCGACGCCTGGACCTGCCGCACGACTGGGCGGTCGAGAACCCCTTCGACAGGAACGAGAACGCCTCGCACGGCTACCGCGCACGCGGCATCGGCTGGTACCGGCGCTACCTGCAGCTGCCCGAGTCGGACCGCGGCCGCCACGTCGAGCTGCAGTTCGACGCGATCGCCACTCACAGCACGGTGTGGGTCAACGGCATCGTCGTCAACCGCAACTGGTCCGGCTACAACGGTCGCAGCATCGACATCACGCCCTACGTGCGCTATGGCGCCGACGTGAACACGATCGCAGTGCGTGTGGACGCCAACGCACTCGAGGGTTGGTGGTACGAGGGCGCGGGCATCTACCGCCACACCTGGCTCGTCAAGCGCGACGCGCTGCACATCGCGACCGACGGCCTGCATGCCAACCCGGTGAAGAAGAACGGCCGCTGGACGCTGCCGGTCGAGGTGACGCTGGAAAGCAGCGCGAAGGCCGCGCGCGATGCGGTCGTCGAGGTCGCGCTGCTCGACCCGTCCGGCCGCGAGGTGGCCAGGGGCAGTGTGCGTTCGCGTGTCGGCGCGCTCGAATCGACGGTCGCACGGCTGAGCCTCGACGTGCGGGACCCCAAGCTGTGGTCGCTCGAGCAGCCGAACCTGTACCGCGTACGCGCCGTGCTGCGCGATGGCCCGAAAGCGCTCGCGAGAGAGCTCGTAAAAGAGATCGACCGCACCGAGGTGCAGACCGGCTTCCGTACGATCCGCTTCGATGCCGATCGCGGCTTCTTCCTGAACGGCATGCACGTGAAGCTGCAGGGCGTGTGCATCCACCAGGACCATGCCGGCGTGGGTGTCGCGGTGCCGGAGTCCCTCTGGGAATTCCGGCTGCGCCGCCTGAAGGAGATGGGGGCCAATGCGATCCGCTTCTCGCACAACGCGCCTGCGGCCGAGGTGCTCGACATGGCCGACCGCATGGGCCTGCTGGTGATGAACGAGAACCGGCATTTCAACCCCTCGCCCGACTACATGCAGCAGCTCACCTGGCTGGTGCGGCGCGACCGCAACCACCCGAGCGTGATCCTGTGGTCCATCTTCAACGAGGAGCCGCTGCAGAGCACCGAGCCGGGCTACGAGATGGCGCGCCGCATGGTGGCCGAGATCAGGAAGCTCGATGCGACGCGGCCGGTCACCGCGGCCATGCATGGCGGCCTGTTCACCGACCTCAACGCCGCGGACGCGCTCGACGTCGTCGGCGTGAACTACCAGATCGGCTCCTACGACGCTTACCACCGCAAGCACCCCAGGCGGCCGATGACCAGCACGGAAGACACCGCCGCCTACATGTCGCGCGGCGAGTTCGTGAGCGACCGCAAGACGCAGGTCTTCGCCAGCTACGACGAGGAGCCCTCGTCGTGGGGCAACACGCACCGCCAGGGATGGCGGGCGATTGCCGAGCGCCCGTTCATCGCCGGCAGCTTCATCTGGACGGGCATCGACTACCGCGGCGAGCCGACGCCTTATGAATGGCCCAGCGTGAACTCCTTCTTCGGCGCGATGGACCTGGCGGGTTTCGCGAAGACGGCGTTCTGGATCCACCAGGCGCAGTGGGTGAAGGACCGGCCGATGGTCAAGCTCGTGCCGCACTGGAACTGGCCGGGCCGAGAGGGGCAGCCGGTCCGCGTGATGGTGGCGAGCAATGCACCGCGGGTGCGGCTCGTGCTCAACGGCTCCGTGGTCGGCGAGCAGGACGTCGACCCGTACGAGATGGCGCACTTCCAGGTGCCCTACGCGGCGGGCCGCATCGAAGCCGTCGCGCTGCGCAGCGGAGCCGAGATCGCGCGCGACGTGGTCGAGACCAGCGGTGCCCCCGCGCGCCTGGTGCTCACGCCCGACCGCAGCGCACTCGCCGGCGACGGGCTCGATGCGGCGCCCGTCACGGTGAGCGCGGTCGATGCACAGGGCCGGCCCGTGCCTACCGCGAACGTGCACGTGCGCTTCGAGCTCGAGGGTGCGGGCGCCATCATCGGTGTCGGCAATGGCAACCCGAATTCGCACGAGCCCGACAAGGCCAGCGAGCGCAGCCTCTACAACGGCCTCGCGCAAGTGATCGTGCAGAGCCGGCGTGGTGGCCGCGGCGAGTTGAAGCTGCGCGCGTCCGCGTCTGGACTCGACGGTGCGCAGACCGTGCTCGCCATGCAGGCGGCCGGCGAGCCGCCCAGCGTGCCGCCGGCCGAGCCGACGACGCCGCTGCTGACCTGGCGCATTTCGCCGGCCTATGCCGCGCGGCCCGACCCGAACGTCGTGCTGGCGGAGACCGACATGAACTCCTGGGGCTGGGACGAGCCGCCGATCCGCCGCGACCCGGAGGCCGAAGCGTTCCGCCTGTACCGCGCCGGGTTGACGGTGCGCGCCGACCGCAACGATGGCCGCGCGCGGCTCGTGTTCGGCAACATCGCCGGCAGGGCAGAGATCTGGATCGACGGCGTCAAGGCCGGTGAAAAGAAGGCCTCCGAACCCGCGCCGTTCGAAGTCTTGCTGCCCAAGGGCGAGGCGCGGCGGCAGGTCACCGTGCTGGTGGAGGCGCAGCCTGGCCAGCCGTCGGGCCTGTGGGGCCGCGTGTCGCTGGAGCCGGGGGCGCGATGAGGCTGCGCATCGCACTCGCCCTGGTGCTGTGGCTGCCTGCACTGTGCGTGCAGGCGGTGGCGCGCACGTCTACCGCTCTCGACGATGGCTGGCGCTTCCAGCGTGCCGAGGTGGCCGGTGCCGAAACTGTGGCATTCGATGACAGTGCCTGGGCGGCCGTGGCGCTGCCCCACACGTACAACGCCACCGACGGCGAGGCCGGCGGCGCGTACTACCGCGGGCCGGCGTGGTATCGCCGCACGTTCGATATCGCTGCGGGCTCGCAGCGCCTCTTCCTCGAGTTCGACGGCGCGGCGCTCGCCGCAGACGTGTGGCTCAACGGCCGCCACGTGGGGCGCCACGAAGGCGGCTATGCACGGTTCCGCATGGACGTGACGGCCTTCTCGAAGCCAGGGGGCAACACGCTCGCCGTGCGCGTCGACAACAGTGCGTTGTCCACCGTCGCGCCATTGGGCGGCGACTTCACGATCTTCGGCGGGCTGTACCGCGGCGTGCGCCTCATCGAAACCGAGCCGCTGCACATCGACCTGCTGGACCATGGCGGGCCCGGCGTGCAGGTGGACACCGAAGCGCTGGCACCGGACGCTGCCCGCCTGCGGGTGCAGGTGAAGCTGCGCAATGGCGGCGAGGCAGCGACCCACAGCGAAGTCGTTCTCACGCTGAAAGACGCCGAAGGCCGGGTGGTGAGCCGGCAGCGCCAGCGCGTGCGCCTTGCCGGCGGCGCTGCCCGAACCGCCAGCGCACTGCTGCAGGTGCGCGCGCCGCGGCTCTGGCAGGGCGTGCACGACCCCTACCTGTACCGCCTGAGCGCCGAGCTGGTGCGCGGCAACACGGTATCCGACGCAGTGCAACTGCCGGTGGGCTTGCGCCACTTCGCAGTCGATGCGCAGCGCGGCTTCATGCTCAACGGCAAGCCTTACTCCCTGCACGGGGTGAACTACTTCCACGCGGGCCGGCCCGGCCGGGGCGTGGCGGTGGGCGACGCCGAGATCGACGAAGACCTGCGCATCCTGACGGAGCTGGGTGTCACCGGGCTGCGACTGGTGCACTACCAGCACCCGCCGCGCGTCTACGAACGCGCCGACGAGCTGGGCCTGGTGCTGTGGACCGAGATCCCGCTGAACGCAGCGATGCAGGAAACGCAAGCCTTCCGCGACAACCTGTTCCAGCAGCTGCGCGAGCTGGTGCGGCAGAACCGGCACCACGCCTCGGTGGCGATCTGGGGCGTGGGCAACGAGGTGTACCGTTCCGACGAGCCCATCAGGGCCCTGTTGGCCGACCTGCATGCGCTGGCCAAGCAGGAAGACCCATCGCGCCTCACCACCTACGCGCACTGCTGCGCTCCCGACGACCACCCGATGGCCTTGCAGACCGACCTGGCCGCCTACAACCGCTACTGGGGCTGGTACGACGGCGAGTTCACCGATCTCGGCCCCTGGGCCGACCGCCTGCACGGCAAGCTGCCCGGCAAGCCCATCGGCCTGGGCGAATACGGTGCCGGCGCGAGCGTGCTGCAGCAGGAAGACCCGCCGCGCCGCCCCGAGCCGGGTGGGCGATGGCATCCCGAGCAATACCAGGCACTGTTCCACGAGGTCTACGCACGCCAGATCGCCGAGCGGCCCTTCCTTTGGGGCCGCTTCGTCTGGCTGGGCTTCGACCATGCCTCGGCCGGTCGCAACGAGGGCGACCGGCCGGGGGTCAACGACAAGGGCCTCGTCACCTACGACCGCAAGATGCGCAAGGACGCCTACCACTTCTATCGAGCCCACTGGAGCCTCGCACCCATGGTTCACATCGCCAGCGAGCGGCTGACGCCGCGGCCCGCGGGGCCAACCGCGATCAAGGCCTACACCAATGCGCAACGCGCGACGCTGGAGGTCAATGGCGTCGTGTTCGGCAGCGTGCGGCCGGTGAACCGCATCGCCACCTGGCGCGACGTGCCGCTCGGCACCGGGCGCAACGAGATCGGCGTGCGCACCGATGCCGGCGTCACCGACACGGTGGTGTGGGAGGGCACGCCATGAAGCGCCTTGCATTCGCCGCGTTCACCTGTGCGCTGGCCTGCGCTCTGCAGGCCTGTGGTACCGCAGCGACCGCACCCGCGGCGGGCATCCAGGTCAACCAGGTCGGCTTCCTGCCGGGCTCGGCCAAATGGGCGGCCGTGCCGGAAACGGCCGTGGGCACTTACAGCATCGTCGAAGCGAACAGCGGCCGCGTGGCCTACCGCGGTGCACTGTCACCGGCACGGCGCTGGGAGCCCGCACAGGAGACGCTGCGCCTGGCGGACTTCTCGTCCTTCACCACCCCGGGGGAATATCGGGTGCACGTCGATGGCCTGCCGGATTCGCCGCGCTTCGCGATCGCGCCTGGCGCCTACGCGGGCCTCAATGCCGCGGCGATCCGCGCGTTCACGTACAACCGCGCGAGCATCGAGCTGAAACCCGGGCACGCGGGGGCGTGGGCGCGGCCCGCAGGCCACCCCGACACGAGCGTGCTCGTGCATGCCTCGGCCGCCGGCCCCGGTCGGCCGGAGGGCGCGGTGATCTCGGCACCCAAGGGCTGGTACGACGCGGGCGACTACAACAAGTACGTCGTCAACTCCGGCATCACGACGTACACGCTGCTTGCCGCCTACGAGCACTTCCCGGCGTTCTTCCAGCACCAGTCGTTGAACCTCCCCGAAAGCGGCAACGGCCTGCCCGACCTGCTGAACGAGGTGCTGTGGAACCTCGAATGGATGCTGGCGATGCAGGATCCGGCCGACGGCGGCGTGTACCACAAGCTCACGAACAAGGGCTTCGACGGGGTGGTGATGCCGCACCAGGCCAACAGCGAGCGCTACGTGGTCATGAAGGGCACCGCGGCGACGCTCGATTTCGCGGCGGTGATGGCACAGGCGAGCCGTGTGTTCGCGCCGTTCGAGGCGCAGCGCCCCGGCCTTTCGGCGCGCATGCTGGCAGCGGCGAAGGCAGCCTGGGGCTGGGCTCGCAAGCATCCGGCGGTCGCGTATCGGCAGCCCGGCGACGTCCACACCGGCGGCTACGACGACAGCGAGTTCGGCGACGAGTTCGCCTGGGCCGCGGCCGAGCTGTACGTGACCACGCGCGACGAGACCTACCTCGCGGCGCTGAAGCTGCCGTCGCTGCCCGTCGAGGTGCCCGGCTGGCCGAACGTCGGCTCGCTGGCGTGGGTCACGCTGGCGCAGCACCGCGGCCAGCTCGCGTCGGCGGCCGACCGTACCCTGGTCGAGGGCCGCATCGCCGGGCTCGCCTCGAAACTGGCTGACGCATGGCAGCAGTCGGCATACCGCGTCGCGATGGGGGACCGTGACTTCATCTGGGGCAGCAGCGCAGTCGCGCTGAACCAGGCGCTGATGCTCATCCAGGGCTATCGCCTCACCGGCGAGCGCCGCCAGCTCGACGCCGCTCAGGCAGCACTGGACTTCGTGCTGGGCCGCAACGCGACCGGCTCGTCGATGGTCACCGGCTTCGGCGAACGTTCACCGCGCGACCCGCACCATCGCCCGTCAGGGGCGGACGGCGTCGACGATCCGGTGCCGGGCTTCATCGTCGGCGGCCCGCACGCCAACCAGGGTGACGCCAAGGATTGCCCGAGGCCGTATCCGTCGAAGGCACCCGCGAAATCGTGGCTCGACCATTTCTGCAGCTACACGACCAACGAGGTCGCGATCAACTGGAATGCGCCGCTGGTCTACGTGAGCGCGGCCCTGCAGGTGCTGACGCCGGGCCCTGCGGAGCGACGATGACCTTGTCGTGCCGCGACGCGGCGCCTACAGCACGTAACCCAGCGTCAAGCCGACGTTGCGCCCCGGCACCAGCGGCACGTACTCGGAGTTGTTCGTAGGCTGGTAGAGCCGCCGGTCGAAGAGGTTCTGGACGAACAGGCCGAACGACCAGTGCCGTTCCCGATGCATCCACGATAGGTTGACTTGCGCGCCGCCCGGTATACGCAGCGGTGCGAACAGGCCGCCGGGCGCCGTGGCCCAGCTGCCGGACTGTGCGCGCACGCCTGCGCCGAGGCTCGTGCCGTTGAACCCTTCATCGGACGACAGCCGATAGTTGAGCAGCAAGTGCATCGAGCGCTCCGGCGTTCCACACCCAGGCTGCCAGCGCGGTGCGGCGTCGAGCCCGGCGAAATTCAGCGAATGCGTGCGCATCACGTTGACCCCGAACGAGACGTCCAGCGACGCTCCAGCACGCCCGGACAGCTCCACCTCAAAACCCGTCGAGTTCTTGCCTGGCAACACGTCTGGTTGACGGCCTTCTTCGTTGAGGTGCGTGACATTGCGTTGCTGCAGCCGGTAGGCTTCGAGCGTGAGTGCCAGTTCACCGTCTTGCAGATCGAACTTCGCACCCGCCTGCTGCTGGCGTGTCTGGCTTGGAGCGACGTAGAGCCCATTGAACAGTTGACCGGCAAGGCCAGTCGCATTGATGGTGGCTTGCGCCCCCGCATAGACCGTGACGTCCGGCAGCAGACGCCAGGTTGCGCCCACGTCCCAGTTGCGGCCGGAGAACTTCGAGTCCCACCCGCCGTGGCTCTCGGTATATCGGGCGTGGCGCAGCGCCAGTCGCACGGTTGCGTCGTCGATGCGCAGGTGGTCCTGCAGCAGGGTGCCTTGTTCCGACACCTTGGTCGGTGACAAGTCAATGGCGTCGAGGCTGCCGAACCCGGGGGCATCCGACAGTGGTGTCTGGCCCGGCACGAAGGTCTGAGGGTTGACGTACCAGCCCGCGGACACATACCGCGTTGCGGTGCGCTGCGTCTGCACGTCGGCACCCAGCAGCAGCTTGTGTTTCACCCGGCCGGTCTGCAGGTCTGCGAGCAGGCTTGCGCGCCCGGCTCGGCCGCGGGCCTGGACGGCCCGGCGCTCCATGCCCGCCATCCAGAACGCGTCGTTGTAGTGATGGTCGGTTGCATCGAACTCGGCGTGCTCGGCCCGTGCCTGGGTACGAACGCGCCAGCGATCCGACAACCGCCAGACGGCATCCAGCTCCGCGTCGTCGATGCGGGTGTACAGGCCGTCATCCCTGGAGACCGGCACTTCCTCCTCTGACGAGATCTCGTAGGCGTGGCCGCCATCACCCATGCGGACCCTGGCCATGCCGGGCGGCACTTCACGTCGATGCTCGCGCTGCAGCGTGAGCGTGGCGATGTGGCTCTCGGAGCGATGGCTCATGCTGCCCAGCACCCCGTCTGAGTGGGACGGGGCATAGCGACTCTCGTCGCCGCGGCTGCGCGTGCCGTAGCTCACCAGCCGCCACAGGGTCCGCGCATCGCCTCCGCCCAGATCTGCGGTGGTACGCAATGAGCCGTCATTGCGGGACTCGACCTGCAACGTGGCTTCCGACTTTTGACCTGGCACGGGGCGTTTGCGTACCACGTTGATCACGCCGCCCCGGCCTTCTTCCCCCGCGATGCCGCCCACCACGCCGCTCGGTCCCTTGACGACTTCTATGCGCTCGATGGAGGCGCTGTCCAGCGGGAGAACGCTGCGCATCGATGTGAGCCCCGACAGCGAGAACTGCGCCGGAAATCCGCGCACCTTCGCGGGTGGTGCCTGCATCCAGTTGCTGCCGAAGGCACTCACGCCGGTTGCGAAGCCGAGCGCTTCCAACTGCGTCCGCACCCGTGCGGCGGTGATCATGTCTCGCGTCACCACCGACAGGGCCTGAGGCACCTGCGAGAGCGGCGTGTCGCTCAATGTGGCCGCGTCGCTGGAAGACGCCGCGAATCCGCTTTCGGGCTTCTCGAAATCAAGCTCCGCCTTGCCCTGGATGATCACCCTTTGCAGCTCGACGGTCTGAGGCACGGGGGCGCTTTCCGGCGGGGGCGTCTCGCTCGTCTTGTCGCCTTCGGCTGCTGCCGTGGTGGCGAGCGACGAATCGCCGCGATCTGCGCGCCGCACGGCGACGATGCCATCGGCCGAGATCTCTGCAGTGAGGTTGCCATTGCGCAGCGCTTGCTGCAGCGCTTCACCCAGCGTGTAGCGGCCGCGCAGCGGTGTGATTTGCAGCCCTTCGACCAGGCTCGGGTGGAACGAAATGATGACGCGGTAGCGACGCCCGATCTCGAGCAGCGCATCGGCCATCGTGGTGCCGGCGAGGTCGAGGTCCGCGGTGGCGGGCCGCTCCAAGGCAGTCGCTGCAGAGGTGCCTTGAGCCAGCAGGGTCGCCAGGGTCAGCCTGGTCACGAGGCGGCCGATCGGCCTGCGGCGTTGTCGTTCGGTTTTCAAGGCATCCCTGGGGCATCAGGCGAATCGAAGAGTCGTCCGAGGCTTTTCGAGACGAGCTGTGATCGCACCTCTTCATGATCAATGCCTCCTTGGCCGCATGTTTGACCCTTGGATGATCAATTCATTGCGACGCCCGCGAGCGGCCGCACCGCCCAAGCCGACCGGCGTTGGCGCAATGGCGCCATCAACGCAAGGGCGTGCCGCCGGCTTGCCAGTGGCTGATGGTCTTGCCGACCAGGTTGCCGCCGTCCGTTTCGGGCGTGGTCTGCTCGTGCTGCCCTGCGCCGAACAGCAGCGCCGCCACGTGCGAGCCCGCCACGTCGTCCAGGTGCGAGAACAGGTAGTCCACGCGGTTGTCCTTCCAGTGGTTGGTGGTGTTGTCCTGCGCTGCGTTGCCCAGCGGGATCTGCCACATCACGGTGGGCTTGCCCACGGTTTCGGCCAGCGTCTTGCTCCAGGCCAGGTAGGCTGCGGCTTTCTGGTCGTCCCACCAGCGGTCCTGGCCTTGTGCGCTGTACCAGCCGGCATCGCGGTCGGAAGGGTCGGTGGCGATGAAGTCGCCGTCGCCCGCGCCCAGGGCCAGCATGTACCGGCCTGTTTC
Organism: uncultured Rivibacter sp.; assembly: GCA_946480925.1. The sequence goes on from CAMLLU010000009.1 coordinate 115,245, forward strand.
CTCGCCGTTGCCACTGGCCATGTAGTTCCACGGCGAGGCGTGCAGGCCCACCGACACGCTCGGTGCGTATTTGCGGGCCATGGCGATCATGCAGCGGGCCAGGCCTGCGGCGCTGTTCTCGTGCGAGGCGCAGTCGGTGGGGTTGGCCGCCTTCACCTGCGCGGGCACCGCATGCGGATCGCTGTTGACGCTGCGCACGAAGCCCCAGAGGTCCGGCTCGATGTGAAGCATCACGCGTGCGTTGCCGATCGTCTGCAGCAGGAAGCGCCAGTCGTCGAGGTAGCGCGCGAGGACGGTGGTGTTGTTCATCGCGGCCACCTCCTGCGCTCCTTCGACCCCGCCCGAGCCGGTGAGGAAGGTGTAGTAGGTGAACATCGGCAGCCGCGGGCGTGATGCGTTCTGCCAGGTCGCCGCTGCGTTCTGGCTCATGTGGTACTTCACGTACTGGCCCGGCGGCTGGGAACGGTCCTGCCAGCAGCCCCACCATGACGTGCAGGCATCCGGGCAGGCCTTGAGGCACGCCGCCTCGGGGAGCGTGTTGCTGGCCAGGTAGGCGTAGCGCACGTCGAAAGGCGCAGAGGCTGCGGTCGCGTCGTCCATCTGCGCGCCGACCAGCAGCTTGTTGCTGCCCATGAAGCTCGTGAAGACGCTGCCCGTCGTCGAGCCCGTGCCGCCACTGGTGCCGGTGCCGGTGCTGCCTCCGCCGGTTGTTCCCGTGGTGCTGCCGGTGCTGGCAGCGTCAGCAGCCGGGGCGCTGCTGGAAGCGGGGGAGCTGCCACCTCCACAGCCGGACAACCCAGCCAGGGTCGCTGACAGCACGGTCACCGCCAGGAAGGGGGAGAGGTATCGATTCATCATGCGGGGCATCCAACGAGGTTGTGTGTTCCTGTGGCGGCCTTGTCGGGTGCCGACGTTCCTCGTCACCCTCCTGCCGCTGGACGCGGCGATCATCGGGGATGCCCTTGCCCAATGCATGACCAGGCAACGACGAAACGAAGTCGTTCCCGCGGCAGTCGCCAACCCCTCGTCGGGGGCGCTCAATCAGCAGAGTGCTGTGAAAGGTTCGCGCGGCTGGCGCGAAACGTCGCCCAGCGCCTGACGCCGGACAAGAATTGACGCGGGTTTCGCCTTGCCGCGCCGGGTCGTCGTGGCATCGTCATGGATGACGATGTGTGGAATGTGGCACATCCCTTGCGGCGTTTTCCACAGCGCGTGCGTGCCACCACCTGCAGCGGGTCGGCAGCGCGATACGGCACGAAGCCAACCTCCAACAGAACCATGAACAGAACCTCCCATCTCGCCCTCCTGTTTGCCACCGTGAGCCTGCTTGCGGCATGCGGCGGCTCGGACAGCGACAACACCAACACGGCAGCGCAGTCGTCGTCACCGACGCCGGTTCCCAGCACGACCCCCGCACCAACGCCTGCGCCAACCCCTGTATCGACGTCCGCACCAACGCCTGTACCGACCCCTGCACCCACCCCTGCACCCCCCCCTGCGTCAACGCCCGCACCGACACCGGCGCCAACGCCGACTCCGGCGCCCACACCGACGCCCACATCCACGCCTGCACCGACCCCCGCACCCAGCACCAACAGCGGCGGCTTCGCCGGCACCGTGACGGGCGGCGGCTCAGCCACCCCGGTGGCGGTCACCACCGCTGCGCAGATGCAGGCGGCCATCGACGCGTATTCGGGCACCGGCGGCCTCGTCATCCGCTACAGCGGCAGCTTCGACTTCGCGACCATTCCAGATCCCTGCGCGCAGTGGCAGAAGGCGGCCGGCGCCATCGTCGAGATCAAGAACAAGAGCAACGTCACCATCGAAGGCACCAATGGCTCCGCGGCCAACTTCGGGCTCGCCGTCAAGGGGGGGGCCACGAACATCATCATCCGCAACATGACCATCGGCTTGCTGCCCGGCTCCATCGATGCGATCGGCATCGAAGGGCAGGGCGGCAAGTTCCCTGGCTACATCTGGGTCGACCACAACACGCTGTTCAGCAGCCTGCAGGAGTGTTCGGGCGCCGGTGACCTGGAGTTCGACGGCCTGGTCGACAGCAAGGCGGGTTCGCACCACATCACGTACTCGTACAACCATCTGCACGACCACCACAAGGTCGGGCTGATCGGCTCGAGCGACAGCGACATCAGTGATCGCTACATCACCTTCCACCACAACGTCTACCAGGACATCGGATCGCGCGTGCCGCTGCAGCGCGGTGGCTACACGCACCTCTACAACAACCTGTACACCGGCATCACCGTTTCCGGCCCGAACATCCGCATGGGCGGCTACTCGCTCATCGAAGGCAACTACTTCGAGAACACCAAGAACCCGGTGACCTCGCGTGACAGCCCGGCCATCGGCTACTGGGAGCTGCGGAACAACAACATCCAGAGCCCGGCCGACTTCACCACCTACGGCATCACGTGGACGGCGAGCTCGTCATCACCGTCGCGCAATGCCGACGACTGGACCACCACTGCCACGTTCCCGGTGAACATTCCGTATGCCTACACGGTGCATGCGCCGGCCTGCGTGAAGTCGAAGCTGTCGACCGTGGCCGGGGCAGGGAAGGGGCTGGCGACGCTGACCTGCAACTGAGGCGCCTGCAACCAGGGGCGTGGCCCCAGCCACGTCCTTTGCGGGAAGAAAGAACAACGGGTTGGCACCGCAAGGTGCCAACCCGTTTTGCTGTGTGCCTCGCGCGCCTCACGCGCTTCACTCTCCTCACGCGCATCGAGCCGCGTGCGCAGGCCTGAGGCGTTCCTTTCTCAGATCACGCCCACCGCGTGGAACGTGGCGATCGTGTCGGCGTCGTAGCCGAGCTCGGCCAGCACCTGGTCGGAGTGTTCACCCAGCAGCGGCGAGGCCGTGACTTCGGGCTTCAGGTCCGAGAACTTGATCGGGCTGCCGATGGTGAAGTAGCTGCCGCGCACCTTGTGTGGCACCTCCACGATCGAGCCGCTCTTGCGCAGCGACTCGTCGCGCAGCAGCTCGTACATCGAAAGCACCGGAGCGCAAGGGATGTCGTGCTTGCGGAAGATGTCGACCGCCTCGTACTTGGTCTTGTCCTTGATGAAGTCCTCGATGGTCGCGAAGATCTTCTCGATGTGCGGCTGGCGGGCCTTGGCCGTCGTGTAGGCCGGGTCGGTCTTCCATTCCGGCTTGCCCAGCGCGTCGCAGATCGGCTCCCAGGCGTGGCCCTGCACGGTGAAGTAGATGTAGGCGTTGGGGTCGGTCTCCCAGCCCTTGCACTTCAGGATCCAGCCCGGCTGGCCGCCGCCGCCGGCGTTGCCGCCGCGCGGCGTCACCTTGCTGGCGAAGGCTTCCATCTCGTGCGGGTACTGGGGGTACTCCTCGAGGTAGCCCACGCGCTCCAGGCGCTGCTGGTCGCGCATCTTCACGCGGCACAGGTTCAGCACCGCGTCCTGCATCGACACGGCCACCTTCTGGCCCTTGCCGGTCTTCTGCTTGCCGATGTAGGCCGTGAGGATGCCGATGGCCAGGTGCATGCCGGTGTTGGAGTCGCCCAGGGCGGCCGCCGAGATGGTCGGCTCCGAGTTCTCGCCCTTCCACCAGCCGGTGGTGGAGGCGGCGCCGCCGGCGCACTGCGCGACGTTCTCGTAGACCTTCAGGTCCTCGTAGTGGTGGCCCTCGCTGAAGCCCTTGACCGAGGCCAGGATCATCCCGGGGTTGAGCTTCTGGATGTATTCCCACGTGAAGCCCATGCGGTCCAGCGCGCCGGGGCCGAAGTTCTCGACCATCACGTCCGAGCGCCGGATCAGCTCCTCCAGCACCTTCTTCCCGTCGGGCTTCTTGGTGTCCAGCGTCAGCGAGCGCTTGTTGCTGTTGAGCATCGTGAAGTACAGCGCGTCGGCATCGGGGATGTCGCGCAGCTGGCTGCGGGTGACGTCGCCGGCGCCGGGGCGCTCGACCTTGATCACGTCGGCGCCGAACCAGGCCAGCAGCTGCGTGCATGCGGGGCCGGCCTGAACGTGGGTGAAATCGATGATGCGGAGGCCTTCGAGGGGCTTGCTCATGGTTCGCTCCTAAGGTGAAAGACGGGTTATTTGTCGAGTGCCGCTTTCTGCGGGTTCAGGCTCGTGATGCGGCCACTCTCGGTGCCGGCGGTCTCGTCGATGACCGCGTTGATGAGCGTCGGCTTGCCGCTGGCGACGGCCTCCTGCAGGGCTGCCTTCAACTCGGCCGGCGTGTTCGCGACGACGCCCTTGCCGCCGAAGGCTTCCATCAGCAGGTCGTAGCGCGAGTTCTTGACGAAGACCGTGGGCGCCGGGTCCGGGTGGCCCGTGGGGTTCACGTCGGTGCCCTTGTAGACGCCGTTGTTGTTGAAGATGACGACGCACACCGGCAGGTTGTAGCGGCAGATCGTCTCGACCTCCATGCCGCTGAAGCCGAAGGCAGAGTCGCCCTCGATGGCGATGACCGGCTTGCCGGTGGTCACCGCGGCGGCGACGGCGAAGCCCATGCCGATGCCCATGATCCCCCACGTGCCGCAGTCCAGCCGCTTGCGGGGCTCGTACATGTCGACGATGCTGCGCGCGAAGTCGAGCGTGTTGGCGCCCTCGTTGACCACGATCGCATCAGGCCGGGCTTTCACCACTTCGCGGATGGCGCCCAGCGCGCCGTGGAAGTTCATCGGCGACACCTGCTGCGCGAGCTGCGCGGCCATCTTCGAGAGGTTCTTGTCCTTGCGCTCGGCGATGGCCGAGGTCCACTCGGCTGGCGGCTTCTTCCAGTTCGCGCCGACGCCGTCGAGCAGTGCCGTCACGCACGAGCCGATGTCGCCGATCAGCGGGGCCGCGATGGGCACGTTGCTGTCGATCTCGATGGGGGAGATGTCGATCTGCACGAACCGCTTTGCCAGCTTCTGCGGGTCGGGGCCGCCCCAGGTCTTGCCCTTGCCGTGCGACAGCAGCCAGTTCAGCCGCGCGCCGACCAGCACCACCACGTCGGCCTCGGCCAGCACGTAGGAGCGCGCCGCTGCTGCCGACTGCGCATGCGTGTCGGGCAGCAGGCCCTTGGCCATGGACATGGGCAGGTAGGGGATGCCGGTCTTTTCAACCAGCGCGCGAATGGCCTCGTCGGCCTGCGCGTACGCCGCACCTTTGCCCAGCAGGATGAGCGGGCGCTTGGCGCCGGCCAGCACGTCGAGTGCGCGCTTCACCGCATCGGGCGCCGGGATCTGCCTCGGTGCTGCATCGACGACCTTGACCAGCGACTTGCGGCCGGCCTCCGCCTCCATGGTCTGCGAGAAGAGCTTGGCCGGAAGGTCCAGGTATACGCCACCTGGACGCCCCGACAGTGCAGATCGAATGGCGCGTGCGATGCCGATGCCGATGTCTTGCGCATGCAGCACGCGGAAGGCGGCCTTGCAGAAGGGCTTGGCCGCGTTGAGCTGGTCCATCTCTTCGTAGTCGCCTTGCTGCAGGTCGACGATCTCGCGCTCTGAAGAGCCGCTGATCAGGATCATCGGGAAGCAGTTCACCGTCGCATTGGCCAGCGCGGTGAGGCCATTGAGGAAGCCCGGTGCGGAGACCGTGAGGCAGATGCCGGGCTTCTGGGTGAGAAACCCCGCGGCCGCAGCCGCATTGCCTGCGTTCTGCTCGTGGCGGAACGAGATCACGCGCATGCCTTCGGCCTGCGCCATTCGTGTGAGGTCGGTGATGGGGATGCCCGGCAGGCCGAAGATGGTGTCGATGCCGTTGAGCTTCAGCGCTTCGATCACGAGGTGGAAGCCATCGGTCTGCTCGCGGGCGACTTCTGCTGCCGCGGCGGCCGGCTTGCCAGGTTTGCTTGTGGCCGGCGGGGTATCGAGAACGGTGGACATGTCTCTCCTTCAGCGTTCAGCATGGTTATCAATGGCGTGCGGCCACTATGATTCGGCCGGGCTTTTTCTTCCGTTGACCGCGGTCAAGATTCGAAAAATCCAAGCAGTGCCTGGCAGCACTCGCCGCGACGGCCCGTGAAAGACAGGCTCACACCGGATACCTCATGACCCTGCTTGCGAACCACCCCGAGAGGAACGTGATCCGCCTCGAGCTCAAGCACAACGAAGTGCTGAAGGAGCTGAGCGATGCCGATCGCGAAGAGCTCGAAGCCCACATGACGGTGTTCGACGGCGG
>CAMLLU010000010.1 GCA_946480925.1 uncultured Rivibacter sp.
TGGAAGTGCTCAAGTGGACTGCCGAAGGAAAGACGGCGTGGGAGGTGGGGCAGATACTCGGCATCAGCGACCAGACGGTCACCCGGCACATCACCAGTGCCATGCATAGGCTGGGGTGCGTGAACAAGGTGCAGGTCGTGGCGAAGGCGCTGCGGCTGGGGCTGTTGCACTGAGGGCTGGGGTATGCGGCTGAGCGATTGCCTCGAAGCTGTGAGGCGCGTCAATGGTGTGGATGAGTTGCGCAGCGAGACGATCCGCTTTGCGCAGCGGCTCGGGTTCGATTTCGTCTCGGTCACCGTCGTGGTCGACCGAGCCGATGGTGTTGATTTCCATGGCGTAGACAACACGCCTGAAACCTATCGGCCGATCTTCGAGAACGATGCGCGGTCTCGGCGCGACCCCGTGATGCAGCACTGCAAGTTGAACGTCGAGCCCATCGTCTGGCATCAGGGCACGTATGTGGATGCAGGGCTGGGAGAGCTCTGGGAAGAGCAGGCTCCGCACGGCTACCGCTCTGGTATCGCTTTGGCTCTCCACCTGCCGGCAGGTCGGCACTTCATTGTGGGTATTGACCGCGACCAGACGGGACCGGGCAATCCAGAGCATTGCTGGCAGCAAGCTGCGGAGCTGTTGTTGTTTGCCTGCTGTGCAGAGGGCGTAGCGACGCGGCTGCTCGTGCCGGGGCAAGGTACAGATGCTGCCCTGCTCCCGAATCTTTCGTTGCGTGAGAAGGAGGTGCTGCAGTGGACGTTGGAGGGCAAGACGGCCTGGGAAATTGGGCGGATCCTCGGTATCAGTGATCAAACGGTGGTACGTCACCTCGGACATGCGGCGCAAAAGCTCGGATGTGTGAACAAGGTTCAGACGGTGGCGATGGCGCTGCGACTGGGGCTCATTAACTGAAGCGTCGGCCGGGCTTTCGGGGCGCCTTTGCCGCATGAAACCGTGCTGCGTTGCGCAGTCTTGCTTTTGGGAGGCTGCCACAATATCGTGCTATTCGGTCACGAGGTGGAGTTGCTGCTCTGCTGATAAGGGGGCGCGCTGTTTAGGTGCGGCACGTGACTAGCAGCCCAGGAGCCTTTCTCACATGCTGCATGGTGGCTTTACGTCAGTGCTGGAAGCTCGCAACATCGAAGAGTTGCGCGGTGAAGTGGTGCGCTTCACGAAATGGCTGGGCTTTGACCTAGTGAACGCTTTTGTCGCTGTGGACAAGGCGGTTGGCGATACTCAGTTCTACTCCATTGACAACGCGCCGGATGGCTACCGGCAGACGTTTGAGAACATGGAGTTTGGCTACACCGATCCCGTGATGCAGCACTGCAAGCGTCACAGTACGCCCATCATCTGGGATCAAAAGACGTATCTCGAAAGCGGGCTGATCGAGCGGTGGGAGCATCAAGCGCCTTTCGGATATCGCACTGGCGTGGGCATGGCGTTGCACCTGCCAGAGGGAAAGCACTTCATGATCGGCGTAGACCGCGATCAGTCCCTGCCCCACCATCCAACTGAAGTCACTCGTATCGTGGCGGACCTGCAGCTCTTTGCGGTGCATGCGCAGGATGCAGCCATGCGGCTACTGGTGCCAGCGGCGCCAGTTGTCGATATGCCGCAACTCACCGCTCGTGAGCTTGAAGCGCTGCGTTGGACCATGGACGGCAAGACTGCATGGGAGGTCGGAGCCATTCTGGGCATTAGCGAGCGGACGGCCGTGCTGCATGTGAACAATGCCATGCACAAGCTGGGCTGTAACAGCAAGCATCAGGCCGTCATCAAAGCCTTACGAATGGGCTTAATTCGTTGATTTCACGCGCCTGAAGCGTGCTGCTTCTGTCCTGGAGCAGGTTTTCTAGGTGTTCGCACCTGTAAGAGCTGACAGTTACGCCGAGAGGCTGCTGCTGCTGCAATTTGCGTCATGCACGAAGCGTCGTGCGCATCGCAAAGCGTCTGGAGGACAGCATGCAGCAGGCTCAGGAAAACAAGGTTGTTGTGGAAACCGAAGCCGCGAATGAAGTCGAATTCAAGACTTCTGAGCAGCACGCACCCGTTGAGCTGGACGCTGAGTTGCTTCGCCTTGTGGGCGGTGGTGCGGAATCCTCGCCTGTTAGGACTTGGTAATCACAACAAGAAATGGGGTGTGCGCCCCGGGTACTCTCTCTCTCAGTCTTTTCGCGATCTCATGACTCGAACCTCCGTTTGTGTCAGGGATCGCGGTTGTTTTTCTGAAACCGAGAATTTCATGGCGGACTTCTTCGCGCTGAATCGCGAGGCGACTTCGCCATCGGACCAGGCCATGTTCTGGAGCGCGCTCTGGTGTGGCCTGATGCTGACGGTGGTGTATGTCGGGCTCATCTGGCTGGTTGGCGGTGCCATCGATGCATCGGCTGCTGCCTGGCGGGTTGCCGTCGTGCTGTCGCTCACGCTGGCTTTGCTGGTGGGCGTGCGGCGTTACCGCCGCTCGGGTGAGCGCAAGCACGTGGTCATGCAGTGCCTGCTGGCGGTGTACCCGGCGGTGGCCGCGTTGTCCGCGGTTGGGGTCATCGCGCTGCCTGAGCCGTCGCTGTTGATGCTGGGTTCGGCGCTGGCGCTGCTGTTCTTCATGTTGCCCGTGATGCTGCCGCACACGGCACGGCGCTGAGCCACAACCGCAGACCTTCCGCCATGGCCAGCCTCTTCCGCCCCGAAGCCATCGAGCACAAGCAGCAAGCTTGGCTGGGCGGCATTCAGCTGATCCGGCCGCTGTCGCTGACGGTGCTGACGCTCTTCATGCTGGGGTGCGCCGTGGCGGTGGTGGCCTTTCTGTTCGCCGGCCAATACACGCAGAAGGCTCGGGTCGCTGGCTACCTGGTGCCTGAAGGCGGTGTGATCGGGCTGCGGCCAGCGGTGGCCGGCACGGTGGTGCGGCGGTTGGTGGCTGAAGGGCAGGCCGTGCGCAAGGGCGAGGCGCTGTTCGAGTTGTCGCTCGACCAGCAGACGCTCACCGGCGGGACGCAGGCCGCGGTTCAGAAGACGTTGGCCGCACGCGAGGCGAGCCTGCAAGGCGCGGCGCGTCAGCGCAGCCAGTTCGTGGTCGAACAGCAAGCGAGCCTGGGGCGTCGCATCGAGCAGTTGCGCAGCGAGCAGAAGCAGCTCGACAGCGAGGCTGAGTTGCAACGTGGCCGCTTGGCGTTGGCCGAGCAGAACGAGGCTCAGTGGAAGTCGCTGCAGGCGGGCAACTTCGTTTCGCAGGCGCAGGTGCAAACCAAGACCGCGGAGGTGCTGAGCCTGAAGGCCGAGCTTCAGAAGCTCGAGCGTCAGCGCGGCTCATACCAGCGCGACATTGAAGAGCTGGAGGCCGAACGGCGCCAGCTTGTGTTGCGCATGCAAACGGAGCAAGGCGAAATCGAACGCGATCTGGCCGAACTCGCGCAGATGGCGGTCGAAAACGAAGCGCGCAGCAGCTTGGTCGTGCGGGCTGAGCAAGACTGCGTGGTGACTGCCGTGCTCGCTGAGCCGGGCCAGAGCGTCTCGCCCACCACCACCTTGGCCAGCGTGGTGCCGGCCCAGGCGCCGCTGCGTGCGCACTTGTTCGCGCCGTCGAGCGCAGTGGGGTTCGTGCAGGCAGACCAGTCGGTGCTGCTGCGTTACCAGGCCTATCCGTACCAGAAGTTCGGGCAGCAGCCCGGGCGGGTGCTGCAGGTGTCGAAGACGCCCTTGCAGGCTATAGAGCTGGCAGGGTTGCCGCTGGCGGGTAGCGCCAATGAGCCGATGTATCGCATTACCGTTGCGCTCGATCAGCAGGCGGTGCGCGCCTATGGCCGCGAGCAGGCGCTGGCCGCTGGCATGCAGCTCGAAGCTGACGTGTTGCTCGATCGCCGCAGCCTGATCGAGTGGATCTTCGAGCCGTTGATCGGCGTGGCGGGGCGGGTATGAGGGCCGCAGCGCAGGGCCACTCGAGGCAAGGTCCGACCCTCTCGAAGGGTTGCGCGTCGTATTCGGCGTGCGGGGTGCTGGCATGACACGGCTGCTGCAACAGCTGCGCTTCGGCCTCGGCACGCAGACGCTGCCGATGCTGCTGCAGACCGAAGCGGCCGAGTGCGGCCTGGCTTGCCTGGCCATGGTGGCCAGCTACCACGGCCTGAAGACCGATCTGCCCACGTTGCGCCAGCGCTTCTCGCTGTCGCTGAAGGGGGCGACGCTGGCCGATCTGGTGCACATGGCCGGCCAGCTGCAGATGAACCCGCGTGCATTGCGCGCCGAGCTGTCGCAGCTGAACCAGCTGCAGCTGCCTTGCGTGTTGCACTGGGACTTGAACCATTTCGTGGTGCTCAGGGAGACGAGACGCGGAGAGGCCGTGATACACGACCCAGCGCGTGGCGTGCGGACGTTACCCATGTCAGAGGTATCGCTGCACTTCACGGGAGTGGCGCTGGAGTTGTTGCCCACGGCCGAATTCAAGCCGCGCAATGAGCGACAGGCGGTCACCTTGCCCCAGCTGCTGGGGCGGGTGACCGGCCTGAAGCGTTCTCTCGCACAGATCTTCATCCTGGCCGCGGCGCTTGAAGTGTTCATGCTGCTGTCGCCGTTCTTCCTGCAGTGGGTGGTGGACGGCGCACTGGTGAGCGCCGACCGCGACCTGCTCGTCACGCTGGGCTTGGGCTTCGGCTTGCTGGTGTTGTTGCAGGTGGCCACGGGGGCGATCCGTTCCTGGGCGGTGCTTTACCTGGCCAGCACGCTGAACCTGCAGTGGCTGGGCAATGTGTTCGCGCACCTGATGCGCCTGCCGGTGGCGTGGTTCGAGAAGCGCCACACCGGCGACGTGATGTCGCGTTTCGGCGCGATCCGCCAGATCCAGCAGACGCTCACCACGAGCTTCCTCGAAGCGGTGCTCGATGGGCTGCTGGTGGTGGTGACGCTGGTGATGATGTGGATCTACAGCGTCAAGCTCACGCTCATTGCGCTGGGCTGCGTGGCCGGCTATGCGCTGCTGCGCTGGGCGTTCTTCCGCCCGCTGCGCGACGCGACCGAAGAGGCCATCGTGCACGACGCCAAGACGGCGAGCCACTTCCTCGAGTCGCTGCGCGGGGTGCAGGCCATCAAGCTGTTCAACCGCCAGGAAGATCGCCAGGCCCGCTTCCTGAACCTGGTGGTCGACGCGATGAATGCCGAGATCGCGACCAAGAAGCTCAACATCGGCTTCGGCGTGAGCCACAAGCTGATCTTCGGGCTGGAGCGCGTGGCGATCATCTGGGTGGGCGCACTGTTGGTGATGGACCGCAGTTTCTCGGTGGGCATGCTGTTCGCGTTCCTGGCCTACAAGGAGCAGTTCAGCACGCGGTTTGCCGGCCTGATCGACAAGCTCGTTGAGCTGAAGATGCTGAAGTTGCAAGGGGAGCGGCTGGCGGACATCGTGCTCAGCGAGCCCGAGGCCGGCCACGGTGCCTTGCTGGGTGCCGAGCAGAAGGCAGAAACGCCGGTGCGGCTGGAGCTGCGTGGCGTGGGGTTCCGTTATTCGGATACCGAGACGCGCGTGCTGGACGGCTGCAGCCTCGCCATCGAGCCGGGCGAGTCGGTGGCGATCTCGGGCCCGTCGGGTTGTGGCAAGACCACGCTGCTCAAGCTCATGCTGGGCATCCACGCGCCCGACGAAGGCGAGATCCTCGTCAACGGCATGACGCTGCGCCAGATGGGCCTGCCGGCCTGGCGGCGGCTTATTGGCACGGTGATGCAGGACGACCAGTTGTTTGCCGGCTCCATCATCGACAACATCGCGTTCTTCGACCCGAAGCCGGATCTGGACTGGGTGCAGGAATGCGCCAGGCTGGCTGCGGTGCACGACGAGATCGAAGCCATGCCGATGCGCTACCACACGCTGATCGGCGATATGGGCGCCAGCATTTCGGGCGGGCAGAAGCAGCGCATCCTCCTGGCGCGTGCCCTCTACAAGCGACCGCAGATCCTCTTTCTCGACGAGGCGACCAGCGCGCTGGACGTCGATCGCGAGCGCCTGGTGAACCAGGCGGTCAAGCAACTCAGGCTCACCCGCGTGATCGTCGCGCACCGGCCCGAAACCATTGCGTCGGCCGGCCGGGTGATCGTGCTGCAACAGGGCAAGGTGGCGCAGGATTTGCGCACCGTGCCCAATTTGACTGGTTCAGGAGCTAACTGAGCATTCACTTACCAAGATAACTATCGCTGTCATCATGACGATCCAATAGCGTGTCGGGAGGCGCGCCCCCTATCCTCTCAAACAAGAATTATTCTTGTTTGAGAGGATTTCTTTTTTATGGCCAAGACAGCGACATTCGGTGTGATGCACCTGGGCATTGCTTTCAGCGTGAGCTACGCGCTCACTGGCAGCGTCGCGATCGCAGGTGCCATTACCTTCGTGGAGCCGCTGGTGAACACGGTGGCGCACTACTTCTTCGACAAATACTGGGGCCACCCGAGCCTGATGGCTTGGTGGCGGGGTCGCGCTCAGCGGCAAACGGTGCCGGTGGGCGCAGCGACTGGCGGCGCGTAGGAGGCTAGAAGTGAGCCAGGTAGCCGCCATCGACGGCCAGGACGTGGCCGGTGACATAGCTCGCGGCGGGTGAAGCGAGGAACACCACCGCGCCGGCGATCTCGTCCGGCTGGCCCCAGCGGCCGAGCGAAGTGCGCTGTCGCAGCCACTGCCGCGTATTGGGGTCGCTCACCAGCTGCGCATTGACTTCGGTGGCAAAAAAACCGGGGGCCACCGCGTTGACGTTGATGCCGCGTGGCCCGAGTTCGGCCGCCAGCGCGCGTGTCAGGGCTTCGAGGCCGCCCTTGGCGGCGGTATAGACCGCGTCGCCTCCACGTGAAATCGGCCCGGCGATCGACGTGATGTTGACGATGCGTCCGCCGGCGGGCATGAGTGATGCGGCACGGCGGGCGATGTCGAAGGGCGCGACGAGATTGATGCCCAGGAGTCGACGCACGTCGTCGAGTGCGAAGGCATCGAGCGCACGGCGGTCTCGCTGGCCGACGTTGTTGACCAGGATGTCGAGCTGCCCATGCTGTTGGGCGATCCGTTCGAACGCCGCGGCCACGGCAGGCTCGTCGGCCACGTCGAAGGGCAGGGCGCTGGCGGCTCCCTCGGCGCTCGCGCCGGCTTCCTCGACGGCCGCGACGGCGGCCTGCAGCTTGGCGGTGTCTCGGCCGTTCACCAGCACCCAGGCGCCGGCCGCGGCCAATGCCCGCCCGATGGCCAGCCCGAGGCCGGTGGATCCACCGGTGACCAGCGCAGTGCGACCTTGCAGCGAAAACGGGTTGTTCATCATGGCTGGCGTGAGTCGGTGGTGGTGCTGGTGGCCGGTGCGGTGTTGCATTCCATCCAGCCCAGCCAGCGCAAGGCTTGCTCCCTGGAATCCCCGCACATTTCGACCGATGGTTGCAGCGAACCACAGACGGCCGGGCGCTCAGGTCGGCCGAACAAGCGGCAGCGCAGTTCGTCGTCGAGTTGGGCGCAAGGGACGCCGGCCGGTTTGCCGTGTGGGTGGCCGGGCAGCGGGGTGGAGATGGACGGCGCGATGCAGCAGGCGGCGCAGCCGGGGCGGCAGTTCATGGCGGGATTGTCGCCCGGGGCGTTTTCGGCCTGCGGGGTGGGTATCCGCGCGGGTGACGCGCCGGCTGTGGATAACTAAAATTCAGGGTTTGCCCGCGTTGCTTCGAGCAATGCCTTCAGCCTGAGGCGCAAGATGCTGTATCCCAAAGAATTCGACGTGATCGTGGTCGGCGGTGGCCATGCCGGCACCGAGGCCGCATTGGCGGCCGCCCGCATGGGTTGCGCCACGCTGCTGCTCACCCACAACATCGAGACGCTGGGGCAGATGAGCTGCAACCCGTCGATCGGCGGCATCGGCAAGGGCCATCTGGTGAAGGAAATCGATGCCCTCGGCGGCGCGATGGCTGTCGCCACGGACGAGGGCGGCATCCAGTTCCGCATCCTGAATTCGTCCAAAGGGCCGGCCGTGCGGGCTACCCGTGCCCAGGCCGATCGCATTCTTTACAAGGCAGCGATCCGTCGCCGGCTCGAGAACCAACCCAATCTGTGGCTGTTCCAGCAGGCGGTGGACGACCTGATGGTGGAGGGCGATAGGGTCGTTGGCGCGGTTACCCAGGTGGGGTTGCGTTTCCGCGCTCGGGCGGTCGTGTTGACGGCCGGTACCTTTCTCGACGGCAAGATCCATGTCGGCCTGCAGAACTACACCGCCGGCCGTGCCGGCGACCCAGCCGCGGTGAGCCTGTCGGCGCGGTTGAAGGAGCTGAAGCTGCCGCAGGGCCGGCTGAAGACGGGCACACCGCCTCGCATTGACGGCCGTTCGATCGACTTTTCCAAACTCACTGAACAACCCGGCGACGGCATGGACGGCAAGAACGCGGTGCCGGTGTTCAGCTTCCTGGGCTGGCCCGAGCAACATCCTCAGCAGCTGCCTTGCTGGATCACCCATACCAACGAGCGAACGCACGAGATCATTCGCAGCGGCTTCGACCGCAGCCCGATGTTCACGGGTGTGATCGAAGGGGTGGGGCCGCGCTATTGCCCGAGCATCGAAGACAAGATCAACCGATTTGCCGACAAGACGTCGCACCAGATCTTTCTCGAGCCGGAAGGGCTGACGACGAACGAGTTCTATCCGAACGGCATCTCGACTTCGCTGCCCTTCGACATTCAATTGGCGGCAGTGCATTCGATGCCAGGGCTGGAGAGCGCTCACATCCTGCGGCCTGGGTACGCCATCGAGTACGACTATTTCGACCCCCGCGAACTGAAGTCGAACTTCGAAACCAAGGCCATCGGCGGGCTGTTCTTCGCCGGCCAGATCAACGGTACGACGGGCTATGAAGAAGCGGCTGCGCAGGGGCTGTTTGCCGGTGTGAATGCCGCGCTGCAGGTGCAGGGGCGTGACGCTTGGGTGCCGGGGCGCGAACAAGCCTATCTGGGGGTGCTGGTGGACGACCTGATCACCAAGGGTGTCACCGAGCCTTATCGCATGTTCACCAGTCGGGCTGAATTCCGGTTGCAGCTGCGCGAGGACAACGCCGACATGCGGCTGACTGAAATGGGGCGCGAGCTTGGCTTGGTAGGCGACGAACGCTGGGCGGCTTTCAATCGCAAGCGCGATGCTGTTTCACGTGAAACACGGCGGCTGAAGTCGACCTGGGTGCACCCGGCCATCTTGCCGGCAGTAGATGCCGAACGCCTGATCGGCAAAGCGCTGGAGCGCGAATACTCGTTGGCCGATTTGCTGCGCCGACCCGGAGTGGGCTTCGATGCAGTTGCTGCCGCTGGTGTTTTGGCTCGGCCGGACGCAGTGGTTTCACGTGAAACACTGAGGACGGAGCTCGGTGCTGCGCTGGCTGACGCCGTGATCGAGCAGATCGAGATCGCGACCAAGTACGCCGGCTATATCGACAAGCAGAACGACGAAGTCGAACGTGCCGCCAGCTACGAACACCTGAAGCTGCCGCCAGAGCTGGATTACCACCAAGTCAAGGCACTCAGCTTCGAGGTCCGCCAAAAGCTGAGCAAGCATCGGCCTGAAACGCTGGGCCAGGCATCACGCATTTCGGGCATCACGCCGGCCGCCATCTCGCTGCTGCTGATCCACCTCAAGAAGGGCCGCTTCAAGGGCTTCGAGCAACGGCCTGCCGCCAACGACGACACGCCGGCCGCCGGCGCAGCGGCGTGAGTGCGGTCGAAGCCCGGCAGGGTGGGGGGCTGGCCGAGCGACTTGGTGCCGGTGTGACGGAGCTCGGCCTGCCGTTGAAGCAAGGTCAGCTCGATCAGCTACTGGCCTACTTGGCGCTGATCGACAAGTGGAACCGGGTTTACAACCTCACCGCAGTGCGTGATCCGGCCGAAATGCTGACCCAGCATCTGCTCGACAGCCTGGCCGTGGTGTTGCCGCTGCAGCGCCAGTTGGCAGGGAGCCCGGCGCCAGTGCTGGACGTGGGTGCGGGCGCCGGGCTGCCGGGCGTCGCGCTCGCCATTGCCTGCTCCGAGCTGAATGTCGCCTGCGTCGATGCGGTGGCCAAGAAGGCAAGCTTCATCCGTCAGGTCGCTGCGGAGCTTTCGCTGCCCAATCTGCAAGGGCTTCACGCACGGGTCGAAACTCTGGCCCCGCGAACCTGGGGCGTGATCACATCCCGGGCCTTTGCCTCGCTGGTCGACTTCGTTGCCCTGACACGCAGTTCATTGGCGCCTGGAGGGATGTGGATGGCAATGAAGGGCAAGCGTCCGGACGCTGAAATCGCAGCGCTGCCCGCCGAAGTGGAAGTGTTTCACGTGGAACCTTTGCAGGTTCCTGGGTTGTCTGCCGACCGGTGCATCGTCTGGATGCGCCTGCGAGCCTGAGGAGCACACGATGCTGGGGATCACTGACTATGGCTCGTTCTGCGCGGCGATCCTGCTTTTTCTGGCCTTGCCGGGGCCCGGCACCTTCACCTTGCTCACCGCGACCGGCAAGGGTGGCTTTCGTGCCGGCGCGGCTGCGACCCTTGGCGTGATCGCTGGAGACCAAGTGCTCATGTGGCTGGCCGTTGCCGGTGTGGCGGCACTGCTGGCCGCGTATCCCACTGTCTTCAAGGCGGTGCAATACCTCGGGGCGGCCTACCTCGCGTGGATCGGCGTGAAGCTGATGTTCGCCAAAGAGGGGGCCGCGCCAGTGATCGACATCAAGCCCGGCCGCTACTTCCGCCAAGCGGCGCTGATCACCCTCTTGAACCCGAAAGCCATCGTCTTCTACATGGCGTTCTTCCCGTTGTTCATCGACCCCGCCGCGCACCGAGGTGCCACCACGTTTGTGGCGATGGCGGCCACCATCGCGACCATCACGCTGGTCTACTGCCTCGCGCTGTGTGCGTTTGCCAATGCCGTGGCGGCCAAGGTCAGGGCGCACCGCCGCGTCGCGCGGCTGCTCGAACGGGCGGCTGGGGTGTTCCTGGTCGGCTTCGGCGTCAAGCTCGGTACGCAATAGAAATAGATCGAGACGGGCCGAGCGCTGGCATTGTGGGTTGCCAGCAACCGAAGCCGAGGCGGCCTCAACGACAATACCGGGCTTCACTCGAGCGCCCTGCCGGGTAGCGCCGCTTCCTCTGCACAACACCCATGGCCAAGATCTTCTGCATTGCCAACCAGAAAGGCGGCGTCGGTAAAACCACCACCACCGTCAACCTCGCGGCCGGGCTGGCGCAGATCGGCCAGCGCGTGCTGGTGGTCGATCTCGATCCGCAGGGCAACGCCACCATGGGATCCGGCGTGGACAAGAGGGCGCTGCCATTGAGCGTCTACGACGTGCTGCTGGGTTCGGCGTCCGTCACTGAAGCTCGCCGCCATTCCGAAAAGGCGGGCTACGACGTCCTCGGCGCCAACCGCGAGCTGGCAGGCGCCGAAGTCGAGCTTGTCGAGCTGGAGCAGCGTGACAAGCGCCTGAAGGCCGCGCTGGCCACGGTGGAGGCGGCCTACGACTTCATGCTGATCGATTGCCCGCCTTCCTTGAGCCTGCTCACGCTCAACGGGCTGTGCAGTGCGCACGGCGTGATCGTGCCGATGCAGTGCGAATACTTCGCGCTCGAAGGGCTGTCGGACCTGGTCAACACCATCAAGCAGGTGCATGCCAACCTCAACCGAGACCTGCAGATCATCGGCCTGTTGCGCGTGATGTACGACCCGCGCATCACCTTGCAGGCGCAGGTGAGCGATCAGCTCAAGGCGCATTTCGGCGAAAAGGTCTTCAACACCGTGATCCCGCGCAACGTTCGGCTGGCCGAAGCGCCGAGCTACGGGCTGCCTGGCGTGGTGTTCGATCCAGGGTCCCGCGGCGCCCACGCTTTCGTTGAGTTTGCACGCGAAATGGTCGAGCGTATTCGCAGCATGTGAGCGATCACATGCTGCTGAAATTCGATCTTCACTTGCTTTCCCGTATTGAAGACGCCGGCCTCAACGCGAGCGCACCAACGCAGCAGCGCTGGCTGGACGGGTGGTTGGTGCGCTTGTCGCCGGGCAAAGCCAAGCGGGCCCGTTGCGTGAACGCGGTGGCTGAGGGGCGGCTGCCGTTGGCCGAGAAGCTGCGTCGTTGTGAATCTGTCTATGCGCAAGCCGGGCTGCCGTTTTTTGTGCGCGTCACGCCCTTCACGCAGCCGAACGGGCTGGACGAAGTACTTGATGCCCAAGGGTGGGCCCGTGTGGACGACACACGGGTGATGGTGCTGTCGACCATCAATCCACCAGCCGTGGCCAACGACTGGCCGGCCGGCTCCCGCCTGGAACCACTCGACGCCGAGGCGTTTGCTCAAGCGGTTGGCGAACTGCGTGGTTCACCGATGTCGCAGCGTGCCGCGCATGCTGAGCGGCTCCTGGCATCTCCCGTACCCTACAAAGGCTGGGCGATTCTGGCTGGCGATGACGTGATCACCTGCGGCCAGTTCGCCATCGAAGACGATCTGGCAGGGCTGTATGACGTTTTCACGGCACCGGCATACCGTGGGCAAGGATGGGCACGCCGGCTGTGCAATGCGTTGCTCATGCATGCGTATGCCGAAGGCGCACACGTGGCTTACCTTCAGGTGGAGGCCGACAACGAAGCGGCCCGCGCCATCTATCACGGCCTGGGTTTCGTCGACGCTTATGCCTATCACTACCGCTACCGCGAGGCTAGGCGCGATTCACCCCTCTGAATGGGGGCGGCGGAATTGGCGCCGCTTCCTAGAATCGCGGCGGCTTTTTTGCTTTACAACGGTCCGGGAGGGGCGCATCAGATGAGCACGTCACAAAAAATATCCAGCTTGGTCGCACTGGCTGCGATCTGCATGGTGGCTGCATGTGGCGGTGGAGGAGGCTCTGCCGGCACATCCGCCTTCGGTCAGCAGCCTGGCGGCGACACCTCGCTGGCTCAGCGGTGCTCGCCCAACAATCCGTATCGGGGCGATGCCACTGCGGCCACGGGCACCGGCACGTTGGCTATCGAGCGATCCTGGATCCGGTCCTACATCGACGAGGCCTACCTGTGGTACGAAAAGGTGCCGGCTGTGGACACAGCCTCGTACAACAACGATACGCCGCAAGGGTTCATGTCATCGATCAGCGGCTACTTCAAAGCTCTGACCGGCATCCCGGAGGACCGTTTCAGCTTCGTCTACTCGACCAAGGCTTGGCAGGACCTCACAATCTCCGGTGTTTCGCTGGCGTACGGCGCGGAGTGGCTCATCGGCAGCACGAGCGCACCATACAACGTTCGCATCGGCTACATCGACCCCAACTCTCCAGCGAGTGCTGCCTCACTGATGCGCGGAGACACGATCGAGTCGATCAACGGCACGGCGGTGAACCAGCTGAGCTACCAGGATCTGCGGTCCCATCTGTATCCGAGCGACACCACGCAGCGCAACTTCGTCTTCAGCAGGGCGGGGACCCCCCTGTCTGCCGTCAACATGTCGGCGACCAACATCGTCAAGACGCCCGTGCTGAACGCCTCGGTGGTGAACGTGAATGGCCAGAAGATCGGATACATGGTCTTCAACGACCATCTGGTCACGGCTGAAGCGCAACTCATCGAAGCGATCAACACCTTCAAGAGCCAGCAGGTGAGCGATCTGGTGCTGGACATGCGCTACAACGGCGGCGGCTATCTCTACATTGCGAGCCGACTGGCCTACATGATTGCCGGCCCGGACTTCACCTACACCGAGGGCACGTCCAAGACCTTCGAGAAGCTGCAATTCAACAGCAAGCGCACGGCTGACAACGCGCGGCCGGCCACCCCGTTCTACAACACCTCGTGCATTGCCAACGCCAACTTCCAGTGCACCAGCACGCAACCGCTGCCCACGCTGAACCTGGGTCGCGTCTATGTACTCACCAGTGGCGGCACCTGCTCGGCCAGTGAATCGGTCATCAACGGACTGCGTGGCGTGGGGGTGGAGGTCCATCTCGTCGGCACCAACACCTGCGGCAAGCCTTATGGCTTCAGTGCCAAGGACAACTGCGGCATTTCGTACTTCCCGATCGAGTTCAAGGGCGTCAATGCCGTCGGTTTTGGCGACTATGCCAGCGGCTTTGCGGCTGCCTGTACGGCAGGTGATGATCTCAGCCGGCAGCTGGGTGACACCAGCGAAGCGAAGTTCGCCACGGCTCTGTACATGCGCGCCAACGGCAATGCCTGCCCGCCGACGCCCCTGGGCCTGAACAAGTCCGCGATCGAGGCCGCCAAGCAAGGGCAACCGGCAAGCGACGGGTTGATGCTGCGTGGTCCGATTCGCGAAAACCGCCTCCACCTCAACCTGCAGCACTGACGCGGTGACCGGCAGTCCTCGCATCCTGCTGCTGCCGGGTTGGCTCGACTCCGGCCCCGCACACTGGCAAAGCCGCTGGGAAGCGGCGTTCGGCGATCGTCGTGTCGTGCAGGACGACTGGCTGTGGCCCCGGCGAGGTGACTGGATGGCGCAGCTCGAGGAGGTGCTGCTCGAAAGCACCGAGCCGGCGGTGCTGGTCGCGCACAGTCTGGGCTGCCAGCTGGCGGCGGCCTGGGCTTCGCACAGCCGGCAGTTGCACCGCGTCAAGGCCGCGCTGCTGGTCGCCCCGCCCGACGTGGAACGCGACGACACACCGCCGCAGCTGCACAACTGGCGGCCGATGCTGCGCCAGCGGCTGCCGTTCCCCGCGCTGGCCGTCGTGAGCCAGGACGACCCCTACTGCTCGCCGGCGCGTGCCGCAGCCTTGGCCGCGGACTGGGGTGCCGACCTCGTGTCCATCGGTACGCGAGGGCACATCAACGGGGACTCCGGGCTGGGCGACTGGCCCGAGGGCCGTGCATTGCTGCAGGCGTTGATCGACGGTTGACGCCGGCGCTCTGCGCCGCGGAGCACGCGGTTTTGTCGGGGACAATCCGCGCCCATGGTCACGAAAAAACCCAAAGGCCTCGGTCTCGGCCTCGAAGCGCTACTCGGCCCCAAGGTCCCCGACGCTCCGGCCGCGGGCGACGCCATCCGCAACCCCACGACGCTGAAGCTCGACCTGCTGCAGCCCGGCAAATACCAGCCGCGCACGCGCATGGACGAAGGCTCGTTGTACGAGCTGGCCGAAAGCATCAAATCGCAGGGCGTGATGCAGCCCATCCTCGTGCGGCCGGTGGGTGGGGGGCGCTACGAGATCATCGCCGGCGAACGGCGTTCGCGCGCCGCGAAGCTGGCCGGGCTCGACGCAGTGCCCGTGCTGGTGAAGGAAGTGCCCGACGAGGCGGCCGCGGTGATGGCGCTGATCGAGAACATCCAGCGCGAAGACCTGAACCCGCTCGAAGAAGCCCATGGCCTGAAGCGGCTGACCGACGAATTCGGCCTCACGCACGAGCAGGCAGCGCAGGCGGTGGGCCGTTCGCGCAGCGCCGCGTCGAACCTGTTGCGCCTGCTGAACCTGGCTGAGCCGGTGCAGCAGATGCTGATGGTCGGTGACCTCGACATGGGCCACGCACGCGCGTTGCTGGCACTCGACCGCGCACACCAGATCACCAACGCCAACGAGATCGTGGCCAAGAAGCTTTCGGTGCGTGAAGCCGAGAAGCTGGTGGCGCGTGCAGCCAAGGGCCGGCAGACGCCGCTGATGCGCATCAAGGCCGACAAGCCGCGCGATCTCGTGCGCATCGAAGAAGAGCTGGCCGACCTGTTGACCGCGCCGATCGAGATCCGCGTCAAGAAGCGCACCAAGCGCGGTGAACAAGGCGAAGTGGCCATTGCCTTCGGCTCGCTCGATGAGTTGAACGGCCTGATCGACAAGCTGCGCGGCCCGCAGGATTGAGCCGAGCCGCAACGCTCGAAGCGCCAGCGGCAGACCCTGGCGCCCTTGCGGCCCCTTGCAGCCGCTTTCAAAGTAGCCATCGACGACAGATGGCCGCAGCGCACGTCAGCGCACCACCACACGATCCACATTGCTGCTCCTCGCATCGGTCTGCGCGGCGGCATGGTCGCGTTTGTGCGTCAGCATGTTGACGCTGGCCGAACGTAGTGGTCCGCTGCGCAAAATCTTGACGCGAAAAGGGTTAATCCCTAAAACAAATCGGCCTGAAAAAGGCGCAGCATGCATTCCATGAAAGCAGCCCGAAGCGCAAAAAGCATGTGCTGGCGCCGCACAACGGCAAGCCCGCCGCGAGCGACTGCGCATGCCCAGGCTTCTGCGTTGACAACGTATGACCTGAGGAACTTGCACGCGAAACAGGGCTCCCTCGTCCGGCAGTGGCGCAACGCGCCGGAAAGGGGCATGCTCCTTGCAACGCAGTGCGAGAACAAGACGGCAAAGACGGCTTTTCTCGGCACATGCAAGGCGCGAATTTGAACGATCTTTGAGTCAGCCAGGTAGCGCGACACGTGGCTTGCACTTGCGACACGTGGCACGCTGCCTCCGGAACAGCTCGGTAGAGGATTGGAGGTCAAACGATGGACGTGATCAGCAACTTCACTGCGCGATATGAACGCACCCGCGAAGAGGAGCTCTCGCTCGAGGAGTACCTCGACATCTGCAAGCGTGAGCCACTGGCCTATGCCACCGCGGCCGAGCGCATGCTCAAGGCCATCGGTGACCCGGAGCTGGTGGACACGCGCAACGATCCGCGCCTGTCACGCATCTTCGCCAACAAGGTCATCAAGCGTTACCCGGCGTTTGCCGAGTTCTACGGCATGGAAGACTCGATCGAGCAGGTCGTGTCGTACTTCCGCCATGCAGCGCAGGGGCTCGAAGAAAAGAAGCAGATCCTCTACCTGCTGGGCCCCGTGGGCGGCGGCAAGAGTTCGATTGCCGAGCGGCTGAAGCAGCTCATGCAGGAAGTGCCGTTCTATGCGCTCAAGGGCTCGCCGGTGAACGAGTCTCCTCTGGGCCTGTTCGACCCCGACGAAGACGGCGCCATCCTCGAGAAGGAATACAACATTCCGCGGCGCTATCTCAACCGCATCCTGAGCCCGTGGGCCGTGAAACGGCTCGAAGAGTTCGGCGGCGACATCCGCCGTTTCAAGGTGGTCAAGCGCTACCCGAGCGTGCTCAAGCAGATCGCCGTGGCCAAGACGGAACCGGGCGACGAGAACAACCAGGACATCTCGTCACTGGTCGGCAAGGTCGACATCCGCAAGCTCGAAACCTATGCGCAGGACGACCCGGATGCCTACAGCTATTCCGGCGGCCTGTGCTTGGCCAACCAGGGCCTGCTCGAGTTTGTCGAAATGTTCAAGGCACCGATCAAGGTGCTGCATCCTTTGCTGACGGCCACCCAGGAAGGCAACTTCAAGGGCACTGAAGGTTTTGGTGCGATCCCATTCGACGGCATCGTGCTGGCGCACAGCAACGAGAGCGAGTGGAAGGCCTTCCGCAACAACAAGAACAACGAAGCCTTCCTCGACCGTATCTACATCGTCAAGGTGCCGTACTGCCTGCGTGTCTCGGAAGAGATCCACATCTACGAGAAGCTCATCCGCGGCTCGTCGCTGGCCGACGCCAAGTGCGCCCCGGGTACGCTGAAGATGATGTCGCAGTTCGCCATCCTCACGCGCCTGAAGGAACCCGAGAACTCTTCACTGTTCTCCAAGATGCTGGTGTACGACGGCGAGAACCTCAAGGACACCGACCCCAAGGCCAAGAGCTATCAGGAATATCGTGACTACGCCGGTGTGGACGAAGGCATGGCCGGCGTGTCCACGCGCTTCGCGTTCAAGATCCTGTCGAAGGTTTTCAACTTCGATTCTTCCGAAGTGGCGGCCAACCCGGTGCACCTGATGTACGTGCTCGAGCAGCAGATCGAGCGCGAGCAGTTCCCGCAGGAGACCGAGCAGAAGTACCTGGCCTTCATCAAGGAGCACCTGGCCACACGGTATGCCGAGTTCATCGGCAAGGAGATCCAGACCGCCTACCTCGAGAGCTACAGCGAGTACGGCCAGAACATCTTCGACCGCTACGTCACCTACGCCGACTACTGGATCCAGGACCACGAGTACCGCGACACCGACACCGGCGAGGTGTTCGACCGCGCGGCACTCAATGCGGAGCTCGAGAAGATCGAGAAGCCCGCTGGCATTGCGAACCCGAAGGACTTCCGCAACGAGATCGTCAACTTCGTTCTGCGCGCGCGGGCCAACAACCAGGGCAAGAACCCGTTGTGGACGAGCTACGAGAAGCTGCGCACGGTGATCGAGAAGAAGATGTTCTCCAACACCGAAGAGCTGCTGCCGGTCATCAGCTTCAACGCCAAGGCCAGCGCGGACGAAGCCAAGAAGCACGAGGACTTCGTCACCCGCATGGTCGACAAGGGCTACACGCCCAAACAGGTGCGCCTGCTGTGCGAGTGGTACCTGCGCGTGCGCAAGAGCAGCTGAAGATGAAGTGAGGCTTCGCGCGTGAAAGAGGTCGCAATGCTTCAGCAGATCATCGATCGCAGGCTGGCGGGGAAGAACAAGTCCATCGGCAACCGCGAGCGGTTCCTGCGCCGTTACCGCGAGCAGATCAAGGAAGCGGTGCGCAAGGCGGTGAGCCAGCGCGGCATCCGCGACATGGAGCAGGGCGAGAACATCCACATCCCCAAGCGCGATGTGTCCGAGCCCGTGTTCGGCCACGGCCAGGGCGGCCAGCGCGAGATGGTGCACCCGGGCAATCGCGAATACGTGAAGGGCGACCGCATCGAGCGGCCCCAAGGCGGGCAGGGCGGCGGCGGTGGTTCACAGGCCAGCGACAGCGGGGAGGGCGAAGACGATTTCGTCTTCCACTTGAGCAAGGAAGAGTTCATGCAGGTCTTCTTCGAAGACCTGGCCTTGCCCAACCTCGTGAAGACTTCGCTGGCCGAGGTGCCCGAATACAAGAGTCACCGCGCCGGCTTCACCAGCGACGGCACGCCCAACAACCTGCATGTGGTGCGCTCATTGCGCGGCGCCATCGGCCGCCGCATAGCCATCGGCTCCGATTGGCGGCGCGAGCTGCGCGAACTCGAAGAGCGGCTGGCCGAGCTGTTGCGCACCGCGTTGCCGGGAGATCCCGTCACCACGGCCGAGATCAAGGCTGCCGAAGAGCGCATCGCCTTCCTGCGTGCGCGCGTCGAGCGCATTCCATATCTCGACCCGATCGACCTGCGTTTCCGCAGCCGCGTGAAGGTGCCGGTACCCACCACCAAGGCGGTGATGTTCTGCCTGATGGACGTGTCCGGCTCGATGGATGAGCAGCGCAAGGATCTCGCCAAGCGCTTCTTCATCCTGCTGTACCTGTTTCTCACGCGGCACTACGACCACATCGAGCTGGTGTTCATCCGCCACCACACGCAGGCACAGGAAGTGGACGAGGAGAACTTCTTCCACGCCACCGAAACCGGCGGCACCGTCGTGTCGAGTGCACTGGTGATGATGCACGACATCATCAAGCAGCGCTTTCCCACCAGCGAATGGAACATCTACGGCGCCCAGGCGAGCGACGGCGACAACTGGCACCACGACAGCGGCCGCTGCCGCGAGATCGTGAGTGAGCAGCTGTTGCCGCTGTGCCGCTACTTTGCCTACGTGCAAGTGGCCGAACCCGAACAGAACCTGTGGGAGGAATACCAGCAGATCGCCGAGGTCTACCCGCACTTCGCGATGCGCAAGGTGCTGGAGCCTTCGCACATCTACCCGGTATTCCGCGAGTTGTTCAAGAAGGAAGGCGTGGACGCATGAAGGCGGCCACGCGGCAGGAGGCCTTTGCATGAAGCGACGCGCGACCGATGTAGCGCCGGTGGTCGACTCCACGCCCGACCTTTTTGCCGGCAGTGAACTGCCACCCCCCCAGCCCCCGGTAAAGCTTTCGACCCAGGTGGTGCGCCCGCCACGGGCCAAGGAGCATCTGCCGGCACGCTCGGACTGGTCGTTCGAGCTGATCGAGCAATACCACGCCGCCATCAAGAACACCGCGCAAGGCTACGGGCTCGACACCTACCCGAACCAGCTCGAGATCATCACGTCCGAGCAGATGATGGATGCCTACGCGAGCGTGGGCATGCCGGTGAACTACCGTCACTGGAGCTACGGCAAGGAGTTCATCGCCACCGAAAAGAACTACAAGCGCGGCTACATGGGGCTGGCCTACGAGATCGTCATCAACTCGAACCCTTGCATCAGCTACCTGATGGAAGAGAACACGATGGCGATGCAGGCGCTCGTCATCGCGCATGCGGCCTACGGCCACAACAGCTTCTTCAAGGGCAACTACCTCTTCCGCATGTGGACGGATGCCTCGTCCATCATCGACTACCTGGTCTACGCGAAGAACTACGTGGCCGAATGCGAGGAGCGCCACGGCATCCAGTTGGTGGAGGAAACGCTCGACTCATGCCACGCGCTCATGAACCATGGCGTGGACCGCTACCGCCGGCCGCAGAAGCTGTCGCTCGCTCAGGAGCAGGCGCGCCGCGAGGACCGCGAAGCCTATGCGCAGCGGCAGATCAACGACCTGTGGCGCACGCTGCCCAAGAAGGCCGGCAAGTCGCACGGTGAGGACACTACGCGACGCTTCCCCGAGGAGCCGCAGGAGAACCTGCTGTACTTCATCGAGAAGAACGCGCCGCTGCTGGAGCCCTGGCAGCGCGAGATCGTGCGCATCGTGCGCAAGATCGCGCAGTACTTCTACCCGCAGCGCCAGACGCAGGTCATGAACGAAGGCTGGGCCACCTTCTGGCACTACACGCTGCTCAACACGATGTACGAAGACGGCCTGCTCGCCGACGGCATGATGCTGGAGTGGCTGTCGTCACACACCAACGTGATCTACCAGCCGCCTGTGGGGCACCGCGCCTACAGCGGCATCAACCCGTATGCGCTGGGCTTCGCGATGTATACGGACTTGAAGCGCATCTGCCAGAACCCCGACGACGAAGACCGCGCCTGGTTCCCCGACATCGCCGGCAGCGACTGGTTGAAGACGCTGGACTACGCGATGCGCAACTTCAAGGACGAAAGCTTCGTCGGCCAGTTCCTGAGTCCGCGGCTGATGCGCGAGTTCCGCTTCTTCGCCATCAAGGACGACAGCCAGGACCCCGAGCTCGAAGTCAGCGCCATTCA
Source organism: uncultured Rivibacter sp. (assembly GCA_946480925.1). Next base: position 21,046 of record CAMLLU010000010.1, read on the forward strand.
CGACGACATCGGCTACCGCCACCTGCGCGAATCGCTCGCCAAGCAATACGACCTGGGTTCCCGCGAGCCCAACATCCAGGTGTGGAGCGTCAACCTGCGCGGAGACCGCTCGCTCACGTTGCGCCACACGCAGCACAACTCGCGTCCGCTCAGCGACGACACACAGGAAGTGCTCAAGCACGTGGCGCGACTGTGGGGCTTCCCGGTGCACCTCGACAGTGTGGACAGCCACGGCGAAACCAAGCGCCGCTGGACCGTCTCGCCGCCGCCGTCGCATTGATCGATCGGGCGCGGCGAGGCGCGCTTCGCTCGGTGCCTCGCGGGCTCGTCTAGTGAGCGCGACCAGCGTGCGCACCGGCCGGCAGGCTGTGATGCCTCAACACCCACACGTCAGCCGGTGGCAGATTGCGCCACACCCGCTGGCGCCGATGCCAGCGCAGCGGGCTGCCGGCCGGCAACTCGAACGGCGAACGCGGCTGGTAGGTGTATTGCACGAGGCTCCGCGTCTCGTGTGCCTCGACAAAGCGGCACAGCGTGCGAATGGTGTCTGCGCACAGCGCAGCCGGCAGCGAACGCAACGGCAGTGACGACACCACCACCGTCGCGTGCGGCAACCGAGGTGCTTCGTGCTGTAGCACGCGGTGGGCAGCGCCGCAGCGCACTTCCACGCCGTCCCAGCGGCCTTGCAGTCTTTCGGCCAGCGCCGGTTGCATCTCGACGGCCATCATCGGCATCTGCGGATAACGCTGCCGCAGCGCGGTGGTGATCGCGCCGGTGCCGGCGCCCAGCTCTATGACACAACTGGCGCGCCCAGTGGCTTCGGCCATGGCCTGCGCGAGCCGGCGCGACGACGGCAACACGGCACCCACGAGGCTGGGGCTGCCCAGGGCATGCATCAGGAAGGCGGCACTGTCCATGCCGCAGGTGTACCGCGCCCGGCGCGCGGCGGCGGTGACCGTTCGCAAGCGGCTGTTGCCGCCGGGTTTCAGCGCTTCTTGGGCGGCAGGATCTCGTTGGCTGGCGCGCCGAGGCTTTCGCGCCACGCCACGATGCGTGGCAACAGCTGGTTCCACGCATCCACGAGCGCAGCGGCCGCGGGCTTGGCTTGCGGCGTGTCGAGCCAGCCGCCTTCGATGGCTACCAGCCCGCCGCCGAGGATGATGCTGCCCACGCCCGACGACTCGCTGGTGCCGCGCCCGAACGATGCCGCCACGATCTCGCTGGTGCGCGCGTCCACCACGCTCATCACCACCAGCGCTTCGCGCTTGCGCACCTCGGCTGCCACGCCGCCCAGCACGTTGCCGAACAGCGCGCCGACGCCGCCCTTGTTGCCGCCGGTCTGTTCGACGAACACGATCTCGGCACGCACCACGTAGTCCACCGGCATCATCGCGGCCAGCTGCGTGGCGCGGGTCTCGCCGTGCTGCTCGCGGATCTGCACTTCCTTCTCGAGCACGGCGAAAGCGGCCCCGCGGTCCACCACCGCGAAGCAGCGTGTCTGCATCAGCATCTGTCGCACCAGCGGCGCCATCGAACGCGGCAGGCCGGCCGACAGCAAGGCCTGCGCGTTGGCGTCGGATTCACTGATGGCTGCCGCGCCAATGCGGTTGCGGCAACGCGCGAGGTCGCCTTCGGTGGCGTTGGCGATCAGCACGTCGGGCTTGCCGCCCACCGTGGTCTTTTGCGTGCCGCAGCCGGCCAGCAACGATGACAGCAACAAAACCGGCACCAGCGCGGCACCGGCCACGAGATTCTTCAGGCGAAAGGGCATGGCGATATTGCAAAGCGCAGGCGATGTCCTGGCTGCGGCAAGGGTAGTCCTTGCGCACGGCGCATCGGTGACCGTTACCTGCCGTTGCAGCGGCTTGGCGCATAAAGTCGGCACAGGCGTGATCTGCGCCGCGCTCGTTACAACGCGAAGATCTTGCCGGGATTCATGATGTTCTTCGGGTCGAGCGCGCGCTTCACGCTGCGCATCAGCTCCACTGCGCCTGCGCCGGCCTCGTCGAGCAGGAAGCCCATCTTGTGCAACCCGATGCCGTGCTCGCCGGTGCAGGTGCCTTCCATGGCCAGCGCGCGTGCCACCAGTTGGTGGTTCAGCTTCTCGGCTAGCTCGCGTTCGGCCGGCAGCTGTGGGTCGATCAGATAACCCACGTGGAAGTTGCCGTCACCCACGTGGCCCACGATGAAATAGGGCAGGCCGGCCGCGTCGGCCTCGGCCACGGTGGCGCTCACGCATTCGGCCAGGCGCGAGATCGGCACGCAGGTGTCGGTGGTGATGCAGCGGCATCCCGGGCGCGTCTGCAGGGCAGAGAGATAGGCATGGTGCCGTGCTGTCCACAGCCGTGTGCGCTCTTCCGGCGTGGTGGCCCATTCGAAGTGTTCGCCGCCGAATTCGGCCGCGATCTCCTGCACGAGTTCGGCCTGCTCCTTCACGCCGGCGTCGCTGCCGTGGAATTCCATCAACAGCATCGGCGCCTCACGTAGGGAGAGCTTGTCGTGCTTGTTGACGGCGCGCACCGCGTTGGCATCGAGCAGTTCGCAGCGCGCGATCGGCACGCCCAGCTGGATGATCTGGATGGTCGTGCGCACGGCCGATTCCACGTCGGGGAACGAACACACCGCAGCCGACACCGCCTCGGGCAACGGGTACAGCCGCAAGGTGATCTCGGTCATCACGCCCAACGTGCCTTCGCTGCCGACGAACAGCCGCGTCAGGTCGTAGCCCGCACTCGACTTGCGGGCCCGCGTGCCGGTGTGCACAGTCTCCCCACTGGCGGTTACCACCGTGAGGCCCAGCACGTTTTCGCGCATCGTGCCGTAGCGCACGGCATTCGTGCCGCTGGCTCGCGTGGCGCACATGCCACCGATCGACGCATCAGCACCCGGGTCGATGGGGAAGAACAGGCCTTCGTGCTTGAGCTCTTCATTGAGCTGCTTGCGTGTCACCCCGGCCTGCACTGTCACCGTCAGGTCTTCGGCGTTGACCCGCAACACGCGGTTCATGCGAGTGAGGTCGATGCTCACGCCGCCTTGCACTGCGAGCAGGTGGCCCTCGAGAGACGAACCCGCGCCGTAGGGAATGACCGGCACCGCGTTCTCTTGTGCGAGGCGCACGACGAAGGCCACGTCTTCATTGCGTTCGCAATACACCACCGCCTCGGGCGGCGGCACGTCGAAAGGCGATTCGTCGCGGCCATGCTGCTCGCGCACCGCCTGCGCGGTGGAGCAACGTTCGGCGAAGTGCTCCTTCAAGGCTGCCAGCATCGGGGCCGGCATTGGGCGGGGTTCGAGGTGGATGGGCAGCTCGGTAACGGCATTCATGGCGGCTCCCGCAAAAAGGCGCGCAAAGGCAGTGCAAGAATTCTAGGCACTCGACAACGCGGGAGCTTCGACCATGTCCAACCGACTGACACAGATCGCCACGCGCACCGGTGACGACGGCACCACCGGCCTGGGCGACGGCACCCGTGTGCCCAAGGATCACCTGCGCGTGCAGGCCATGGGCGACGTGGACGAACTCAACTCGCACATCGGCGTGTTGTTGGCCGAGCCGCTACCCGACGACGTACGAGAGCTGCTCGTCACCATCCAGCACGAGCTGTTCAACCTGGGCGGTGAGCTCTCCATTCCGGGCTACGAGCTGCTGAAGGCCGATGCGGTGGCACGGCTCGATGCTGCCCTGGCGAAATACAACGCTACGCTGCCGCGGCTCAAGGAGTTCATCCTGCCGGCCGGTACGCGCAGCGCAGCCATCGCCCACGTCGCCCGCACGGTGGCGCGCCGGGCCGAGCGGGCCGTGGTGGCACTGGCCGGCGCCGAGGCGGTGCGTGCCGAGCCGCGTCAATACCTCAACCGGCTGTCGGACTTGCTGTTCGTGCAGGCCCGCGTGCTCAATCGCGCGAATCTGGACGGGTTGGGCGGCGACGACGTGTACTGGCACAGCGAACGGCTCGCTCGCGACGACGCCTGAAGCAACAAGGCCCACGACCTCGCGGCGTGGGCCTGTGTTGAAGGTGAAGGAGCGCCCGGCTACTTGTCGCTGCCGTAGCCGATCGCGAATTCGCTCACCGACAGGCTGCCGTCCTTGTCGCCGTCGAGTTCGCTGAACTTGGCTGCAACGGCCGGCATGCGGGCCGCTTCTTCCTGGGTGAGCCGGCCGTCCTTGTTGGTGTCCGCTCGCTGGAAGGCCGCCTGTGGAGCCGGCATCTGCTTGGCGGCAGGTTTCTGCGATTCGGTCTGCGACGGCGTCGTGGTGGACTGCGAAGTCTGCGCCTGGGCCGCGAGTGCAAAGCTCGCAACGGTGACGAGCAGCACGCGGCGGGCATTGACGAGCACAGTGGAGCGAGTCATGAAGATCCTCCAGAGGAGTTGCAAGAGGCGCCATTGCATCCCCCGAAGAGGCCTCGAACCAGCTCTTTTGCCGCACGTTGCCTGGGTTACAGGCCCCGGGAAGTGACTTACCCGCCTTTGCAGGAACTCACCGCAGCAGCGGAATGCCCCGTCACGAGGTGTATCAGCGGCGACGCTGTTTCACAGCCTGGCTCAGCACGTCGAGCACTTCCAGCGAGTCGTCCCAGGCGATGCAGGCGTCGGTGATGCTCTTGCCGTATTCGAGCTGAGATGCGTCGTCCTTGCCCGGCGTGAACTTCTGGGCGCCGCCCTTCAGGTGACTCTCGACCATCACGCCGAAGATGCTCCGGCTGCCGCCGGCGATCTGGCCAGCGATGTCCTTGGCCACGTCGATCTGGCGCTCGTGCTGCTTGGAGCTGTTGGCATGGCTGCAGTCCACCATCAGGTTGCACGGCAGCTTGGCCGCTTCGAGATCGGCGCAGGCGGCGGCCACATGTTCAGCGCTGTAGTTGGGGGTCTTGCCGCCGCGCAGGATCACGTGGCAGTCCTTGTTGCCCTTGGTCTCCACGATGGCCACCTGGCCGTTCTTGTGCACCGACAGGAAGTGGTGTGCGCGCGCCGCGGCCTGGATCGCGTCGGTTGCGATCTTGATGTTGCCGTCGGTGCCGTTCTTGAAGCCGATGGGTGCCGAGATGCCCGAGGCCAGCTCGCGGTGCACCTGGCTTTCGGTGGTGCGTGCACCGATGGCGCCCCAGGAGATGAGATCGCCGATGTACTGCGGCGAGATCACGTCGAGGAACTCGCTGCCCGCCGGCATGCCCTGGCGGTTGATCTCCAGCAGCAGCTGGCGCGCGATGCGCAGGCCCTCGTCGATGCGGAAGCTCTCGTCGAGGTAGGGGTCGTTGATGAGGCCCTTCCAGCCCACCGTGGTGCGCGGCTTCTCGAAATACACGCGCATCACGATCTCCAGCGTGTCGGCGTACTTCTCGCGTTGTGTCTTCAGGCGTTGCGCGTATTCCAGCGCGGCAGCGGGGTCGTGGATGGAGCAGGGCCCGATGATGACGAGCAGGCGGTCGTCCTTGCCTTGCATGACGCGGCGGATGTTGTGGCGCGTCTGCGCCACCAACGTCTCGACCGGCGTGCCGCGAATCGGGAAGAAGCGGATCAGGTGCTCCGGCGGCGGCAGCGGGGTCACGTCCTTGATCCTTTCGTCGTCGGTCTGCGAAGTTTTTTCTCCGTGCGCATACCAACCCTCGGTGGCAGTGGCGGACTTGGCGTTCATGACGGCGGGCTCCTGTTCGTTGAATGTGTGGGTTTGGTTGGCGGCGCGGGCGAAAAAAAACCGCCGGGGGGACCCGGCGGTTTTTGAGGATTCGGTTTTCGCGCTACCTGCTTTGCTTACGCGCTTGCCTCTCCTCCGCCGGGGCGGTGCGAGAACCAAAAGTACGCAAAGTAAAAGCTGGAAACGCGAAGCATGGGCGCGAATGTAGCACGGCGCTTGTGCAGCGCGTCAAGTGCAGGCCGCGTTATCGCTGCGATAGCGCCACACCGTCGCCGTGTTCCGCTCAGGCCGTGCCGCCGACGGTGAGCCCGTCGATGCGCAACGTGGGCTGGCCCACGCCCACCGGCACGCTCTGGCCTTCTTTGCCGCAGGTGCCCACGCCGGTATCGAGCTGCATGTCGTTGCCGATCATCTTCACGCGGGTCAGCGCGTCGGGCCCATTGCCGATGATCGTGGCGCCCTTGACGGGGTACTGGATCTTGCCGTTTTCGACCCAGAACGCTTCGCTGGCCGAGAACACGAACTTGCCGCTGGTGATGTCGACCTGCCCGCCGCCGAAGTTGGTGGCATACAGCCCGCGCTTGAGGCTGGCGACGATCTCGTCGCGCGACTTGTCACCGCCCAGCATGTAGGTGTTGGTCATGCGCGGCATCGGCACGTGCGCATAGCTTTCGCGGCGGCCGTTGCCGGTGGGCTTGACCTTCATGAGCCGCGCGTTCATGGCGTCCTGGATGTAGCCGCGCAAGATGCCGTCTTCGATCAGCACGTTGCGCTGCGAGGCGTTGCCTTCGTCATCCACGTTCAGCGAACCGCGACGGTCCGGGATGGTGCCGTCGTCGAGGACCGTCACGCCCTTGGCTGCCACGCGCTGGCCGATACGGCCGGAGAACGCGCTCGAGCCCTTGCGGTTGAAGTCGCCTTCGAGCCCGTGGCCGATGGCTTCATGCAGCAGGATGCCCGGCCAGCCTGGGCCCAGCACCACGTCCATTTCACCGGCCGGAGCGGGGCGGCTCTCGAGGTTCGTGAGCGCCGCGTTCACCGCTTGGTCCACATAGCCCGTGATTACGTCGTCATGGAAGTAACCCAGGCCGAAGCGCCCGCCGCCGCCTCCCGAACCCACCTCACGGCGGCCGTTCTGTTCGGCGATCACCGTGACCGAGAGGCGCACCAGCGGCCGCACGTCGGCCGCCAGCGTGCCGTCAGCACGCGCAACCATCACTACGTCGTATTCGCTGGCCAGCCCTGCCATCACCTGCACGATGCGCGGGTCGCGCTTGCGTGCGAGCTGTTCCACCTTTTCGAGCAGTGCCACCTTCTGCGTGCTGTCGAGTGTGGCGATCGGGTCCATCGGCGCATACAGCACACGGCTGCCGGCCACATTTGGGGCGCCGCCCACCTTCACGCGCTGGCTCTTGCCTGCCGCCGCAATGCTGCGCACCGTACGGGCGGCGTCAAGCAGCGAGGCTTCGGAGATGTCGTCGCTGTAGGCGAAGGCGGTCTTTTCGCCGGCCACCGCCCGCACGCCCACGCCCTGGTCGATGCCGAAGCTGCCACTTTTGACGATGCCTTCTTCCAGACTCCAGCCTTCGCTGCGCGTGTACTGGAAGTACAGGTCCGCGTCGTCGATGCGGTGCTCGCCGATTACCGCCAGCGCCTGCGCCAGCTTGCTCTCGTTGAGGCCGAAGGGGTCGAGCAGCAGTGACTTCGCGGTGGCGAGTCGCTCGAGGGTGGGTTCGCGCGAGATCATGCGGACGATTCTAGGCATCTGGGCCTGCTTGCGCATTTCACGCTTTCTTTGCGGGGGCGACAAGTTCCTGAGTTGGCCCGCGGCACGGAGCTGTCTGGTGCTGGTGTGGTCGCGGCCTACGACAAACCATCCAACCAACGAGGCCTTGGCGGCGGCAAACTCAACTTTTGAGTTGCAGCGCCCGCTGGTACAGCGCGTTGCGCGCCACGCCGCTCGCTTCGGCCGCCAGCGCCACCGCCTGCTTGAGCGGCAACTCGGCCAACAGCACCTTCAGCAGCCGTTCGGCTTCGGGCGGCAGCGCATCGTCACTGCTCTGAGCCACCGGCAGCGCGTGCAGCACCAGCACGAACTCACCGCGGGTGCGGTTGGCATCCTCAGCCAGCCATCCAGGCAATGTGGCTGCCGTCTGCGTGTGGATGCTCTCGAACTGCTTGGTGAGCTCGCGACACAGCGTGACGCGGCGGTCTGGGCAAACTTCAGCCAGCGCGCGTGCCAGCGCTTCGATGCGGTGTGGTGCCTCGAACAGCACCGTCGTGCCAGGTTCGGTCGCCAGTTGTGCCAGTGCTGCCGCCCGATCGCCGCCCTTGGCCGGCAGGAAGCCGATGAACCGGAAGCCGGCACCGGTCACGTCACCGGCGGCGCTCAGCGCCGTCACCACGCTGCTCGCGCCCGGCAGCGGCAGCACGCGGTGGCCGGCAGCTTGCGCGGCGGCTACCAGGCGCGCGCCCGGGTCGCTTACCGCCGGCGTGCCTGCGTCGCTGGTGTAGGCCACACGTTCGCCGCGCTGCAGCCGCTCGATCACCGTGGCCGCAGCGCTTGCTTCGTTGTGCTCATGTACCGCCAGCAAAGGTTTGTGATCGAGCGTCAGGTGGCGCAGCAGCCCGGCCGTCACACGGGTGTCTTCGCAGGCCACTGCATCGGCCAGCGCCAGCGCGTGGATCGCGCGCAGGCTCAGGTCGGCGAGGTTGCCGATGGGGGTGGCCACGACATACAGCGTGCCTTTGGGATACTGCTGCGCGCCGGCGGCAGCGGCCGCGGCACTCAAGAGCGAGGAGGCTTCGGAAGTGGTCACGACCAAGGTGCGCGGCGACGAGGGCGAGAGCCGAGCCTTGGCGCATCTTCAGCGCCAGGGCCTCAAGCTGGTGGAGCGCAATTATCGGGTCGCCGCCGGCCCCCGTTCGCGCGGCGCCGAAGTGGACCTGATCGTGCGCGACCGCGACGGCACGCTGGTGTTCGTCGAGGTGCGGCAACGCGCCAGCAAGGGCCATGGCAGCGCCGCGGAAACCATTTCGACCGCCAAGCGCCAGCGCATCGTTTTCGCCGCCCAGAATTACCTGCAGCGCTTGGCCACCGCGCCGCCGTGCCGCTTCGACGTGGTGGCCATCGACGGCGACCGTATCGAATGGCTGCCTGCGGCCTTCGACGCGCTTTGAAAATCTTGCAAGGTTGCGGAACCTCCGCCCCGGACGGCCGCACCAACTGGCTGACTTATCATCTCCACCATGTTGGAACAACGCATACAGCAGCACTTTTTCGACAGTGCCGACGTCAAGTACAAGGCTGCGGAGGTGCTGACGCGGCCGGTGGCTGACGCTGCGAACGCGCTGCTGGGCTGCATCACGGCCGGCGGCAAGGTGCTCGCCTGCGGCAACGGCGGCTCGGCAGGGGATGCACAACACTTCGCGGCCGAGTTCGTCGGCCGCTTCGAGCGCGAAAGGCCCGGCCTCGCCGCCATCGCGCTCACGACCGACAGCTCCATCCTCACTGCGGTCGCCAACGACTACGACTTCAATCAGATCTTCTCGAAACAGGTGCAGGCGCTGGGCAACCCCGGCGACGTGCTGATCGCCATCACCACCAGCGGCAATTCGCCCAACGTGCTGGCCGCGGTGGATGCCGCGCACGAGAAGGACATGACGGTGATCGCGCTCACCGGCAAGGGTGGCGGCAAGCTGCGCGAACGGCTCACCGAGACCGACGTGCACATCTGCGTGCCGGCGGACCGCACGGCACGCATCCAGGAAGTCCATCTGCTGGTCGTGCATTGCTTGTGCGACGCGGTGGATGCACAGCTGCTGGGCGAAACCGACAACGGATGACCATGACGAAAAACTCCAAGACGACGAAGTTGCGTTCGCTGACGGTCACGCTGCTGGCGGCCGGCCTGCTGGGTGGCGCCTTGACCGCATGCGCGCCGTTGCTGATCGGTGGTGCCGCGGTGGGCGGCGCGTTGCTGGCCACCGACCGCCGCACCTCCGGTACGCAAGTCGAAGACCAGTCCATCGAGCTGAAGGCGGCCAACCGCATCAAGGACGCGCTGGGCGAACGCGGCCACGTCAACGTCACCAGCTACAACCGCATGGTGCTGCTCACCGGTGAAGTGCCCAATGAGGCCGACCGCGTGGCGGTAGAGCAGACGGTGGCGCGCGTCGAAAACGTGCGGGGTACTTTCAACGAACTCGTAGTCGGCCCCAACAGCTCCATCGGCTCGCGCTCGAACGACCTGCTGATCGAGAGCAAGGTCAAGGCGACCTTCGTGGACGCCAAGGACATCATGGCGAACGCCTACAAGGTGGTGGCCGAGCGCGGCACCGTGTTCCTGATGGGCCGCGTGACTGACCGCGAAGCGAATCGCGGTGCCGACCTGGCGCGCAGCATCAGCGGCGTCAACAAGGTGGTGAAGGTGTTCGAGGTCCTCAGCGAGGACGAACTCGCGGCGCTGGGCCGCAAGGAATACGTGGCACCCAAGCCGGTTGTCCCAGCCGCCTCGGCTGCTCAATAGGCAAGGCGCTATTCAAGTGGGCGGCGTGGATCGGCTTTGCCGGTCCACGAGCGTCGTTGTTGAGACGCTACGGGCGGGGCTACTTCAAGCGGCGGATTAGGCTCGACGTGTCCCAGCGTCCTCCGCCTTGTGCCTGCACATCGGCATAGAACTGATCGACCAACGCAGTGACCGGCAGCCGCGCACCGTTGTGCCGGGCTTCCTCCAGGCATAGCCCGAGGTCCTTGCGCATCCAGTCCACCGCGAAGCCGAAGTCGAACTTGTCGTCCACCATCGTGGGCCCGCGGTTGTCCATCTGCCAGCTCTGCGCCGCACCCTTGCCGATGACGCCCAGCACCGCCGTCATGTCGAGCCCGGCCTTTTGACCGAAGGCAATGGCCTCGGCCAGCCCCTGCACGAGACCGGCGATGCAGATCTGGTTGACCATCTTGGCGAGCTGGCCGGCGCCGCTGTCGCCCAGCAGCGTGACGGCCTTGGCAAAGGCCATCGCCACCGGCCGAGCTTTCGCAAAGGCTTGTGCATCGCCGCCGCACATCACCGTGAGCGCGCCGTTGATGGCACCCAGGTTGCCGCCTGACACTGGCGCGTCGATGAAGGCCAGCCCGCGCCCGCGCGCTTCGGCGGCCAGCTCGCGTGCCACCTCTGCCGAGGCCGTGGTGTGGTCCACGAAGATGGTGCCCGGGTTCATGCCGGCAAACGCTCCGTTGCCGCCCAGCACCACCGAACGCAGGTCGTCGTCGTTGCCCACGCAGCAGAACACGATGTCGGCGCCCTCGGCGGCTTCACGCGGAGTGGGGGCGCTCTTGCCGCCGAACTCCCGGGCCCAGGCCTCGGCCTTGGCGGCCGTGCGGTTGTAGACCGTGACCTCGTGGCCCGCGCGCGCCAGATGGCCGGCCATCGGATAGCCCATCACTCCCAGGCCGAGGAAGGCCACGGTTTGCGGGGAGATGGGTTCGTAGGTCTTGGCAGTCATGAGCTTCCTTGGAAACAAGACGGCCCCAGTGCGCAGCACATGGGGCCGGATCAGAGTGGGCGCCGCAGATCTGGCTCCGCCGGTCTGCCAGCGCCGCCCGCCCCCTTGAGGGGGAGCGCCGCAGGCGCTACGGGGGTGGTCAAACGATCGTCAGGTGCTCGGTACCAGCGGCGAGGTCGGAGCTGCGTGCACGTTGGCTGTTGAGCTTGATCTGCAGGCGCAGGTCGTTCACCGAGTCGGCGTTGCGCAGCGCATCTTCGTAAGTGACCATCTGGCCTTCGTAGAGGTCGAACAGGCTCTGATCGAAGGTCTGCATGCCCAGCTCGCGGCTGCGTTTCATGAGTTCCTTGATCTCGGAAACCTCGCCCTTGAAGATCAGCTCCGAGATCAGCGGCGTATTCAGCAGGATCTCCACTGCGGCCACGCGCCCCTTGCCTTCCTGGCGAGGCAACAAGCGCTGCGAGATGAGCGACTTGAGGTTCAGCGACAGGTCCATCAGCAGCTGCGCGCGCCGCTCTTCGGGGAAGAAGTTGATGATGCGGTCGAGGGCCTGGTTGGCGCTGTTGGCGTGCAGCGTGGCCAAGCACAGGTGACCGGTCTCGGCAAACGCCACCGCGTGCTCCATCGTCTCGCGGTCGCGGACTTCACCCATCAGGATGACGTCGGGCGCCTGGCGCAGCGTGTTCTTCAGCGCATTGAACCAGCCGTCGGTGTCCAGCCCCACCTCGCGCTGCGTGACGATGCAGTTCTTGTGCGGGTGCACGAACTCCACCGGGTCTTCGATCGTGATGATGTGGCCGTAGGAGTTCTCGTTGCGGTAGTCCACCATCGCCGCGAGCGAGGTCGACTTGCCCGAGCCGGTGGCCCCCACGAAGATGACCAGCCCGCGCTTGGTCATCGCCACGTCTTTCAGCACCTGCGGCAGGCCCAGCGTGTCGATGGTGGGTAGCTGCTGCGGAATCGTCCGCAGCACCATGCCCACGTGGCCTTGCTGAATGAAGGCGTTGACGCGAAAGCGGCCCACGCCTTGCGGCGCGACTGCGAAGTTGCACTCCTTGGTGCGCTCGAACTCGGCCGCCTGCTTGTCGTTCATGATCGAACGCGCCAGCGCGATGGTGTGCTGGCCAGTCAGCGGCTGCGGCGATACCTTGGTAACCTTGCCGTCGACCTTGATGGCCGGCGGAAAGTCGGCCGTGAGAAAGAGATCCGAGCCGCCGCGGGCCATCATCAGCCGCAGCAGGTCATTAATGAACTTTGATGCCTGGTCGCGTTCCATAGTCAGCCATTCCCCCGAAGCACCCGGCACCCCGGCGCTTTCGTTACTTCAAGCGCGTGAAAGCAATGCAGAAAGCCGCGCGCTCACCTGACGCAACCGCAGCGAAAGCCGCCGCGAGAGCGAGGCGAGCAGTGCCAGACCGAGGCGCGGCTCGAACATGATCATCTCATCAAGCCGTTGCGCATCGACCACGGCGAGGATACAAGGCGTAAGTGTCGTGCAGGCTGAAAACCGCGCGCCCGCATCCAGCAAGGACATTTCCCCCAGCATGTCGCCGGCGCGTGCCTCGGCCAGCCGGGCACGGTCGCCCCATGGTTGCACGCGGTCCACCGCCAGCGTGCCGTCGAGCACGATCAGCATGTAGTCGCCCTGCTCGTCCTGGCCGATCACCTCCTGGTTCGGTGTCACGGTGACGAACTCGAGGTACTGGCTCATGCGCTGCAGCTCGTCGTTGTTGAGCGCAGCCACGTAGCGGTCGGCACCCCACAGCTTGGCGAACATCTCTGCGCCGCGTTTGCGGTCGAAGGGCTCGGCCTTGATCTCCTGCGCCCGCGACAGCCACGTGACCAGCAGCTGGGTGTCGCTGCCGTGCTCCATGAACATGGTCGAGAAGTAGCCCGAATCCTCGGGGCTCACGGCAGGTGACGCGCCGGAGTTGGACGAGGTCCCTTTGAGGCGTTCGATGAGCTTCTTCACGACGATGAGGCGTCAGCCCGGGAAGTTCTCGGGGATCTTGGCCTTGCTGCGTGCTTCGGCCGGCGAAATGATGTTGCGCCGCACCAGTTCCGTCAGGTTCTGGTCCAGGGTCTGCATGCCCATGCCCTGGCCGGTCTGGATGGCCGAATACATCTGCGCGATCTTGTTCTCGCGGATCAGGTTGCGGATGGCCGAGGTGCCCAGCATGATCTCGTGCGCCGCCACGCGGCCGGAGCCGTCCTTGAGCTTGCACAGCGTCTGCGAGATCACGGCGACGAGCGACTCAGAAAGCATCGCGCGCACCATTTCCTTTTCAGCCGCCGGGAACACGTCGACCACGCGGTCGATGGTCTTGGCCGCGCTCGACGTGTGCAGCGTGCCGAACACCAGGTGGCCGGTTTCGGCCGCGGTGAGCGCGAGGCGAATGGTTTCGAGGTCACGCATTTCGCCCACGAGGATGGCGTCGGGGTCTTCACGCAGTGCGGAGCGCAGCGCATTCGAGAAGCTCAGCGTGTGCGGCCCGACCTCGCGCTGGTTGACCAGGCACTTCTTCGACTCGTGCACGAATTCGATCGGGTCCTCGACCGTGAGCACATGGCCGTATTCGTTTTCGTTCAGGTGGTTCACCATGGCCGCCAGCGTGGTGGACTTGCCCGAGCCCGTGGGGCCGGTCACCAGCACCAGGCCGCGCGGCTTGAGCGCGAGGTCGGCGAACACCTTGGGCGTGTTGAGCTGCTCGAGCGTGAGGATCTTGCTCGGGATGGTCCGGAACACGGCGCCGGCGCCGCGGTTCTGGTTGAAGGCGTTGACACGGAAGCGCGCGAGGCCCTGGATCTCGAACGAGAAGTCGCACTCCAGCGTTTCTTCGTAGGCCTTGCGCTGTGCATCGTTCATGATGTCGTACACCATGTCGTGCACCTGCTTGTGCTCCAGCGGGTCCACGTTGATGCGGCGCACGTCGCCGTGCACGCGGATCATCGGGGGCAGGCCGGCGGAGAGGTGGAGGTCGGAAGCCTTGTTCTTGACCGAGAACGCCAGCAGTTGGGTGATGTCCATCTTGTCTCGCAAGAGGCGGTGGGTGCCTCAGGTTCTTTGCGCACGCCGCAGCGGTGGCGGCCGCGTCACTTAAGCTCGGGCCATTATGGCGACGATCGCAAACAACATACAACAAGTGCAAGGCCGCATCGTGGCCGCCTGTGCAGTGGCGCAACGGCCCGTGCAAAGCGTCACGCTGCTGGCGGTGAGCAAGACGCAAGACGCGTCAGCGGTGCGCGACGCCTTCGTCGCGGGTCAGCGAGCCTTCGGTGAGAACTACGTGCAGGAGGCGCTCGACAAGATGGTCGCGCTGGCCAATCTGCGGTCGCAGATCGAATGGCACCTGATCGGGCCGCTGCAGAGCAACAAGACCCGCGTGGTGGCCGAGCACTTCGACTGGGTGCACAGCGTGGACCGGCTCAAGGTGGGGCAGCGCCTGTCGGAACAACGGCCCGGGCACCTGCCGCCGCTTTGCGTATGCCTGCAGGTCAACATCAGCGGCGAAGCCAGCAAGAGCGGCGTGGCGCCGCACGAGGTGCATGCGCTGGCACGTGCGGTGGCTTCATTGCCGCGCCTGCGCTTGCGCGGGTTGATGGCCATCCCCGAGCCTGCCGGTGACTTCGAGGCGCAACGCGCGCCGCACCGTGCCTTGCGGGAGCTGCAGGAGATGCTGGTGCGTGACGGGCTGCCGCTGGACACGTTGTCGACGGGCATGAGCACCGACCTCGAAGCGGCCATCGCCGAAGGCGCCACGCTGGTGCGCGTGGGCACCGCCATCTTCGGCTCGCGGTCGTGACGTGCGGGCAAGCTGAGCTGCTTGCCCGCACCTCGCGCAGACTCGTTCAGCCGGTGCGCAGCCGCAGCCACGGTCCGTGCCAGAACACCGCCACGTTGCCTGCGGCCACCAGCCCGAGCCCGAACAGCGCTGCCGGCGTCCACGTGTAGCCCTCGAGCCACGCCGAGACATTGAGCGCCACCAGCGGGAACAGCACCGTGCAGTAGGCCGCGCGATCCGCTCCGAGTCGGCCCACCAGCGTGAGGTAGGCGGTGAAGCCGATCACCGAGCCCGGGATGGCCAGGTACAGCCATGCGCCCACGTAGGTGGCCGAGGTGTCGAAGGTGGGTGGCTGCCCATTGGCGAGCGCGTAGGCCGCCACCAGCGAAGCGCCCACCAGCATCGCCCACGCATTGGTCTGCACCGGCGTCTGCCCCTGGCGCTGCATGGCGCCCGACAGCAGGTTGCCGAGCGAAAAACAGTAGGTGCCGGCCAGCGCAAGCCCAAGCCCCCACAGCGTTTCGGGCCGCGCCAGGTCCTTGGCCACTTCGCTGCCGAACAGCAGCAACAGGCCCGTCACGCCCAGCGCGCTGCCGGCCAGCACCTGCGGCGACAGCGCCTTGTTCTGGAACACTCGGCCGTTGAGCGCGTTCAGCAGCGGTGCCGTGGAAAAGCACACAGCCACCAAGCCGCTGGCGATCCAGCGGCTCGCATGCAGGAAGCACATGAAGTTGAGGCAGAACAGCGTGAGGCCCTGCAGCGCGCAGCGGCCACACGGCGCGCGGCGGCAGGCGCCATTGGCGTCGCCACAGCAGCCACAGTGCGAGCACGGCGGCGGCCAGCCAGAAACGGTAGGCGATCGACCAGGCGATCGGCACCACGCCGAGTTGCAGTTTCAGCGCGATCCACGTGGTGCCCCAGATCAGCACGGTGAGGCCGTAAAGCAGTGCGTTGGTCGTCATGGTGCCGGCGAGTCTGCTGGCTGCGCGCTGCTGGGCGTGGCAGGAAATTGCGCATTTGTGCGAGCCGGTGCGCTGCGGGGCATGCCCGCTCGCTAAGCTTGCGCCCATGCCCGCCGCCCATCCATCGCCACTGGCCGAGCGCTTCCCGGTGTTTGCCGAGTTGCTGCGTTCGCGCGCCACGCCGCTGCGTGCCGTGCCCGTGGGGCCTGAAGGCGCGTGGTTGGTGCATTGGCGCAATGCAGACACCGAGGCGGTGTATTCGCACCCGGGGCACCACACGCTGTCGTTCTACCTGCAGGGCGGCCACGCGGTGCGTTGCCTGCAGGCCCCTTCGGCGCGGGGAGAGCCGGGTGCGTTGTGCTGCATGCCGGCTGAACACGAATCACGCTGGGACGTGCGCGGCTCGCTCGAGCTCTTGCACCTGTACCTGCCGCGGCTGCAGTTCGCTCAGGCGGCCGAGCGCTGGTTCGACCTGGAGCCTCGTTCGGCGCAACTGGCCGACCGCATCTACTTCCACGACGAACAGCTGGCCTTGCTGTGCCGCAGCCTGGCCGCCGCCGACTGGGCCGATACCGATGCCGGCCTGCGGCTGCAGCATCTGTCGTTGCAGGTGCAGGCCCGGCTGCTGGCTGGGCATGTGCGGCATCGCCGGTCGCACGCTGCCATGGTGCGCGGTGGCTTGTCGCCGGTGGTGCGGCGGCGCGTGTTGGAATGCATCGAAGCCGCCATCACCCAAGGTGCGGGCGCGGCGCTTTCGCTTGCCATGCTGGCCGAAGTGGCGCACCTGTCGGAGTTCCACTTCGCGCGTATGTTCAAGGCGAGCTTCGGCATGAGCCCGCATGCGTGGGTGATGGCGCGCCGGCTGCAAAGGGCGCGTGAACTGCTCACGGCGGGCCGGTTGGGTTTCGAGGAGGTGGCGCAGCGCTGCGGCTATGCACACCTGTCGCATCTGAACGCCGCCTTGCGCCGCGCAGGGCTGGGGTCGGCGTCGCGGTATCAGGCGCTGACGCGCAGTGCCTGAGATCGCCGCGGCTGCTGCTTACTTCGACGGCAGCGAGATCACCTTCTCGCCGGCCGGCGTGGTTTCGGGCTTGCCGCTCGCCTCGAGCTTGTTGGCGCTGCTGCCCACCTGCAGCGGGATGGACTGCGCGCTGCTGCGCCCGCTCTGCGTGGTGAAGACATTCAGGTACTGCAGGCCGTCGGCGCTTGGCGTGACTTGCAGTGTCACCACGGTGGTCTGGCCGCGAGGCAGCACCATGTCTGCATTCAGCGCTGCGTTGCTCGTGGTGCTGGCCAGGGCAACGCCTGCCGGCGCCGTGATCTTCACGCTGGCGTCGTCTTTCTTGACGTCATTGAAGCGCAGTTGCACTTCGGCGGCTTGGCCAGCGGTCAAGGTGGCTGGCACGGTGTAGCTCAGCTCCACGCCCGAGCCGTTGTGCTTGCGGGCCGCCGTGACCCAGGTTGCTTTCGCCTTGGCGGCGGGCTTGGCGTTCGGCGACGGAGCGTCCGCCCAGGCGCATGCCGCGAGGGCTGCGCAACTGGCGCCGCAGACCGCGGTGATGAAGTTCAGTCGGAGTTTCGTCGAGCGATTCATCAGTTCACCGTGAAGTTGAAGCAGCGTTGGGGTGCGTTGGCGGTCAACTTGTAGTCGGTCAATGCCGCCACGTGCTCACCCTGTGGCAGGGAGAACGTCTGTGTCTCCGAATCCGTTGTCTCGGAACGCCCTTGTAGCCGAGTGCCTGTGGAGGTGACGACGTAGAAGTCCGGGTCGGTCCCCGTGGCACTCACGGGAGCAAGCGTCAGGGTGTGACCGCCAGCGCTCGTGGTGAAGCGAACGAACACGCTGTTGCCCAGCTTGTTGTAGGTGCCCGCCGTGCTGCTGATGCAGTACTGCTGCGTGGCGCCGCTGTGCGTGCGATAGACCGGGTTGGCGATGCTGATGTTGCTGAAGTTGGTTTCGCCTGCACCGTAGGCATCGGTGCCGAAGATCGATTGCCCTTGCCAGAGTGAATCGACGGTGGCCGCGCTGGCGCCCGCACCCTTCATGGCCACGCCAAAGCTGTACAGGCTGGTGAACGTCGGCGCACTTTGCAATGCGGTGAGGGCGTTGTAGATGGGTGTAAAGCCGATGTTGGCATCGGCGTTCAGCGACCAGACGAGGTACTGGGCGGTGGCCTCTGAATACCACCCAGCCTCATTGCTGGAGGGGGCCTCATTCACGTTCATCAGGACGCCGGTGGATTGCTGTTGCCGGCCGTTCGAGTCCGTGTAGCGAGGGTCGTTCAGTGCAATGCCGGACCAGCCGTTGCCCCAGCCTTCGGAAAACGCCACGCGCATGTCGAGCCTGTCGTTGTCGCCATGCTCGCCGCCGATGCTGTCGTCTTGCGACAAGGCTCGCTGCAGATAGTGGCCGAATTCGTGTTCGACCACATGGGAGTCGTATTCGTCGGTGTCGGTGTTCTCGGCACCCAGCAGGTAAAGCTTGTGGCCGTTGTTGAGGGTATAGAACGACGTGCCGATCTGCCCTTGCGAAAGGCTGCCACGGCTTGGGACGTTGTTCTTGCTCCAGAACAGTTGCAGCGCTGGCAGGTTCACGTTGGGCGCAGCGCTCAGCACTTTCTGCAGCCCCTGGTAGGTCACGTCGAGAACGGCAAATGGCGCTGCAGCACGCGTGCCCGTGTAGCTGCTGCCGTCCCAGCCAGAGCCGGCCAGCAGATCGCGCGTTTCATTTCCCGCGGGTGTCGAAAGTGTCGAGTCGAGCACGTACAGCGCATCGCCCGCAGTGTTGTCGCGCACCGTCATGTCCCACATGCCGTTGGCCGGGGCGGTGTCCTTGAGCTCCGCCCGCACACGCACGCGCAGCGATTGGCCGTTGGTGGTGTTGAACGAGTAGTGGCCGGCTGTGTCGGTCACCGTGGTGGCCAGCACGCCGCCCGCGCCGTTGAGTAGCTGCACCGTAGCGCCGCGGATAGGTTTTGCCGTGATCGCGCTGTAGTTGAGCCCCGCGCTGCCAGGGTATGCCGGCACCGATTCGTAGCGGGCCGTGCCGCTGATCGTGACGGCCACACCGGGAGCCGGTGTCGGGACGGGAGTGGGCTGCGGTGCCGGGCTGCCGTCTCCGCCTCCACCTCCGCACGCCGCCACGACGGCCACGGTGGACATCAACAAAGCCAGTCGAGCGCAACGTCGTTGCGCAGCCGAAATGTGGGTCACGCTGCCATCCCTGCAAAAGTGAAAGGGCAGGGCGCGCAAACGACGAAGCGCGCCGCGAACGGCCTTATTATGTTGGCCGCTCGCGAGGCGCGTGTATGTGGTGTTAGGGGTTGTCAGCCCGGCGTGCGCAGCACACCACGCCGCATACCAACTGTTACCAGCGGTCGGAGCGCATCAGAGGCTCCCACACCCCTTTGCGGAGCTGGTACACGGCGATCGCGCCGTAGCGCTGCTCGCCGTCGTCGCGGAAGCGCAGCGAAGCCGTCACGGGCGAGTTGCCGTCGATGCTCTTCAGGCGCTTGAGCAGCTTTTCCTTGTCCACCGAGCCGTTGCGCGACAGCGCGTCGGCCACCAGGTACACCGCGTCGTAGGCGTAGTGCGCGCCGTACACGGGGTCGCCCTTGAAGCGCGTGTTGAACTTGGTGAGGAAGGGCTTGCCGGCGGGGAACTCGCGAGCCTCGATGATGGGCGAGGTGGCGTAGATCGCCTGCACGAGGCCGGCCACCTTGGCCAGCTTGTCGGTCTTGATGGTGTCGCCGCCCAGGATGCGGATCTTCGACAGGCCTGCCTGGTTCAACTGCTGGATCAGCGCTTCCATCTGGAAGTCGGACAGCGTGGTGACCACGACGTCGGTGTTCGTCTTGGCCAGCTCGGCCACCAGCGCCGGGAACTCGGTGCTCTTGTCGTCGAGCGACTGGCGCACCGTGATCTTCTTGCCGCGTTCGCCAATGGCCTTGGCGGCGTTGTCGGCCAGGCCCTTGCCGTAGGGCGTGTTGTCGTCCACCACCGCGAAGTTGCTCGCACCCACGAGCTGGGCGGCGTAGTCGCCCATCGCGCGCGACTGCAGTGCGTCGTTGGCCACCAGCCGCAGCGTGGTGGGCACGCCTTGCTGGGTGTATTCAGGCTTGGTGGAAATGGCCAGCTGGGGCACGCCGGCCTGCGCGTAGATGGGCGCGGCGGCAATGCTCACGCCCGAGTTCAGGTGCGCGATGGCAGCGATCACACCGGCGTTGACGAGCTGCTGTGCAGCCGCCTTGCCCGCTTCGGCGTTGGCCTGGTCGTCGGCCGACACGATCTCGAGCTTCACGTTCTGGCCGTTGATGCGCACGCCGCCGGCTGCGTTGATCTCGTCCACCGCCATCTGCGCGCCGTTGAGCAGGTCCTGCCCCAGTGTCTTGAGGTTGCCGGTGAGAGGCTGCCCCACACCGATCTTCACGACCTCGGGTATTTTTTCGCACCCCGCCAAACCCGCCACGGAAAGAACCGCCGCCATCGCGACGGCCAGGGTGCGCCGCACCCGGTTGCTGCCAGCCATTCAGTTTGCCCCTCGAAGAATAGAGTTTCGTTTCCCCTCCGCGCTCTTGACGAGTCGGCCCCGCGGAGCACGCTGTCAGATATCTTTTGCCGAAGTATTTGCAAAAGCCGAGCCAAACGAAGCTCTGAATTCCCGGGGAGGGCGCACTAAATCGCCAAGGCCGTGGTGTTTTTCACTTCTTCCATCACGGCATAGGTGTGGGTTTCGCGCACGCCGGGGAGCGCCCACACCACCGAGCCGATCAGCTCGCGGTAGGCCTGCATGTCGGCCACGCGGGTCTTGATGAGGTAGTCGAAGCCACCGGCCACCAGGTGGCACTCGAGGATCTCGGGGCGCGTCTGCACCGCGGCCTTGAAGGCGTTCATCACGTCGGGCGTGGTGCGGTCGAGCACCACTTCGATGAACACCATCATCCCGGCGCCCAGCTTGGACGGGTTGAGCCTGGCTTCGTAGCCGAGGATGTAGCCGTCACGCGTGAGGCGTTTCACGCGCTCGAGCACCGCAGTGGGCGAGAGGTGCACCGTCTCGGCCAGCTTGAGGTTGGAAATGCGGCCATCGGCCTGCAGCACGCGCAGAATCTTGCGGTCGATCTTGTCGAGCGCCTTGGGGCCGTCTTCTTCGTAGGTGGTTGACATTTAATCTGCGGCAGCTCCTCTCTTTGGTGAATCATGCTAGCAAAGCCTTCGTAAGCTAGCCATAGATTCAACCCTTAGGGACTTTCCATGCCAGCCAACGCCGCCCGTCTGCCCTTTCCCTACCGCGACGAGAGCGCGGTGGTGCAGGCCAGCCTCGACAGCCTGCAAGGCGCGCTGCAGTGGCCCGCGGCCATGGCCGCCGCGAGGCCCTGGGTGCAGGCGGTGCGCGAAAGGCCGGCGCCGTTCTGGGCGCTCGAATCGCTGCTGCGCGAGTACCCCATCTCCAGCGCCGAGGGCCTGGCGCTCATGCGGCTGGCCGAAGCGCTGCTGCGCGTGCCCGATGCCGAAACCGCGGTCGCGCTCACCGCCGACCAACTGGGCCGTGCCCACTTCGACGGCGCCGGCAGCACCAGCCAGCACCGCATGCTCGCGTCGCTGTCGGCCAGCGCGATCAGCCTGTCGAAGAGGTTCCTGCCCGAAGGCGACCACCCGCCCGGGCTGCTGAAGCGCCTGGGTTCTCAAACCGTGGTGGCAGCCACGGTGCGCGCCATCCAGCTGCTGGGGCGCCAGTTCGTGCTGGGCCAGACCATCGGCGAGGCACTGGGCGAGGCGCACGCACAGCGCCGCCAGTACCCCAACCTGCGGTTCAGCTTCGACATGCTGGGCGAGGGCGCGCGCACCGAGGCCGATGCGAAGCGCTATCTCGCGGCCTACGTGCAGGCGCTCGACACCATCGCCGCCGGCCGCGCCGCGCAAAGCCCGCAGACGGCCGACGGCATCTCGATCAAGCTCTCGGCGCTGTTCTCGCGCTACGAAGACGCGCAGCACGCGCGCGTGATGGCCGAGCTGCTGCCGCGCGTGCGCCAGTTGGTGGACACGGCCGCGCGCGCCAACCTCAACCTCACCATCGACGCCGAAGAGAGCGACCGGCTCGAACTCTCGCTCGACGTGTTCGAGGCGCTGGCCGATCACATCGCTCAGCGGCACCCGCAATGGAGTGGTTTTGGTCTGGCGGTGCAGGCCTACCAGACGCGTGCGCTCGCCGTGGTGGAAGAGGTGGCGCGCATCGCCAGGGCACGCAACCTGCGCTTCATGGTGCGGCTCGTGAAGGGCGCCTACTGGGACGGCGAGATCAAGCGCGCGCAGGAGCTGGGCCTGCCGGGCTACCCGGTGTTCACGCACAAGCACCACACCGACATCTCCTACCTCGCCTGCGCGCGGGCCATGCTCGCCGAGGCGCCCTTCATCTACCCGCAGTTCGCCACGCACAACGCCGGCACCATCGCCGCCATCGTGCAGATGGCGCGCGCCGTCAATGCGCCGTTCGAGATGCAGCGCCTGCACGGCATGGGTGAGGGTGTGTACCGCGAGGCGCTGAAGGACTCGGCCATCGCCTGCCGCGTGTATGCGCCGGTAGGCCAGCACCGCGACCTGCTGGCCTACCTCGTGCGCCGCCTGCTGGAGAACGGGGCCAACTCGTCGTTCGTGCACCAGCTGTCCGACGAGGCCGTGGGCTTCGACGAGCTGCTGACCTCGCCGCTGCACCTCACCCGCGAGCCGGGCCAGCCCGCGCCGCTGCAGCTGTACGGCGCAGGCCGCGCCAACTCGGTGGGCGCCGACCTCGCCTGCGCGGCGATGCGTGAGCCGCTGCTGGCGGCTTACGGCCGCACCGAAGTGCCGGCCGTGGCAGAGGCCACGCACGCCACGGCCGCTGCAGCGATGGAGCAACTGCATGCCGCCTGGCCCGCATGGAACGCCGTGCCGGTGGTGCGCCGCGCCGCGATGCTGCGGCGCACGGCCGACCTGCTGGAAGCGCGCCTGCCCGAGTTCTGCGCGCTGCTGGTGAAAGAGGGCCGCAAGACCTGGGGCGACTGCGTGGCCGAGGTGCGCGAGGCGGTGGACTTCTGCCGCTACTACGCACAGCAGGCCGAAGAGCAGCTGCAGGCCGAGCAGGGCCGCGGCGCCTTCGTGTGCATCAGCCCGTGGAATTTCCCGCTCGCCATCTTTGCCGGCCAGGTGGTGGCCGCGCTGGTGGCCGGCAACACCGTGGCGGCCAAGCCGGCCGAGCAGACGCCCGGCGTGGCGCAGGCTTTCGTCGAACTGCTTCACGAAGCCGGCGTGCCGCGTGATGCGCTGCAGCTGCAGCACGGCGCCGGTGAAACGGTGGGCGCCGCGCTGGTGGCCCACCGGCATTGCGCCGGCGTGTGCTTCACCGGCTCCACGCAAGTGGCGCAGATCATCGCGCGCACGCTGGCCGCGAAAGACGGCCCGCTCGTGCCGCTGATCGCTGAAACCGGCGGCCTGAACACGATGATCGTGGACTCCACCGCGCTGTCCGAGCAGGTGATCGACGCGGTGGTGCAAAGCGCCTTCCGCTCGGCCGGCCAGCGCTGCTCGGCACTGCGTCTGCTGTGCGTGCACGACGAAGTGGCCGACGGCGTGATCGAAATGCTCGAGGGCGCGATGGCCGAGCTTGCAGTGGGCGAGCCCGGCGAGCTGGCCACCGACGTGGGACCGGTGATCGACGGCGAAGCCTTCGGGAATCTCTCGACCCACATCGAGCGCCTGCGGCGCGAAGCAAAGCTCATCGCCCGCACGCCGCTGCCGGCCGGGCAGCAAGGCCACTACATCGCGCCGGCGGCCTTCGAGCTCAACCGCGTGGCCGACCTGCAGCACGAGATCTTCGGCCCCGTGCTGCACGTGGTGCGCTGGAAGGGTGAAATCGATGCACTCGTCGCGCAGATCAATGCGCTGGGCTATGGCCTCACGCTGGGCGTGCAGACGCGCATCGACTCGCGCGCGCAGCGCGTGGCGCAGGCTGCCCGCGTGGGCAACGTCTACGTCAACCGCAACATGATCGGCGCGGTGGTGGGCGTGCAGCCTTTCGGTGGTGAAGGGCTGTCGGGCACCGGGCCCAAGGCCGGCGGGCCGTACTACCTGTGGCGTTTCTGCGCCGAGCCGTCCGTCGCGGCCGATGCTGCGCTGCCGCACGTCGCCGAGACGGTAGTGGCAGAAGGCCGCCATGCGGCCAACGATCTCGCTGCGGCGTGCCAGCGGTTGCAGCAGGGCCACGAACGCTGGCGCCACGTGAGCCCGGCCGAGCGCGCCGCTACCGTGCGCCACGCTGCCAACGCACTGGGCGCCCCGGCCGCCGCGGCCTGCCTGCGCCTGGCCGACGAAGCCGAGCGCGTGCAACGCACGCTGGCCTTGCCAGGCCCCACCGGCGAAAGCAACGAACTGCGCCTGCATGGCCGCGGTGTGTTCGCCTGCCTCGCGGTGGGCGCGGGCGAGGCCGAGCTGGCGCCGGCGCTCGCGGGTGCACTGCTGGCGGGCAACAGCGTGGCGCTGGTGGCTGGTGCGAACGGCGGGCACGCGCTCGCCTCGCGCCTCGCGCAGGCCTTTACTGCTGGCGGCGTGCCGCAGGAAGCCCTGGCCGTGCTGCCCGCTACGGCGGCAGACGCATTGCTCGAGCAGCCCGTGCTGCATGGCGTGTGCATTGCAGCAGCCGGGCTCTCCGATGCGGCCCGTGCAGCGTCACGCAAGCTGGCGGCGCGCAGCGGCGCCATCCTGCCGCTGCTCGGCGCAGCCGAGGTGTGCGACCCACGGCGCCTGTTCCGCTTCAGCGCCGAGCAGACGCTGACCATCAATACCGCTGCGGCAGGGGGCAATGCTGCATTGCTGGCAGCGGGGTGACGAAGCGCCTCAGGCCGCGTGCTGGTAGCGGTATTCCTGCGTGACGCCGCCATAGCCATAGGCGCTGGCCCGCAGATCCGCGATGTGCACATACGAGTGTTCGGCCACCTCGCCCAGCAGCTCGCGCATCGCGGTGTGCACGGCATTGAGGTAGGCGGCCTTCTCTCGCTTGGTGTTGGTTTCGTCGGTGATGCTCACCATCCAGTGATAGCTGCGCTGGCCCTGGCCCGCCAGCGGCCGGCCGGCGATGAACCAGCGGCCGGGTTCGATGAAGTCGACCACCACGGCGGTGAGCTGCGGATCCTTGCCGAGCAGGCGCGCCGTCAGCTCGGTGGCTTGTTGCGCCACGCGGGCGGCCAGCGTGTCGTCCGCGGCGCCTGAGAGCTGAATGTGGGTGTAGGGCATGTGCTGGGCTCCTGAATGGGGTTTCGTCGTGAGGGAAGCGTCGTGTTGACAGCTTCAGTCTAGGCAGCGAGCATCGTTCGATGAAGCAGATTGATTCGATGCCATTCATCAGAGACTGAGATGACTGACCTGGACCCCGCCTGGCTGCGCAGCTTCGTCGCCATTGCACAGGCCGGCTCGGTGACGCGTGCGGCGCAGCAGGTCCACCGCACCCAGTCGGCCGTGAGCACGCACCTGCAGCAGCTCGAGGCCGCCGTCGGTGCGAGGCTGGTGGAGCGCACCACGCGCGCGCTGGCGCTCACGCCGCAGGGCGAGCGGTTCCTGCCGCATGCGCGCCAGCTGCTCGAGCTGCAGGCGCAAGCCCGTGCATCGGTGCTGCCTGTCGCAGCACAGCAGCCGGTGTTGCGGGTGGGCCTGAGCGAATACTTCTTCCCCGCCCGGCTGGGCGAGCTGCTCGGCGTGTTGCGTGGCGCCGTGCCGCAGGCGCGCTTCGAGCTCATGTGGTCGAACTCGGCGCCCTTGCTTCGCCTGTGGGAGGCCGGGGCCATGGACCTTGCCGTCGTCACCAGCCTGAAGCCCGTGGCCAGCGCGCGGCTGCTGCGGCGAGAGCCGCTGTCGTGGGTGGCGGCTGCCGGGTTCCGTGCCGCGCCGGAGGCCCCCACGCCGCTCGCGTTGCTCGGCCCCGAATGCCCGGTGCGCGAGATCGCGCTCACCGCGCTGGCGCGCAGCGGCCGTGCGCACCACGTGCACGTCAGCTGCACCGGCAGCCAGGCGGCGGTGGCCGCCGTGCGTGCCGGCTGGGGCGTGGGCTGCCTCAATGCCTCGGCCATTCCGCCCGATCTCGAAGCCTGGGGCGGCGGGCGTACGCCTGCGTGGCCGTCGCCCGGGCGGCTCGCCTTCTACCTGCTGGCGCGGCCCGATGCGCGCGACGCCGCACGGGCGCTGCGCCAGTGGGCGGCCTGAGCCTTTCTTCCGCCTCCATCGCCCCCTCTCTAAACTGATCGACATGAACACGACCTCGACCACCACTTCCCTGGCATTCATCGGCGGCGGCAACATGGCCAGCGCCATCATCGGCGGCCTCGTCAAGAGCGGCCGCCAGCCGGCCGACATGCTGGTGATCGACCCGCACGAAGGCACCCGCGAACGCGTGCAGAAAGACTTCGGTGTGGCCGCCCTGGCGGCGCCGGATGCGTCGCTGGCAGGTGCCGGCCTGGTGCTGTGGGCCATCAAGCCGCAGCAATTCAAGGAAGCCGCGGCGGCCTGCGCGCCGTGGGTGAAGGGCGCGCTGCATCTGAGCGTGATGGCCGGCATCCGCAGCGACGACATGGCGCGCCTGCTCGGCACCGAGCGCATCGTGCGCAGCATGCCCAACACGCCAGCGCTCATCGGCGCCGGCATTGCGGGGCTGTATGCACGACCGGCAGTGGGCGCCGATGAAAAGCGCGACGCCGAAGCGCTGCTCGCGCCAACCGGCAGCACCTTGTGGGTGGAGCACGAGGCCGATCTCGACGCAGTGACCGCGCTGTCGGGCTCGGGCCCGGCCTACGTGTTCTATTTCATCGAGGCGATGATGGCCGCGGCCGAGCAGATGGGCCTGTCGGCCGAGCAGGGCAAGACGCTCGCGATCGCCACCTTCGCCGGTGCCGCCGAGCTGGCGCGCCGCTCGCCGGAGCCGCCTTCGGTGCTGCGTGAGCGGGTCACGTCCAAGGGCGGCACCACCCATGCGGCGCTCACGGCCATGGAGGCCGCGGGCATGAAGGCCGCGTTCATCTCCGCCTTGCGTGCAGCGCAGCATCGTGCCAACGCGCTCGGCGACGAGTTCGGGCGCTGACTGGCGGCAGGTTTCGAAAGCGCTTAACCCTGGCGTCGTCGCCGGCACTGCACCGCTGCGCGCGGCGGGTGCCACACTGCCAGCGCTGTCTTGAGAGCAGGTTTGGGGCAGGTTTGAGGGCCGGTTCCGGCTTGATGAACATCGCTCGCGCAGGTCATGCAAACAAGGCATGGACCACCGTGACAAATTCGGTGGCCGCGCGCCTACAGTCCGGCCCCGAGCGCCGCGTGCGCCACAAGCGCCCGCGAACGAAATCGATGAACGCCAGCGCTCGAACAACCAAAGGATCCGCCATGAGCACCCCTTCGTCCAAGGATGGCCATACCCTGTCGTCCACGCTGTCCTACGTCAGCCCGTCACCCGAGAGCCCCTGGGGCACCTACATCTCGCAGGTCGATCGCGTCGTGCCCTACCTGGGCAACCTGGCCCGCTGGGCGGAAACGCTGAAGCGGCCCAAGCGCGCACTGATCGTCGACTGCCCGATCGAGATGGACGACGGCAGCGTGGCCCACTTCGAGGGCTTCCGCGTACAGCACAACCTCTCGCGCGGTCCCGGCAAGGGCGGTGTGCGCTTCCACCCCGACGTGACGCTCGAGGAAGTGATGGCCCTGTCGGCCTGGATGACGGTGAAGTGCGCCGCGGTGAACCTGCCTTATGGCGGCGCCAAGGGCGGCGTCCGCGTCGACCCGTCGAAGCTGTCGCTCAAGGAACTGGAGAAGCTCACGCGCCGCTACACCAGCGAGATCGGCATCATCATCGGCCCGCAGCGCGACATTCCTGCGCCCGACGTCAACACCAACGCCCAGATCATGGCGTGGATGATGGACACCTACTCGATGAACGTGGGGGCCACGGCCACCGGCGTCGTCACCGGCAAGCCCATCCACCTGGGCGGCTCGCTGGGCCGCGTGAAGGCCACCGGCCGCGGCGTGTTCGTCACCGGCCGTGAAGCGGCCCGCCGCATCGGCCTGCCGCTGGACGGCGCGCGCGTGGCGGTGCAGGGCTTCGGCAACGTGGGCAGTTCGGCGGCAGAGCTCTTCAACCAGGCCGGCGCCAAGATCATTGCGGTGCAGGACCACACCGGCACCATCTACAACGCCAACGGCCTCGACATGGCCGAGCTGATGCCCGTGCTGCGGCGCGAAGGCGGCGTCGGCAACTTCAAGGGCGCCGAGCGCATCGACAACGAGTCGTTCTGGGACGTGCAGTGCGACGTCATGATCCCGGCCGCGCTGGAAGGGCAGATCAGTGCCGAGCGCGCGCGCCGCATCCAGGCCCGCCTGGTGCTCGAAGGCGCCAACGGCCCCACGGTGCCCGCAGCGGACGACATCCTCGGCGAGCGCGGCGTGCTGGTGGTGCCCGACGTGATCTGCAACGCCGGTGGCGTGACGGTGTCGTACTTCGAGTGGGTGCAGGACTTCAGCTCGTTCTTCTGGAGCGAAGACGAGATCAACGTGCGGCTCGACAAGATCATGGTCGATGCGCTCAAGAAGATCTGGGATACCGCCGACCGCCACAAGATCAGCCTGCGCACCGCGACCTTCGCGGTGGCCTGCGAGCGCATCCTCATGGCGCGCGAGGAGCGCGGGCTCTACCCCTGAGCGGAAGAAGCCACCATGGCCTCTTCGATCCGCCGCCCCCAGGTCTGCGTGCTCGGTAGCGCCGAGCTAGGTTCCAAGGCGTATGAGCTTGCCGCGCAGGCCGGCGCGGTGTTGGCCAGGCTCGGCATCACCGTGGTGAGCGGCTGTGGCAGCCCGGCCACCCGGGTCGCCGCCGAGCGCGCTGTTGAAGCCGGCGGCCTGGTCGTCAGCATCGTGCCGCCCGACGAGATGCCGCCGCCCGACTGGCCGGCCACGGTGGTCATCCCTTGCGGCATGGGCGACGCCCGCAACCTGCTCATGGCGCTGGCCGGCGATGCATGCATCGTCATCGGCGGGCGGGCCGGCACGATCTCGGAGGTCTGCCTGGCCTGGCTGCACAAGCGCCCGCTGCTGCCGCTGGTGGGTTGTGGCGGCTGGTCCGACGACCTGCCGTCGAATCCGCCGGACGAGAGGCGCAACTCTGCCATCCTGCCGTGGAGCTCGCCGCAGGAGCTGGAGGCTCAGTTGCGCAAGCTGGAGCTGGTCAGCTAGCCGATCAATCAGGCCCAGCCACGCCACCGCCCGCGCCATGCTCATCGCACTGCTCACCCTGTTGCTCTGCGTTGGCGCCGGCGCCATTGGCGGCGTGTTCTTCGGCTTCTCTTCGTTCGTGATGCGCGCGCTGGCAAGCATTCCAGACGAAGCGGGCATCGCGGCGATGCAGCGCATCAACGTGGTGGTGCTCAACCCCGTCTTCCTCGGCACGTTCGTTGGCACCGCCGTCGTCGGGGCGGTGGCCGCAGTCCTTGCGACCTCGTCGTGGTCGGCGCCCGGTTCGGCCTGGCTGCTCGGTGCCGCGGTGCTGTACGTGGTGGGTTGCTTCGGCGTCACGATGCGGTTCAACGTACCGCGCAACGAGCGGCTGGCGCGCCTGGCCCCCACCTCGTCTGAAGCGCGGGCGTATTGGCCGGCTTATGTGCGTGAGTGGACTTTCTGGAACCATGTGCGCACCGTGGCGGCGCTGACCGCCTGTGCCTGCGCCGCGTGGGCGCTGGCGCGGCTCGTCGCGTAGCGCCGTCGTGCCACCCGTTCACAGGAGGCCAGTCATGGAGTTCCATCGCGGTCGTCTCGTCGACCACGTCCACCTGCGTGCCAGCGATCTCGAAGCCAGCAAGCGCTTCTACCGCGCGGTGCTGCAAGCGCTCGGCAAAGGCCAGGGCATACAGGAAGGGCCAGACCACTTCTCTGCCGACGAGCTGTGGATCGACCGGGCCGAGGGCCATGTGTCGTCGGTCCACCTGGCCTTCCAGGCAGCGGACCGTGCGGCAGTGGCAGCCTTCCATGTGGCGGCGCTCGCCCATGGCGGCAAGGATAACGGCGCTCCCGGCGAGCGCAGCTACCACCCGGGCTACTACGCCGCTTTTGCATTGGACCCGGACGGCAACAACATCGAAGCCGTGTACCACGGCCCGGCCGAGCGGTCGGCCGAATCGGTGGTCCTGAGGCCCAAAGTCCCTTGACCGGCGCGGCGGAAACCGCCGGTTACCAGTAGCGGTCGGCAACCGGAGCTCGCAACGCGTTGTGCAGGCAAGTCCCACGACGCAGGAGTTCCATGTCCACCTTCCTTCCTCGCGTGCTGGCCGCCCTGGCCGCCGCCTTGCTGGCCGGCCATGCCTCGGCCGCGCTCACGCTCTTCAGCCGCGACGACTTCCACGGCGCCCGCGTCACGCTCGACAACGCGGCACCCGACTTCCGCGAGTTCGGTTTCAACGATCGCGCGTCGTCGCTGGTGGTGGAGGGTGGGCCCTGGGAAGTCTGCAAGGAGACGCTGTTCCGCAGCCGCTGCGTGGTGCTGGCGCCGGGCCAGTACCCGAACCTCGATGCGATCGGCCTGGACGAGCGGCTTTCCTCTGCACGCCCGGTGCAGTACACCGACCATCACCGCCCGCCGCCTCCCGCGCCCCAGCAAGGCCAGGGTGACGTGGTGATGTTCGAGCACGTGGGCTTCCACGGCCGCGGCTTCGGCGTCAACTCGTCGGTGAACGACTTCCGCGAGTTCGGCTTCAACGACCGCGTCTCTTCGATCGTGGTGTTCGAAGGCCGCTGGGCCGCGTGCGAGCACGTGAACTACGGCGGCCGCTGCGTGCTGCTGCGGCCGGGGCGCTACCCCGACCTCGTGTCCATGGGCTTGAACGACACGCTGTCGTCGCTGCGCCGCGTGCGCGGTGAAGGCCGCCGCGGCGATGACGACGATGGCGAAGGTTCCTACGGCTACGCTCCCGCATCGCAGCCGGTGTACGACTGGCGCCGCCGTCCGTCCGAAGAGCTGGAGCAGGTGCCGGTGGAGTCGGTGCGGGCGGTCTATGGCGCGCCCCAACAGCAGCGTTGCTGGGTGGAGCAGGAACGTGGCGGCGACGCGCGCGTGGCCGGCGCTGTGATTGGCGGCGTGATCGGCGGCATCCTGGGTCACCAGGTGGGCGAGGGCCGCGGCGTGGCCACTGCCGGTGGTGCCGTGGCCGGGGCGGTGATCGGCTCGCAGGTCGGCCGCAACGTCGAAACGCAGCGCCCGGTGACGCGCTGTGCCGCTGCGCCGGCCGAGCGGCCCGACTACTACGACGTGGCCTACCGCTATCGCGGCCAGCAGCACCATGTGCAGATGACGCAGCCGCCTGGCCCCACCATCGTGGTCAATCGCCGAGGTGAACCGCGGCTGTGACGTGAGCGGCCGCGCTTGCGGGAACGGTGTTCAGACGAGCAGGTCCAGCATCACGCCCGCAAACACCGCAAAGCCCACCCAGTGGTTGAGCCGGAAGGCCTTGAAGCAGCCTTCGCGAGTGCGCGTGCGGATGAGCGTGTAGTGCCACAGGGCCTGTGCCGCGCCGGCCGCGATGCCGAGCAGGAACACCCAGCGCAAGCCCTGTGACCAGCCGAGCACTGCCCAGCTGGCGAGATAGAGGGCGTAGAAGCCCATCACGCCGGCCACGTCGAAGCGGCCCAGCGTGAGCGCCGAGGTCTTGATGCCGATCCTGATGTCGTCATCGCGATCGACCATCGCGTACTCGGTGTCGTAGGCCAGCACCCACGACAGGTTGCCCACCAGCAGCCACCAAGCGAGCGCCGGCACCTCGCTGCGCACCGCTGCAAACGCCATCGGGATGCCGAAGCTGAAAGCCACGCCCAGCACCGCCTGCGGCATCGAGACGAAACGCTTGGCATACGGGTAGACGATGGCCACCGCCAGCGCGGCGAACGACATCTGGATCGTGAGCGCATTGGTGGTGAGCACGAGGCCGAAGGCCACCAGCGCCAGCACGGCGCCCAGCAGCAGGGCCTCGCGCACCGGCAGCGCCCCGCTCGTCACCGGCCGTTGCGCGGTGCGCTTCACATGCTTGTCGAAGTCGCGATCGGCCACGTCGTTGACGCAGCAGCCCGCGCTGCGCATGAGGATGGTGCCCAGCGTGAACACCGCCAGCAGGTGCCAGCCGGGAAAGCCGCCCGCGGCCATCCACAACGCGGCCAGCGTGGGCCACAGCAGCAACAACCAGCCGGCGGGGCGGTTCCAGCGAATGAGGTCGAGGTAGAGCGAAAGGCGCGGGGCGGGCAGGGCAGGCATGCGGGGATTATCGAGTTCGACTCCAGTCGATGCGGTCGAGCAAGACCTGCAGCTTCGCGGCACGCGGCGGATTGAGTTGCGCCAGGCAACTCCTGGCTGGCCACACTTGACCGTCGGGTGGCACACTCGTCCGATGCCGGAGCTGCCCGACATCAGCGTCTACATCGAGCGCCTGCAAGACAAGGTGCTCAATAGCAGGCTCGAAACGGTGCGCGTGCTGCACCCCTTCGTGCTGCGCACCGCGGTGCCGCCGATCGGCGAGGCCGAAGGTCGTGTGGTGCAAAGCGTGGAGCGGCTGGGCAAGCGTGTCGTGCTGGGGCTCGAGGGAGGGCTCTTCCTCGTGCTGCACCTCATGATCGCCGGACGCCTGCGCTGGCTGGCCGGCCGCGGAGCCAAGCTGCCCGGCAAGATCACGCTGGCGGCACTGGTGTTCGAGCACGGTACGTTGGCGCTCACCGAGGCAGGCAGCAAGCGGCGCGCTTCGATGCACCTGGTGGTAGGGCGAGAGGCGCTTGCAGCCATGGACCCGGGCGGCATCGACGTGATGAATTGCGACGTGGCCTCATTCGCCGAACGGCTGCGCGCCGAGAACCACACGCTCAAGCGCTCGCTCACCAACCCGCGCTTGTTCAGCGGCATCGGCAACGCGTACTCCGACGAGATCCTCTTTCGTGCCCGGCTGTCACCGGTGATGCTGACGCGCTCGATGGACGATGCGCAGATCCGGACGCTGTTCGATGCGACCCGGCAGGTGATGGCCGAATGGACCGAGCGGCTGCGCAGCGAAGCGGGCGACTGGCCCGACAAGGTGGCCGCCTTCCACCCCGCGATGGCAGTGCACGGGCGCTACGGCCAGCCATGCCTGGTGTGTGGTTCACCGGTGCAGCGCATCGTGCACGCCGACAACGAAACCAACTACTGCGCGCGCTGCCAGACCGGCGGCAAGTTGCTGGCGGACCGCGCACTGTCGCGGCTGCTCAAGGCGAGCTGGCCGCGACACATCGACGACATCGAACCCTAGGCTCGCAGCGTCATTCTTCGAGCAGCGAGCGCAGCATCCACGCTGTCTTCTCGTGCACGTCGAGCCGCTGCGTCAGCAGGTCGGCGGTCGGCTGGTCGTCGGCCTTGTCGGCCGCGGGGAAGATGCTGCGGGCCGTGCGGGCCACCGCTTCATGGCCCTCGACCAGGATGCGCACCATGTCCAGCGCCTTGGGCGGCGTGGTGGGCGCGTCCTTCAGCGAGCTGAGCTTGCCGAAGTCTGCATAGGAACCCGGCGCGGCATGGCCCAGGGAGCGGATGCGCTCGGCGATCGGGTCCACCGCGTTCCACAGTTCGGTGTACTGCGCCATGAACATGGTGTGCAGCGTGTTGAACATCGGGCCGGTGACGTTCCAGTGGAAGTTGTGCGTGGTGAGGTAGAGCGTGTAGGTGTCGGCCAGCAGGGCCGACAGGCCTTTGGCGATGGCGGCGCGATCCTTGTCGCTGATGCCGATGCTGATGGGAGGCACGTTCCTGTTGCTGGGGGCGGTGTCTGCGTTCTTGCTTTTGGCCATGGTCGCTCTCCGTTCAAAGGGGCTTCGATGGCGTGGGACTTTAGCCGAGCGGTTCTTGCCGTCGTGTGGCGCTGCGTTGCTCACACCGGCGCCAGCCAGCGCGCCAGGTCGGCAAACCAGTACAGCGTGCCGGCGGCAAACAAGCCGAAGCTCAGCCAGCTGCGCAGGCGGGCGAGTTCGATGTGGCGGGAGGCGGGGGTGGTCGTCTTCATCGTGGACTCCTGCGAAAAAGGCCTGGGCATCGTGCCGTGGGGCGCGGTGCCGGGGCTTGACGCCCGTCAACGCAGCCTTCCGGCGGTGCTGCGGGCTTGGCAAGAGTAAGTGGGAGCCTATGCGTTGGTGAGTGCGGGCTCAGGCGGTGAGCCGCGTCACACCTGGCAATGAGCAGGCGTAGATGGCGTTGCGCAACGCGGCGATCGCCTCGTAGCGCGTGAAGGTGCGGCGCCAAGCCAGCACCACGCGGCGCGTGGGCAGCGGGTCGGAAAACGGAATGTAGGCGAGGTGCGGCTGCGGGTCCGCTGGCACTGAAAGTTGGGGTACCACCGTGATGCCCATGCCCGAGGCCACCATGTGCTTGATGGTTTCGAGCGACGAGCCTTCGAAGCTCTTGCGAATGCCTTCTGCGTCGCTCGCGAAACGCGCGAACTCCGGGCAGACCTCGAGCACGTGGTCGCGGAAGCAGTGGCCGGTGCCCAGCAGCAGCATGGTTTCCTGCTTGAGCTCTTGTGCCGAGATGCTGTCGCGCTTGGCCAGCGGGTGGTTCTTGGGCACCGCCACGATGAAGGGTTCGTCGTACAGCGGCGCGATGGCCAGCCCTGTGTCGGGGAAGGGCTCGGCCATGATCGCGCAGTCCAACTCACCGGTGCGCAGCTGCTCGAGCAGCTTGACGGTGAAGTTCTCGTGCAGCATGAGCGGCATCTGCGGTACGCGCTCGATGGCGTTCTTCACCAGCTCGGGTAGCAGGTACGGGCCGATCGTGTAGATGATGCCCAGCCGCAGCGGGCCGGCCAGCGGGTCCTTGCCGCGCTTGGCGATCTCCTTGATGGCGGCAGCCTGCTCGAGCGTGGCTTGCGCCTGGCGCACGATCTCTTCGCCCAGCGGCGTGACGCTCACCTCGGAGCTGCCGCGTTCGAACAGCTTCACGTCGAGTTCGTCTTCGAGCTTCTTGATGGCCACGCTCAACGTGGGTTGCGATACGAAACACGCCTCGGCGGCACGGCCGAAGTGCTTCTCCCTGGCGACTGCCACTATGTATCGGAGCTCGGTGAGGGTCATGCGGCCGATTGTGCGCAAAACGGGGTCTTTGCGATATCCCGGGTGTATCCCATCGAAAACGCCAATGGCGAAGCCGCGAACGGCCGGCGGGGGCCTGGGGATAGCCGCCGCGAAGGGCCCGCCGCTACACTGCCCGCGCCATGCAACGCCCAGTCGCCGCCAAGAACCCGCCGCCCGATCTGGCCGGCCTGCTGGCCCGCGTGGCGCTGCACGACAGGGCGGCCTTCGAGGCGCTGTACCGCGCCACCAGCAGCCACCTGCTGGGCATCGCCTTCCGCGTGCTGGGCCAGCGCGAGCGCGCCGAAGAAGTGCTGCAGGAGGCGTACATGAACATCTGGCATGCGGCAGGCAGCTACAACGCGAGCGTGGCCGCACCGATGACCTGGCTCATCAACATCGTGCGCAACAAAGCCATCGACGCCGCGCGCTCCAGCCGTACCGAAAAGGCCAGCACGGTGGAGCTGGACGACGACTTCGACACCGCGGCCGGCGACCAGTGGGAGCCGCAGCACCTGCTGGACGAAAGCCTCACCAAGCTCAACATCGACAGCTGCATGAGTGCACTGCCCGCCTCGCAGCGGCAGGCGCTGGCGTTGGCCTACTACCGCGGCATGGTGCACACCGAGATCGCCGTGGCGCTGAATGCACCGCTGGGCACCGCCAAGGCCTGGGTGCGCCGCGGACTCGACAAGCTGAAGGACTGCCTGCAGGCCGCCGGCATAGAAGCTGCCTGAGGCCGGAACCGAACATGAACTACCTGCGCCCCGAACTGCTCGACCGCCTGGCGCGTGAATACGCACTGGGCACGCTGCAGGGCCCGGCGCGGCGCCGTTTCGAGGCGATACGTCGCCGCGCGCCGCTGGCCGCCATGGCCGTGGTGCGTTGGCAAGAGCGGCTGGGGCATCTTGCGAGCGGCGTGCCGCAGATGCAGCCTTCGCCCCATGTGTGGCAGCAGCTCGAGCAGCGGCTGTTCGCCGCGCCGGCTGCCGCGCGTCCGGCCGCAGCGAAGTCGCCGCTGCAGGCGCTGTGGGCCTGGCTGGGCGGGGCTTCCCGGCCGCTGGGTGGTGCGTTGGCTGGCGTGCTGCTGTGTGCGCTGGTGCTGCGCACGCAGCCCGAACTCATCGGCTTGCAGAAGCCCAGCGACAGCTTCGCGCCCAGCTACGTCGGCGTGTTGACCGATGCGCAGCAGCAGCCGGTGCTGCTGGCCGGCTCGCTGCGCCATGGCAGGCAGCTCACGCTGCGCCTGCTCAAGCCGCTCGACGTGCCGCCGGGCAAGGTGGCGCAACTGTGGGCCTTGCCCACCGGTGCCGCGCCGCTGCCGCTGGCCGTGGTGAGCGCTGCGCCGGGCAAGTCCTCCGTGGCCTTGCCTGCCGCATCCGAAGTGCTCTTCGCACAGGTGCCCCGCCTGGGGCTAAGCTTCGAAGACCGGCCGATGAACACGGGCGACCAGCCCAGTGGCGAGTTCGTCATCTCGGGCAATTGCGTCAAGCTCTGGTGACCCCAGGCGCCGTGCGGACGGCTACGCAATTTGTCACAACGAAATGACAAGGTGGCTGCGTCCGTTGCGCGGGGTGCTGCCGTAAGTGCGAGTGCCAGGCGCGATCGGCAACCTTGCAATGCAACGGCTGCCTCGTGACCTGAACACCCACCCTGACCGACTTGACCACCCGAGGAGCTTTTCATGCACACCAGCACCACCACCGCCCGCCTCACCCAACTGTGTACCCGGCTGTGCGCCGCCGTCGCGCTGACGCTCGCCGCCACCGTGAGCTTCGCCGCCGACACCGGCCCGGCCGTCACGCCCAAGGCCGACCCGCTGGCCGCGGCACGCGAGCAGATCGCCGCGAAGAAGTGGGTCGCCGCCATCGACGAGCTGAAGAAGGTCAATGCCGCCGACAGCGCCGACTGGAACAACCTGATGGGCTATTCGCTTCGCAAGGCCAAGACGCCCGACTACGACGCCGCCGAGCGCTACTACGGTGAAGCGCTGCGCAT
Organism: uncultured Rivibacter sp.; assembly: GCA_946480925.1. Next base: position 58,038 of record CAMLLU010000010.1, read on the forward strand.
CGACCCCAAGCACCGCGGCGCGCTCGAATATTCCGGTGAGCTCTACCTGATGAAGGGCGACCTCCCCAAGGCCGAGGAGCGCCTGGCCACGCTCGACAAGGTGTGCACCTTCTCGTGTGCCGAATACCGCGACCTGAAGAAGGCTGTGGAGACCTACAAGAAGAACGGCAACAAGTACGTCACTGCCGACGCCAGCAACGGCTGGTGATCTGTTGGCGGTTGTTGTAGTCGCAGGGCTTGCGGGCCGCAGCGCCGGGCCGCTCCCAAGCAAGGCCCGGCCCCTCTCGGAGGGGTGGCCGGTGTACCGCCGGCCGGGGTGTCGTCATTTCTTCAGGCTCTGAGCAGCTCTGCCTTGCCGCCCAGCCAGCGCGCCACGTGCGCGCGGGCGGTGGCGGGGTGGCGGTCCAGCAGCTGCGGTGCCACGCGCCGCGCTTCGCGCAGCAACGCCTCGTCTTCGGCCAGGTCGGCAAAACGCAGCAGTGGCGCGCCGGACTGGCGTGAACCCATGAACTCGCCGGGCCCGCGGATGTCGAGGTCGCGCCGGGCGATCTCGAAGCCGTCGCTGGTCTCGACCATGGCCTTCAGGCGCGCCTTGCCGGTGTCCGACAAGGGTGGCGTGTAGAGCAGCACGCACACGCTGGCCACGGAGCCCCGGCCCACGCGGCCGCGCAGTTGATGCAGCTGCGAAAGGCCGAAGCGCTCGGCATGCTCGATCACCATGAGGCTCGCATTGGGCACGTCCACGCCCACTTCGATGACGGTGGTGGAAACCAGCACGCTCATCTGCCCACCCGTGAAGAGCGACATCACGGCGGCCTTCTCCGCTGCCGGCATGCGCCCGTGCAGCAAGCCCACCATGCGGCCGGGCAATGCATCGAACAACTGCTGGTGCGTTTCGGTGGCGTTGCGCAGGTCGAGCGCCTCGCTCTCTTCGATCAACGGGCAGACCCAGTAGACCTGCCGGCCCTTGTCCACTTCGTCGCGAATGCGCGCGATCACGTCGTCTCGCCTGCCGTCGGCAAACACCTTGGTGACGATGGGTGTGCGCCCCGGCGGCAGCTCGTCGATGGTGCTCACGTCGAGGTCGGCGAAATAGGTCATCGCCAGCGTGCGCGGGATCGGCGTGGCGCTCATCATCAACAGGTGCGGCTCCAGCACACCTGCGAGCTTGCGCCGCAACTGCAGTCGCTGCTGCACGCCGAAGCGGTGCTGCTCGTCAATGATGGCCAGGCCCAGCCTGGCGAACTCCACGTCGTCCTGAATGACCGCGTGCGTGCCCACGACCAGTTGCGCCTCGCCGCTCTTCACGCGCTCGACCATCTGCGTGCGCGCCTTGCCCTTGCGGCTGCCGGTGAGCCATGCAATGCCGATGCCCAGAGGTTCCAGCCAGCCCACCAGTTTGCGGAAGTGCTGCTCGGCCAGGATCTCGGTGGGCGCCATCAATGCACATTGCCAACCCGCGTCGATGGCCACGGCCGCGGCGAGCGCGGCCACCACCGTCTTGCCCGAGCCCACGTCGCCTTGCAGCAGCCGGTGCATCGGCTGCCCACGTGCCAGGTCGCGCGCGATCTCTTCGGCCACGCGGTGCTGCGCCTTCGTCAGCGCGAAGGGCAGGGCGGCCAGCAGCTTCTCGTGCAGCCCTCCGGCCTGTGCGCGCAAGGCAGGTGCCTTCAGTGCGGCACGTTCGCGCTGAGCCTGCAGCTGTGACAGCTGCTGCGCCAGCAGCTCCTCGTATTTCAGGCGCTGCCATGCGGGGTGCGAGTGGTCTTCCAGCGTGGCCAGGCTCACGTCGGGCGCCGGGTGGTGCAGGAAGTTCAACGCCTCCTTCAGCGTCGGCAAGTGCCTGGGCACCATGCCGGGCGGCAGCAGTTCGTCTAGCGACGCGCGCGAGAGCCCGGATGTGACGGCCTTGCGCAGATAGGCCTGCGGCAGCTGCGCGCTGGTGGGGTACACCGGTGTCAGCGCGGCTGCAAGCGGCGTGTCCTCGTCCACCGCCTTGAAAGCGGGGTGCACCATCTCGCGGCCGAGGAAACCACCGCGCGGTTCGCCGCGCACGCGCAGCCGCTTGCCCACGGCCAGCGTCTTCTGGTGCGACGGGTAGAAGTGCAGGAAGCGCAGCACCAGCTCGTCGCTGCCGTCGTCGAGCCGCACGACGAGTTGCCGGCGCGGGCGGAACTCGATGCGGCTGTCGGTGACCATGCCCTCCACCTGTGCGGGTTCGCCGTCACGCGCATCGACGATGCGTGTGATGCGCGTTTCGTCTTCGTAGCGCAGCGGCAGGTGCAACGCGAGGTCGATGTCGCGTACGAGGCCGAGCTTTTCCATGGCCCGTTGCGGGGCGGACTTCTCGGCCTTTGCAGTCGATGTCGGCGGCTTCGCGGAGGCGCTGTCGGCAAGCTCGGGCATGGTGGGACAATTCTGCCCTCGCTACCCACCACAGGCCGGTACAGCCTGCGCGTCTCATGTCTTCTCCCCGCACTTTCACGCTGAGCGACTTCGACTTCGCTCTGCCGCCCGAACTCATTGCCCAGCACCCCGCCGTTGAACGCAGCGCATCGCGACTGCTCGACGGCCGCGCGTCCGCGCCGGTGGACCGGGTGTTCCGCGAGCTGCCGCAGCTCTTGTCTGCGGGCGACCTGCTGGTGTTCAACGACACCAAGGTCATCAAGGCGCGGCTGTTCGGGGCCAAGGCGAGTGGTGGCCAAGTCGAGGCGCTGATCGAACGCGTGTTGCTGCAGCACGAAGTGCTCGCACACCTGCGTGCCAGCAAGTCGCCGAAGCCGGGCACCGTGGTGCGCTTTGCCGACGCTTTCGACGCTGAAGTGCTGGGCCGTGGTGGCCCCGATGGCGGGCTGTTCCACCTGCGCTTTCCCGACGAGCCGTTGATGCTGCTCGAGCGCCACGGCCACGTGCCGCTGCCGCCGTACATCACGCATGCCGACACGGCCGACGACGAGCGCCGCTACCAGACGGTGTTTGCCGACAAGCCCGGTGCCGTGGCCGCACCCACCGCGGCACTGCACTTCGATGACGCCGTGCTGGCCGCCATGCGCGAACGCGGCATCGGCACCGCACACGTCACGCTGCACGTGGGCGCCGGCACCTTCCAGCCGGTGCGCACCGAGAACCTTGCCGAGCACAAGATGCACAGCGAATGGTTCGATGTGCCGGAGGTCACGGTGCAGGCCATTCAGGCCGCGCACGCGGCCGGCCGGAAGGTGGCGGCGGTGGGCACCACGACGCTGCGTGCGCTCGAGTCCGCTGCACGCAGTGGCGCATTGGCGGCAGGCGCTCGCGACACCGACATCTTCATCACGCCGGGCTTCGGGTTCCGCGTGGTCGACGTGCTGGTCACCAACTTCCACCTGCCCAAGAGCACGCTGATGATGCTGGTGTCGGCCTTTGCCGGCTACGAGCACGTGATGGCGCTGTATCGCCACGCCATCGAACAACGCTACCGCTTCTTCAGCTACGGCGACGCGATGCTGCTCGAACGCCATCGGGCGTGAACTTCCCCACGGCGCAACGCGCCCGCTTCAACCGTTCGGCCGATGTTGGCCGGCGCGGTCGATTTCGACAATCGCCGCGACGTATCACCCGACGACGGAAGCATCGTGACGAAGAAGCACCACAGCACTCGTGCGCTGGCCGGCCTGGCCGCGCTGTTCGCCTGCATGGCCGCCCAGGCTCAGGTACAGACCGCCGCCAACGGCACTGCCACCGCAACGCCTGACGACGACCGCGGGTTCTCCTACTTCCTCGGGCTCGGCCGCCAGACGGTCACCTACCGCGAGTTCGTGAGCATGTGGCCCATCAAGAGCAAGGCCGAGGTGTCGAGTCCCATCCTCGTGACCGGTGCGCTGTACTCGGTGTCGCCCAACGTGCTGATGACCTTCGACGGTGAATCGACCTTCGCGCCGGGCAAGGCCACCGAACGCTGGACCACGGACGCGGCCACCATCGGCAACACCGCCATCACCGACCCGCTGCTGCAGACCAACCAGTTCAGCCTGCAGGAAACGCACACCAAGCTGCTGCTGCACTACCGCGTGAAGAACCAGCTGTTCGCGCTGGCGGGCCCGAGCTTTCGCACCAACACCTTCACCCGCTCGGGCTTCGTGGCCGGCACCGACAACGCGACCGACGTGTCGCACGGCACCGTGGTCGAAACGGCCAGCGAGGCGCTGCTGCACGTGGGCCTGGCGCTCGACTCCGAACGCGTGCGCGGCGTGGGCAGCCACTACGGCCTGCGTGTCACGGCGGCCGTGCCGGTGTGGCGCAGGCTCGAGAACAGCTCGCAGCCCAACGTGACCTTCAATGGCACCAAGGGCTACGACCTGAGCCTCGCGGGGCGCTACAGCTGGCGCGTGTACCCCAACGTGCAGGTCGGGGGCTGGGCGCAGTTCAGCTATTCCGATCGTGGGCGCCAGGCGCAAGGCCCGGTCGAGCTGCCGCGCAACGAGCTGACCAGCCTGTCCTACGGCATCGAGCTGTTGTGGAAGCTGTAGCGGCCTGAGCGACTCGCGCGTGCCGGGCTTCAGGCCAGGCTGCGCGGCGCGAGGCGCAAGCCCAGCCGCGCGGCGGCCAGCACTGCTTGCGTGCGGCTGTTCACGTCGAGGCGGCGGAAGATGGCGCCCAGGTGAGTCTTGACGGTGGATTCCGACAGGTCGAGTTCACGGCAGATGAGCTTGTTGCTCTTGCCTTCGATGAGCAGGCGCAGCACGTCGAGCTGGCGGGGCGAGAGGTCGAGCGCGGCGCCGGGCGCCGTCGCGGTGTGGGCGCCAGGCGCCCCGGGCGTTGCCAGCGCCTGGCGCGGCACGTACACGCCGCCGTCGAGCACCACTCGCAAGGCTTCGTCGAGCACGGACCTTTGCGCGGTCTTCGGAATGAAGCCGGCCGCGCCGGCTTCGATGGCCGCGATGATGGTCTCGCGGCGTTCGTCGGCAGAGAGCACCACCACCGTGACCAGCGGCGCGGCCTCGTGCAGCCGGGTCAGCGAGTCGAGCCCCTGGCTGTCGGGCAGGCCCAGGTCCAGCAAGGCCAAGGGGGTGTCGGGTTGAGCCTGCAGCACCTGCAGCGCCTCGGCCATCGAGCCGGCTTGCAGCAGCGTGAGGCTTGGCAGCCTTTGCGTGATCAGCAGCGAGAGCGCGTCGCGAAACAGCGCATGGTCGTCGATCAGCAGGACTTTCATGAGGCGGCGGCCGGCACGTCGCGCAACAGCAACGAAAACGGCCTGGATTACAGCACAGCGACTGTGCCGCGCCGGGTGCTGCTCGGCACATGGCACACGACAACGATGCAGGGCGCGTGAACTACGCCACGCGCCTCACATGGCCCTTCATCCGTTCGGTCGATGGCGCGGCGAGAGGCGGCTTCGAACAATGCCCGCACCGGCCCTTGCCTGCGCAGCGGCCGCGTCGTGTGTGTTCCAGCACAGGTCAAAGATTTCAGGAGTCGAAAACCATGCAGCAACGTGTACTGTGGGCCGCCATGTTGAGCGCCGGCCTGCTGGCCGCCTGTGGCGGCGGGGGAGGAGGCAGCGACACGCCGCAGCCGCCGGTCAACAACAACAACGCGAGCGTCTCGCTCACCGGCACGGCGGCCAAGGGCCTCATGGCCAACGCCACCGTGACGGCGCACGCCATCAACAGCGACGGCAGCATCGCCAGCGCGGCGCTGGCCACCGCCACCACCGATGCGCAAGGCCGCTATTCGCTGAGCTTCACGGCCACCAAGGGCCAGCCCTACGTCGTGAAGGTCACCGCCACGGCCACCACCACCCACCTCGACGAGGTGAGCGGCCAGACGCAGCCGCTGCCGGTGGGCTTTGCGATGCGCTCGCTGCTGCCGGCCGCCACCAGCGACACGGTGACCACCAGCGCCAGCGTCACGCCCTTCAGCGAGATGGCCGTGGCCGCCGCGGCCGAAGCCGCCGGTGGCGTGACGGCTGCCAATGCCGCGCAGGCCGTCTCCACCGTGAGCCAGTTGCTGGGCTTCAACCCCACCAACGTGGTGCCCACCACCACGAGCGATGCCAACGCCACGCCCGACCAGCAGAAGCTGGCCGTGATGCTGACGGCCGTGTCGCAACTCGCTGCCAGCGATGCGCTGGGCTGCAACACCGGTAGCGCCGGTGACAAGACGCTGTGCGTGGTCAATGCGCTGGCCGACTCGGCCTCGCTGTCGTCCATCAAGCTCGAGACCGGCAGCACCGACGTGTCGGCGGCGTTGTCTGGTGCCCTGACCACGGTGGTGAACGATCCCGCTCTGGCCGGCTCGGTGTCGCCCGTGCTGCTGACGGCGATCGAAGACCGCCTGGCCTGCGAAGGTATGTCGTGCACCGCAGTGAGCCCCACGGTGGCCAGCGCCATCGATGCAGCCAAGACGCTCTTCACGCAGATCAAGTCCGACTGGACCACGCTGTTCAGCCGTGGCGGCGCTACGTCCATTGCCACCGGCGCGGCCAATACCGAAGCCTGGAAGTTCAGTGAAGCAATGGCCGACGTCCAGGCGCCGGCCGAGATGCTGCTCAAGGACGCCGGCACGCTGCTGATGGCCGTGGACCTGTACAACGACTACAAGGCCGGCCGTGTGACCGTGCCCGATCGTGTGCGCGCCGAGGACCTGACGGCCAATGACGGCTCGAGCGACTTCTCGAACTTCGCGGCCGTGGCCTGCTCGCTGTATCAGGACGCGAACGTGACGGTGCTCGCCACCGCACCGGCCAACGCCAACTTCATAGGCTGCGGCGCGCGCTACTACGTGAGCCGCACGGTGGCGGGTGACACCACCACCATCACCGAATGGCGGCATGGCTTCACCATCACGCCCAATGCGGACGGCAGCTTCGGCTACACGACGCGGGCCCGCGAACGCGTGCGCAGCTGCACGGCTTCGTCGTGCACGCTGGTGGCCAACAACAGCCTGCAGGCCAACTTCTACGCCGGCACGGTGACACCCACGCTCACCGGCACGTTCGGCCGCATCACCGCCTTCACCATCGCCGGTGAGCTGCCGGCGGCGTTCGAAGAAGGCAGCAACCAGCTGGTGGACGTGAATGGCCACCACACCTGGTCGCTCACCGGCACGCGCACCATCGCTGCCAACAACATGTCGTCCACCACCTTCTCGGGCCAGATCGTGGCCGTCAACGGTGACGGCACCACGGCCAGCACGCTGAAGGTGAGCAACGGCTCGACCACCGAGACGCCCGTCTGGCGCGACCAGTTCGGCAACGAGGTGGAGCCCGGCTCGCCCACGGCGGTGTCACCCTTCGGCGGCACCTTTTCGGGCGGTGCGTTGACCCTCACCTGGACTACGCCGGCCGCCGAGTTCGAAGGCACCTTCTCGGCCACCGACTCGGTGTGGGACGCCAGCGGCACCAGCCTCTCGCCTACCAAGGTGACGCTGGCCGGTTCGCTGCGCAACATCAATGCAGGGCAGACGCAGGAGTTCCTGAACGGCCGCATCGATGCCACGGTCACCGGCTTCGACAACTACAACAACACGCAGCCCGACTCGACGAGCAACTTCAACACCGTGGCCTTCACCTTCGTCGGCCAGGTCACGGCGCCGGGCCGCCCGGTGCTCGAGCTTTCGGCCAGCTCGTCGCTGCGCAGCCATGAAGACGAACCCTCGGCGGTGAACCTGCAGTACCGCAGCATCGTCTCGGGCACGGCGCGCAACGTGATCACGGTGGCCGGCACCCGGGGCAGCAACGGCGTGATGAGCTTTGCGCTCAACGAGGCGGCGTCGAACCTGTCGCTCAACTGGGTGGACGGCGCCACCAGTGGCAGCCTGATGCAAGGCACCACGGTGGTCGGCACGATCGACGAGAACACCAAGATGCTGACCTTCAGCAACGGCGAGTTCATTTCGCTCGACTTCGGCCTGTAAGCAACCCGCTCGGCAAGGCAGTACCAACGGGCCCGGTCATGCCGGGCCCTTTTTCTTCCGGTGATTGAAGTGGTAGTGATCAACAAGCGCATGCCCACCGTCGTGGCGGCCGTTGCTGCGGTAGCACTGGCCGGCAGTGCCGGCGCCTCGACGTCTGCCTGGAGCGTCTCGGCGCGTTCGGTGCATCACGGCGAGGCCGTGCCGCTGTCGGCCATCGACGACGAAGACGAGGCGCTGCGCCGCCTGGACCCGCGCCGCGGCCGCAACATCGCCTACGTGGACGATGAGGTGCGCCTGAGCCTCGACTCAGGCGCCTGGCGCTGGAGCGTGCTGGCGCGCAGCAGTGCCGTGCTGGTGACCAGCCGCGGCACGCTCGATCTCGTGCAGCAGATCAACACCGACGAGACGCCGGGCAGCGACCGGCAGTGGCAGACGAAGCTGCGCTACGAGTCATTCCAGGGCGGCGGGCTGGAGGTGGGCTACCGCTTCGAGCCGGCGGCGCAGTGGCAGGCGAGGCTCTCGGCCCAGGTGCTGCAGCTGCGCCACTGGCGCCAGCGGCGTCTCGAAGGCCCGGTGAACTTCGACGCCGCGAGCGCCACCTACGCGTTCGACCTGCAATCCACGCAGACCGACGACCGGCTGCGCTTCCCGTTCCAGGGCCCCAAGGACGACACCGGCGCCGGCCTGCTGCTGGGCGGCGAGGTGGGCTGGCACGGCGACACGTGGGCGCTGTCGGTGGGCGTGCGTGACCTGGGTTGGCTGCGCTGGCGGCAGCTGCCTCAGCAGTACGCCACGCTGTCCACGCAGACGCAGAGCTACGACGCCGACGGCTTCGTGATCTACAAGCCGCTGATCATGGGCCGCAACAGCCAGCAGGGCTACACGCACCGGCTGCGCGGCGTGTGGTCGGTGCGCGCTGCCTGGCAGGCCGCTGACAGCGGCACGCTGGAGCTGAGCAGCGACTGGGTGCAGGACTTCGGCGCCTTGCCGGCCATCGCGTGGCGCCAGAAGCTGGGCACGGTGGACGCCGGGTTGCAATGGCACGTGCACGAACGGCGTGCCACCGTGTCGCTGGGCTGGCAGGGCTGGTGGCTGCGCGCCGGTGCGGATCGGCTCGGGTCGCAGCAGCGTTCGCGGGAGCTGGCGCTGGGGGGCGGGTGGGTGTTCTGAGCGAGGGTCAGGAACGCGTGGCGCTGTTGTCGCGGACCCAGCGAGCGAAGTCGGTTTCAGCCCAATCGCCAGCTGCAAGCGAAAACACTGCGAGCGTTGCATCGGCCTGGCTGGCTGTCAGTCGCCTCCCATTCAGCGCAAGGAACAGACCGGCCGACAGAAACGCCGCTCGCTTGTTGCCATCGACGAATGGGTGGTTCTTCGCGAGGCCATGGGCGTAGGCTGCTGCCAGATCGGCGAAGTCGGGCGTGTCGTAAGCCAGCAGGTTCTGCGGACGCGCCAATGCGGAATCGAGCAAGCCCTCGTCGCGCAAGCCGGTGGCCCCACCGTGTTCGGCCAAGCTTTCATCGTGCAGAAGGATCAGTAGCCGCTTATCGATCCAGCGCCAGCTCATTTGGCCAGCGCCCGAAAGGTATCTCGGTATTCACGCATGAACTCGCGGCCGAGTTCCAGCTGTTCCTCGAATGCAGGGTCATAAGGCGTGAGCGTCACGCCACCAGGGGTCTCGGTCAGGTACAGCGCGTCCCCTTTCTCGACTTTCAATCTGGCTAGCACTTCCTTCGGCAGGATTACTCCTACTGAGTTGCCGATCTGGGTGAGCTTGAGAGCGGTCATTTTGCGGTTTGCGATGGTTATAACGAAAGTTATACTAGCTGCGCCTTCTCCCTTGAGCAAGCAATGCCCGCACGATCGTTGCAAATGCACGCCGTTGGTCGTAACTACTGCTTATGGCGTGTAGTCCAGCGGAATTGCCGCTAGGCTGCGGCCCCATGCCTCAAGTTACCGCTGTCTTGCGGCTGTGCCGCAACTTCCTGCTGTTGCTCCCCCTGCTGAGCGCTCTGTGGGCCCCCGAGGCGCCGGCAGCGGAGCCTCCCGCCGTGCAGACACTGCAAGAAGCCGAGTTCGAGCTGCTGCCCGCCGGTGAACCGCAGCGCGTGTCGCTGCCGGACACCTGGGCCTTGCGCGGTGTGCGCGACGGCCGGGCCGTCGGCCGCTACCGCGTGGGCTTCGACCTCGCCGCGGTGCCGGCCGAGTCGATGGCGCTGATGTTCACGCGCCTGAGCACGCGACACCGTCTCTGGATCAATGGGCGGCTCATCACCAACCAGGCGATGGACGACAGCTTCGGCAACCCCGGCTTTCCGCGCCCGGCGCTGCTGGAGCTGCCCTCGGCATTGCTGCAGGCGGGCCGTAACACGGTCGTGATCGAGGTGGTGCATGCGCAGCGTGCCGGCCTGTCGAGCATCGACGTGGGGCCGATGGTGAGCCTGCGCGCCAAGTACCTCAGGCACCTGCTGGTGTCGGTAGAGCTGCCGCAGGCGCTCAACATGGCCTGCGGCGGGCTGGCGCTGCTGCTGGTGCTGATCTGGCGACGGCGCCCGAGCGAGGTGGCGCTGGGCAGCTTCGGCGTCATCGCGCTCGTGGGCTCGGTGCGCAACTACAGCTATTTCCTCGACACCTCGGTCACCGGCACCGCGTTGTGGGCCGACTGGTTCTTCTTCGCCATCAACGTGTGGATCGTCGCGCTGTTCGGCGTGTTCGCGCAGGCTTTCGCCGGCCAGCGCTGGCCGCGCTACCGGCGCTGGCTGCTCGGCCTGGCCATCGTGGTGCCGGCGCTGGGCCTGGTGGCCACGGGGCTGGACCGCCTGCAGGAGCTGCGCGGCTACGCCTACCCGGTGCTCATCGGCTCGTGCCTGCCGGGGCTGTGGCTGTGCCTGGCTGGCGCGCGGGCCAAACGGCCGTGGGGCGCGGTCGGCCCGGCGCTGGGCATGGGGGCGATGGTGGGCGCTGGCGTGCACGACTACATGTTCCAGACGGCCTACTGGCTGCCGATGACCGCCACCTTCTGGATGCCCTACGTGATGCCGGTGACGCTGGGCATCATCTCGCTGGCACTGGTGCGGCGCATGGTGCATGCGCTGTCGGAGGTGGAAGCGCTCAACACCGAGCTGGAAGCCCGCGTGGCCGCGCGCACGCACGAGCTCGAGCTCGCCAATGCCGCCAAGACGCGCTTTCTCGCCTCGGCCAGCCACGACCTGCGCCAGCCGCTGGTCACCATCGGCCTGCTCGTGGGCCTGGCCAAGGACCGCAGCGACTCGCCGCAGACCCGGCAGCTCATGAACCGCGTCGACGAGGCCGTGGGCTCGATGGAAAGCCTGCTCACGGGGCTGCTGGACTTGTCGCGCTTCGAGGCGGGCGCGGTGAAGCCGAACCCCGGGCCGGTGCGGCTGGCGGATGTGTTCGACGCCATCGACGCCCATGAACACGCCGCTGCAGCGCTCAAGGGTTTGCGCCTGCGTTTCCGGACCACCGATTTGATGGTGTGGAGCGATGCGGTGATGCTCGAGCGCATCCTGCGTAACCTGGTGGCCAACGCCGTGCGCTACACCGAGCGCGGCGGCGTGCTGGTGGCCGCGCGGCGCCGCGGGGGCCGTGTGCTGATCGAGGTGCGCGACAGCGGCATCGGCATCGCGCCCGAGCACCAGCAATCCATCTTTCAGGAGTTCGTGCAGGTCGACAACCCGGCGCGCGACGGTACCAAGGGCATGGGCCTGGGCCTCGCGATCGTGCAGCGCTCGGTCGCGATGCTGGGGCACCGCATCGGGCTCGAATCGGCGCCCGGTCGCGGCTCGAAGTTCTGGGTCGAGTTGCAGCCGGCCGAGGTGGTGCACGCCGAGCCGGCTGACCGTGCGACACCCGAGGTGTCGTTCATGCCGGCGCCGCTGCAAGGGCGGTGCGTGCTGCTGGTCGAAGACGATGCCAACGTGCGCGCCGCGATGATCGAGCGGCTGCAGGCCTGGGGCGCGCAGGTGGTGGCCGCGCACGTCGATGTGCCGTCACTCGAACAGTGGCTGGCCCATCCGCAGCAGCCGGCGCCCGACCTCATGGTGTCCGACTATCGCCTGCCGCACGGCGACGGCCTGCAGGCCATTGCCGCGGCGCGCAAGCGCTTCGGCACGCTGCCGGCGCTGCTGGTCACCGGCGACATCGCGCCGCACGATCTGGCGCGTCTGCACGGCGCGGGCGTGCGTGTGCTGCACAAGCCCTTCCGCCCGGAGGCGCTGCTCGAGGCGCTGCAGGTCGCGGAAAACGCGGCTGAGACAATCGCGCCACCATGCTGAAGTTCGAACTGCTCAAGACCGAAGGCCAGGCCCGCCGCGGCCGACTCACGCTCAACCACGGCGTCGTCGAGACGCCCATCTTCATGCCGGTGGGCACCTACGGCACCGTCAAGGGCGTGATGCCCAGCTCGCTCGAGGCGATGGGCGCGCAGATCATCCTCGGCAACACCTTCCACCTGTGGCTGCGCCCGGGGCTCGACGTGCTGCAGCAGTTCGGCGGGCTGCACCGCTTCGAGGGCTGGGGCAAGCCCATCCTCACCGACAGCGGCGGCTTCCAGGTGTGGAGCCTGGGCGAGATGCGCAAGATCAGCGAGGAGGGTGTGCGCTTCGCCTCGCCCGTCAACGGCGACAAGCTGTTTCTCACGCCCGAGGTGAGCATGCAGATCCAGCGCGTGCTGAACAGCGACATCGTGATGCAGTTCGACGAGTGCACGCCGTATGAAACCAAGGGCCACATCACGACCGAGCGCGAAGCCCGCTCGTCGATGGAGCTGAGCCTGCGCTGGGCCAAGCGCTGCCAGGCCGAATTCGAGCGGCTGCAGAACCCGAATGCGCTCTTCGGCATCGTGCAGGGCGGCATGTTCGAGCACCTGCGCGACGAGTCGCTGGCGGGCCTGGAGCAGTTGGACCTGCCTGGCCTCGCGATAGGTGGCCTGAGCGTGGGTGAGCCGAAGGAAGATATGCGCCGCGTGCTGGCGCACATCGGCCCCAGGCTGCCGGCCCACAAGCCGCACTACCTCATGGGCGTGGGCACGCCCGAAGACCTGGTCGAAGGCGTGGTGCAGGGCATCGACATGTTCGACTGCGTGATGCCCACCCGCAACGCGCGCAACGGCCACCTCTTCACGCGCTACGGCGACCTGCGCCTGCGCAACGCGCGCTACAAGACCGACGAGCGGCCCATCGACGAGAGCTGCAGCTGCCACACCTGTGCCAACTTCAGCCGCGCCTACCTGCACCACCTCGACCGCTGCGGCGAGATGCTGGGGCCCATGCTCACCAGCATCCACAACCTGCATTACTACCTGAACCTGATGCGCGAGGTGCGCGAGGCGCTGGACGAAGGGCGGTTTGTCGCGTTCGTGAGGCAGTTCGCGCAGGATCGTGCCCGCGGTGTGTGAGCCGCCGACGCCAACAAAAAGGGGACTCCGAGGAGTCCCCTTTTTGTTGTGGTGAAGCCCTTACTTCTCGCCCGACGTCAGCAGCGGGATGCTGCCGTCCGACTGCGCACCCAGCAGCCCGGTGCGCGTGTAGACGCCCAGCTTCTCGCGCGTGTCGGCGATGTCGAGGTTGCGCATCGTGAGCTGGCCGATGCGGTCGGCCGGCGAGAAGGGCGCGTCTTCCACCTTTTCCATAGACAGCCGCTCGGGCGCGTAGGTGAGGTTGGGGCTGGCGGTGTCGAGGATCGAGTAGTCGTTGCCGCGGCGCAGCTCCAGCGTCACCTCGCCGGTGACGGCTCGCGCCACCCAGCGCTGCGCGGTCTCGCGCAGCATCAGGCACTGCGGGTCGAACCAGCGGCCCTGGTAGAGCAGCCGGCCGAGCTTCATGCCGTTCATGCGGTACTGCTCGATCGTGTCTTCGTTGTGGATGCCGGTGACCAGGCGCTCGTAGGCGATGTGCAGCAGTGCCATGCCGGGGGCCTCGTAGATGCCGCGGCTCTTGGCTTCGATGATGCGGTTCTCGATCTGGTCGCTCATGCCCAGGCCGTGGCGCCCGCCGATGGCGTTGGCCTCGGCGAACAGCTCCACCGGGTTGGCGAAGCTGCGGCCGTTCAGGGCCACCGGCACGCCGTCTTCGAAGCGCACCGTCACCGTCTCGGGCTTGATGGCGACCTCTTCCTTCCAGAAGGCCACGCCCATGATCGGGTTGACGATGTGCATGCCCTTGTTCAGGAACTCCAGGTCCTTCGCCTCGTGCGTGGCGCCCAGCATGTTGGAGTCGGTGGAGTAGGCCTTCTCGACGCTCATCTTGTAGTCGAAGCCGTTGGCGATGAGGTATTCGCTCATCTCCTTGCGGCCGCCGAGTTCGTCGATGAAGGTCTGGTCGAGCCAGGGCTTGTAGATCTTCAGCGCCGGGTTGGCCAGCAGGCCGTAGCGGTAGAAGCGCTCGATGTCGTTGCCCTTGAAGGTGGAACCGTCGCCCCAGATGTTGACGCCGTCTTCCTTCATGGCCACCACCAGCGCGGTGCCGGTGACGGCGCGGCCCAGCGGCGTGGTGTTGAAGTAGGTGTTGCCGCCGCTGCGGATGTGGAAGGCGCCGCACTGGATGGCGGCGATGCCTTCAGCGACGAGCTGCGCGCGGCAGTCGATCAGGCGGGCGATCTCGGCGCCATAGGCCTTGGCGCGGCGCGGAATGTCGTCGTAGTCGCTTTCGTCCGGCTGGCCCAGGTTGGCGGTGTAGGCACAGGGAATGGCGCCCTTGGCGCGCATCCAGTGGACCGCGGCGCTGGTGTCCAGGCCGCCCGAAAAGGCGATGCCGACACGTTCGCCGGCGGGGAGTTTCTGCAGGATGGTGGCGGCCACGGCAATGCTCGCTGAAGGCTGGAGGAAACCGCGGATTTTAGGCGCCGGCGCCCTGCGGGCTTTGGGCCGAGGCCGTGCTGCCGTCGCCGAGCAGCACGCCCACACGCTGCTGCAGCCCCTCGGGCGTTACTTCGCGCGCCGGTACCGGCGCACCGGCCACCAGGCCCACGCGGCTGAAGAAGCCGCGGCGGAACGGCCGCACCATCGCCTGGCCTTCTTCGACGCGCGAGAAGAACGAGCCCCACAGGTTCTGCAGCGCGATGGGCACCACCGGCACGGGGTGTGTTTCGAGGATCTTCATGACGCCGCCCTTGAAGGGCTGCAGCCGGCCGTCGCGCGTGATGCCGCCTTCGGGAAAGATGCACAGCAGCTCACCCTCGTCGAGCACGCGGCGGGCTTCGGCAAAGGCACGCTCGTAGGTCTGCGCATCGTCCTTCTGCGGCGCGATCGGAATGGCCTTGGCCAGCCGGAACATCGCGCCCAGCACCGGGATGCGGAAGATCCTGTGGTCCATGATGAAGCGGATCGGCCGCGGGCTCGCGGCCATGAGCAGCACCGCGTCGACGAAGCTCACGTGGTTGCACACCAGGATGGCCGGGCCTTCGATGGGGATGTGCTCGTCACCGCGCACCTTGAAGCGGTAGACGCAGCGCGAGGCGATGAAGGCCACGAAGCGCAGCAGGTATTCGGGCACCAGCATGAAGATGTAGAACGCCACCACCGCGTTGGCGATGCCCACCGCGAGGAACACCTGCGGGATCGAGAAGCCCGCCTTCAGCAGCAGCCCGGCGATCACCGAGCTGGCGATCATGAACAGCGCGTTGAGGATGTTGTTGGCCGCGATGATGCGTGCACGGTGGCTGGCCTGCGCGCGCAGCTGGATCAGCGCATACATCGGCACGCTGTACAGCCCGGCGAAAAGCGACAGCAGTGCGAGGTCGGCCATCACGCGCCAGTGCGCGGGCTGGGCCACGAACTCGCGCACGCTCAGCGTGGCGGCCGGCGGCAGGCCGCGCGAGGCGAAGTACAGGTCGATGGCGAACACGCTCATGCCGATGGCACCCAGCGGCACGAGGCCGATCTCCACGTGCCGGCGCGACAGCGTTTCGCACAGCAGCGAGCCGATGCCGATGCCCACCGAAAACACCACCAGCAGCAGCGAAGCCACCTGCTCGTTGCCGTGCAGCACCTCCTTAGCGAACGACGGGAATTGCGACAGGAACACCGCACCGAAGAACCACATCCACGAGATGCCCAGCAGCGAGCGGAACACGACGAGGTTGCCGTGCGCGAGCTTGAGGTTGCTCCAGGTTTCGGTGAAGGGGTTCCAGTTGATGCGCAGGCCTGCGTCCGTGGCCGGGGAGACCGGCACGAACTGCGACGTGGCGCGGCCCAGCGCCGCCAGCACGAGGCAGGTGATGGCCACGTACTGCGCACCCGTTTGCGGCACCGCGATCAACAGTCCGCCTACCACGTTGCCCAGCAGGATGGCGACGAAGGTGCCCATCTCGACCATGCCGTTGCCGCCGGTGAGCTCGCGCTCCGACAGGTGCTGCGGCAGGTAGGCGAACTTGACCGGCCCGAACAGCGTGGAATGCAGCCCGAGCAGGAACACGCAGCCCAGCAGCGCAACCACGTTGGTGGTGAAGAAGCCCCAGGCCGCCAACCCCATGATCGCGATCTCCAGCCACTTCACGAAGCGGATCAGCACGGCCTTGTCGTGCTTGTCGGCGAGCTGCCCGCTGGTGGCCGAGAACAGCAGGAAGGGGAGGATGAACAACGCCCCGATCACCAGCCCGGCCATGGCGGGCTCCAGCCACTGCACGCGAAGCTGGTAGGTCACCAGCACCGTGAATGCGAACTTGAACAGGTTGTCGTTGGCCGCGCCGAGGAACTGCGTCCAGAAGAAGGGCGCGAAGCGGCGCTGGCCGAGCAGCGCGAACTGGTTGGGGTGGGTGTCGTGGCTCAAGGGCTCCTCCTCGGTCGCAGTGCGTGCTTGTTGTTCAGGCGCTGCTTGCAATGTAGCCGTCGTCCGCGCCGTTGCGCCATAGCCGGCGCGTGTCGAACACCACGTTGTGCAGCTTTGCTCGGCCCAGGCCCAGCCGGCGCTTCAGCACGAAGTCGAACAGCAGCGGGTTGTGCTCACGGATCGACTGCAGCGGTACGACGTCGCGTTCGTCGAGCAGGCCTGCTGCGGCCAGCCGCGCCGGGCTGTACAGCGGCATCACGCCGGGCAGCGGGTAGTCGGAGCCGTGCAGCAGGCGAGGGTGCCAGTCGTCGCGCTGCAGCAGCGTGCGCCATACCTCGACGCCGCGGTTGACCTGGAAGACGGCCGAGATGTCGGCGAACAGCAGCTCGCGCCAGGCCGGCTCGTCCATCAGCCGCGCCCAAAGCTCGAAGGCACTGCGGCGCGGCGCTGAACGGCGGTCGATGTCGGCCGCATGGCCCAGCGACGCGGCATGCGCAACGATGACGCGCACACTGGCTTCGAGTGCATGGCGCACCAGCAGCGGGTTGCCGAGCAAGGCGCGATCGGCCCCCGGCACCGCCTTTTCTTCGCCGCAATGCACGATGAGCGGCAGGCCCGCGCGGCGCAGGCGCTCGTAGAAGGGGCGGCAGCGCCGGTCCGCGAGGTCGATGTTCATCGCGCTCGGCAGCCATTTGACGGCCAGGGCGCCTTGCTGCACGGCCGCGTCGAGTTGCGCGAGCGCGTCGTCACGGTAGGGGTGGACCGAGGCCACCCAGCCGAAGCGCTGTGGTTGCGCCGCCGCGACCTGCGCCGCATAGCGGTTGGGCACGTGGAACGTGGTCCAGCCGGGCTGCACCTCGCCCTTGTCACCACAGGCCTGTGCGAAAGCGAACAACAGCCAGCGTGCGCCGGGCGGAAAGTCGTTGGCCAGTTGCTGCAGCCGTGCCACGTAGGCGACGTCGATCGAAGGGGCATGTTCCGGCACGCAGGCCGCGTTGAGGATGGCCTTGCGCCGCAGCACCTCCGTCGGGTGCCACCACTCGTGCATGGCGGCGTGGATGGTGCAGCCCGAGCCTGAGTCGCCATTGCCCAGCAGATGGGCATGCACGTCCCACAGGGCGTTGGTGTCTATGCCCTCGAAGGACTCCTGCACCAGCGGGTGTTGCGCGAGGCCACTTGGCAATGGGCCGCGGCAGGGGTTGCGCAGCCGCGTGGCCTGGGCCGGCTGCAGCGCGCTGAACAGGCCGGCACCCATGGCGAGCGAGCAGCACAGCAGGTGGCGTCTTTTCATGCGCTTCTCCTCACCGCACCACGAACTCGCCGCTGCCCAGGCCGCTGCGCTGCAGCCAGCTGAACACTGAGTCCACCGTGACCGTCTCGATGCGATCGGCAAAGCGCTTGCTGTCGGGGTGGTCGTCGAAGGCGATGTTGGCCGCGGTGACCCGTGCGCCCAGCCGTGTGAAGGCCCCCAGGCGCAGCGTGGTCGGCTGGTAGTCGAGCAACTGCAGCCAGGCCTGCGCTTGCGCACGGCTGGTGGCACGCGGTTCCATCGCGCCGGCCAGCGTCTCGATGGCCCACTGGTTGGACTGCTGGTAACGCAACGCCCACGGGTAGGCCACCATGTTGTAGTGCGGCGTGTGCCAGGCCGCGACGCGGTGGTTGTCGCGCAGCAGCGGCAGCAGTTGCGCCTGCACCTCGGGTGCGAGCACCACCACACCGGCTTCGTAGCGGAAGAGCCGGTCGAGGAAGAACTCGCCCAGTCCCTGGCGGTAAACGGCCGCTTCGGCCGTGCCGCAGTGGTTGAGCTTGTGCACCACGCGCCACGGGCCGCCACCGGCGGACTCGCGGTAGGCAAAGCCGAGGTGCGAGTAGTGCAGGCCGTAGCGACCGAGGTCCTGCCCGGCGCGGGCGATCACCACTACCTGGGCGCCGGTGGCGTCGAGCCGCTTGGCGGTCGTGGCCGCCAGCTCCATGGCGCGCTCGACGCTGCGCACGTCCAGCGGCCTGGTTTCGCAGGGGCGGCCGGCGTGTGCCGCGGTTTCGGCGCACAGCAGCGCCGCAGCGCAGGCGACGGCCCGCCACTCGTGCGTGGCGGCCTTCATCGCGTGATGCGCTCGTTGTGCAGCAACGCAGCGCCGAGTTCATTGGGAATGAAGGCCAGTGCCTGCCCAGCGGCTGAAAGCACCCAACCGGCACTCACTGCCGTCACCACCACGGCTGTGCCCACGACCAGCGAGGCCGCACCTGCAGCGTTGCCGGCCCATCGCACCGAGGCCCTTGCGCCGTCGGAGGCGCGCTCCAGCACCCACACGGTGCCGGTGGCCGAGGCCTCGACGGCCACGACGGTGAGCACCGCGCCGGCCGAGAAGATCATCACCGGCGCGGCCACCGACACCGCCACCGGCAGCATCGAGAGCGCGCTCGCGTCAGACAAGGTGGACTGCGCTTGCGCGGCCGGTGCGGCGCCCACCGCGAGCGCGAGGGACAACGTGAGTGCATGCAGCGGCAACAGCTTGTGCGTCTTCATGTGAAGCTCCTTTGCGGGTGACGGGCCATTACTGCGTGTCGCGCATCGCGGCATGGCGTTGCGCCCGGGCTTCGGTGAGGTCGGCCTCGTAGGCGTCGCGCAGCGTCTTGGCCAGCGTGAAGGCGGTGGAGATGAGGAACAACCAGCTCACCAGCAGGAAGGCCTTGTAGGTCGGGTTGATGGTCATGCGCCACAGACCCCAACCAGTGAGCGCCATCGCGAACGCGAAGCCGCCCCACACCACGAGCTTCCACATCGGCGTGTCGGTGCTGCGCGCTTCGTTGTCGCGTACGAACTTGGCCAGCGCGAAGGCGGTCGAGAGGCAGAACACGTAGCCCATCACCATGAACGCGCGGTCGAGGTCTTCACCCGGCAGCCAGGCCAGGCCGATGCCGCACAGCGCGACGGCGAGACCGAACGACACCCACACCTGAGCCTTCCAGGCCTTGGTGTCGCGACGAACGATGATGGGGGAGGTGCTTTGCATGAAACCCTCGCGGGTGGTTGAACATGGCGCGCATGTTCGTTACCAGCCCGGGAAGGGTCAACGAGAAGCGACGCTGTGGCTTTGCGGTGGACGGCTGGTATCGCCAAACGATACGATCGCCCCAATGAGCACCACCCTCGACCTCGTCACCACACTGAAGGCCGAACTCAAGGCCGCGGGCTTGACCTATGCCGACCTCGCGCGCGAGCTGGGCATGGCCGAGTCGAGCATCAAGCGCATGTTTGCCAAGGGCGACATGCCGCTCACGCGGGTGGACGAGATCTGCCGCGTGCTGAAGACGGACTTCGCCGAACTGGCCCGCCAGGTGGCCGCGAGCCGGCCGCCAAGCCGCGAGCTCACGCTGGAACAGGAAAAGGCCGTCGTGGCCGACCGCAAGCTGTTGCTGCTGGCCATCTGCTGCGTGAGCCAATGGACCTTCGAGCAGATGATCGCCACCTACGACTTCACCGAAGCCGAATGCGTGAAGTACCTCGTGCAGCTCGACAAGCTGGGCATCATTGAACTGCGCCCGATGAACCGCTACCGCCTCAAGGTGGCCAAGGGCTTCCGCTGGCGCCCCAACGGCCCGGTGATGCAGTACTTCCGCGCCGAGGTGGTGCCGGACTATTACTCCGGTGGCTTTGACGGAGATGGCGAGCTGCTGCTGCTGGTGCACGGCTCCATCGGCAAGAGTCTCGCGGCAGGTTTCGGGGAGCGCCTGCAGCGCATAGGGCAGGACTTTGCGCAGCAGCATCTGGCGGACCAGAAACTGCCGGCTTCGCAGCGCACGCCGTATACGTTGGTGGTGGGTATGCGGTCTTGGTTGTTTGCGGCGTTTCGGGATTTGAAGAGGGAGACCTTTCAGCCAACGTGAGTCGAGCCAGCAAAGAAGAAAAATGCCCGCCGGCTGATGGCCGATGGGCATTCGATGAAGACTCTTTCGGACTGTCAGGCGTCAGAACTTGTAGGACGCAGTCAGGTACACGAAGCGAGCACGCGGGTCGTACAGAGAAATGTCGTAACCCGCCTGGAACTGGTTGCTGGTCGGGATGTAGATCGGCGGATCCTTGTCGAACAGGTTCTTCACGCCGAGCGCCAGACGCAGACTCTTGTTCCATGTATACATCACATTGGCGTCCCAAATGGTCTGGTCGGGCACGCGGTGCTCATCACCGTTCAGATCATTGCCGTCGCGATAGCCCTTGTAGAAGTTCTGCGCCAGGGTGAAAGCCCACGGACCTTGCGAATAAGTGGCACTCAGGTAGTGTTTCCAACGGAGCACCACCCCATCCTGGACAGCATTGCTGCTCAGCACAGGGTCGCCATTGTCATCAACGATCGTGCCGACCTTGTGAGACACCGCACCGCCCGGGCTGGTCTGGTCAAACTTGGTCATGTATGTGCCCGAAAGGTATAGCAGCACATTGCCTGGGCCAGCGTTCAGCTTCAGCGAACTTTCGATATCAACGCCTTTGAGCTTCGCTTGGCCCAAGTTCTGCAAGGTCTGGGTGATCGTGTCAATGTCACCATTGGCATCAAGGGTGACCAACCCTGCAAATGCCGGATCGCCTGCGCGGAAGCGCGACACCACTTCCTGTGCAGAGGGTGTCGCAATGATGTCCTTGACCTTGATATCAAAGTAGTCGAGTGAAACGTTGAAATTGCTGGTTGGCTGCAGGACGATGCCGAAGCCAAACTGCTTCGACTTCTCAGGCTTCAATGACTTGTTGCCACCAGTGAAAGAGTTGACCTGCAGATCGGTTTGTCCAGTTGCGGGATCGTTGAACTGCTCGGAGGTTCCCAGGGTCACCGGATCGTGCAAGTCACGCAGCGTCGGGGCGCGGAACCCCGTGCCGTACGCGGTGCGGAACATGACTTCACGAATGGGCTGATATCGCAGGCGTGCCGATTGGGTGGTGGAGTTCCCGACATCGTTGTAGTCATCGTTGCGAACCGCTGCACCGACCTCCAAGCCTTTGATGATCGGAGCGTTCAACTCACCGAACAACGACGTGATCTTGCGGCTCACATCCACAGGAAGCGTCGCGCCACCCAAACCTGCAATATCACCGCTTAGCAACGCTTCGCTGGGCGAGAGTTTCAGTTTTTCGTCTCGAAACTGAAGGCCCGCTGCATAGAGCAGCGGCCCGGCAGGCAAACTCACAACCTCACCCGACAGTTTGCCGTCAGCCGTAGTGCTCTGGGACTTCGCATTAAGCGTTGCACCGGTGTACTTAGCAGCCGCTGCGGCTGCGTTGAACGCGGCCGATTGAGTCAGTGACCAGGGGTTGTAGTCGCTGTTCGGGTCGTTTACAGCACGTGCAAACGCTACCTGAGAGAAGTAGCCGTTTGGCACAGTACCGGAAACCTTGTTCTCGTTTTGAGCGAGAGCGACCTCCCAATCTTGGTTCGCGAAAGTGCCCTTCGCGCCTCCGACTAGGCGGCTCTGCTTGCTCACGTCTTTCGATGTGCGGTTGCCAAAATCGAACACGCGTGCGGTGACCGCAAGCGGCTGGCCAATCAGGTCACCATATCCCAAGCCTGGATGAGCGGCTTCCATTGCCGCGAGATAGTCTGCAGCGATTTGATAGTTCGGATTGGTCGGACGAATGAGCAGCACCGGCTCCACGCCTTGTGCGGCAAACTGCGCATCGGTAACCATGAAACTGCGGCGCAACGGACTCGGCTGGAACTCTTGGATTACCGTGCTGTGCGAGTACAGCACATCGCCGAACAGCTGTAGGTTATCCGTGACGTCGAAAGTCAGATTGCCGCTGAAGGTTGCAAGGTCCCGCTTCGGGATCAGCCCCACGTCCTTATTGCTGTCGTACGAGCAGAATGGTCCGAACCGGTTCGTCGGAGGATCCGTACGGACATCCACCGTCTGGGATGCATCGCGGAACATATTGATCGATTCGCACTGGTTCTGTAGTGCCAGTGGATTGCCAAAGCCCGTGCCGGGACTATTTCCAAATCCCGGTTGTCGGCCTGGGGTGCCACCGGTGGGCGTTTCGGCTACCGGGTAATAGGCTCCTTCGATGTTGCCTTGGCCGGTTGCTGCAGCCGCGAGATACGGTGGGACGTTACCGGTCTTCGCGAAGTTGCGATCCTTGGCAAACAACGGCCTTTCCTTTTCGAAGGATGCTGACAGCGTTACGTTGAATCGGTTGGTAGCGCGGTCACCAAAGCCGGCGACGATGCTCGCCCGGGCGCTTTCACCGCCACCTGAGCGGGTAGGCTTACCCACAGTGGCCGACAAGTCGACACCTTTGAAATCCTTGGTGAGGATGAAGTTAACAACGCCAGCGATTGCATCTGAACCATAGACGGCCGACGCGCCGTCCTTGAGGATTTCAACCTTTTCGATGGCTGCCAACGGAATCGCGTTGATGTTGATCGACCCACCGTTGCCACCCGCGAAAGCGGCCAAGCGGCGGCCGTTGACCAAAACCAGTGTGCGGTCTTCGCCCAGGCCGCGCAGTGAAATCGAAGACTGGCCATACGTGGAGTTACCGGCCCCGGTGGCGTTGTTGATGCCGCCCTGACTCGACATGGCCGAGATGGTCTGCAGCAACTGCTCGGTGCTGGTGGCACCGGTACGGGCAATCTCCTCTTTGGTAACGACCTGCACCGGCAGGGCAGCTTCAGCATCTACCCGCCGGATCGACGAGCCAGTGATTTCAACCCGCTCCAGTTGTTGCTGCTGGGCAACAGCCAAGGGGGCAATACCACCAGCGCACACGGCCAGAGCGGCCCAGCTGACATGTTTTAGACGAAACATGGATACCTCTTCGATTTTGTGACGCCAGGATCGAGCTGGCCCAAAAACATGAATGGTGACAAAGGGTTACCTTGCCGCCGCTGAGAGCGAGGGAGAGCAGGTAGATGCAGCTGCTCCCCAAGCGCAGGGCCCATCTTGCTAGCACGCTTGATGCCAGTCACTGGGGATGACGCCCCTTTTGCTCTGGCGCGCAACGTGTATAGGCAAGTGGCAGCGCGGGCGCTCCTCTAGCGCGCTAGCGCAGAGGGCCGCTCAACTGCACTGGCGTGCGTCAGCGCAACGAAGGCTGAGGGGCTGCAGGAACGTTGTGTGAAGGCATGCCGCGTTGCGCAAGGTCCGCGCAGTGGTCGGCCGTGGGCTCGGGGCGGGCATTGCGCCATTCGTCGAACCCGGGGGCGCGTTCAGCGGCTCCGAAGCCGATGCTGCGCGCGGTGAGCCTGGGGGCTGCCGTCTGCAGGTGCAGCGGCACGCCGGTGTCGCGCGATGCGTGGACGGCGCCGGAGAGCATGACGAGCACGTCGTTGGGCTGGGCGTCACGGGCCGCCTCACCCAGTGTTTCGGCGAGGCCGCGGTCGCGCGCGATCTGCATCCTCACCATCGGAGCGAGTTGTGATTCGGGCAGCAGGCCGCAGTGCCCGTCGCGCACGGCGGCCAGCAGGTGCCGGTGGACCGCCTCCGGCACCTGCTTGTCCCACTGCGGCTCGCTCATGACGGAACGCAATTGCTCGCGGGGCAGGTTGCCTCCGAGCACGGGCACCTCGGCCCGCACGGCGTTCATCACCACCTCTCGGTAGCGTGCCCATGGCCAGGACTCGCTCCAGCGCAGGCGCTCGCGCACTTGTGCCTCGGTCGCGTCCGGCGAGAGGCCGCGCGTGTGCTGGCCGCGGATGGCCATTTCCAGTACCACTGCATGCAGCCGGCCTTCAGCGGCCAGCGCCTGCACCGCCGCCGCGGTCTGGCGCTGGTGGTCTGGCTGGTCGTGCTGCTCGCCGAACAGCCAGGCTGTCTGCGCCGGGGCGGCTGTGGCCACGCTCAGCAGCAGCCAGCTGCATACGATGTGGCGGCCCTGGGAAGCTTTCATGCCCGCATCGTAGTTCGCGACGCGCGGTCCTCAGTAGCCGGGCTTCGGGTCGGGTTGCGGGCGGGCGGTCGCAGTGGAAATGGCCGCGCTCGGCTGCGCCGCCAACCGCCCCCGCCGCTTGCGCAGCCAGATCACCACGCCGGTCACGCTCAAGGTGGCGATGGCCACGCCCATGAACGACATGAAGATGCGCCCCGGCAGCCCGATGATGCGGCCGGAGTGCAGCGGAAACTGCGCCTGCATGAAGATGTCGCCGGCCGAACCTTCGCCTGGCACCAGGTCGCCCGCCGGTGCGCCGGTCTTGGCGTCGTAGTAGAGCCACGGGTTGCCCAGGCCGCCGTCGCCGTGGCCGTTGCCGGGCTCGAAGAAGCCCACGCCCCACACACCGAATTGCTGCGAATAGAACACGCCGCCGGCTGGCGTTTGCCAGCCGCGCCGGTGCGCGTCAGCGCGTGCCTGTGCCAGCACCTGATGCACCGCTACTTCCGGCTCGATGGGTTCGTGGAAAGGTGCGGGTGTGCGGCTCGCAAATGGAGACTCAGACAGCGGTGAGAACAGTTCCACCACTGGTCGCGCG
The DNA here is from genome assembly GCA_946480925.1 of uncultured Rivibacter sp. Next base: position 83,170 of record CAMLLU010000010.1, read on the forward strand.
ACCTGGGCATTGAGGTTCATCGACACCGAAGTCACGGCCAGCAGCAGCACGAAGAGCCACAGCCACACGCCGCCCGAGCGATGCAGGTCGAAGTTGAGGGCATAGCCGCCCTTGCGCCAGCGGAAGGCAAACGACTTGCGCCAGGCGCGGCGGCTGGGGAACGACAGCACCGGTGCGATCGCGCAGTCGAACACCCAGCCGATGGCGATGATGCCCATCAGCCAGATGCCCCACTCGATGCCGCCGCCTTCGGGCAGGTGCATGCTGTAGTGCAGCTTGTAGAGAAAGGGCAGCAGGTTCTCACGCGTCAGCGAGATCTCGCCCCACATGCGCTGGCCTTGCACGGCGCCGGTCACCGGGTCCACCGCAACCTGGTTGTAGCCCGGCTCGAAGAGCTTGCCGGTGGCCGGGTCGCGGCGTGGCACCACCGACATGGTGAGTGCATGCCCGGGCTCGACGGCCAGCGGCAGGTAGCTCACGCGCACGCGCGGGTCGGCCGCTTCCACGCCGGCGGCCAGATCCAGCGGCGAGCGCGGCGTGCCTTGGGTGTTGGCGTGGAAGAGTTGCGGGTTCAGCCACTCGTCGAGCTCGTGGTCCCATGAGATGACCGCGCCGGTGGCGCCGGCGATGAAGAGGAACACGGCCGCGGCCAGGCCGAACCAGCGGTGCAGCAGAACGAGCAGGGAACGCATCAGAAGCGGTAGGCCACGGTGCCGACGACCTTGCGCTTCGCGCCGAACCAGCAGTCGCCGCGCGAGAGGCAGCCTGCGAGGTAGGTCTTGTCGGTGAGGTTGTTGGCGTTGAGTGCGAAGCGCCAGTCGCCGCGGTCATAGGCGATGAGCGCATCGAGCAGCGTGACGGCGGGCACGGTGGCTTCCAATGCCGTCGTGCCCGTGCCGATCTTGCTGGTGTGGCGCACGCCAAGCCCTGCGCGCAGACCGGGCACGCCCAGCTCGCCGAACTTGAAGATCGCCCACACGTTGGCCGCGTGCTCGGGGATGCCGTAGAGCTGCTGGTCTTCAGTGGGGCCAGAAGTGAGTTCTTCTGCCTGGGTGTGCGTGTAGCTTGCGAGCAGGTCCCAGTTGCGCAGGTTGGCCGTGCCTTCGAGTTCAAGACCTTGCACCTCGACCTTGCCGAGCTGCACGCGTTGTGCCTGTGGTGTGGCTCCGGCGGCCGTGCGGTTGGTCTCTTCGAGGCGGTAGACAGCGCCGCTGGCCGTCACGCGGGGGCTCGCCGGTTGCCACTTGACCCCAGCCTCCAGCTGCTTGCCGCGCTTGGGGCGAGCGCCCGGCTCGATCACCGGCTCGAACGATTCCGAATACCCGGCATAGGGGGCCCAGCCGCCGTCCGCCAGGAAAACCACGCCCAAGTTCTTGGTGGTGGCCGAATCCTTCTGCAGGGACGAGCCGGTCGACTCGACACGCGCCTTGTCGTGGCGCAGCGCGCCCACCACGACCCAGCGGTCGCCGACTTTGACCTGGTCTTGCAGCAGCACACCCCAGCGACGCGCCTTGGTGTTTGTCAGCTCGGCATCGGCACGGTTCAGGGCCGGCAGCGAGAAGCTGCCGTATACCGGGCGGTAGACGTCCAGCGGCGTGGCCGCCGCTTCGGGCCATTCCCAGTGATCCGATTCGAGCGACAGCGCATCCATGCCAGCCAGCAGCGTGTGCTGGACGTTGCCGAAGCGCAGCTTGCCCTCGAACAGCAGGTCGCCATTGGTGATGCGCGCCTCGTCGTCGTTGGCGTACCAGATGCGGTTGAGATAGGTGCCGTTCGGATCCGCAGCGCCGGTCGCATCAGCAAAGCCCAGCCACCAGGCGGCGTACATCGTGCGCAGCTTCCCGTCGATGCGGTCGTGGCGCAGGTTGTGACGCACGGTCCAGTCGGTGCCGAGCTTGTATTCGAGGTGGTAGCCGGCGCGCTTTCGCTCGCCGCCGTAGGTGTCCCAGTCAGGCTCACCGATGAAGGTGTCGTAGGGCAGCGGGCCGTTGGGCGCGGGGCGCAGCGTACCTTCGATCGGATAGAACGCGTTGACGTTGCCGCTCTCGTCGCGCTGGTATTCGGCGAAGGCGGTCAGCGTGAGGTCGGTATTCGGCTTCCACGTGAGCGAAGGCGCGAAGAAATGGCGCTCGTCGAACGCGTGGTTCACCTGTGTGCCGCTGTCCTTGGCAAGCGCCACCACGCGATACAGCAGCGAGCCGTCTTCATTGACCGGCCCCGTGAGGTCGGCGCTCACCTGCTTGTGGTCGTAGCTGCCGAACTGCACCGCCACTTCGCGCTGCGGCGTGGCGAGCGGTCGTTTCGACACGAGGTTCACGACGCCGCCGGGGCCGTTCTGGCCGGCCACCACCGAGGCGGGGCCGCGCAGCACCTCGATGCGCTCGAAGGCGTAGGGCTCGCTGCGCACCACGCCCCACCAGCCGGTGAGCGGCAGGCGCAGCCCGTCGAGCAGCGTCGAGCCTTCGCTGCCGCCGCGCAGCGTGAACCAGTCGCCGCGGTTGTCCACGCCATACATCTCGGAGCGCACGCCGGCCGTGTAGCGCAGCACGTCCTGCAAGGTCTGCGATGCCTGGTCGACGACCTGATCGGCCGTGATGACCGAGATCGACTGCGGCACCTCGTTGAGCGGCGTGTCGGTCTTGGTCGCGGTGACGCTGCGCGTCGTGCGGTAGCCCGCGACGGGGCCGGTGGCGGACTCGCGCGCAGCGCGAGCCTTCACTTCAGGCAGTGCTTCCTGTGCGGGCTCCGAGGCCGCTGCGTCAGGAGCGGCGGGCGTGGTGCCCTGTGCGGCAGCCAGTGCGGCTCCGCTCAGCAGTGCGGCAGCCACCAGGCTGGGCTGCGGCTTGAATCGTCGAGGCATGGCAAACGTTTCCACATGGGCTTGTGTCGTCGTCGTGCCTGGGCCGCGCGCAGCCTGGGTAGGGACGAGTGCGTGTCAGTTCTTCTCGGGCTCGCTGATGAAGCCGACCTTGGAGAGGCCGGCCTTCGACGCGTCCCCCAGCGTCTGTGCGACGAACTTGTAGGCGACCGACTGGTCGGCGCGCAGGTGCACTTCGGGCTGCGGCTGCTTCCTGCCTTCTTCGGCAAAGCGCTGGGCCGCCACTTCGCGCGTTACCACTTCGCCGTTCCAGAACAGCGTGCCGGCCGCGTCGATGGCGAACTCGATCTTGTCGGGCTTGAGCTCGTTGGCTTGCGAGCTGGCCTTGGGCAGGTCGAGCTTCACCGCATGCGTGAGCAGCGGCGCGGTGACGATGAAGATCACCAGCAGCACCAGCATCACGTCGATGAGCGGCACCATGTTGATCTCGGCCACCGGCGCGCCGGAGGACTTGTTGTCGAAGCTGGCGAAGGCCATGGCGCTGTCTCCGCGTCAGGCCGTGGCCGGGCGCTGAGCCGCGCCAGTCTTGGTGATGGGGCGTACGTTCTCGCCGCCGCGGCTGCCCTGGCCGGCGCCGAGCTGCTCGCCGGTGGACAGGAAGGTGTAGAGCTCGTAGGCGAAGGCGTCGAGCTTGGCGGTGAGCACGCGGTTGGCGCGCGTGAGCCAGTTGTATCCCATCACCGCCGGGATCGCGACGGCCAGGCCGATGCCGGTCATGATGAGTGCTTCACCCACGGGGCCCGCCACCTTGTCGAGCGTGCCTGCGCCGCTCATGCCGATGGCCACCAGCGCGTGGTACACGCCCCACACGGTGCCGAAGAGCCCGACGAAAGGCGCTGTGGCGCCCACAGTGGCCAGGATGGTGAGGCCGTTCTCGAGCTTCATGTTCTCCTCGTCGAGCACCTTCTTGATGGTGCGCGTGAGGAAGTCGTTGGCGGTGCCCGCCTCTTCAAGCTTGGCTGCGCCGTACTTGGCGTGGTGCGCCTTCGCGTGCATCGCATGCGCGGTGAGGTGCGAGAACGGATCGTTCACGCCATGCGTGGCGATCTCGTTCTGCACCGCTTCGAGCGACGTGGCGTTCCAGAAGAACGACAGGAATCTCTCGCTACGGCGCTTGCGCACGAACTGCGTGAGGCCCTTCATCACGATGAGATACCAGGACAGCGCCGACATCACGACGAGGATGCCGAGCAGCGTCTTGCCCACCGCGTCGGCCTGGCCGAGAAAGTGGCCGAGGCCCAAGGCTTGTGTGGGTTCCATTGAGTCATTCCTCCAGATCGAACGTGAACGGTGCCGGCACGTACACCGCCTGCGCGATGCCGTTTTCGGAATAGGGTTGGAAGCGGGAATTCGGTGCGCAGCGCAACGCGGCGGCATCGAGCCGGGGATGGCCCGACGACTTCTGCACCGTCACCTCGCGCGGCATGCCTTTGCCGTCGACCAGGATGCGAAGCACCACCTGGCCCGATTCGCCGAGCCGCTTGGACGCTGCGGGGTATTCGAGCTGGCATTGGCGCGTGTAGCGCACCGCGGTGGCTGGCACGGTCTTGATTTGCGGCGGCGGGGCGGGGGGGGCGGGCGGTGCCGGCGGCGTCTCGACGGCGGCCACGGCGGGCGGTGCTGGCTCCACCGGTGGAGGCGGTGCCACGAACGGCGCCGGTGCCGGCGTTGCCGGCTCGCTGGTGATGAGCGGCTTGGGCGGTGGCGGCGTCTTCTGGATCTTGGGCGGCGGTGGTGGCGGGGGCGGCAACGGCTTCGGAGGAGCCGGCGGCGCGAGCATCTCGACCATGATCGGCGCGACCTCGGCCACGGCGGTGCGCACCGCTTCCACCTGCATCAAGGCCCAGCCGCCGGCCACGTGGGCGCCCAGCACGCCAACCAGCAGGGCTCGCCGCGCAACGGGCGGCAGGCCGTCGGTGTCATGGGACGGCAGGGGCGGTAGGGAAAGGGCCTCGGACGACATGGCGCCAGACCGCAGCGGCGGCCAGGGAGTCAGGGAAACCCGGAGTGTAATTGCGAATCGTTCGCGTTAGCAAGATCGTTCGCGAAGCTGCTGGCACGCGTGCACCTGAACTGGATCGCGAAGGCGATCCAGTTCAGGTGCTAAGGCTGATGTGGGAGGAAGGCGGCGCGGTTGTGCGCTGCGGCGCTTCCGTCGCAGCGCGAATCGGTGTGATGCGTTCAGCGAACGGTGCCCGCTTCAACCACGGCGACCGGCGCCAAGACCGTGGCCGCAGCCGTGCGAGCTGCCCGGCCAGGGGTGCCGGCCAGTGCGGTGGCCGCCTGTTCCAGGCGGGGCGCCACCGGGCTCTTGATCGATTGTGCGTAGCTCAGCGCCGACTGCGTTGGGTCGTGCGGAAGCCTGCGCGACGGGTCGGCGCCATGGGCGAGCAGGTAGTCGGTCACGCGGGCTTGGGCTTGTGCGCCGGCCATGAACTGCGGGTTGGCCACGCGCGCCAGTGGCACCCAGGCCGTGCGGCCGGCGCCGGGCGACGGCACCTGGTTGACCAGTTCGGGCACGCGCTCCAGCCACCAGTCGAGCGCTTTCAGATTGCCCAGGCGCAGGGCTTCTTCATAACCTCCGGCAGCCGAGCCGCCCCGTGCGCTATGGCCTGCCGCCTCGGCGTGGTGCACGAAGTCGGACTCCAGGTAGTCCGGATGCACCGCCGCCAGCGGGCTGAACCACAGGCCCTTGGCGGGGAGCAAGCCCTGGGCGAGCCATGCGTCGAGCACGCTGTCGAGCTTTGCCGCGCGGGCACTCGGGCAGCTCAGCATGCGGGTCACGTCATGGTCGATCGAGCGCGAATCTGCCTCCGCCAGCCAACGCAGTGCGCCGATCTGTTCCGCCGTGGCGCGACTGAAGTCGGGGCAGTTGCCGTCTGCCGCATGGGCACGCGCCAGCGCCACCAGCGGCGGCACCGTGCAGACCTCCGGTTGAGCACCCTTGGCCACCAGTTCCGGCAACACCGGCCAGAAACGCGGATCGCGCGCGGCCATCGTCAGAGGACACTGCTCCAGGCCAGGGGCCGTGACGTCTTTCGTCAGCAGGCTGCCAGGCTGGTAGGTGCCGCAGCGGGTGGACAGCGCCCGCTCGACCGAGCTGACTTTCGAACAGGGCTTGGGGTCGCCTTCGGTGAGCTTGTCGTAGGCGTAGAGGGCGATTGCGGTGGTCGTGCAGCCACTGCTCAGCAGTGCGGCAAGAGATAGCGCGGCGAGAGTGGCGGCACGTTGCAGCGAGTTCATCGAAAACCCCGGTTACCGACGGGCGACATGCCACGTCAGGATGGCTTTCAGGAACAAGTTGTGTGCCGACACCGCGAAGCAGGTAAAGGCGACACGAAGCGTCGCTCATTCGTAAGTGAATGTGTGCGGTTTGGTCAGGGTTCAGGGAGCCGGCGGCAGATACCGGGTGAAAGCAGCAACGGCCTGCGCGCATTCGACAGGACGTGTCTGCAGCAGCATGTGAGGAGCGTCAATGCGATGCGCCGTCATGCTGCCCGAGTAGCCGATGGCGGCCAGATCGCTTTCCGCATTGCGGCTGACCAAGCGATCGTCACGCGCGGTGAGGCACAACACCGGCAACTTCAGTTGCGTCATGACCGCGCGTTCGTCGCTGCTCAGCAGGTTCTGCAGCCGATGCGCCAATACGCCGCCTGGGACTGAACGAACGACCTGCTCGATCGTGTCCGCGAGCCCCGCAGGGCTGCCGCGAGATAGCAGTGCGGCTTCCAGCGTGACACGCGGCATCGATGTCAAGGGCAGCCACCTGGCCATGCGGCGCGCAAGGGCGCTCAATGGGACGGGCGCTCGAATGAACGACGCTGCAAACACCAACCCTCGCAGACCGCGCGGTTTGCGTGCGGCAAGGCGCACGACCAGTGGGCCGGAGAACGACTCTGCCAGCAGTGCAAAGCTGCGACGCTGAGGCAGGCGCGGCAAGACGTGCTCGACCAGCTCGTCATAGCTCATCGGCCGGTCGTTCGGAAGGTCGATGATCTCCATTGGCCTGGGTCGCCATGCATGCGCAAACGCATCAAATAGGCGCCCTGTTCCATCGAGGCCCGGCAGTGCCACCAGAAGACTGTCATAGGGGGTCGGGGCACGAGGAGGGGGTGGCAAGGTCATGGTGGGTCAAACGAGCGGGCGTTCCATTGTCCCGTTCGAGCGCTATGCCACCACCTTCTGCGAAACGACGAACGCCTCGGGATGGCGCGCCTGCAGGCGGTTCAGCCCCGAGATCACGGCCTGCAACGAAGCCGTCACGATGCTGGTGTGGCGGCCCACGCCAAAACGACTGCCGGCCACGCCTTCGAGCGCCAGTTCCACGCAGGTCATCGCGACCGCGTCGGAGCTGTGGCCGATGGCGCGTTCTTCGTAGTCGTGTACACGCAGCTGGCGCAGCACCGGGTGCTGCGAGCCCAGTGCGTGCAGCGCGGCATCGAGAGGGCCATTGCCGATGCCTTCGACGGTGAGCCGATTGCCGTTGAACTCCACCGTCAGTGCGATGCCGGTGCGCTCGCCTTGTTCGGTGAGCTGGTGCCCCACGTAGCGCCACGGTGCCTCGCGCTCCAGGTATTCACCGCGGAACAGCTGCCACAGCGCCTGCGCGGTAAGTTCGCCGCCGGTGGCGTCGGCCACCTGCTGCACCGCGCTGCTGAACTCCACCTGCAGCCGGCGTGGCATGACCACCCCGTAGTTGGCCTCGAGCAGGTAGGCGATGCCACCCTTGCCGGACTGGCTGTTCACGCGCACCACGGAGTCATAGCTGCGCCCGAGGTCGGCCGGGTCGATGGGCAGGTAGGGCACTTCCCATGCAGCATCGGCAAGTTGCGCCGCCAAGCCTTTCTTGATCGCGTCCTGATGCGAGCCCGAGAAGGCCGTGAACACCAGGTCGCCGACGTACGGATGCCTTGGATGGATCGGCAGTTGCGTGCAGTCCTCGACCGTGCGCGCGATCTCGTTGATGTGCGAGAAGTCGAGCCCGGGGTGGACGCCTTGGCTGTAGAGGTTCAGCGCCAGGGTCACGAGATCTACGTTGCCGGTGCGTTCGCCATTGCCGAAGAGGCAGCCTTCCACGCGGTCGGCCCCGGCCATCACGGCGAGTTCGGCGGCCGCCACCGCAGTGCCGCGGTCGTTGTGCGGGTGCACGCTCAGCACCAAGGCATCGCGCCGCTTCAGGTGGCGATGCATCCATTCGATCTGGTCGGCGTAGACATTCGGCGTGCTCATCTCCACCGTGGCCGGCAAATTGACAATGGCCTTGCGCTCGGGCGTGGGCTGCCACACGTCCATCACTGCATCGACCACCTCGCAGGCGAACTCGAGCTCGGTGCCGCTGAACACTTCGGGGCTGTACTGGAATGTCCAGTCGGTTTCGGGGCGATCTGCCGCGAGGTCGCGGATCAGCGTGGCCATGCTGACGGCGAGATCACGCACCTGATCTTGGCTCATGCCGAAGACGATGCGGCGGAAGGCCGGTGCCGTGGCGTTGTAGACGTGCACGATGGCGCGCTTGGCGTCGCGCAGCGAATCGAAGGTGCGGCGGATCAGGTCCTCGCGCGCCTGCGTCAGCACTTCGATCGTCACGTCGTCGGGAATCAGGTCTTCTTCGATCAGCTGCCGCACGAAGTCGAAGTCCGTCTGCGAGGCGGAGGGGAAGGCCACTTCGATCTGTTTCACGCCGATGCGGCAGAGCATCTGGAACATGCGCAGCTTGCGTGCGGCGTCCATCGGCTCGAACAGTGCCTGGTTGCCGTCGCGCAGATCGGTGCTCATCCAGATCGGCGGCCGGGTGATCGTGCGGCTCGGCCATTGGCGATCGGGCAAGTCGATGGCGGGGAAGGGGCGGTACTTGCGTTGCGGGTCGGTGAGCATGGTCGTGTCCTCGGGCGAAAGCGCAGTGATGAAAGATGAACAGGCAAACAAAAACCCCGGCGATCTGGAAGACCGGCCGGGGTCGTTGAGAAACTGGTGCTGGGGGTTCTAGTTCAGCGCTGCGTCGTCAGCTTTTGAAAGACGCAGGCGCCCAAGCACGCCGGCCGGTGAAGGCGGCGTTAGTAGTAGCAGGGCTTGGGCTGGGCGGAACATGAGCCGCAGTATCAGCGTCGTGCGAAAGGGTTGTCAACCCGGGGGCTTTGATCATCAGGCCGTCAGGACAGAATGCGCAGCAGCTGGCCCGGGTAGATCTTGTCCGGGTGCTTCAGCATCGGCCGGTTGGCTTCGAAGATCTTGTTGTACTCGTTGGCGTTGCCGTAGTGCTCCTTGGCGATCTTCGACAGCGTGTCGCCCTTGACAACCGTGTACCAGCGCGATTCGTCGGCCGGTGTCGCCACCGTCAGCAGATCATTGACGGCCGACACGCCCTCGACGTTGCCGCAGCACAGGACCACCTTTTCCTTCGTGGCCTGATCGGGGGCCTGACCTGACACGGTGACGGTGGTGGTCGCGCCGTCGAACTCCACCACCAGCGCTTCGACATGCAGGTCCTGCGCCAGCACGTATTTCTTGATCGCTTCGCCAGCCGCACGGTTGAGTTCGGCCACCTTGGCTTGTGCCGCGGCCGGATCAGGCGCGCCCTGCGCCGTGGTCGCAGCGGCTTCAGTGTCCTTGCGGCCGAACAGTTTTTCTCCGGCCTCCTTGAAGAAGCTGACGATGCCCATGGCGAGCCTCCGAGACGATGGTGGATGGGCGGCCATCATGGCGCAGTGCAACGCCTGCGGGTGTGACAGCCGCAGGCGCGCCAGGGTTGACGGGTGTCAGCGCTTCATGCGCGCCTGGAACAGCTCGCGCACGCCCACCTCGCGTGGGCCCGGGACGATCTCGTAGCTTTCGCTGGCCGCGATGCTGCCCGGCTCTCGCACCGACAGGTAGAAGCCGCAGTAGCCCGACTGCACCATCAGCTTGGCCGCCTGCGCAAAGCCCATCACCGTTTCGAACTTGAAGCAGGGAAAACGCGGCTCGCTGACGGCCAGCGTGCAATGCGGGAAGCGCAGCACGTCGCCGATCCAGGCCTGGTCTTCTGTGAGTCCGGTGAGCGTGAGGTTTTCGCCGGCAAAGCCGAAGGGCAGTGCTTCGTCCCACAAGGCCACGCGGGCTTGGCCGCGCACCGTCCGCCAGAAACCATAGTGCTCACTCGGATAGGCATACACCGCCTTGGCGAGACCACCGTGCACCGAGAGGTCGGCCTGTTCGTCGCCGGCCAGCCCGAGCGGCCGCACGTCGACGCGCCCTTCGACCGAGCGCTTGCCGATCGCGCTTTGCACCGTGCGGCCCTTCGCGGCCAAGGGCATCGCCTTGGCGACGTTGACCGACAGCACGCAGCACGTCATGACTTGGGCGCAGCGCGGTAGTGGCCGAAACGCCCCACCACGGCGCGGCCGTTGGCGCCCGCCAGCCAGCCGATGAACAGCTTGCCGGCGGGGTGGTTCACGCGGAACGAACGCATCACCCGGTACTCGGCCGCCATTCGCGGGTCACCGCTCACCAGCGCCGCCATGCCGGCACCGGCAGCGGCCAGCAAGCCGCGCTCAACCAGCACGTAGGCGCCGGTCTCGCGGGCCAACTCCAGCGCTGCACGCGGCCCGGCACCCGCTGTGCGCAGCCATGGGCCGAAAGGTTTTGGCCCAGCAGCCTTCCACAACGCGGCTTCGGCGTAGCGGGTGCCACTGGCTTCGCCGGTGGCGATGAAGCTGCATTCGCCGCGCGCGCCGGCCTCGGCGATGCGGGTCAGCGCCGCAGCGGCGTCGTTCAGCCCTCTGATGCCAGCCGGATCGCTGGGTGCCGGCGGCTCCGCTGGCTTGCCCTTGGCTGACTTTACCGGCTTGGGCGGCCGGGCCCAGGCAGCTGGCCCGGCCAACACGTATTCGCCGATCGCAATGAGCTTGCGGTCGTGCACGAGGCCCTGCTTGTCGAGGGACAGCTCCGCATCGGGCGCCTGCGTGATGGCCACGTCCAGCTCGCCGCGTTCAAGCCGCGGCAGCAAGTCGCCGCTGGCGCCATCCGTCAGGCGGATGGCGATGCCCGTGTCGCGGGCCACGGCCTCACGCAGGCGGGGCGCCAAGCCTGACGCCATCAATGTGGATTCGACCCCCACGAGCAAGGGGTCGGTTTGAGGGCGGCGTTGCTGCGCTTGCGCGCTGCTCGCCCACGTGAAACAGGATGCAGCAGCTGCGCCCAGCAGTTGCCGGCGCTGCAGGTCTTTGGGCAGAAGGAATCGAGCCATGGCGCCGCGCATCTTAAGAGGACTCGCTCACGTTGCGTGCTTGCGCACGGCGTTTGCCTGAGAGCGATGCAACGGATCTCACGCAGGCTGTCGTAACTTGCACCTACAGCGCAAAGCTACTTTGCATTGCCTCATGCAAAAGGTGCATGTAACCCGGAGGTAACCTGAGGGTCCCAGTCCTACACTCATCGCCCCAACAGGCCAAGCTGCCCGCTGACGAGCGGGATGCCGACAACCCGTGGACACCGCGGCGCGGGTTGCCGAGATCCCGATTCAACTTTGGAGTTTTGCGATGAACCGACCTATTCTGGAAGGGCTGCGTTTGAATACGCCCGCCTATGTCAAACATGCGCGCCTGGTGAACTGGGTGGCCGAGATCGCGGCGCTCACCGAAGCGCAAGAGGTCTATTGGTGTGACGGCAGCCAAGCCGAATACGACCGGCTGTGTGCCCAGCTCGTGAAGGCCGGTACCTTCAAGAAACTCAACCCGGAACTGCGCCCCAACAGTTATCTGGCCTGCAGTGACCCGAGCGACGTTGCACGTGTCGAAGACCGCACCTTCATCTGCTCACGGAAGAAGGAAGACGCTGGCCCGACGAACAACTGGATGGACCCCGCCGAGATGCGCGCGTTGTTGCAGGGCGGCAAGGCGGACGGAACCCCTGCACTGTTCCGTGGCTCGATGCGCGGCCGCACGCTGTACGTGGTGCCGTTTTCCATGGGCCCGCTGGGCTCGCCGATCGCGCACATCGGCGTGGAGCTGTCCGACAGCCCCTACGTCGCGGTGAACATGCGCATCATGACCCGCATGGGCCGCGCGGTGCTCGACGTGCTGGGCGAAGACGGCGGCTTCGTGCCCTGCGTGCACACCGTTGGCGCACCGCTCGAGCCAGGTCAAAAAGACGTGAGCTGGCCGTGCAACAAGACCAAGTACATCGTCCATTACCCCGAGACGCATGAGATCTGGAGCTACGGTTCGGGCTACGGTGGCAACGCACTGCTGGGCAAGAAGTGCTTTGCGCTGCGCATCGCTTCCACGATGGGCCGCGAGCAGGGCTGGCTGGCCGAGCACATGCTGGTGCTGGGCGTGCAAAGCCCCGAAGGCACGAAGCATCATGTGGCGGCCGCCTTCCCGAGCGCCTGCGGCAAGACCAACTTCGCGATGCTGATCCCGCCGGCAGGCTTTGACGGCTGGAAGGTCACGACGATCGGCGACGACATCGCCTGGATCAAGCCCGGCAAGGATGGCCGCCTGTACGCGATCAACCCAGAGGCCGGCTATTTCGGCGTGGCCCCAGGCACCAACGACAAGACCAACCCCAACTGCATGGCGAGCCTGAAGCGCGACGTGATCTTCACGAACGTGGCGCTCACCGACGACGGCGACGTGTGGTGGGAAGGCATGACCGACACACCGCCGGCTCACTGCATCGACTGGCAGGGCAAGGACTGGACGCCGGCCATCGCCAAGGAAGCCGGCGCCAAGGCCGCGCACCCCAACGCCCGTTTCACGGTGGCGGCCACCAACAACCCGGTGCTCGACGCCGAGTGGGACAACCCGGCTGGCGTGCCGATCGACGCCTTCATCTTCGGCGGCCGCCGCTCGACCACCGTGCCGCTGGTGACCGAGGCGCGCAACTGGGTCGAGGGCGTCTACATGGCCGCGACCATGGGCTCGGAAACCACCGCTGCGGCCGCTGGCCAGCAGGGTGTGGTGCGCCGTGATCCGTTCGCCATGCTGCCGTTTGCCGGCTACAACATGAGCGACTATTTCCAGCATTGGCTCGACCTCGGCAAGAAGCTCGAAGCCCAGGCTGCGAAGCTACCCAGGATCTACTGCGTCAACTGGTTCCGCAAGGGCCCGGACGGCAAGTTCGTGTGGCCGGGCTACGGCGAAAACATGCGTGTGCTGAAGTGGATGCTCGATCGTGTCGAAGGCAAGGCGCAAGGCACCGAGCACGTGTTCGGCGTGAGCCCGCGCTACGAAGACCTGCAGTGGAAGGGCCTGGATTTCTCACCGACCCAGTACGACAGCGTCATCGGCATCGACAAGGCCGCTTGGCAGCAGGAGATGAAGCTGCACGCTGAGCTGTTCCAGCAGTTGGCCTATCACCTGCCAGCCGACCTGGCGGTCACCAAGACCCGCATCGAAGAGCGGCTGGCGGCCTGAGCCGGTGGATCGCACCAAGCAAAAAGCCCGCGACAGCGGGCTTTTTCTTTTGGTGTCTGCTACGGCAGGCTTACGACTGCACGGTGCGCAGGCTGCGCTCGATCAGTCGGTCATGCATGTCGGCGGCGGCGCGCAGATCGGCGGCATAGCTGGGCTGGCTCGCTTCGTATTGCGCGGCCCAGGCGCGCAGGCGCTGAGCAGCGCGCTGGGCGCGTTGCTGGCGGTCTTCAGCCGACAGGCGCTTGCGTGCCCACAGGTAAACCGCGGCCACCAGCGAAGCAAGCGGCGCGGCGCCGCGCGGGATGGTGGTGAAGGTCAGGGTGCTCATTTCGTATTCCGATCGCAACAGGTTCGTTCAGTCCCGGCCACGGCCGGCCAGACGGGCGCCGAAGCGCAGGTCTTCGGCCAGGTTTTCGCCGGCACATGCCGCGGCGGCGCGCAACTCGTGCGCAAGGGAGGGGGCGTGCAGCTCCATCGCGCGTGCCGTGGCCAGCAGGTCGCGTTGGGCGCGGCGGTGGCCGACGGCAACCAGCGCGTTCCACATGGCCGCGAAGGCGGCGGCTGCCCAGCGCGCGCCACGGGGCGCTTCGGTCGGCAGGGCACGGGTTTGCACGGTATAGGTCGTCGACATGGTGTTTCCTTTCGGTCGGAGCGACTGCAACTGGCTCCGATGCCGTGAATCTAAGGGATAACACCTATGCACTCAAATGAATCTTGTGAATCATTGATATCACCGTGGTGAATGCCTGATGAACCGTGAACTTCCGCACGCTGGATCTGAACCTGTTGCGTGTCTTCGACGCCGTGATGGCTGAACGCAACCTGACCCGGGCGGCCGAGCAGCTGGCCATGACGCAACCAGCGGTCAGCAATGCGTTGAAGCGCTTTCGCGATGCTGTAGGCGAGGACTTGCTCACACGCGCTGCCTTCGGGGTCAAGCCAACGCCCTATGCCGAGGCACTGTGGCCGCATGTGAGGGCGGCGCTCGGGCAGTTGCGCGAGGCCCTGGATCCGCGCGACTACGACCCGCGCCGGCAGCAGCACACCTTCCGGCTGGCAATGGCTGACGCCACTGCGGTGCTGCTGATGCCGGCACTGATCGCGGCACTCGAAGGGCAGCAGTCGCTCGCCAACCTGCGGGTGCTGCCGCTCACCACGCGGGACCCGCGTCCATTGCTCGAACATGGCGAGGCTGACGTCGCTGTGGGCTACTTTCCCGACGTGATGGCCACGTTGATCGCGCAGGGCGCTGACGCGGCCATTGCGCACACGCGGCTGTACGACAGCGAATACGTCTGCGTGATGCGCCGTAGTCATCCGCTGGCCGAGCGGCCCGGGCTCACACTCGACGACTTCTGCGCGGCCCACCACCTGCTGGTCAGCTTCTCAGGCCGTGCACAAGGCTTTGTCGACCAGGCATTGACTGCGCTGCAGCGCAGCCGCCGGGTGGTGCTGACGGTCAACCAGTTTTTCACGGCTGGGCGGGTGGTCACGCAGTCCGACCTGCTGACCGTGCTGCCGCGCCGCTTCGTGGCGGCCACCGGATACGCCGAACAGATGGTGCTGCGGCCGCTGCCGTTGCCGCTGTCGCCGATCCACGTGGCCTTGCTGTGGCATCGCAGGCATGAGCGCGACCCCGCCCACCGCTGGCTGCGTGAACAGGTCGTGGCTGCGGCCCAGCATGCTGAAACGGCTGACGCGCCGCGCACCGCCTGAGCCGCAGCCCGCGGCGACAATGCGCGCATGAACCGACCGAACAAACCCGCTGCCGTGCCCAAGTCGCAACAAGGCGACCTCACCGACGCCGAAATCGGCGAACTCGACGACCTGCTGGCTGCCGTACCCGAGCCCTGGGAAGCCGTCGATGCCGTGATGCTCGACGGCTATTTGTGCGGCGTGCTGGTGCAACCGGTGGCGCTAGAGCCCGCGCAGTGGTTGCCGCCGATCTTCGGTGCGGGTGACGGCGACAAGCCCTTTGGCCCTGAAGTGCCCGGCTGGCACCACGCCAAGCATGAACGCCTGCTGGCCCTGGCCACCCGCCGCAAGGATGCATTGCAGCGCGCCATCCTCGAAGAAGGATGGTTCGATCCCATCGTGCCGGTTCCGGAAGACGAGCAAGGCCAGCCGCTCGAAGGGGAGGAAGCGCTGCAAGGCCTGGGCTTCTGGGTCGCCGGCTTCGAATGGGCGCTCGCCAACTCCACGCAGCTCGAGGAACGTGCCCTGCCTGGGGTGCCGGATCTGCTCGACTCGCTGTGGCGCCATCTGCCCGAGCAGGACGAAACCCAACGCGCGATGACCCAGGCGCTCGACAAGGAGCACCCGTTGCGTTCGCTCGACGAAGCCATCGAGCAGCTGGTCTTCGACGTGGTGGACCTGCACGAGATCGGCATGGCCGAGCGGTTGAAGGTCGCCACCGTCAAGCGCGAGGCGCCGAAGGTCGGTCGCAACGACCCGTGCCCTTGCGGCAGCGGCAAGAAGTTCAAGCACTGCCACGGAGCCACGGGCTCCGTGCAGTAGCCTTTCGCCGCATGCGCCTGCAGATCCTCTCCGACCTACACCTGGAAACCGAAAGCTTCGAGCCGGTGCCTGCGCCACAGGCGGAACTGCTGGTGCTGGCCGGCGACGTGGACAGCACCTGGGCCGGCCTCGAGCACTTCGCGGGCTGGCCGGTGCCGGTGATCTACGTGGCCGGCAACCACGAGTTCGACGGTCGCGACATCGACCAGGTATGGCCTGCATTGCGCGCAAAGTGCCGCGGCCTCGGTCTCACGATGCTGGAGCGCGAAAGCGTCGTGCTGACCGGTGCGGATGGCCGACGCATCCGTTTCGTTGGCACCATTCGCTGGAGCGACTTCGACCTCTTCGGTGACCCCAAGCGCGAACGCGTGATGCGCGCTGCGCGCTACTTCGTCGACGTGATGCGCTCGACCCGCCACGGCGTGGTGTTCGACGCACCCGCGGTGCGCGAGGAAGCCCTGGCCTGCCGCGCATGGCTGGCAGCTGAGCTGGTGCAGCCTGCGCAAGGCGCGTGGGATGCCACGGTGGCCATTACGCACTATGGCCCCAGCCTGCGCAGCGCCGACCCGCGTTACGGCGGCCAGCCCGGCACTGCGAGCTTCTGCAATGCCGACGACGACCTGCTGCCGCTGGCCGACCTGTGGATCCACGGGCACTTGCATTGCCGCCACGACTATCGAGTCGAGCAAGCCGGTGGTCGCCATACGCGCGTGGTGAGCAACGCCCGTGGGCACACGCACAAGGGCGAAACCAGCGGTTACGACGGCGCCTTCGTGGTTGAAGTCTGAGCGGCGCGACAGCGCCCAGGGCGCGTGCCACACTGCGGCCATCATCACACCGCGGGAGCCGAGCATGAAGATCCTCGTCGCCGTCGATGGCAGTGAATACACGCAGCGCACGCTCGCGTACATGGCCGCCCACAAGGACAGCCTGGGCCCGCCGCACCAGTACACCGTGCTGACCGTGGTGCCGGCCGTGCCGCATCGCGCTGCCGCGGCGCTGGACCGCGATCTGCTGAAGGACTACTACACCGAAGAGGCGGAAAAGGTCCTCAAGCCGGTGCGCGCTTTCTTTGCCGAGCACGGCATGAATGCGGAATTCCTGTTCGAGACCGGTCACGCGCCCGAGCACATCGCCCACGCGGCCACGCGGGGCAAGTTCGACCTCGTGGTGCTGGGTTCACAAGGCCACTCGGCCCTTGGCGGGCTGGTCATGGGCTCCGTGAGCGGTCGCGTGCTGGCCGAGTGCAAGGTTCCGGTACTGGTGACGCGCTGAACACCTTGAGGCTCACGCGCCCCTGAGGCCGTCGAAACAGGTGGCCAGCACCCACTCGACGATTTGTTCGTCGCCGTACTGGCCGCCGGCCTTGAGGAAGCCCAGCACCGGATCGCAGGCGCGTGCGAACAAGGTGTAGAGCACCACTTCGGGTGGCAGCTTCGTGTCGAGTTGGCCCTGCCGCTGTGCGTCTGAAATCCAGCCGCCGAGCTTGTCGCTGGCGGCGAACAGGCGGTCGAGGTAGGCCTTGTTGGCGGTGAGTGCCGAACGTAGCGCCGAGCTTTGTGAAGGCAGCGAAGGCATCTCGCCCTGCAGTTGCTGCTGCAGGGCCCAACGCGTGATGCCGCACAGCCGGTCGAGCGGCGTCAGCGCGGCATTGGCTTCGCAGTCGCCGATGAAGGCCAGTGCTCGGTCCAGCACGCGGATCATCGCGGCGGCGGCCAAGTCTTCCTTGGAGGCGAAGTGCTTGTACAGGCTCGCCTTGGCAATGCCCACGTCGGCGGCCACTTCGTCCACCGTCATGTTTTCGTAGCCTTTTTCGGCCAACAGGCGGTTCACCGATGCAACGATGGCGTCTTCGCGGACGCGCAGCACCTGTTCCCGAAACGACACACGAGCCATGCGCGGGATTCTAGGAGCCCAGGGCCGCATCACGGCGAGCCCGCCCCACCCGCGCGGCTCAGCTGTGGCGGCGCTTGAACAACGGGGCGGTGTGTGGCACGGAGTGAACCGGGCGGTGGCCGCGGTCATCGAGTCCGCAGGCGGTGTCCGGCAGCATGCTCATCTCCAGCCCGAATGCGGTGCCCAGCGATGCGGGGTCGTCGGCCACCAGCATGGGTCGCTGCACCCAGCCCAGGCGCTGCAGCCAATGGGACCAGACGGTAGACGGCGCGTGCTTCATGGCGACCTCCAACAACGCAATACGGTAGCGATGTGTTACCCAGTGTGTACAGATGTCGGCTCGCCGAGGGGACAAATAAGGGGCGAAACGCCGCGCATCTGCGGCGCGCGTGAAGTCTTACGCGGGCTGCGGGCCGGCGTGGCCCGCCTCCACCGCAAAGCTGGCCTGCGTGTGCAGGCGAGCGGCAGACGCCACTGGAAACGCTGTCGCGCGGAATTCGCAATGCAGCCGCTGCGGCGTGATGTCGAAAAGCGCGTAGCCGCGCTCGTCACTGCGGGCGTGCAGCAGGTCGGGGTTGGACATGCGCAAAGCCAGGTTGGCGGCTTCCGACAGGCCGCGGGTGGTGACCGAGCTCGTGACGAACTCGCTGGCCACCGCCGGTGAGCCGGAGTCGTTGGGCACCACACGCAGCGGTGCCGCGACGTGGCGATGCACGTCGCCGCCAAGGCACACGACGTCACTCAGCCGTGCGTCGGCCAGCGTGCGCAGGAGGCGCGCGCGCGCCTGTGGGTAACCGTCCCAGCCGTCGGTGTAGACGGTGCGGCCTAGCGGCGTGTCGAGCCCGCTGGGGCTGATCTGCGAACCCTGCGCCAGCAGCTTCCATTGCCCAGCGCTGTTCGTGAGGCCTTGCGTCAGCCAATGCTCCTGTTCAATGCCGAACATCGAGCGGGAGGCATCGCCGAGTTGGGCGCAGCGCTGCGAGGCGAGAAGGCGGCCGCCGCTGCGCTCGTCGCCATTGCAGGCCTGGTTGCTGCGGAACTGGCGACCATCGAGCGCCCACAGGTCGGCCAGCCGACCGAAGCTGTAGCGCTCGTGTACGCGCATGTGCTGGCGCTGCGGCAGCTGCGAGGGCGAGAACGGCAAGTGCTCGAAGTAGGCCTTGTAGGCCGCGATGCGCCGTTGCAGAAAGGCCGGCCGATCCTGTTCGCTGGCAAGGTCTGCTGCATAGTCGTTGAGCACCTCGTGGTCATCCCAGGTCAGGATCCACGGGTGCGCGGCGTGAGCGGCACGCAGGTCGGCATCGAGCTTGTAGAGCGCGTGGCGCCTGCGGTAATCGTCGAGCGAACGCGGTGGCGGGCCTTCGTGGCGGCGCACGGCCAGCAGGGGCGACAGGTTGCTTTCGTAGATGTAGTCGCCGACGAACAGCACGCAGTCGAGGTCGCGCGCGGCAATTTCGCGATGCACTGCGTAGTGGCCGTATTCGTAGTGCTGGCATGAGGCGAGCGCCACGCGCAGGCGCGCCACCTCGGCATCGACGGCCGGCGCGGTGCGCGTGCGGCCGACGGGGCTCATCGCATCGCCGCTCGTGAACCGATAGAAATACTCGCGCCCCGGCGACAGGCCGGTAACTTCGACATGCACGCTGTGCGCGTGTTCCGGCAGCGCATCGGCCTCGCCATGGCGCACCAGCGTGGCAAAGGCCATGTCTGCGGCGACTTCCCAGCGCAGTTTGACGGGCGAAGGCGGCAGCCCGCCCATCGGTTCCATCGGCGCCGGCGCCAGTCGCGTCCAGATGGCCACGCGGTCGGGGCGAGGCTGCCCGCTCGCCACGCCGAGCTTGAAAGGGTATTCGTCGAACGCGACGGTGGAGCTGCGCCGCGTGTCGCTGCTCAGGCGTGGCGAAAACAAGGCCGCAAAAGCCAGCGCGGCTGCGCCGCCGCCGAGGCGTAGCAACAAATGTCGGCGGGCAGCAGCAACAGCATCGTGGGACATCGGGCACGAATTCTGCCGGCAGGTTCCACGCGCTGGCGCTGACGCTTGTCACGGAGTCCCCCATTGGGTGGATGGGATTGCGCAACATCGCACACTAAGCTGCCTTGGAGGTAAGGCACGAACGACCATGAGTCACTTGTCGCTGCAGATGCTCACGTGGGGCACCATCGCCGGTGCCGTGGCCAGTGCCGTGCTGCTGGCGGCCAGCACCGATGCCGCGATCGAGCAGTTCAACTTCGAGCCACCGGGCCTCGGGCAACGTGCAGAGCAACGTCTGCAAACGCTGCGTTCCGACCTTGCCCGTGAACCTTTGCGGGGCCGCCCTTCCAAGGCCGCATCGTCTGCGGCGGCAAGCCGCTGACGGCGCTGTTCGTGCCGTTCAGCTCGGTTTGCGTTTCGTTCTTGCTGCACGCGCAGGTCGTTCCGCCTGCAAGGCCGTGCGTGCACCTTCCACCAGTGCCTGGCCGATGCGGTCGAGCAGCGCCGGCCGCAGCCGCACCACGTCGCCCGCCGAAGAGCCCGCGGCTTCGGGCAACAACTTCCATTGATGCCAGTACAGCGCCACATCGACCGATGTCTCGGCGCGCAGCGCGAGCAGCTCGCCACGGGCCAGGGCGTCACGCACCTGCAGCTCCGGCACCACGCCGACGCCCCAGCCCATGGTGGCTGCCCGTACATAGGCTTCGGACGACGGCACGAAACGCTCCGTCAGCCGCGGCGAGCGCAGCCCGAACGCGCGTGAAACCCACTGCACCTGCATGTCGTCCTTGCGGTTGAACACCAGGAACGGCACCTTGGCGAAGTTGCCTTCGTGCAGGCCGTGCTTCGCGTCGCCGCCAAGGTGCTGCGCCACGAAGGCGGGGCTTGCGACCGCGCAATAGCGCATCACTCCCAGTGGCGTGACGCTGCAACCGCGCAGCGCCTGGCTCACGGTGGAGACGCACCCGAGCACCGCGCCCTGGCGCAGCCAGTCGTGGGTGAAGTCCTGGTCGTCCACCACCAGCTCGAGCCCGAAGCCGGCGCGGTGGCCTTCCTGCACCAGCGCGTCGAGCGCCGGCAGCACCCAGGTGGCGAGGCTGTCGGCATTCACAGCAACGGCCAGCCGCTCGTCGCCGCGCCAGGCGCCCAGATCGCGCGAGACATCGGCGCGTAGGGCCTGCCATTGGCGTGCGAGCCGCAGCAGCACCTTGCCGGGCTCGGTGAGCCGCAGCGGGCGCGAACGCACCACCAGCAGCTGGCCGACCTGCGCCTCCAGCGCACGCAACCGCTGCGACACCGCCGACTGTGTGATCGAAAGGCGCGCCGCGGCGCGTTCGAAGCTGCCGTCATCGGCCAGCGCGGCAAGGCAATCGAGTGCGGCGGGGTCCAGGTCTTTCATAAGCCGTACTAATGTAAGTGGAAGAATATGCATCACGGTTCATGTTCGGCCGGTGTCTGCCGACAATCCGCGGCATGTCCTTGCCCGCCTTCGCCGCCGACGCATCCGCCACAGCCGCCACAGCCGCCGCTTTCGGCCAGGGCCTTTTCATGGGGGCCGGCCTCATCGTCGCGATCGGTGCGCAAAACGCGCTGGTGCTGCGCCAGGGGTTGGCGCGAGCGCACGTGGGGCCGACCGTGGCGTTGTGCGTCGTGTCGGACTGGCTGCTCATCGTTGCCGGCGTCTATGGGCTGGGCGCACTGATCTCGGCTTCGGCAACAGCGCTGGAATGGCTGCGCTGGGGCGGGGCGGCCTTCCTCGTCTGCTATGGCGTGATGGCGCTGCGGCGAGCAGTGGCCCCGGCCCATGGCAGCTTGCAGGCCGCAGGCAAGGCGTCGAGCCTGCGCGACACGCTCGTGGCGGCGGCCGCGATGACCTACCTCAACCCGCACGTCTACCTCGACACGGTGGTGCTGCTGGGCAGCCTCGGCGCACAGCACCGAGGCGATGCGCGGGCGGCGTTTGCCGGCGGTGCGGCGCTGGCTTCACTGATGTGGTTTGCCGCGCTGGGTTACGGCGCAGCTGCAGCGGCCCCGTGGCTGCAGCGTCCGCAGGTGTGGCGCGCCATTGACGCCTGCGTAGCGGCCGTGATGTTTTTCGTGGCCTGGCAATTGCTCGCCAGGCCTTTGATGTGACAACAACGCACCCCCAAGGAGCGGGCATGAAAGTCGTCATCCTCGGCGCCGGCATCATCGGCGTGTCCACCGCCTGGTATCTGCTCGAAGAAGGGCACGCGGTCACCGTCGTCGATCGGCAGGCCGACGCGGCGCTGGAAACGAGCTTTGCCAACGGCGCGCAGATCTCGGTGAGCTTTTGTGAACCGTGGGCCAACGCCGACGCGCCGCTGAAGGTGCTGAAGTGGCTGATGCGCGATGACTCGCCGCTGCTGTTTCGCCCGCGGCTCGACCCGGCGCAATGGCGCTGGGGGCTCTCATTCCTGACGCAGTGCACCGACGGTGCATTCGAGCGCAACGTCGAGCAGCTCGTCGCGCTGGGCCGCTACAGCCACGAGTCGCTCAAGTCGCTGGTGGCGACCACCGGCATCGAATACAACCGGCTCGAGCGCGGCATCCTGCACTTCTTCAGCTCGCAGAAAGATTTCGATGCCGGCGCAGCAGGCGCCGAGCTGATGCGCGCACATGGCGTCGACCGACGTGTGCTGAGCCGCGACGAAGTGCTGAAGATCGAACCGGCGCTCGCGGCCTGGGGCCCGCGCATCGCCGGCGGCACCTATACGCCCAGCGACGAATCCGGCGATGCGCGCGTGTTCACGCAAGAGCTGGCCAAGCGCTGCGCGGCCCGGGGCGCGCGCTTCCTCTATGAGCACGACGTTGTCGCCATCGAAAAGGCCGGCGGCGAGGTGAGCCAAGTCACGGTGGCCGAGCAGCACGGCGGCAAGAAGACGGTGCTGAAGGCCGACGCCTATGTCGCTGCGCTGGGCTCGTACACCGCCCCCTTGCTACGGCCGCTGGGCGTTTCGCTCAACATCTACCCGGCCAAGGGCTACTCGGCCACGCTGCGGCTGAAGCACCCGGAGTGCGCCAGCGTGGTGAGCATGATCGACGACGCACGCAAGATCGCCATTTCGCGCCTGGGCGATTTCATCCGCATCGCTGGTACGGCTGAGCTTGCCGGTTACGACACCTCGCTCGACAGTGGTACCTCGCGCGTGCGTTGCGAAGCGCTGGTGCGCCGCTACGAAGAGCTGTTCCCGGGCGTGGCAGACACCAGCGAGCCCAACTTCTGGACCGGGTTGCGCCCGAGCACGCCGACCAACATCCCGTACATCGGCCACACGAAGGTGGGCAAGCTGTGGGTGAACGCGGGCCACGGCACGCTGGGCTGGACGCATGGCGCCGGCTCCGGCCGGGCACTGGCGGAGCTCATCAGCGGCAAGCAGCCTGCGCTGAACTTCGAGTTCTACGGTGACGTGCCGCAACCGCTGGGCTCACGGCTGCGACCCCACCCGGCCTGAGCACGGTTGCGATTTCGATAATGGCGGCATGACGACGAACCGCCATTTCCTCTTCCTGAACGCCGCGACGCGCGAGCCCGGCGTGGTGGGCAACACCGAAACGCTTGCGTGCCGTGCGGCGGAGCATCTGCCCGAGGGCAGCACGCAGACCTGGCTGCGGCTGGCCGACTGGCCGTTGCCGCCCTTCGTGGACCTGCGCCATTCCGCCGGCGTGTACCCCATGCCCGAAGGTGCCGCGCGCAAGCTGCTCGACGAGACGCTGGCCGCCACCGACCTCGTGCTGGTGTCGCCCGTGTACTGGTATTCGGTGCCGGCCTCGCTGAAGCTCTACTTCGACCACTGGAGCGCGTGGATGCGCGTGCCCGACGTGGACTTCAAGCCGCGCATGGCCGGCAAGCGGCTGTGGGTCGTCACCACCAGCGGCGACCGCGCCAAGGCCGAGCCCATGTTCGAAAGCTACCGTCTGTGTGCCGGGTTCATGGCCATGCAATTCGCAGGCGCGTTGTGGGGCAAGGGTGGGCCGCCGGGCGCAGTGAACGCGGACACGCAAGCGCACGAAGAAGCGGATCGCTTTTTCGTGCGCGCTGCAGAGTCGTAAGCAATTGCAAGATCACCGAGCAGCCGGTCGGAATCCTCAGACAGACGGTATGTCTCCACACCGCTTCCCTCGTTCGAGGGATGGCTGCGAAATGGAGGGGTCCATAAACTTTTTGCGTTAGCTGTCACACGGGTCTGCTCAGATCAATGAAAAGACAGGGCCCGAACGACCGACAGATCGCAAGGCTCACAGGCTCCCAACGACGTCCTTTTTAGGACTTCCATACGCCCACCCAGTAAAACGGGTGGGCTTTTTTTTGCTGGTGCGGTGGCTGCGCATCACGCCGAGAAGCCTTCGCGCAATGCGTCGCGCAGGTAGTGCACGAAGGCCTGCACCGCGCGCGGCACCTGTGGCGTGTATGGCCGCAATGCATAGATGTGGCCGCCGAACAGCCCCACCGGCCGCCAGCCGGGCAGTACCTGCACCACACGGTCCGACTTGAGCACGGCTTGCGCGCTGAAGTCGGGCAGGACGGCGAGGCCCAGCCCGTCCAACACGGCTTCGCGCAACACCTCGGAGTTGTTGGCACCGAAGCAGCCGCGGATCGCCACGCTCACGGCTTCGGGCCGCTCGTGCGTGCTGCGTTCCGGCTCGAAGCGCCACACCGGCGATTCGCCGGGGCGCAGGTAGTGCAGGCATTCGTGTTCGGCGAGCTCCGACGGATGGCGTGGCGTACCGCGCCGTCGCAGGTAAGCACGGCTCGCCACCAGCACGCTGCGGGTTTCGCACAGCGCCCAGGCCACGTGCGTGTCGGGCGGCGTGGCCGTGTGGCGGATCGCGAGATCGAAGCCCTCTTGCGCCAGCGGCACCAGGCGGTCGCTCAACTCCAGCTCGAGGCGAATGTCCGGGTACTGGCGCAAGAACGCGGCCAGCCGCGGCACCACCTGCTGGCGGCCCAGCGCCACGGGGGCCGTCACGCGCAGCAGGCCGCGCGGGGCGCCGGCCAGGTCTTTCACGCCGACGAAGCTGCGTTCGATCTGCTGGTAGGCGTCGCGCGTGGCATCGACCAATTGCTGGCCGGCTTCGGTGAGCCGCACGCTGCGCGTGGTGCGCCGCACCAGCGGCAACCCCGCTGCACGTTCGAGCTCGCTGATGCGCTGGCTCATCGCCGCCTTGCTGATGGCCAGGCGTTGCGCCGCGGCGGTGTAGCTGCCGCATTCGGCCAGCACGCCCAGAGCGTGCAGGTGGGCCCACAGGGCATGGGTGCTTCGTGTGTCCATGGTGACGGGCATTGTTCATTCATCTGAACAATGAGATCAAGCTCCAGTGCTGGTGGGCCGGTGGCTCGCGGCCTAGACTGAATGCATTCACAACGAGGAGACCGCCATGGGTGCGCCCGATCTGCCGAACCTGCAACAGCATCTGAAAGCCACCGTGGGCCACTGGATCAGCGGGCGGCATGTTCCGCCTGCGAGCGGGCGTGCACAGCCGGTCTACAACCCCGCCACCGGCGCGGTGGCGCGCGAGGTGGCGCTGGCAAATGCCGACGAGGTGAACGCCGCGGTGGCCGCCGCGAAAGCCGCTTTCCCGGCCTGGGCCGACACGCCGCCGCTCCGCCGTGCGCGCGTGCTGTTCAAATTCCTCGACCTGCTCAATGCACACCGCGACACGCTGGCCGGCATGATCACCAGCGAACACGGCAAGGTGTTCACCGATGCGCAGGGCGAAGTCACGCGCGGCATCGAGATCGTCGAGTTCGCTTGCGGCATCCCGCAGCTGCTCAAGGGCGACTACACCGAGCAGGTGTCCACCGGCATCGACAACTGGACGATGCGCCAGCCGCTGGGCGTGGTGGCAGGCATCACGCCGTTCAACTTCCCGTGCATGGTGCCGTGCTGGATGTTCCCGGTGGCCATTGCCTGCGGCAATACCTTCGTGTTGAAGCCCAGCGAGCGCGATCCGTCGGCGAGCCTCTTCATGGCCGAGCTGCTCAAGCAGGCTGGGCTGCCCGATGGCGTGTTCAACGTGGTGCAGGGCGACAAGCTGGCGGTGGACACGCTGCTGGGCCACCCCGACGTGAGGGCCCTCAGCTTCGTGGGCTCCACGCCGATCGCGCAGTACATCTACGAAACCGGCGCGCACCACGGCAAGCGCGTGCAGGCGCTGGGCGGGGCCAAGAACCACATGGTGGTGATGCCCGACGCCGACATCGAGCAAACAGTGGACGCACTCATCGGTGCGGCCTACGGCTCTGCAGGCGAGCGCTGCATGGCCATCAGCGCCGCGGTGCTGGTGGGTGACGTGGCCGACAAGATCGTCGGCAAGCTGGCCGATCGGGCCCGCGCGCTGAAGATCAAGAACGGCATGGAGCTCGACGCCGAGATGGGCCCCATCGTCACGAAGCAGGCGCAGGAACGCATCGAGGGCTACATCGCGCACGGCGTGAGCGAAGGGGCCAGGCTCGTGGTCGACGGCCGCAGCTACCAGGTGCCCGGCCATGAGAAGGGCTTCTTCACCGGCGGCACGTTGTTCGACCACGTGACGCCCGAGATGAAGATCTACAAGGAAGAGATCTTCGGTCCGGTGCTGGTGTGCGTGCGCGTGCCCGACTTCGCGTCGGCTGTGGAGCTGGTCAACGCACACGAGTTCGGCAACGGCGTGGCCTGCTTCACGCGCGACGGCAACGTGGCGCGCGAGTTCGCGCGGCGCATCCAGGTGGGCATGGTGGGCATCAACGTGCCCATTCCGGTGCCGATGGCCTGGCACGGCTTCGGCGGCTGGAAGAAGAGCCTGTTCGGCGACATGCACGCCTATGGCGAAGAAGGCGTGCGCTTCTATACCAAGCAGAAGTCGGTGATGCAGCGCTGGCCGGAAAGCACACCGAAGGGCGCGGAGTTCGTGATGCCGACGGCGAAGTGAGCGTCAAGCTGCGGTGCACGACAAGGAGCACACGACAAAGGGCACCACGCGGTGCCCTTTTCGTTTGCAGGCAAGACTCTCGTTCAGGAGTTGCTTGCAGGTGCCAGGGTCAGCTGCTGCAACGCCACTTCGAGCGCTTGCGATACGTCGACTTCGGTGGCGGTCTGCGCCAAAGTGACGGTGGCGAGCAGACCGATCAGCAGCGTGAGAAGGTAGTTGCGCAACGGTGTCATGTTCGAACTCCCTGTCAGCAAAGAGAGCACCCACGACACAAGGGTAGGCCGGTGGTCACCGCGCAGCCATCGGCTCAATGCGCATGCGGCAGTGAGATTGGTCTGACAACGAGCGCTGCCGGGAGCGCACCCATCCCGAGGCGCTATCGCCCGCGCAATTCAGCGCGGCGCGTTGGCGGCCTGCCAGGCCTCGACGAAGGCTTTCGCCCGTTGCGCCAGCTCTTGCAGTGAAACGCCGGGCTTGAACAACGCGCTGCCGATGCCAAAGCCGGTGGCGCCGGCAGCCAGCCAGACGCCGAGGCTTGCGGGGGTGATGCCGCCCACCGGCCACAGCGGCGTGCCGGCGGGCAGCACGGTGGCCAGCGCTTGCAAGCCTGTGGGCATCAGCATCTCGGCGGGGAACAGCTTCAACGCATGAGCACCGGCCCGCAGCGCGGTAAACGCCTCGGTGGCCGTGTAGACGCCGGGCGCGGCATGCATGCCCAGCTTGCGCGTGCATTGAATGACGGCCACGTCGCAGTGCGGCGACACGACGAGCTGGCCGCCTGCCGCTGCCACCGCTTCGACCTGTGCCACCTCGGTCACCGTGCCGGCACCCACCAGCGTGCCGGCAGGCGCCATGTGCACCAGTGCCTCGATGGCCTGCAACGCTCCAGGGCGGTTCAGCGGCACTTCGAGCGCGCGAAAACCGGCATCGAACAACACCTGCCCGACGTCGCGAGCACGTTTGGGTTCGAGGCCGCGCAAGATCGCCACCAGCGGCGGTGCAGGTGGCCAGGCGCTGGTGTGATTCGTTGCAGTGTTCATCGTGGCATCTCCTCGCGCAGCGCCTGCCATGCGGCCTGTTGCACGGCCTGTACATCGAGCAGTTCGATGGTGTGTCCCAGCTGTGCGGCGCAGGCCGCGTACAGCGCCGCCAGCTTGGGGGCGCCGATCACACGCACCGGCAAGCGGGTGTCGAGGCCGGGGTGGCGGCGCAGGTCGTGCCATTCGGTGCCGATGAGTACGCCGCTCACGTAGGAGGCCGTGGCCTCGCGCGGCAGCGCGCCGGTGACCACACGGGCGCGTGCGCCGAACAGCGCGTGGCTCAGCGCCGCTTCGGCTGCGTGGGCCACGCCGCGCGCAAATACGTCAGGGTGGTGTTCGTGGCGACCGTGCTGCATCAGCGGCGCGAGCGTGCCGCGTTCGCCGAGCAGGGCAAACAGCTCGCCTGTGAGGTACGTGCGCAGCCAGCGGATGCGGCCGCCTTCGAGCCACACCCACTTGCAATGCGTGCCGGGCAGCACGTACCAGCCGTCGGCCTGCGCACCGCCACGTTGCAGGTGCAGGGCACCGAGCAGCTGCGTCTCCTCGCCGCGCATCACGTCCACCGCGTCGCCCATGCCTTGCCAGCGCACGCCCGGCACGATCCACGTGTCTTCAGGGGCGCCGGCTGCGGTGAGCCGAACCAGCCGCTGCGGCAAGTCGAGCAGCGGGCGGCTCGCGTCGAGGTAAGGCGCTTCCTGCCAGCCTTGTGCACTGCCCACCATGCCGGCCATCACCAGCGTGGCAGGCGCATCGCCTTGCAGCTGCAAGCCGGCCAGCAGTGGAGGCAGCGACTCGGCAAAGCGCGGGGCCACGGACATCAGCCCCGCCGCGTCGTCGTACTGCGCCGCCAGCTCGGCGCCCTGGTAACGCCATGCGCGGCGGTGCGTGCCGCCCCAGTCGACGCCGATCCAGCAAGGCTCAGCCACGTCGTGCCTCGAACAAGCGTTGCAGCAGGCAGAACACGAACAGCAGCGTGCCGATCACGATGCGCGTCCACCAAGAGCTCAGCGTGCCGTCGAACATGATGAGCGTCTGGATGATGCCCAGGATCAGCACGCCGAAGAGCGAGCCCATCACATAGCCCACGCCGCCCGAGAGCAGTGTGCCGCCGATCACCACCGCGGCGATCGCATCGAGCTCCAGCCCCACCGCGTGCAGGCCGTAGCCCGACTGCATGTAGAACGTGAACACGATGCCCGCGAGCGCCGAGCAGAAGCCCGAGAGTGTGTAGACCAGCACGGTGGTGCGTGCCACCGGCAGGCCCATGAGCATGGCCGACTGCTCGTTGCCGCCGATGGCGTAGACGGTGCGGCCGAACTCGGTGCCGTGCGCCATGAACACGGCTACCGCCACCACCGCCAGCGCCAGCAGTGCGCTGATGGAGATGGAAGCCTCTTCGCCCCACAGCGGTACGCGCGTCTGCGCCAGCGTGGCGTAGGTTTCGTTGGTGATGCTGATGGAGTCGATGCTGATGAGATAGCACAGCCCCCGCGCGAGGAACATGCCCGCCAGCGTGACGATGAAGGGCTGCAGCCGGAAGCGCTGGATCAACCAGCCCATGAACGCACCGAAGCCCGTGCCCACGGCGAGCACCAGCGGCATCACGACCAGCGGGCTGACGTGGTGGTGCTCCACCAGCGAGGCCGAGATCATGGTCGTGAGCGCGATCACCGAGCCCACTGAGAGGTCGATGCCGCCGGACAGGATCACGAAGGTCATGCCGACCGCGACGATGACGAGGAAGGCGTTGTCGATCAGCAGATTGAGGAAGACCTGCGGCGAGAAGAAGCCGTCGTAGCGCAACGAACCGAAGGCCGCCATCGCGACGAAGAGGGAGATCGTCGCGGCGACCGGGATGTACTTCGGGTCAAGGCGCAGTCGCGCAGTGCGCGCCTGCGACGGGCTCTCGGACACCTCGGCGTGGACGGGGGCGGCGGTCATCGGTCCGATGGTCATGACGACACCCCGCTCGCCGAGTACGGCGATCGACCCTCCGAGAGGGTTGGGCCTTGCTTGGGGCGGCCCGGCGCGGCGGCCCGGGGGAATGACGACACCCCGC
>CAMLLU010000011.1 GCA_946480925.1 uncultured Rivibacter sp.
ACCGAAGGCGCGGTGGTGTTCGAGAACGAGCTGTTCCAGCTCATCGAATACAAGCCGCTGACCGACAAGGTGTACGAAAAGCCGCTGCTCATCGTGCCGCCTTGCATCAACAAGTACTACATCCTCGACCTGCAGCCGGAGAACTCCTTCGTTCGCCACGCGGTGGAGCAGGGCCACCGCGTGTTCCTGGTGAGCTGGGTCAATGCCGACGAGTCGATTGGCGACAAGACCTGGGACGACTACATCGAAGACGGCACGATCCGCGCGATCACCGCGGTGAAGGCCATCACGAAGCAGGAGCAGATCAACACGCTGGGCTTCTGCATCGGCGGCACCATCCTGGCCACAGCGCTGGCTGTGCTGGCGGCGCGTGATGAAACGCCCGCGGCCAGCATCACGTTGCTGACGTCCTTCCTCGACTTCTCGAACACCGGCGTGATCGACCTGTTCGTCGACGAAACCGCGGTGCAGATGCGCGAGATGAGCATCGGCCAGGGAGGGCTGCTCAAGGGCGGTGAACTGGCGGCCACGTTCTCGTTCCTGCGACCCAACGACCTCGTGTGGAACTACGTGGTCGGCAACTACCTGAAAGGCGAGACACCGCCGCCGTTCGACCTGCTGTACTGGAATTCCGACAGCACCAACCTGCCGGGCCCCATGTTCTGCTGGTACCTGCGCAACACCTACCTCGAGAACAAGCTGTGCGAGCCCGAGGGGCTCACCGTCTGCGGCGAGAAGGTGGATCTGCGCAAGATCGACGTGCCAGCCTTCATCTATGCGTCACGCGAGGACCATATCGTCCCGTGGGAAAGCGCTTATGCCTCCACACGCGTGCTGCCCGGCAAGAAGCACTTCGTGCTGGGCGCGTCGGGGCACATTGCCGGTGTGATCAACCCGCCTGCCAAGAAGAAGCGCAGTTACTGGACCGCGAGCCGCCTGCCGGCCAAGGCGAACGAGTGGTTCACCGCGGCTACGGAGCAGCCGGGCAGCTGGTGGCCGGAGTGGTACGGCTGGCTCAAGCCGCTGGCCGGCAAGCTGGTTGCCGCTCCCAAGGCGCCCGGTGACCGCACCTACCGCCCTGTGGAGCCGGCCCCCGGGCGCTATGTGAAGCGCAAGGCCTGACGTCCTTCACCCACTGCAGTTTTCCCTTTCTTCTCCCTTCCTCTCTCCCGCCGTCACCTTTCCACCAAGGAGCTCACCATGACCACCGATATCGTGATCGTTGCCGCCGCCCGCACTGCAGTGGGCAAGTTCGGAGGCGCGCTGGCCAAGACGCCGGCGGCCGAACTCGGGGCCGTGGTGATCCAGGAACTGCTCAAGCGCGCCAAGCTCAACGGCGAGCAGATCAGCGAAGTGATCCTGGGCCAGGTGCTCACCGCCGGCGTGGGCCAGAACCCGGCCCGCCAGGCCGTCATCAAGGCCGGCCTGCCGCAGGGCGTGCCGGCCTTCGCCATCAACAAGGTGTGCGGCTCGGGCCTGAAGGCCGTGATGCTTGCGGTGCAAGCCATTCGCGACGGTGATTCCGAGATCGTGATTGCCGGCGGGCAGGAGAACATGAGCCTCGCGCCGCACGTGCTGAACGGCTCGCGCGACGGCCAGCGCATGGGTGACTGGAAGATGGTCGACACGATGATCAACGACGGCCTCTGGGACGTCTACAACCAGTACCACATGGGCATCACGGCCGAAAACGTGGCCAAGAAGTACGGCGTTACCCGCGAACAGCAGGACGCACTGGCACTGGCCTCGCAGCAGAAGGCTGCCGCCGCGCAGGATGCCGGCAGATTCAAGGACGAGATCGTCGGCGTGACCCTTCCGCAGAAGAAGGGCGATCCGCTGGTGTTCGACACCGACGAGTTCGTCAACCGCAAGACCAACGCCGAAGCGCTGGCGGGCCTGCGCCCCGCCTTCGACAAGGCCGGCACGGTGACCGCCGGCAATGCCTCGGGCATCAACGACGGCGCGGCCGCGGTGGTGGTCATGTCGGCCAAGAAGGCCGACCAGCTGGGCCTGCAGCCGTTGGCGCGCATTGCCTCCTACTCCAGCGCGGCGCTGGATCCGTCGATCATGGGCATGGGGCCGGTGCCGGCTTCCAAGCGCGCGCTCGAGCGCGCCGGCTGGAAGGCTGCCGACCTCGATCTGCTCGAAATCAACGAGGCCTTCGCGGCACAGGCCTGCGCCGTGCACAACGAGATGGGCTGGGACACCAGCAAGGTCAACGTCAACGGTGGCGCCATTGCGATCGGCCACCCGATCGGCGCTTCGGGCTGCCGCATCCTCGTGACGTTGCTGCACGAGATGCAGCGCCGCGACGCCAAGAAGGGCATCGCCTCGCTGTGCATCGGCGGGGGCATGGGCGTTGCATTGACGGTCGAGCGTTGATGCAAGGTAGTACGGGGCGCCATGCCGGGCAGCCTCAAGCGGGGGCCGCTCCGTCTTGGAGCGGTCTTTGCCATACCCGGCGGGCGGGGTGTCCCACCTAGGGAGAGCCCGCACAGGGCCAACCCGGTTGACCCCAACCATGCATGGGTTGACCCTGGCGGCAGGAAGACAACATTCAACCGGAGAGAAAAATGGCTCAGAAAGTGGCGTATGTGACGGGTGGCATGGGTGGTATCGGCACCTCGATCTGCCAGCGGCTGCACAAGGACGGGTTCAAGGTCATCGCGGGCTGCGGCCCGAGCCGTGACTACAACAAGTGGCTCGAAGAGCAGAAGACGCAGGGCTACACCTTCTATGCGTCCGTGGGCAACGTGTCCGATTGGGAATCCACTGTCGCGGCGTTCGTCAAGGCCAAGGGCGAGCACGGTCCGATCGACGTGCTGGTCAACAACGCCGGCATCACGCGTGACGGTGTCTTCCGCAAGATGACCAAGGCTGATTGGGATGCGGTGATCGACACCAACCTCAACAGCCTGTTCTGTGTGACCAAGCAAGTGATCGACGACATGCTCGACCGAGGGTGGGGCCGCATCATCAACATCAGCTCGGTCAACGGCGAGAAGGGCCAGTTCGGCCAGACCAACTACTCGGCCGCCAAGGCCGGCATGCACGGCTTCACGATGGCGCTGGCGCAGGAAGTAGCCAACAAGGGCGTGACCGTGAACACGGTGAGCCCGGGCTACATCGGCACCGAGATGGTCCGCTCCATTCGGCCGGAAGTGCTCGACAAGATCGTGGCCACGATTCCCGTGAAGCGCTTGGGCACGCCCGAAGAGATCGCGTCGATCGTCGGTTGGGTGGCCTCCGAAGATTCCGCCTTTGCCACCGGCGCCGACTTCTCGGTGAACGGCGGCTTGCACATGGGTTGATTGACGGGGGCGGCACGCCGCCTCTGTTGCTCAAAAAGAAGAGGCCGGCACTGCGAAGTGCCGGCCTCTTGCTTTTGCGAACGAGGTCAGCGCGTGGCGAGCAACTCCTGGGCTGCTGCTGCCAGAGACTGTTCGCTGCCATCTTGCAGCCGCAGGAGCCGTGCGTTTTCGAAACCCGCAAAGCTGCGCTGCATGGACTTGGTATAGCCCGGGTCATAGTGCTTGTGCATCAGCTCGAGAAACACGTCGGCGACCCGGCCGGCGCGTGCCTCGGCTTGCCAGCGGGCGATCTGCTGCCGGCCCATGAGCTCGACCAGCGCATTGAGCTTCTCGCAGAAGAGCTCCACGTCCTGCACGAAAAAGGCGTATTCCTCGAGCAGCAGCTGCAGGCGTGCATCGTCCGGCATCTCGACGTGCACACACGGGCTTTGCTGGCGCATTTGCTCGATCAAGGCTTCGGGTACCTGCAGCTTGCCGATCTTCTTGCTTTCGCTTTCCACGAACACCGGTTTGGCCGCATCGAGGCGGCGAAGCTGGTCCCACAGCGCGGTGTCGAAGGCCTTTTGCGAAGGTTGGGGACAGCCCGGCACCGAGCCCAGCACCGAGCCGCGATGGCTGGCCAGCGCCTCCAGGTCGAGCACCTGTGCACCTGCGGTCTGGAGGGCCTGCAACAGCCGCGTCTTGCCGCTGCCAGTCTTGCCGCACACGACCCGCAAGTCCAGTTGCCCCGGCAGCGCCTGCAATTGGGCCATCACGACATGGCGAAAGGCCTTGTAGCCGCCTTCGACCACCTGCGTGCGAAAACCGATCTGCCCGAGGAACCACGCCAGCGTGCCGGAGCGCTGGCCCCCGCGCCAGCAATAGACCAGCGGCCGCCAACCCTTGGGCTTGTCGAGCACATGGGCTTCGATGTGCGCCGCGACATTGCGTGCCACCAGCGCGGCACCACGCTTGCGGGCGTCGAAGGCCGAGATCTGCTTGTATTCGGTGCCGACTGTGCGACGCTCGTCGTTGTCGAGCACCGGCCAGTTCAGCGCCTTGGGCAGGTGGTCCTCAGCAAACTCGGCCGGAGACCGGGCGTCGATGAGTGTGTCGAACTGGTCGAGCTTGGCAACGGCATCGACCGCGGAAATCACGCGAACGGACATGCCGCGATTGTCGCTGCGTCGAGGGCGGGCCTTGCGGGTTGCCGTTCACCATGTCCTGCCGCGGGCGTGAAGATCTCCCGCCACAACACTCATGCGTTGCGCAAGGCATCAATCATCCAACTCGGGTGGACTCGTGTTGTGGCATTCGAGCGGACCCCAGAACGCCACAGAGGCGGTGTCGCTTGTCAGCGCTGGAGGCGGCCTTCCTGGGCTGCCAAGCATTCGAGTGCTGCACATACCTCGGCAAAAGTGCCGCCGATGGCGGTGCGGCGCCCATCGTGCGGATCCTGGCGGATCCAGAAACCGCGGCTCGGTTGTGCGATGCCTGCCTTGCAAACCGCCGATGCGTTGCGGCGTGGTGCAGCCGGCGCCAACCCGAGGCGAGGGCCACCGAAGGGCAAGCTCAGTTGTCGATGGGCGGCGTCTGCCGAAGGAAGGCCAACAAGGCGGGCAGCGAGGCGAACAAGGCGCTTCATGGACATATCTCTCCGAAATTCAAGAACAACAATGAAGTTCGGCAGGATTGGCAGAACAAGGCCGACCGCGGGATCGCATGAAACGCGAGATAGCACTTCATGTATGCCCGCCACCCGCGGGCGGCCGAAGATTCAGCAGCTGAAGATCATGGGTGCATGCCCTCGTTGGCTGAGGGCACCTGCCCGTACAGCGCCTTGCGCTGCGCCGTGTACTGCCACCATGGTGCCGCTGGTGAGCCACGCATGAAGTCGGTGGCGGCCATGAAGGTGTCGAGCACGCAAGGATCCTGACGCAAGCCGGTCTTGGCGCAGAGGTTCTGGTAGAGCACGAAGGCGTCCTTGCCGATCAGGTCTTGCGGCTTGGTGATGCCGATGAGCCGCAGGTCGGCTGCAAGCGCCGGGCCGATGTTGGGCAACTGCTCCAACGCGACGCATTCCTGCGCGCTGTGCACCTTCGGGGCTTTGAAACTCACGGGGCGGAGCGCTCTCACGGCAGCTTCCTTCACATCAGCATGGTGTTGCGGATCAAGCCGACCGCCAGGCCTTCGAGCTCGAATTCACCGCTTTCCTGGGTAACCAGCAGCGTGCTGAATTCAGGGTTCTCGGGAATGAGCTCGATGCCGACTTTTGTGCGGCGGAAGCGCTTGACGGTGACTTCGTCATTCAGGCGCGCCACGACGATCTGGCCGTTCTTGGCTTCCTTGGCGCGCTGCACGGCGAGCAGGTCGCCGTCGAGGATGCCGGCGTCGCGCATGCTCATGCCGCGCACCTTGAGCAGGAAGTCGGGCTTGCGCGGGAACATGCTCGCTTCGACCACATAGGTTTGATCGATGTGCTCTTGCGCGAGGATGGGCTGGCCTGCGGCCACTCGACCGACCAGTGGGAGCGAAAGTTGCGCCAGGCTGGGCAGCGGTAGAGAAAACTGCAGTCCGACGCCTGACAGGCGCGAGGCATTGATCGAACGCAGTGTGGCATCCTTCAACCGGATGCCGCGCGAAGTGCCGCCCACGAGTTCGATGACACCCTTGCGAGCCAGCGCTTGAAGGTGTTCTTCGGCTGCGTTGGCGGAGCGGAAACCAAGTTCAGCG
This sequence comes from uncultured Rivibacter sp., assembly GCA_946480925.1. The sequence continues at coordinate 6,024 of CAMLLU010000011.1, forward strand.
GCAATTTCCGCTCGCGTGGGCGGCGCACCGGTGCGCTCGATGCTGCTTTGAATGAGCTCGAGGATCTGCTGTTGGCGGGCGGTGAGTTTGGGCGCGTCGTCCACTGGGCGGTCCTTCGTTGATTCCAGAAGATGACCCGGCTGGTCATCCATCCAGTATCTGTATTTTTATCCAGGTTTTCTCAGAATGCAAAGCTCCACGAAGAGTCCTCAAGGCAAAACCGTGATCCTGGGGACCGGCGGCACGATTGCCGGTACCGCTGATGCAGGCGACAACATCGGCTACACCGCCGCACAGCTGGGTGTCGCCCAACTGGTGGCCAAGGTGCCGGCATTGGCCAGCATGCCGCTCGAAGCGGAGCAGGTCGCGCAGCTCGACAGCAAGGACATGGACTTCGCGACTTGGCAGCGGCTCGCGCAACGTGTCGCCTTCCACCTGGCCCGCCCGGATGTGAGCGGCATGGTCATCACCCATGGCACCGATACGCTGGAGGAAACGGCCTACCTGCTGCACCGTGTACTTGCTCCCACCAAGCCTGTCGTGCTGGCGGCGGCCATGCGCCCAGCCACCGCGCTGCAGGCCGATGGCCCGCAGAACGTGCTCGATGCGGTCTCGGTGGCGCGCCATCCAGAAGCTCGCGGCGTGGTGGCGGTGCTGTCGGGCGCTGTGTGGATCGCCAGCGAAATGCGCAAGACGCATTCGTATCGGACCGAAGCTTTCAATGCCGGTGACGCTGGGCCGCTGGGCTGGGTGGAAGAGGGCGCGTTGCGGCAGCTACGGCCTTGGCCGGCCGATACACCGCTGGGTGTTGCGCTACTGGAGCGGGTCGAATGGCCCCGCGTGGAAATCGTGTTCAGCCATGCCGGTGCAGCCGGGCACCTGGTCGATGCGCTGGTGCGAGACGGCGTCGATGGCCTGGTAGTGGCCGCAACCGGCAACGGCACGGTGCATCACGAAGTGGAATCGGCGTTGCTGCGCGCGCAGGCGCAAGGTGTGAAGGTGCTGCGGAGCACCCGCGTGGGCGCCGGTGCCGTGTTGGCGAAACCCGGCGATGCCTTGCCGTCGGCCGGCACGCTCACGCCGGTGCAGGCTCGCGTGGAACTCTTGCTGCAGCTGCTGAGTTCACCACGCTGAAGTGAAACAAGCCACGCGCCGAGGTTGGGCTCGGCGGCGCGGCCTGCAGGCAACGCGTTGTTTAGACGAGCGTCAGCGTGACGTCGATGTTGCCGCGGGTGGCGTTCGAGTACGGGCACACCTGGTGTGCGGCGTCGATGAGTGCCTGTGCAGCGGCGCGGTCCATGCCGGGCAGCGAGATCTTCAGCTCAGCCTGAATGCCGAAGCCGTTGGGGATGGGGCCGATGCCCACGCTGCCGTCAATGCTCACGTCTGCCGGCACGGTGATCTTCTGCTTGGCCGCCACGGCCTTCATAGCTCCGATGAAGCAGGCCGAATAGCCTGCTGCGAACAGTTGCTCGGGGTTGGTGCCCGGGCCGCCGGCACCGCCCAGCTCGCGCGGCGTGCTCAGTTCGACTTGCAGTGCACCGTCAGACGACTTGGCGCTACCTTGACGGCCGCCGGTGGCGGTGGCGTGGGCGGTGTAGAGGACTTTTTCGAGGGCCATGCTTGCTCCTTTGGTGAGGGTTGGAGTGGAGGTACTGCGGGGGAACGCTCTCAGGCCGACTTGGCCGCGAGCTTGGGTTCGAGGTGCTGCGCCAGGCTGCTGCGCAGGTGTTGCAGGCGCTGTGTGAGCTCGACCACTTCGTCGAGGCTGCACTGCGTGGCACACAGGATTTCTTCAGGCACGACGTGGGCTCCAGCTCTCATGCGGCGGCCGGCGGGCGTGAGGCTCACGATGACGCGGCGTTCATCTTCACGGGCGCGCTCGCGCTGCAGCAGGCCTGACGCTTCCATGCGCTTGAGCAGTGGCGTCAGCGTGCCCGAGTCGAGAAAGAGACGCTCGCCGAGTTCGCTGACGGTGAGACCGTCGCTTTCCCACAGCACCAGCATCACGAGGTATTGGGGGTAGGTGAGGCCGAGCTTTTCGAGCACAGGCTTGTAGAGCTTGGTCATGGTCAGGGAGCTCGAATACAGCGCGAAGCACAGCTGGTTGTCGAGCTGCAGCATCGCGTCAGCCGCCGTAGCGACAGATTTGGGGGAGGTACGTTTGCTGACCATGGGCGAGAATATAGGCTGTGAAAAATTAAATTGCAAGCAATTTAATTTGCGACGAATGGTGACTGTGGCAGCCACAAAACGCAGCTTGCCGCGCTCAGCCCTGAGTGAGGGTTGTGAGGGTTTCGATGGCTTCGCCCAGTTCCAGCCAGCGGGCTTCCAGCTCGTCGATCAGCGTGGCCAGCTGCTTGAGCCGCTTGCCGTGTTCGGCCTGCTTGACCGGCGGCAGCCCTGGGTCAGCCATGGCGGCGAAGAGGCTGTCGCGTTCTGCCGTGGCTTGGGCCAGGCGCTTTTCGACGGTGGCCAGCTCAGCCTTCAGCGGCTTGGCCTGTTCAGCCAGCTTCTGCCGGGCTTGGGCCGCGGCCTTGCGCTCGTCGCGGCGATTGCCGCTGGACGCGGCAGCCGCTGGTGCCTCGGCTGAAGATGATTGCTCACGCAGTGCCTGAGCCTGCTCGCGCGCGTTGTCGAGCAGCCAGCGCTGGTAGTCGTCGAGGTCTCCATCGAAGGGTTCCAGCTTGCCGCCCGAAACGAGCCAGAACTCGTCGCATACCTCGCGCAGCAGCGCGCGGTCGTGGCTTACCAGCATCACCGTGCCCTCGTATTCGTTGAGCGCCATGCTCAGCGCTTCACGCGTGTTGAGGTCGAGGTGGTTGGTGGGTTCGTCCAGCAGGAGCAGGTTGGGGCGCTGCCACACCAGCATGGCGAGCACGAGGCGTGCCTTTTCGCCGCCGGAGAGCGAGCCGACCTCCTGATACACCATATCGGCCGGGAAGCGGAAGCTGCCGAGGAAGGTGCGCAGGTCCTGCTCGCGCGCTTGCGGCGACACCTCCTTGGCCAGCCGTACCATGTGAGCAAGGGGGCCTTCATCGGGCCGCAGCAAGTCCATTTCCTGCTGGGCGAAGTAGCCGATGGCCAGGCCTTTGCCTTCGGTCACCGTGCCGCCGAGCGAGGGCTGCATGCGTGCCAGCGTCTTCACCAGCGTGGACTTGCCCTGGCCGTTGGCGCCGAGGATGCCGATGCGCTGGCCGGGCAGCACCGACCGGTTGATCCCGTTCACGATGGGTAGCTCGCGGCCGTCGGTCTTGTAGCCGCATGCCACGTCGCGCATCGCGAGCATCGGGTTGGGCAGGCTTTCCGGCGGGCGGAACTCGAAGGCGAAGTCGCTTGCAGCGAGCACCGGTGCCAGCTTTTCCATGCGCTCCAGCGCCTTGACGCGGCTTTGCGCCTGCTTGGCCTTGGTGGCCTTGGCCTTGAAGCGGTCGATGAAACGCTGCAGATGGGCCACGCGTTCCTGCTGGCGCTCGTAGGCGGCCTGCTGCTGCACGAGCCGCTCGGCGCGCATCGCCTCGAAAGTCGTGTAGTTGCCGGTGTAGCGCGTGAGTTGTGCATCTTCCAGATGCAGCGTCACTCGGGTGATGGCGTCCAGGAACTCGCGATCGTGGCTGATGACGAGCAGCGTGCCTTCATAGCGCTGCAGCCAGCTTTCCAGCCACACCAGCGCGTCGAGGTCGAGGTGGTTGGTGGGCTCGTCGAGCAACAGCAGGTCTGCCGGGCACATCAGCGCACGGGCCAGCTGCAGCCGCATGCGCCAGCCGCCGGAGAAGCTGTTCACCGGCGAAGCGAGCTGTGTGACCTTGAAGCCCAGGCCCAGCAGGAGCGCCTGCGCGCGGGCCTTTGCATCGAAGGCACCGGCTTCGGCCATGGCCGCATGCGCCTCGGCGATGGCGTGGCCATCGTCACTGGCTTCGGCCTTGGCCAATTGGTCTTGCGCCTCCATCAGCCGGGTATCGCCTTCGAGTACGAACTCGGTGGCGCTCTGGTCTGTTTCAGGCATGGATTGGGCCACTTCGGCCAGGCGCCAGCGCGGCGGCAGGCTCACGTCTCCTGCGTCGGCATGCAGGCGGTCCGTCAGCAACGCGAACAGTGAAGACTTGCCAGCCCCGTTGCGGCCCACGAGCGAGACCTTCTCGCCGGCATGCAGCGTGACGCTCGCTTGATCGAGCACGACTTTGGACCCACGCCGCAGCGTGACATTCTTGAGGACAATCATCGATATCGCAGCAAGCGGGCGTCGCCCGCAAATGGCAGCACGCGGGCAGCGCCCGCGCAGCAGGAGAACGACAGTGAAAAAAGGGCTGACGACGGCGATCCTACATGCCGACCGCCAGGCGGAAATCGAACACGGCGCGGTGCACAAGCCGATGCACACCGCGGTGGCCTTCGGCTATCGCACCGCCAAGGAGCTGGCGGCCGTGTTCCAGGGCGAAAAAGCGGGCCACGTGTACGGCCGCCAGGGCAACCCGACCTCTCAGGCGCTGGAGGTGAAGGTGAGCCTGATGGAAGACGCCATCGGCACCGTGAGTTTTGCCACCGGCATGGGCGCCGTTGCGGCGGTGTTCCTCACGCTGCTCAAGCGTGGCGACCACGTGGTGTCGAGCAAGTATCTGTTCGGCAACACCAACAGCTTGTTGCAGACACTCGAAGGCATCGGCGTCGAGGTGACGCTGGCCGATGCCACCGACGTCAAGCAGATCGAAGCTGCGCTGAAGCCGAACACGCGCATGGTGTTCGTCGAGACCATTGCCAACCCGCGCACGCAGGTGGCCGACCTCGAAGGCATCGGTGCGCTGTGCCAGTCGCGCAGTCTGGTCTACGTGGTGGACAACACGATGACCACGCCGTATCTCTTCCGCCCCAAGGCGGTAGGCGCTTCGCTGGTGGTGAATTCGCTCACCAAAGCCATCTGCGGCCATGGCGACGCGCTGGGTGGGGCGGTGTCGGACACAGGGCTGTTCGATTGGTCGAGCTATCCCAACATCGCTGAGCCTTACCGCAGGGGCAACGCCGCGGGCTGGGGGCTGCAGCAGGTCAAGAAAAAGGGCTTGCGTGACATGGGGGGCACGTTGTCGGCCGAGCATGCACACCGCATTTCACGCGGGGCCGAGACGCTGGGGCTGCGCATGGACCGCGCCTGCGACAACGCGATGCGCCTGGCGCAGTGGCTGGCGGCGCAACCTCAAGTGGCCGCGGTGCATTACCCGGGGCTGCCCAGCCACGCACAGCACGAACGTTCGGCGCGGCTGTTCAAGGCTTTCGGAGCGCTGCTCAGCTTCGAGCTGAAGGACGGCTTCGACTGTTTTGCGCTGCTCGACGCGCTGGAGCTGGTCATCAAGTCCAGCCACCTGGGCGACGCCCGCACGCTGGCCATTCCGGTGGCGCACACCATCTTCTGGGAGATGGGGGCCGCGCAGCGCAAGGACATGGGCATTGCCGACTCGCTGGTGCGCGTGTCGGTCGGCATCGAAGACTTTGCCGACCTGCAGGCCGACTTCGAGCAGGCGTTTGCGCGCCTGGCGGGCTGAGGCCCGTCAGGCGCCGACGAGCGCCTCGCGGGTCACGAGCAACACCTGGTCATGCCCCGCCGTGGTTTCCAGCCACAGCACTTCGAGCGACGGAAACGCCCGCTCGAAGTGCTCGCGTTCATTGCCGATCTCGAGCACCAGCACGGCGTCTTCGCTCATGTGGGCCGGGGCGTCGCGCAGCAGGTTGCGGACGAAGTCCATGCCGTCCGTGCCGCCGGCCAACGCCAGTTCGGGTTCGGCCCGGTACTCGGCCGGCAGCGTGGCCATCGACGCCGCGTTCACGTACGGCGGATTGCAGAGGATCAGGTCGTAAGGCTCGCGCACCTGGGCCAACCCGTCGGACTGCAGCAACGTGACGCGTTGTTGCAGCTGATGTTTTTCGACGTTGATGCGTGCCACCGCCAGTGCGTCCGCTGAAATGTCGGCCGCATCCACCATCACATCGGGGTAGGCCATGGCCGCCAGCACGGCGAGGCTGCCGTTGCCGGTGCACAGGTCGAGCACGCGACGGGTGTGCTCCCCCAGCCACACGTCGATGCTGCCATCGGCCAGCAATTCGGCGATGAAGCTGCGCGGCACGATGGCGCGTTCATCCACGTAGAAGGGCACACCTTGCAGCCACGCCTCTTGGGTGAGGTAGGCCGCGGGTTTACGGGTGGCGATGCGTTGCTCGACCAGCGTGGTTGCGGCCTCGACACCCGCGGCGTCGATGTCGTCGTCGGCATGCTCTTCCAGCATGTCCAGCGGCAGGCCGAGCTTCCAAAGCACCAGCCATGCTGCCTCGTCGAAGGCGTTGGCGGTGCCATGCCCAAACGAAACGCCCGCCTCGTCGAGGCGGGCGGCCAGGTTTTCGATCAGGGCGATGAGTTTCATGCCGAGTTCATGCAATGAGGTGCTCGAGCGTCTTGCGGTAGATCTCTTTGAGCGGCTCAATGTCGGCCACCGCCACATGCTCGTCGATCTTGTGGATGCTGGCATTCACCGGGCCGCATTCCACCACCTGCGGGCAGACCTGCGCGATGAAGCGGCCATCGGAGGTGCCGCCCGTGGTGGATAGCTCTGTGGTGAGACCAGTGGTCTCGCGGATCGCAGCGCTGATCGCCTCGGTAAGGTCGCCTGGGCGAGTGAGGAAAGGCTGGCCGCCCAGCGTCCACTGCAGTTCGTACTTCAGTGCATGGTGGTCGAGCACGGCATGCAACCGTTCCTTCAGCGATTCAGGCGTCGATTCGGTGGAGAAGCGGAAGTTGAAATCCACCATGGCCTCGCCCGGGATCACGTTGGTGGCGCCGGTGCCGGCGTGCAGGTTCGACACCTGCCAACTCGTCGGCGGGAAGTGGTCGTTGCCCCGGTCCCATTCGATGGTTGCCAGTTCGGCCAGCGCTGGTGCCAGGCGGTGGATGGGGTTTTCAGCGAGATGCGGGTAGGCGATGTGGCCCTGGATACCCTTGACGACCAGCCGCCCAGACAGCGAGCCGCGGCGGCCGTTCTTGATCATGTCGCCCACGGCTTCCACGGAGGTCGGCTCGCCGACGATGCAGCAGTCGAGCCGCTCGCCTCGCTCCTTCAGCCACTCGATGACCTTGATGGTGCCGTCGTTGGCCGGGCCTTCCTCGTCGCTGGTGATCAGGAAGGCGATGGAGCCTGAGTGCTCCGGATGCGCGCGCACGAACTCCTCGCTGGCCACCACCATCGCGGCGATCGAGGTCTTCATGTCGGCCGCACCGCGCCCGTAGAGCTTGCCGCCGCGGTGCGTGGGCACGAACGGGTCGCTGCTCCATTGCGCCACGGGGCCGGTGGGTACCACGTCGGTGTGGCCCGCAAACGCCAGCACGCGGCCTTGCGGATCACGGCCACGCCGCACGGCCCACAGGTTGGTGACGCGAAAGTCGTCCGGGCCGCTTTCGATGGTGTGGCAATCGAAGTCGATCGCACGCAGGCGTTGCGCCAGCAGCTTCTGGCAGCCGGCGTCGTCGGGCGTGACGGATCGCAGGGAGATCAGCTGCTCGGCCAGTCTGAGAGTGGCCGTCATGACAGCCCCCCGCCCGGCGAGTACGCCGGGCCCTTGCTTGGGGCTGCCTGGGTCATAGCCCGCCGAAGCCCGTGCGAGCCGGCTTGTCGTCAGTGCGCACCTCGAGCGTGATCTCGGTGAACGACGGACCCTCGTCCACTTCTTCCTTCTTGGGCGCGGCCTTGGACTGCGGCGCCATGTCGTTCTGCAGGCGCCACATCAGGTTGGTCGGCGAGTCGGCGAAGGCCAGGCCTTCGTCTCTCGTGACGTGGCCTTCCATGATGAGGCGGGCGATGTCCTGCTCGAAGGTCTGAGAACCTTCGGCCATGGACTTTTCCATCGCCTCTTTCACGCCGGAGAAGTCACCCTTCTCGATGAGCTCGGACACGAGCTTGGTGTTGAGCAGCACTTCCACCGCCGGCACGCGGCCACCTGCCGAGGAGCGCAGCAAGCGCTGCGACACGATGGCCTTGAGGCCCGATCCCAGGTCGCTCAACAGGGCGGGGCGCGACTCCGGCGTGTAGAACGACAGGATGCGGCCCAGCGCGTGGTAGCTGTTGTTGGCGTGCAGCGTCGAGAGCACGAGGTGGCCCGACAGCGCATAGGAAATTGCGGCCGTCATGGTTTCGCGGTCGCGGATTTCGCCGATCAGGATGCAGTCGGGTGCCTGGCGCAGTGCGTTCTTCAGGCCGATCTGCAGCGAGTTGGTGTCGCGGCCGACCTCGCGCTGGTTGACCACCGACTTCTTGTTCGAGAACAGGAATTCGATCGGGTCTTCGATGGTGAGGATGTGCCCAGCCATCTGCTGGTTGCGGTGCTCCAGCATCGACGCCAGCGTGGTGCTCTTGCCGGTGCCGGTAGCGCCCGCCAGCAGGATGAGGCCGCGCTTCTCGAGGATGAGCGTGTGCAGGATCTCGGGCAGGTTCAGCGAGTCCAGCTCCGGGATCAGCGACGGGATGCAGCGGAACACCGCTGCGGTGGAGCCGCGCTGCTTGAAGGCCGAAAGACGGAAGCTCGCCACGCCGGCGAGCGTGACGCCGACGTTGAGCTCGCCGGTGTCGTCGAGCTCTTCCATCTGCGTGGGGGTCAGGATCTCGGCCAGCAACTGGCGCGGCTGCTGCGGCGTGAGCGCCTGGTCCGACAGCTGCAGGATCTGGCCGTGGATCTTGATGAGGATGGGTGTGTTGGCAGAGAGGTAGACGTCGGACGCCTGCTTCTCTGCCATCAGCTTCAGCACCCGCTCCATGTTTCCGCTCATCCGGGCCCCCTCGACGTTGTGTTGTGAAGTGTGGTGGTTCGCGTGCCGGAAGCTCAGGCGCGCAACAGGTCGTTGATGCTGGTCTTGGCGCGGGTCTGCGCGTCGACACGCTTGACGATCACGGCGCAATACAGGCTGTACTTGCCGCCGGCCTTGGGCATGCTGCCGCTGATCACCACCGAGCCGGCCGGGATGCGGCCGTAGGTGACTTCGTCTTTCTCGCGGTCGTAGATCGGCGTGCTCTGGCCGATGTACACCCCCATGGAGATCACCGAGTTCTCCTCGACGATCACGCCTTCCACCACTTCGGAGCGGGCGCCGATGAAGCAGTTGTCTTCGATGATGGTGGGGTTGGCCTGCAGCGGCTCCAGCACGCCGCCGATGCCCACGCCGCCAGACAGGTGCACGTTCTTGCCGATCTGTGCACAAGAGCCCACGGTGGCCCAGGTGTCGACCATGGTGCCTTCATCGACGTAGGCGCCGATGTTCACGTACGAGGGCATCAGCACCACGTTCTTGGCCAGGTAGCTGCCACGGCGTGCCACGGCAGGCGGCACCACGCGAACGCCGCTGGTGCGCAGCTCTTCTTCGCTCATGTCCGAAAACTTGGTGGGCACCTTGTCGAAGAAGCCCAGCTCGCCGGCACGCATGAGGTGGTTGTCGTTCAGGCGGAAAGACAGCAGCACTGCCTTCTTGAGCCACTGGTGCGTGACCCACTCGCCGCCGATCTTTTCGGCCACGCGGCGGCGGCCGCTGTTGAGGTCGCCGATGACTTGATCGACCGCCTTGCGCACGTCGGGCGACGAGGTCGGGGTGATCTGCGCACGGCCTTCCCAGGCCAGCTCGATGGTGCTCTGAAGTTGATCTTGCGACATGGTGCTGCTCAGTTGGATCGAATGAAGGAGACGATGCGCTCGGCGGCTTCGACGCATTCGTCGACACCTGCCACCAGCGCCATGCGGATGCGGCCGGCGCCTGGGTTGATGCCGTGCGCGTCGCGTGCGAGATAGCTGCCTGGAAGTACCGCCACATTGTATTGAGCGAGCAGTTCGCGGGCGAAGGCCGTGTCGGATGCACCCCACAGGCGATCCGGCACCTTGGCCCACAGGTAGAAGCTCGCATCGGGCAGCGCTACGTCCATCGCTTCGGCCAGCAGCGGCGTGACCCTCGCGAACTTCTGGCGGTACAGCTCGCGGTTGGCCACCACGTGCTCTTCGTCGCTCCACGCTGCCGCGCTGGCTCGCTGCACGGCGGGGTTCATGGCGCTGCCGTGGTAGGTGCGATAGAGAAGGAAGGACTTCAGCAGATTGGCGTCGCCCGCCACGAAACCCGAGCGCAGGCCGGGCACGTTGGAACGTTTCGACAGGCTGGTCAGCGCGATGAGCCGGCGGAAGTCGCTGCGGCCGAGCTTGGCCGCAGCTTCCAGCCCGCCGAGCGGCGGCTCTTCGCGGAAATAGATCTCGGAATAGCACTCGTCGGAGGCGATCACGAAGCCATGGCGATCGCTCAGCTCGAAGAGCTTTTCCCATTCGGCCAGCGGCATCACCGCGCCGGTGGGGTTGCCCGGCGAGCACACGTAGATCAGTTGCGTGCGTGACCACGTGGCTCCGTCGATGGCGGACCAGTCGGCCGCGAAATTGCGCGCCGGGTCGCTGTTGGCAAAGGCTGTCTGTGCGCCGGCCAGCAAGGCCGCACCTTCGTAGATTTGATAGAACGGGTTGGGGCAGACCACCGTGGCGCCTGGGCGCGTGGGGTCGACCACCGTCTGCGCGAGCGCGAACAGCGCCTCGCGCGAGCCGTTCACCGGCAAGACCTGGGTAGCCGCATCGAGCGTGATGCCGTAGCGGCGCTGCATCCAGCCTGCACAAGCCTCACGCAGCGCCGGTTCGCCGGCTGTGGCGGGGTAACTCGCCAGTCCGTCGAGTGCGGAGATCAGGGTTTCGCGAATGAACGCCGGCGTCGCGTGCTTCGGTTCGCCGATGCCCAGGCTGATGGCGCGGTATTCGGGGTTGGGTGTCACGCCGCGCGTCAACTCGCGCAGCCGCTCGAACGGATAAGGTTGCAGGCGGGAGAGCAGGGGGTTCATGGGCCCGATTATCAGCGGGCGTGTGCAGCACTTTCTCCCTGTTTCAGGTCTGACTTCGCACGCGTCGTGCGGCGGCGCGCAGGCGGGCGTGGTGGCGCCGCAGGCATCTCCACTTCGAAGTGGCCTTCGGCGTTGAGCGCATGCTGCACGCCAAGCAACTGCGCCAGATTTGCCGCATCGAACGGCGCCTTGACCTTGATGTCGTTGTCGAAATAGCAGAACACATGGCGGTGCTTGCGCGGTGGTGGCGAGGCATCGCTGATGAGGTGCGCGTCGGCAGGCTGGGCTCCCTCGCTCCAGGCACCAATGCGCTCGGTCCAGCGCTGCAAGGCGGCTTCGCTGTAGCCGCTGGCGTAGATCTCCACGTCGCCGTGCAACCGCAGGTACACGAAATCGGCCGTGAGGTCTTCCTTGTAGGGCCACTTGCCTGCCGTGTCGGCCACCACCAGCGCCACGCGGTAGCGGCGCAGCAGACGCACGAATTCTTCGTCGATGAAGCTCTCGTGGCGAATCTCGACTGCATGGCGCAACGGCCGCTTCTCGTCGATCTCCAGCCATGAACGCTCACGCATGAAAGGATCGTGCCCGTGGGCGATGTCGAGGGTCGCTTCGGTGTCGTGCGGCAGCATGGCCAGGAAGGGTTCGAAGATCCCGGGCTTGAAACGAAAGCTGGGCGGAAACTGCCACAGCACGGGCCCGAGCTTGGCGTTGAGTGCCAGCACGCCGCTGGCGAAGAAGTTCGCCAGCGGTGTTTCAATTTCCTGAAGGCGGCGAACGTGCGTGATGTAGCGCGGGGCCTTGACCGCGAAGATGAAGTCTTCGGGCGTCTGGTCGTGCCAGTGGCGGTAGCGGGAAGGGTACTGCAGCGAATAGAAGGAACCGTTGATCTCGATGCTGCCGAGCGCGCGTGAGGCGAAGGCCAGTTCGTCGTCCTGCCGCAGGCCCTTGGGGTAGAACACGCCGCGCCACGGCGCATAGCGCCAGCCGGAAATGCCGATGCGGATCATGCACTCGCACAGGCAATCTGCTTGCCCGCGCGAGGGGCTGCTGCTTAGAGCTTGCCGACGCAGCCCGGCGCGCCACAGCGGCAGGTGAGTCGCCCTTCGTGGTGCGTTTCGCCGTAGTTCACGGTGATTTCTTCGCCCACGGCGATGGCGCGGTGTGCATAGAACTCGATGCGTCCCTCGCGGATGGTGAGGTGCGCGTTGGGCGCGCAGGAGTGGTTGGTGAAGCGCATCGGGTCGGTGGACTTCGATGCGTCGATGGCGCGCTTGTGCGACACCTCGACGATCATGATGCGTTCCTGCCCGCCGGCACGGCGGCGCGCCTCGGCCACGGTGATGGACTCGCCGCGGATCTCGCCGATCTTCAACCGTGGCGGAATGGGTTCGGCAGCGAATACGCCGAAGCCGTCGATCGGGCTGCGGCGCACCGTCACTGCGAACTTCTGATAGGGCGGGTTGCCTGCGAGAGCAGCCATGGCGTCAGGGAGCCTTGCGGTGGTGGCGGAAGACCAGTGTCTCTGCGCCCATGAAGTCGATGCGTTGCGCGGGTCTTGCGCCCAGCGCCTCGGCCAGCCGGATCGAACGCAGGTTGTCCGGGCGGATCAGGCTGATCGCCTCGCTGCGGCCCATGGGCCCGAAGGCCTCGACCAGCGCCGCCTCGGCCGCTTCGCGGGCGTAGCCGCGGCCCCAGTGTTCGCGCGCGAGCAGCCAGCCGATCTCGAAGCCGGGCCACCCCGGCGGGTCGATGAAGCCCGCTCGGCCGATCAGATCGCCTGTTTCGCTCAGTTCGATGGCCCAGATGCCGTAGCCCAGCAGCTGCCAATGGCCGAGCATGCCTGCGATGCTGCGCCAGGTGTCGTCCGACGAGATCGGCCCACCGGTGCCGATGTAGCGCATGACCTCGGGGTCGGCGCACGTCGCGGCGTAGGCCGCATGGTCGCCTGCGCGGAACTGGCGCAACAGCAACCGCGGCGTGGCGATCTCGGCGGCGGCGTTCATGGGCCTCAGCCCAACAGCCCGCTTTCAGCTGCATGCTGCGGCAGCGTCACTACCGGCTGCGGCTTCCAGCCCTTCTTGCGGTGCTCGACCACCACGTTGGTGTAGATGCCGCCGCGCACGTACCACTTGGCCGTGATGCGCACGAAGCGCGGGTCGATGGTCTTCACGATCTGGTCGAGGATGTCGTTGGTGACCTTCTCGTGGAATGCGCCTTCGTTGCGGAAGCTCCACATGTACATCTTGAGGCTCTTGAGCTCGATGCACAGCTGGTCGGGGATGCAGTCGATCGTGAAATGCGCGAAGTCGGGCTGGCCGGTCAGCGGGCAGTGGCAGGTGAATTCGGGAATCTGGAACTGGATGACGTAGTCCCGCTTCGGGCTTGGGTTGGGAAAGACGTGCAGTTCCTTCGACGGTGCGGTGGGCGGGTTGACCGGCATTTCGCGCTGCTTCGGGGCGTGGGTTTTGGAGGTTGACTTGGCCATGGGCGGAGGGCTCCCGCGCCGGGCGCACGGGTGCGTTTGCTGACATTTCGGGGGAGGGCGCGATGGTATCATCCGGCCCGCTCTCAGCCCTGCAATTCTGCAGGTTTTTTCTTTTATATCAACGGGTTAGCGGCGTCGCCCCGGCGCCGCGAAGAGCCGCACAGCATGCGCCTGAACTCCATCAAGCTCTCCGGCTTCAAGTCGTTTGCCGAACCCACCAACTTCCAGCTTCCCGGCCAGCTCGTCGGCGTGGTCGGCCCCAACGGCTGCGGCAAGTCCAACATCATGGATGCGGTGCGGTGGGTGCTGGGGGAGTCCAAGGCATCGGAGCTGCGCGGCGAGTCGATGCAGGACGTGATCTTCAACGGCTCGGGCACCCGCAAGCCGGCCAGCCGATCCAGCGTCGAGCTGGTGTTCAGCAACGAAGACGCGCGCGCCGGCGGCCAGTGGAACCAGTACACCGAGATCGCCGTCAAGCGCGTGCTCACGCGTGACGGCACGTCGAGCTACTACATCAACAACCAGCCCGTGCGCCGCCGCGACGTGCAGGACGTGTTCCTGGGCACCGGCCTGGGCCCGCGCGCCTACGCCATCATCGGCCAGGGCACGATCAGCCGGATCATCGAGTCGAAGCCCGAAGAGTTGCGCCTCTTCCTCGAAGAGGCCGCGGGCGTATCGAAGTACAAGGAGCGTCGCCGCGAGACGGAGAACCGCCTGAAGGATACGCGCGAGAACCTCACGCGGGTGGAAGACATCCTTCGCGAGCTGAACAACAACCTCGACAAGCTGGAGAAGCAGGCCGAGGTCGCCACGCAATACCGGAGCCTGCAGGAGCAGGGCACGCTGAAGCTGCACCAGCTGTGGTTCCTGAAGCACCGCGATGCCGCAGGTGAAGAGGAGCGGGTCAAGAAGGCCGTGCTCGAAGCCACCAATGCGCTGGAATCGCGCCTGGCCGAGCTGCGCCACGTCGAGGCCGAACTCGAGCACGTGCGCCAGGCTCATTACCAGGCGAGCGACGAGCTCCATGCCGCGCAGGGTTCGCTGGCCGAAGCCGCGCTCGAAGTGAGCCGGCTCGAAGAACGCATTCGCTACGTGGTCGAAGGCCGTGCGCGTGTGGAAGCGCGCCTGGCCGAGCTGAAGGCGCAGAACGAGCAGTGGGACGAGCGCCGCCAGCAGGCGGCCGACGAGCTGGAGCACATCGCCGAGCAGATCGCCGCGGCCGAGGAACAGGCCGAGGTGCTGGCCGCGCAGGCTGAAGAACAGTCCGGCGCCTTGCCCAACCACGAAGACGCCGTGCGCGCCGCGCAAGCCAAGAGCAACGAGCAGCGCAGCCATGTGGCCCAGGTGCAGCAGCAGATCCAGCTGCTGGCCGCCGAGTCGCGCAACATCGACGAGCAGAACCGCGCGCTCACGCAGCGCCGCGAGCGACTGGCCGGCGAGCGCCAGGGCCTGGCCGTGCCCGACGAAGCTCGGCTGGCCCAAATGAAGGAACAGCTCGCCGAGCTCGAAGAAGCCCAGGCCGTGTCCGAGGAACGCTTGCACGAGCTGACCGAACAGGTGCCTGCGCTCGATGAAGACCGCCGAGTCCGGCAGGAACAGGTCAACACCGAAGCCGCCAGGCAGGCCGACCTGAATGCGCGCCTCGAAGCGCTGCGCGCACTGCAAGAGAAGGTGCAGACCGAAGGCAAGCTCAAGCCCTGGCTGGCCAAGCACGGCCTGGACGGTCTGGCCGGCTTGTGGACCAAGGTGCACATCGAAACCGGCTGGGAAACCGCGCTGGAATCGGCCCTGCGCGAGCGGCTCAATGCGCTGGAGGTGGGCCGTGTCGAGACGGTGCGTGCTTTCGAGAACGACGCGCCGCCTGCCAAGCTGGCCTTCTACACGCCGCCGGTGGGCGCCATTGCCAACACGCACCAGACGCTGCCGCGCTTGAGCGACCTGCTGCGCCTGGCCGACAACGGCCTCAAGGCGCTGCTCAACGACTGGCTCGAAGGCGTCTATACCGCGGGCTCGCTCGACGAAGCACTGGCCAGCCGCGGCAAGCTCACGCACGGCGAAGTCATCATGACCAAGGCCGGCCATGCGGTGTCGCAGTTCGCCGTGGCTTTTTATGCGCCTGACTCCGAACAGGCCGGCATGCTGGCCCGCGCGCAGGAAATCGAAAACCTCGAGAAGCAGGCTCGCGCACAGTCGCTCATCGTCGAAGAAGCCCGCAGCGCGCTGGTGCGCGCCGAAGCCGCTTACACCGAAGCCTCGCAGCGCCTGGTGACGGCACGCCGCGAAACGGCCGAAGGCCAGACGCGCACGCACCAGCTGCAGGTCGAGACGCTGCGCCTGTCGCAACTGGCCGAGCAGGCCAGCCAGCGCCGCGGGCAGATCGAGAGTGAGCTGGCCGAGATCGACGCCGGCATCGAAGAGCTGCAGGAACGCCGCGTCACCGGCGAGGCGCGTTTCGAAGAGCTCGACATGCAGCTGGCCAACGAGCAGGAGCGTCATGCCGAGCTCGACGAGGCGGTGATCCAGGCCGAGCGCCGGTTGAACGATGCTCGCGAGCAATTGCGTTCGCTGGAGCGCCAGGCGCAGGAGGCGCAGTTCTCGGCCCGTGCACTGGCCGCGCGCCGCGGCGAACTGCAACGTTCCATCGAGCAGGCCGTGCAGATGATCGCGGCCAACGAGCAGTCCGCAACGCAATTGCAAGATGAGCTGGCGCAGTTCAACGACCAGGCGGCGCAGGCCGGCCTGCAGGAGGCACTGGCGCTCAAGATGGAGCGCGAGAGCGCGCTGGCCGCCAGGCGCAGCGGATACGACGATCTGTCCGCGCAACTGCGCCGCGCCGACGAACAGCGGCTGGAATTCGAGCGCAGCCTCGACCCGCTGCGCGAGCGCATCACCAAGCTGCAGCTCGAAGAGCAGGCGGCCCAGCTGGGCGGCGCACAGTTCATGGAGCAGCTCACCGCGGCCCAGGTCGACCTCGAAGCGCTGGCCAAGTCCATCGAAGAAGGCGGCGTCAAGCTCTACGGCCTGCAAAGCGAGATCGATCGAATCAACCGCGACATCAATGCACTGGGTGCGGTGAACCTGGCGGCGCTCGACGAGCTCACCTCGGCACGCGAGCGCAAGACCTTCCTCGACGCGCAGTCCGCCGACCTGATAGATGCGATGACCACGCTCGAAGGGGCCATCCAGAAGATCGACCTCGAAACGCGCGACCTGTTGGGCTCCACGTTCAACACCGTCAACGAACACTTCGGCCGCATGTTCCCCAGCCTCTTCGGGGGCGGCCAAGCCAAGCTGGTGATGACGGGCGACGAGATCCTCGACGCCGGCGTGCAGGTGATGGCGCAGCCGCCAGGCAAGAAGAACAGCACGATCCACCTGTTGTCGGGTGGCGAAAAGGCGCTCACCGCGATCGCGCTGGTGTTCGCGATCTTCCAGCTGAACCCTGCGCCGTTCTGCCTGCTCGATGAGGTGGACGCGCCGCTGGACGACGCCAACACCGAGCGCTACGCCAAACTGGTGAAAAGCATGTCGAGCAACACCCAGTTCCTGTTCATCAGCCACAACAAGATCGCGATGGAAATGGCCGAGCAGCTGATCGGCGTGACCATGCAGGAGCAGGGCGTGTCCCGCATCGTGGCGGTGGACATGGAAGCCGCGGTCGGCATGGCCGAGGCGGCCTGAGCGAGCCTGCACCGAGATGAGCTCCTTGCAACTCTGGCTGGCAGTCCTGGGCGGGCTGGTGCTGGCCGCGGTGGTGGCGCACAACGCGTGGCAGACGCGTCGCGCCGGGGTGAAGGCGCCGCTCAAGCCCGATGCTGCGCCGGTGGAGGCTCGCGAGCCGGTGTTCGGTGACGCGGCTGCCGAGCCGGCTGACGGGCCAACCAGCACGCCGGCCAATGCGCCGGCGACCGGTGCGCCGCCCCAGCTCGAGCGCGTGGAGCCGCCGCTGGTGGCGCGGCGCTCGACGGCCCGGCTCGATGCCCTGATCGATGCGATCGCACTGCTCACGATCGAGGCGCCCGTGAGCGCGGAGACCGCGCTGCTGCACCTGCCGCCGTCACGCCGGGCCGGGAGCAAGCCTTTCCTCATCGAAGGCCTGAACACCGAAACCGGCGAATGGGAATTGCCGACGCCGGGGCGCAGCTACAGCGAGTTCCAGGCCGGTGTGCAAATGGCCAACCGCCTCGGGGCGCTCAACGAGATCGAATATTCCGAGTTCGTGCAGAAGGTGCAGGCGTTTGCCGATGCCACTGGCGCGATGCCCGACTTTCCCGACATGCTGGACATCGTGGCCCGGGCACGCGAGCTCGATGCTTTTGCCAGCCAGCACGATGCACAGCTCGCGCTGCGGCTGCGCGCCAGGGGCGCGGCCTGGTCGCTGGGCTACGTGCAGCAGCACGCAGCCCGCCACGGCTTCGTGCCGGGCGTGATCCCCGGTCGCCTGGTGCTGCCGGCGCAGGAAGAAGGGGCGCCGCCGGTGCTGAGCCTGCAGTTCGACGCGCAGGCCGCCTTTGCCGAAGACCCGTCACAGGCCGCCGTGCGCGAGCTCACGCTCGCCTTCGACGTGCCGCAGACAGCGTCTGCCGCCGAGCCGTTCCAGGCTTGGTGCGCAGCCGGCGAAGCCCTGCGGCTGGCGCTGGATGCCGACCTCTACGACGACGGCGGCCAGCCCTTGCACCCGCAGTCGTTTGCCACCATCGGGCAAGAACTCGAGCAGCTGTATGCCAAGCTGGCCGAGCGCGACCTCGCGGCCGGCTCGGCGGTGGCGCGGCGCTTGTTCAGCTGATGCGGCGTTTGCCCAACACGTCGCTTTCACGGCGCGTGAACTTCTTCCGCGATTTCAGCGGGAGGCGGCACCTGAGGTGTGCGATACCGGCCAGTACCCCAAGCGGCCGCACCTAAACTGCCCCGCGCTGCGCAACAGTGCGCAGGCAAGAGGGGGAGTCTTGAAAGTGCATTCACTGTGGGGGGCCACGGCGATCGGCCTGGCTGCGTTGTCGGGCTGCGCCACGCAATACCAGGGCGTCGGCGTCACCGGCGGGCATTTCGAAGCCAACGGTCCTGGCAAGTTGGTGAAGGTCACGTTCTCCGGCAACGGCTTCATCACAGCCGACAAGGTCCAGCAGTACGCGATGTATCGCTGTGCAGAGGTCGCCCAGCAGGGCGGCAGGGCGCACTTCGTGATCTACGACAGCCTGATGGCTGCTGCGGCGGAACAGCCGTCGCGCCAGCCTCGGGTGGGCACGCTGGGCGGCAAACCGACGGCGTTTGCGTTCCTGCTGCCGCTCGATGCGCCGCGTGCCGGCTCGCTCGAGACGAAGGCTGTGCTGGCAGAACTCGAGCCCGCGGTACGTGGACCGAGTGCCAAGGCCAATTGAGAAAGGAGCGGCGCCATGATGATCATTCGCATTCGAACCGCTCTTGCGCTCGTGGTCGCGTCGGGGCTCGCGGCCTGCGGCGTGATGCCTTATCAGCCTGCCTCCGGCGAGACGATGGTCCCGGTGAAGGTGATGGGTTATGGCAGCCCGCGCATCTGCAAGGACGGCAAGATCTATACGCCGCCTGCATCCAACGCCGTTGCGAACGAGGTGCTGGTGCCCGCAGGGCAGCGGCTCACGTTCGGCGCCTACATGCAGCAGGACGGCTACAACGTCGTCCACTACTGCTCGGCCTGGCTCAGCTTCGTGCCGGAGTCTGGCCAGCGGTATGTTTCCAACGCCGGGATGGGCGCCTATCAGCGCTGCTTCGTCGAACTCGCGCGGCAAGACGACGGCAAGGAGACCGGAGTGAGCCTGGAGCCCAGCCTGGGCCGTGCGGCCTGTACGGTCAGCCGCTGAAGATGCCTCCGGCCGGACGGCGCCGCGCCAGCCCGGCCAGTACGGTGAGCCCGACAAGCATCAACACGTAGGTGAGCGGCTCGGGGGCCGGCGACAGCAGGAAGAGCCCTCGGTCGCCGGTGTGAAACGTCGCGGTCAGCACCACCTGGCCCAGGTTGTTGAGCAGCATCGAATAGGGGTCGACGTCGGCCACCATATTGAACGAGCCCATGAGCCAGCTCGTCAGGTCGACCATCGCGCCGTCGTTGTAGAAAAAGACGTGGCGCTGTGCGTCGACGCCAGGGGCGGGCGGCGCGATCTCGGCCCAGCCGACCACCTGGCCCAGGTTGTTGATGCCCAGGGCCTGGCTCGAAGCGCCGCCCAGCGTGCCCAGGTCGGTCATGCGGCCGTTGTCGAACAGGAAGGCGCGGAAGTGTTCGTCGCCGGCCAGGTGGGCGTGGCCGACCGCCTGGCCACGATCGTTGATGTCGGCGGCGCGGCTGTTGGTGCCGCCCAGGGTGCCCATGTCGGTCATGGTGCCGCTGCTCCACACGAACGCGTGCTGCGCCCCGTCGGGCAGGGTGGCCTGGCCGATCACCTGGCCTGCCTCGTTGATGGCGGTGGCGCCGCTTTGCGCGCCGCCCAGTCCTCCCCGCGAAGTCATGCGCTCGCCGTCGTGGATGAAGGCGTGCGACTGGCTGTCTCCCGGGAGGTTGGACTGTCCGACCACGTGGCCGGCGTTGTTGATCGCCCGCACGTGGCTGTGCGTGCCACCCAGCGTGCCGAGGTTCGTGGTCACGCCGGTGCTGCTGCCATAGGTGAAGCCCTGCGCCTGCACCGATCCGTCGCCGCGGCGCGTTTGCGACCACCCCGCCACCTGCCCGCGCTCGTTGATGGCGATGGCGCCGCCATGTTCGGCACCCGCGGGCGTGATGTCCTGCAGGCGGCCGCCGCTGTACATGAAGGCGCGATGGCCGCTGCCGTCGCTGTTGAACGACCAACCCACCACCTGACCCGCGTTGTTGATGCCGGTGGCGCCGCTGGCCGTGCCGCCTAGCGTGCCCAGGTCATGCAGGCGTCCGCCGCTGTAGAGAAACGCTCGATCCTCGTACAGCGAGGTGGCCGACACGCCGACCACCTCGCCACGGTCGTTGAGTGCGCTGGCACTGGCGTACCAGCCGCCCAGCGTGCCCAGCGGCGTGGCGGCCCAGTGCTCCTGTGCCGTCGCTGCGCTGCAGGCACAGGCGACCAGCGCCCATGTCAGGACGAACCTGCTGAAGATCTTCATCATTGCCCCTCTTGGAAAGGGCAACGAATGTAGGCAACGGCAAGGCCGCGCGGGTAGAACCGACAACTCCCGTTACATCGGAGACATGATCGAGGCCGGCTCGACTACGCGACTGGGCTCGCGCATCAGCACGAACTCCTCGGCCGCCGTGGGGTGCACGGCCAGCGTGTGGTCGAAGTCCTGCTTGTTCGCGCCGCAGGTGAGCGCGACCGCGAGGCTTTGCACGATCTCCGGCGCATCGGCACCCAGCATGTGGATGCCGAGCACGAGGTCGGTGTCGGCATCGACCACCAGCTTCATGTAGCTGCGCTCGCTGCCGCCGTAGAACGCCTGGCGCATCGGGCGGAAGTCGGCTTCGTAGATCTTCAGGCGGTGGCCTGCCGCAAGGGCCTGGGCTTCGTTCAACCCGGCCGTACCGATGGGCGGCAACGTGAACACCGCGCTGGCCGCTTGCACCAGGTCGAGCGGGCGCAACGGCCGGCCGCCGAACAGCGCGTCGGCCAGCGTGCGGCCCTGGGCGATGGCCACCGGCGTGAGGTTCTTCAGGTGCGTGACGTCGCCGATGGCGTACACGCCTGGGGCGCTGGTGCGCAACTGGTCGTCCACCGGCACCGCGCCTTCCGCGTCGACGGCGATGCCCAGCGTTTCGAGCCTCAGGCCGCGGGTGTTCGGGCGCCGCCCGGTGGCGTTGAGCACGTAGGGAAACTCGTGCACGCTGCCGTCGGCCATGTGCAGCAGGAAGGCCGTGCCCTGCGTGCTTTGCGCAATTTGGGTGCTTCGCTTCTGCACGCGCGCCGGCACCGCCCCCATGAGCTTGATGCCGCCGGCCTGCAGCGCGGGCGCAAGCCGGCGGCGCAGGTCGTCGTCGAAGCCGCGCAGCGGTAGCTCCGCGCGGTAGAACAGGCTCACCTGCACGCCCAGCCGCGCCACGATGCTGGCGAACTCCACTGCGATGTAGCCGCCGCCGATGACCGCCATGCGCTCGGGCAGGGCGGTGAGGTCCAGCAGGTCGTCGGAAGTGGCGCAGTCGGCCAGCCCGTCGATCGCATCGCGGCTGGGCGAGGCGCCGGTGGCCACCAGCAAGTGGCGCGCGGTGAGCCGACGGCCTCCCATCTCCACGGTGTTGGGGCCTGCGATGCGGGCCCAGCCTTCGACCAGTTCGACCTTGGAGCCTTCGAGCAAGTGCCGGTACACGCCCTCCAGCCGCGTCGTTTCAGCGGCCTTCGCAGCGCCCCAGCGGGCCATCTCGAACGACGGGCCCGCCGGCAAGGACCAGCCGTAATGCGGCGCCTCCCGCAGCGCATCGCCCAGCTGCGCCGCGTACATCAGGAGCTTCTTGGGCACGCAGCCTCGGATCACGCAGGTGCCGCCGACGCGACTGCCCTCGATGACGGCCACGCGGGCGCCATGGGCTGCCGCGCGGCGCGAAGCGGCCACGCCGCCGGAGCCGGCACCCAGGGTGATGAGATCGAAATCGAAGGGCATGAGCGAGTCCTTGTCGAGGGTTTTGACTTGGTCTTTGGGCGATCGAGAACCTTGCACGGCTGACACACAATGGCGCCCCATGACGCCCGACGCCAACCTGCCTCCAGCCGAACGCGCCGCCGCCTTGCGCGAGCTGCTGCACTATCACGCGCATCGCTACTACGTGCTCGACGAGCCCGAAATCCCCGACGCCGAGTACGACCGTTTGTTCCGCGAGCTGCAGGCCATCGAAGACGCGCATCCCGAACTGCGCACGCCCGATTCGCCCACTCAGCGCGTGCTGGGCAAGGTACTCGAAGGCTTCACTCCGGTGAAGCATGCGGTGCCCATGCTCAGCATCCGCACCGAAACCGACACTGAAGCCACGGGCGCCGTCAACTTCGATGCGCGCGTGCGCCGCGAGCTGGGCTTGGGCGAAAACGATCCGCCGGTCGAATATGCCGCCGAGCTCAAGTTCGACGGGCTGGCCATCAGTCTGCGTTACGAAGGCGGCGTGCTGGTGCGTGCGGCCACCCGCGGCAACGGCGAGGTGGGTGAAGACGTCACGCAGAACATCCGCACCATCAACCAGATCCCGCTGCGCCTGAAGGGCGTGAAGGCGCCGGTGCTCGAAGTCCGCGGCGAGGTCTACATCCGCCGCGACGACTTCGAAAAGCTCAACGAGCGCCAGCGCGAGCTCATCGCGCAGGGCCACAAGAACGAAAAGACCTTCGTGAACCCGCGCAACGCCGCGGCCGGCGCCGTGCGGCAGCTCGACCCGGCGATGGCAGCCAAGCGCCCGCTGAGCTTCTTTGCCTACGGGCTGGGTGAAGTGCAGGGCTGGGACGTGCCCGACACGCACAGCGGCGTGCTCGATGCGCTGCATGCAATGGGCCAGCCGGTGTCTGCCGACCGCGCGGTGGTGCAGGGCGCCGACGGGCTGGTGGACTTCCACCGCTGCATGGGTGAAAAGCGCGATTCGCTGCCGTTCGACATCGACGGCATCGTCTACAAGGTCAACTCGCGCGCCTTGCAGCAGCGGCTGGGCTTCGTGACGCGCGAGCCGCGCTGGGCCGTGGCGCACAAGTACCCGGCGCAGGAGCAGATGACCGTGCTGCGCGACATCGACGTGCAGGTGGGCCGCACCGGCAAGCTCACGCCGGTGGCCAAGCTGCAGCCGGTGTTCGTGGGCGGCACCACGGTGAGCAACGCCACGCTGCACAACCAGGACGAGATCACCCGCAAGGACGTTCGCATCGGCGACACGGTGGTGGTGCGCCGCGCGGGCGACGTGATTCCTGAAGTGGTGAGCGTGGTGCTCGACCAGCGCCCGCCGGAAGTGGTCGCCCGCGAGCCGTTCGATCTCTACAGGAAGCTGGGCGGCAAGTGCCCGGTGTGCGGCAGCGACGTCGAGCGCGAAGAGGGCGAGGTGGACTGGCGCTGCTCGGGCGGCCTCTTCTGCGGCGCCCAGCGCAAGCAGGCCATTCTGCACTTCGCCGGCCGCCGCATGATGGACATCGAAGGCCTGGGCGACAAGCTCGTGGATCAGCTGGTGGACGGCGGCATCGTGCGCACCCTGCCCGAGCTCTACAAGCTTGGGGTGGCCAAGCTGGCGGCGCTGGACCGCATGGCCGACAAGAGTGCGCAGAACCTCGTGGCCGCTCTGGAAAAGAGCAAGCAGACGACGCTGGGTCGCTTCCTGTTTTCGCTCGGCATACGCCACGTGGGCGAGACCACCGCCAAGGACCTGGCCAAGCACTTCGGCAAGCTCGATCGCATCATGGATGCGAGCGCCGACCAGCTGCTCGAAGTGCCGGACGTCGGCCCCATCGTGGCCAACAGCATCCACACCTTCTTTGCGCAGCCGCACAACCGCGAGGTGGTGGAGCAGCTGCGCGCGGTGGGCATCGCGTGGGAAGAACACGAAGGCGTGGCCAGCGCGCCCAAGCCGCAGGTCGAAGGCGTGACGGGCAAGACCTTCGTGCTCACCGGTACCTTGCCCACCCTTGCTCGCGAAGACGCGAAGGAAAAGATCGAGGCTGCGGGCGGCAAGGTGTCGGGCTCCGTGTCGAAGAAGACCGACTATGTGGTGGCCGGCGAAGAAGCCGGCAGCAAGCTCACGAAGGCGCAGGAGCTCGGCATCGCCGTGATCGACGAAGCCCAGCTGCTCAAGCTGCTGAACGCGTAGGGCTCAGAAGGTGTGAATGAATTCGGCGTGCCCGAGCAGGGCGCCAAAACCCGGCCAATCTAGACGCAAAGCACAGTCGTAGCTCGGGCTACGGCGAGCATTTGCAACGACGAGTGGCCGGGTTTTGGTGACCTGAGCGGGCATGGTGGATTCGTTCACACCTTCTCAGGCCTGCTTCGGTGGGCGCGTCTTCATAGAGCTCCAGCGGCAGGTCGTCTGGGTCGGCGAAGAAGGTGAAGCGCCGGCCGGTCAGCTCGTCCACCCGCACCGGCTCGGTGGCCACGTCATGAGCCTGCAGGTGCGCAACGGCGGCGTCGAGGTCGGCTACCGCAAATGCCAGGTGGCGCAGGCCGCAGGCTTCGGGCCTCGTGGGCCGCGGCGGCGGTGAGGGAAACGAGAACAGCTCGAGCTGCGTGCCGTCGGGTAGCGCGAGGTCGAGCTTGTAGGAATCGCGCGCGGCGCGGTAGGTTTCGGCCACGACGGCCAGGCCCAGCACCTGGGTGTAGAAGCGCTTCGAGCGCGCGTAGTCCGAGGCGATGATGGCCACGTGATGGAGGCGGGCAAGCTGCATGGCGCCAGTGTGCCGCAGCGTCGCCGCTACCATCGTGACCGCCTGCATCCTGCTTTCAGAAGATACGGAACGACGACCATGACCGTGCGCCAGATCCTGAAGATGGGCGATCCGCGCCTGCTGCGCGTGGCCCAGCCGGTGCGTGAGTTCGGCACGCCCGAGCTGCAAGCACTCATTGCCGACATGTTCGACACCATGGAAGCGGCCAACGGTGCGGGCCTGGCCGCCCCGCAGATCGGCGTGGACCTGCAGCTGGTGATCTTCGGCTTCACGAAGAACGAACGCTACCCCGACGCGCCGCCCGTGCCGCGCACGGTGCTCATCAACCCGACCATCACGCCGCTGTCCGACGAAGAAGAGGAAGGCTGGGAGGGCTGCCTCTCGGTGCCCGGGCTGCGCGGCGTGGTGCCGCGGTTCGCGCGCATTCGCTACAGCGGCTTCGACCCCGAAGGCCAGCCGATCGAACGCGAGGCCGAGGGCTTCCATGCACGCGTGGTGCAGCACGAATGCGACCACCTCCTCGGCAAGCTCTACCCGATGCGTGTGCGCGACTTCACCAAGTTCGGCTTCACCGAGGTGTTGTTTCCCGGCCTGGACGCAACTCAGGACGACTGAGGTGTGAAGCTATTGCGCGGTCCCGATCTCGCGCTGCGCATTTCGGGCCGGGTGCCACTCAGGACCGCTGGGCCGAGTCGGCCCGCCACGCATGCGCCTGCAGCGTTTCGAGAGGCACGAACTCCAGCGCACGCTCGTGCGTGCTTTCCAGCACCACCGGCGGCGCATAGCCTTCTTCCATCGCCTCTTTCCAGCGCAGCGCGCACAGGCACCAGCGGTCGCCCGGCTTCAGGCCGTAAAAGCGCGACTCGGGGCGGGCGGTGATGAGGTCGTTGCCGCGCTCCATCGAGAAGTTGAGGAACTCCATCGTCATGCGTGCGCAGATGACGTGGCTGCCGTGGTCGTTTTCGTCGGTGTGGCAGCAACCGTCGCGCCACCAGCCGGTGAGCGGGTCATAGGAGCAGGGCACGAGTTCGGTGCCCAACACGTTTTTCGCGTTCATCACCGCGCGGGCGTGCTGCCCTTGATGAGCGTCATCGCTGTGCCGATGAGCGACGACACCTCGCTCATGTTGCCCGGCACGATCATGGTGTTGTTCTTCTGCGCGAGCTGGGCGAACGCCTCGACGGCTTTTTCGGCCACCTTCAGCTGCACGGCCTGGCTGCCGCCGGGCAGCTCGATGGCGGCGGCGATCTTGCCGATGGCCTCGGCCGTGGCCGCGGCCACGGCCGTGATGGCAGCCGCCTCGCCCTGGGCCTTGTTGATCTCGGCCTGCTTTTCGCCTTCGGAGCGGGCGATGAAAGCCTCGCGCTCGCCGGTGGCGATGTTGATCTGCTCCTGGCGGCGGCCTTCGGAGGCGGCGATCAGCGCGCGCTTCTCGCGTTCGGCGGTGATCTGCGCCTGCATCGCGCGCAGGATCTCGGCCGGCGGCGTCAGGTCCTTGATCTCGTAGCGCAGCACCTTCACGCCCCAGGTGCGCGCCGCCTCGTCGAGCGCGCTCACCACCGAGGCGTTGATTGCGTCGCGTTCCTCGAAGGTCTTGTCGAGCTCCATCTTGCCGATCACGCTGCGCAGCGTGGTCTGCGCGAGCTGGGTGATGGCGATGATGTAGTTCGACGAGCCGTAGCTCGCGCGCATGGGGTCCGTGACCTGGAAGTACAGGATGCCGTCGACCTGCAGCTGGGTGTTGTCCTTCGTGATGCAGACCTGGCTGGGCACGTCCAGCGGGATCTCCTTGAGCGAATGCTTGTAGGCCAGCCGGTCCACGAAGGGCACCAGGAAGTTGAGCCCGGGCGTCAGCGTGGCGTGGTACTTGCCCAGCCGCTCGACCACCCAGGCGTGCTGTTGCGGCACGACCTTCACGGCGCGCACGATGAAGATGGCCGCGATGACGAGCAGCACGATGGCGACAGCTTCCATGGATCGGTTCTCCGTCGTTGGTTGTTCGGGTTCTGTGGCGGGTTCGGTCAGCGCCCCAGCAGGAGCTGGTTGCCGTCCACCGCGCGGATCACGTGTTCGCCGGGGGCGGGCGCGTCGGTGCCGGCGTAGCGGGCAGCCCACGAAGCGCCGCGGTAGTGGACGCGCGTGGTGCCGTCCGCGTTCCATTGGGCCACCGTGACGCGCTCGCCGATGTCGATGTTGACGTCGCGGTTGGCGCTGGCCGGCGCGGAAGCGGGCTGTTTGGCGCGCCGCAGGTGCAGCACCGTCACGGCGCCGCCGCCGATCAATGCCGCGGCCACCAGTTGTGTCGCAAAGTCGGTGCCCAGGTGGGCCGCTACCGCTGCGGCGGCCAGGCCGATGGCCAGCATCAGGAGATAGAAGGTGCCGGTGGCCAGCTCGACCGCCACGGCCACGCCGGTGACGATCCACCACAGGGTCGCGTCATTCATGTCCATGGCCCCTCCGCCTGTCGAAGACGGCGGCAGTGTACGACGCAGGCCACAGCGCCAACCATGCCTGTTGGGCGGTCACGGAACAGTCCTACACTTCGCGCTTTCTTCGCAGGCCGCAAGCCACTTTTCCTTCGTCGCCGTACCTGAAAGGCCGCCCGCCATGATGCGTTTCCATTTTCCCGTCGTGATCATTGACGAGGACTTCCGCTCGGAGAACACCTCGGGTCTCGGCATCCGGGCATTGGCCGAGGCGATCCAGAAAGAGGGCATGGAGGTGCTGGGCGTCACCAGCTACGGCGACCTGTCGCAGTTCGCGCAGCAGCAAAGCCGCGCTTCCGCGTTCATCATGTCCATCGACGACGAGGAACTGGTCGAAGCCGCCCCCGGCGAGACGGTGCGCGCGGTGCGCGACCTGCGCAAGTTCATCGAGGAAATCCGCTTCAAGAACGCCGAGATCCCGATCTACCTCTACGGCGAGACGCGCACCTCGCAGCACATCCCGAACGACATCCTGCGCGAGCTGCACGGCTTCATCCACATGTTCGAGGACACGCCGGAGTTCGTGGCGCGCCACATCATCCGCGAGGCCAAGAGCTACCTCGACTCGCTGGCGCCGCCGTTCTTCCGCGCGCTGCTGCACTACGCGCAAGATGGCTCCTATTCGTGGCACTGCCCGGGCCACTCGGGCGGCGTGGCTTTCCTCAAGAGCCCGATCGGCCAGATGTTCCACCAGTTCTTCGGCGAGAACATGCTGCGCGCCGACGTGTGCAACGCGGTCGAAGAACTCGGCCAGCTGCTAGACCACACCGGCCCGGTGGCCGACAGCGAACGCAACGCGGCACGCATCTTCAATGCCGACCACTGCTTCTTCGTCACCAACGGCACCAGCACCTCCAACAAGATGGTGTGGCACCACACGGTGGCGCCGGGCGACGTGGTGGTGGTGGACCGCAACTGCCACAAGTCGAACCTGCACGCGATCATCATGACGGGCGCGGTGCCGGTGTTCCTGACGCCCACGCGCAACCACTACGGGATCATCGGTCCCATTCCGCAAAGCGAGTTCACGCGCGAGGTCATCGAGAAGAAGATCGCCGCCAACCCGCTGCTGGCCGGCGTGGACCCGAAGCAGGTGAAGCCGCGCATCCTCACGCTCACGCAGAGCACCTACGACGGCGTGCTCTACAACACCGAGACCATCAAGGGCCTGCTCGACGGCTACGTGGACACGCTGCACTTCGACGAGGCGTGGCTTCCGCACGCGGCCTTCCACAAGTTCTACGGCACCTACCACGCCATGGGCAAGGGCCGCACGCGCCCGAAGGAGGCGATGACCTACGCCACGCAGTCCACGCACAAGCTGCTGGCGGGCATCAGCCAGGCCTCGCAGGTGCTGGTGCAGGACTCGCAGACGCGCAAGCTCGACACGCACCTCTTCAACGAGGCGTACCTGATGCACACGTCCACCAGCCCGCAGTACGCCATCATCGCCAGCTGCGACGTGGCCGCCGCGATGATGGAGCCGCCCGGCGGCACCGCGCTGGTGGAAGAAAGCATCAAGGAGGCGCTGGACTTCCGCCGCGCGATGCGCAAGGTCGACAAGGAGTTCGGCAAGGACTGGTGGTTCAAGGTCTGGGGCCCGGACAAGCTCACCGACGGGCTCGGCCGCCAGGAAGACTGGGTGCTGCAGGCCAACGAGAAGTGGCACGGCTTCGGCAACCTGGCGGCGGGCTTCAACATGCTCGACCCGATCAAGTCCACCGTCATCACGCCGGGGCTCGACGTGACCGGCAAGTTCGCCAAGAGCGGCATCCCGGCGTCCATCGTCACCAAGTTCCTGGCCGAACACGGTGTGGTGGTCGAGAAGACCGGGCTGTACTCGTTCTTCATCATGTTCACCATCGGCATCACCAAGGGCCGCTGGAACACGCTGGTGACCGCGCTGCAGCAGTTCAAGGACGACTACGACAAGAACCAGCCGATGTGGCGCATCCTCCCTGAGTTCTGCGCGGCGCACCCGCGCTATGAGCGCATGGGCCTGCGCGACCTCTGCCAGGCCATCCACGAGATGTACGCCAAGGGCGACATCGCGCGGCTGACCACCGAGATGTACCTGTCGAACCTGCACCCGGCCATGAAGCCGAGCGAGGCCTTCGCCTGCATCGCGCACCGCAAGACCGAGCGCGTGGGCATCGACCAGCTCGAAGGCCGCGTGACCACCTCGCTGCTCACGCCTTACCCGCCGGGCATTCCGCTGCTCATTCCGGGCGAGCGCTTCAACAAGAAGATCGTGGACTACCTGCGTTTCACGCGCGAGTTCAACGCGGCCTTCCCGGGTTTCGACACCGACGTGCACGGGCTGGTGGAGGCGGAAGAGACCACTGGCGGGCAGCGCCATTACTACGTGGATTGCGTGAAGGACTGAAAAAGGGCTGCGGCTCAGGCGTGCTCGGCCAGCCGTTGCAAGTGCTGGCCGTTGGCCCTGCAGCTGGCGCGAAACGCGGAGCTGATGCGGGTGTCTCTCGATGCCCGCTGCCAGAACTCGGTGGCGGCGGTACAGGCGGTTGTCCAATCGGCGCGCTGTTGAGGCAAGGGCAGTGGCGACGCGAATTCCCGCGTCGGCAACTCACCACCCGGTAGCGGCGCATACAGCATGGGCAGCATGTCATAGGCCGGGGCCAGCGCGAAGCGGCTGTCCACCGGCGTGAAGCTCAGGTTGCCGGTGTGCATGTCGGTGTTGCCGACCAACCGGCCGAACCACCACAGCTGGCGGATGCGCTGCGCGTTGTCTTCGCCCAGCAGGCCGGCGCGAACCAGTCGCTCGCAAAGGTGCGTCCAGTCGGTGGAGGGATCGCCGATGAAGGCGGCATTCACCGTTTCCAGGCCGATGAGCGCACTGCGGCCGAAAGGGCCGTGTCGGTCGAAACGTTCGAGTTCGAGGAAGGTGCGGCCGGCGTGCTGGACGATGCAGCTCCTGGCGCTGGCGATGCCGGGCAACCGCTCGCCGATGCATTCGAGCGCCAGGTGCTCGCACACCAGCAGGTCCGACCAACGGCGCACGGCCGCCGACCGGCCTGCGCCGGAGAACTTGACCAGCACGTGCGGCGTGCTGCTGCCGGGGCGTTCGCGCTGTGCAGCGAACTTCGGGAACTCACCTGCAGCACTGGAGCCGGCCACGCCAGTGGCAATGGCTTCGTCGGCCAGGGCTGCATAGGCCGCGCCAAGTTCCGGCTCGCGCAGCGGCGCAGGTGCGTTCAGCTTGCCGGCCAGCCAGCGTTCATACGCCGGGTTGCCGAGGATCAGGTTGCCGCTCACGTCGGCCCCCAGGCGGCTCAACACGTACAGCACGTCGTCGTCGGACCAGGACTGCAGATCTGGCGACACGGCAAGTTCGCGGTGTGTGGCACGTGCCAGCTGCCGGCCCATGTAGCCTTGCGGCCGCATGTCGTAGACGGGGTAGGGCAGCCCGCCCCACCAGCCGTCGCGCGAGTCTTCAGGCACCGGCCAGCGCGTGCCATTCAGATCCATCCACGTGCCTTGCGGAGCCACCAGCGCCAGCGGGCCCAGCAGTTCGGCACGGCCGGTGGTGTCGACCTCATAGACGGGCAGCTCGGCGAGATCGCCGCGCAGCGGCCGGCGTAGCGCATAGCGCGTGCGGCGCGCCCGGCCGGTGGCCAGCACCTGGGGTTGGACTTCCTGCAGCAGCCGGTGCAGCGTGGCAACGCTCACACCCAGCTGCTCGGCCAGGTCGGCGGCGCTGGCTGCAGGGCGGCGGCCCAGCGTGGCGAGCAGCTGGTCGCGTGCGGACTGGTTGCGAGGGCGCATGGTTATGAGAAGATTTTTGAGGAAATTCTATGCCTCAAGTCCCTCTGCAGCGCCGGGTTTTCAAACGGAGTTTTGAGAAGATTTGTTCGGATATCTTCGCTATACCACGTTCGCTACACCACGTGCGAGATGAGCACGCCCGGGGCGGGGGTCACGGCGCCGTCCGGGTCGTGCCCCGCGCCCAGCTGTGAGAGCGCCGTGGTGGGCGAGCGCCGCACCGCCACGCCCACCGAGACCATGTCGATCACGAGCAGGTGCAGGATGCGCGAGATCATCGCGATGAAGGTGGAGCTGTCTTCGTTGTGGTCCACCGGGATGCACACCGTGGCCTTGCGGGCCAGCGGCGACTTGCTGGCCGTGATGGCGATGACCGCCGCGCCGCGGTCGGCGGCCAGGCTCGCAGCGCGCACCAGGTCGTTGGACTGGCCGGAGCTGGAGATGAACACGGCCACGTCTCGTGGGCCCAGCAATTCCGCAGCCATCGACTGCATCGACGCGTCGGTGTGCGCCACCGAAGGGATGCGGAAGCGGAACAGCTTGTGCTGCGCATCCAGCGCCACCACCGACGAGTTGCCCATCGCGTAGAACTCCACGCGCTTGGCCTCGCGCAGGATGTCGATGGCACGGTCCACCGCTTCGACGTTGAGCGACTCGCGGAACTGCACGATGGCCGAGATGGTGTTGTCCAGCACCTTGGCGCACAGGTCGGGCGTGGCGTCCTGCCGGCGCACCTGCGTGCGCTGCACGGGGATGGTGCCGGTGAGGCCCGAGGCCAGCTTGAGCTTGAAGTCCGCCAGGCCCTGGAAGCCCAGCGAGCGACAGAAGCGGATCACCGTGGGCTGGCTCACCTCGGCCATCTGCGCGATCACGGCGATGGCGTCGTTGAGCACGGTGCGCGGGTTGTCGAGCACGAAGTCGGCCACGCGCCGTTCGGCCGGCGACAGGCCCGCACGGGCCGAGCGCACTCGCTCCATGAGCGGGTTGCCGCCTTCCTGCGCCGGCACGTGCTCAGCCAGCAACGAAGACACGCCGTGGAACGCCGGGTTCTCCGCCGTGAGCACGTAGGTAGGGATGCGCGCCACGTAGCCCGAGAAGCGGCCCTTGGCCTCGAAGCGTTCGCGGAAGGGCGACTTGAGAAAGAACTCGCCCAGCCGCGGCACGATGCCGCCGCCCACGTAGATGCCGCCGGTGGCGCCCAGCGTGAGCGCGAGGTTGGAGGCCACCGTGCCCAGCATCGCGCAGAAGCACTCGACCGTCTCCACGCAGTAGGGGCACAGGTTCTGCAGCGCGCGCTGCACGATGTCGGCCGCCTTGAGCTGGCGGTCCCGCACGTCGTCGTGGCCGTCGATGAGCGCCTGGTAGATGAGCTCCATGCCCGGCCCGGAGACCAGCCGCTCTGCCGACACGTGGGGCATGCTCTTCCACACGTGGGCCAGCACGCGCAACTCGCGTTCGTCTGTGGGGGAAAAGCTCACGTGGCCGCCTTCGGTGGCCAGCGTGAACCAGCGGTCGCCGGTGGGAATGAGCCCCGAAACACCGAGCCCGGTGCCGGGGCCGAGCAGGCCGATCACGCCGTTGGCCTGCGGCTCGCCGCCGCCCACCTGCATGCGGCCTTCGGCGCCCACGCGCGGCAGCGACATGGCCAGCGCGGTGAAGTTGTTGACGACCAGCAGCGTGGCCAGGCCGAGTGCGCGCTGGGCCTCCTGGATCGAGAACTCCCAGTCGCGGTTGGTCATGCGCACCCGGTCGCCTTCGATCGGGTTGGCCAGCGCCACCGCGCCGTGCTTCGGGTGAAGCCCTTCGGGCAGGCCGTCGAGGTAAGCCTTCATCACCTCGACGAAGCCGGAGTAGTCGGCGCACGGCAGCACCGTGACGTAGTCGAAGCGGCCGGGCAACTGCTCGAGGCAGAAGCGCGCATAGGTGGCACCGATGTCGGCCAGCAGCCGAGGCTCGGGGTAGGGCACTTGCGAAGGCCAGCCCATGTCAGGCGCTCCCTTGGTGGGCTGCGGTGCGGAGGGGGCGGGCAACTGGGGCATCGCGGCTGTAGTCGGGTGTAACTACAGGCACTGTACCCAATTGAAGTGCTCCGGCGATCCGCATGCGCGAGGTTTGCGTCATCAATGGCGCGCGGCAGGTGCACGCTCGAGCAGCACGTAGCGGCCGCTGCCTTGCAGGGCAACCTGACCGCCACGCACCGTGCCGGCCGCACCGCTGTAAGCGTCGCGCACGGCCTCGCCGTCAGCGAAGGTGCTGCCCACGGCGATGCTGCCGGCGCCCACAGCGTCCATCGCCACCACCACGGCGTCGCCGCTGGCATGGTCGGCACGCGCGAAGGTGTAGGGCGCCTCGGCGAGTTTCTGGTGTTTGCCACGCGCCAGTGCGACGTGGCGTGCCCGGAAGCTGCCCAGCTTGCGCCAGTGGTCGAGCACGGCGGCGTCGGGGGCGGCCCAGTTCATGTCCGATCGCGTGGCCTGCTGCGGGTCGCCGCTCGGCACGGGCCCCGCGGGGCGCGAGGTTTCGTCGCCGTAGTAGATCTGCGCGCCGCCCGCGGCCAGCAGCAGCGCGGCCCCGGCCTCGATGAGCTTCGTGCGGTCGAACAGCCGGGTGTCGTGCGACGAGATGTAGTTGAGCATCTGCGCCGGCTTGCCGGCCTGCAGCGCCGCGTACTCAGCAAACAGCTTTTCCGGCCGGGCGAACTGGCCGCCGCGTTCCTGGAAGTCGAAGTTGATCATCGCGTCGAAGCCGGCGTCGTGGAGCTTGCTGCGCTCGGGCCCGTGGCCCCAGTATTCGCCGACCATCCAGAACGGCGCGTCGTCGATCTTCTTTGCCGGGTGCTTCGCCTTCCACTCGGCCAGCGCCTTCACGGCCTCGCCCTTGAGATCGGCCCACGCGGCGGGCTCCACGTGCTTCACGGTGTCGGCGCGGAAGCCGTCGATGCCGTATTCGCGCACCCAGTCGGTGAGCCACTTCACGAGGTAGCCGCGCACCGTGGTGTTGGGCAGGTCCACGGCCTTGGTGTCGGGCTTGTTGCGCAGGAACTTCGGCAGCTTCACCGCTTCGGTGCTGTCGGTGCGGAAGTCGGGCAGGTAGGCGAGTTGCGAAGTGAGGTCGTCGCGGCCGCCGTCGATGTAGCCCGGCAGCCCGGCGCGTACCCAGTCGCGCCCCCACCAGTCGCCGAAGGCGAAGTTGTTGTAGTCGATGAACGAGTGGTAGTTGCGCAGCGTGGCGTTCTCGGCGTTGGGCCACAGCACCTTCACCCCGAGCTCCTTCGCGGTCTGGATGTCGAGGTAGCCGGGGTGGTTGAGCACCACGTCGAACAGCACGCGGATGCCTTGCGCATGGGCGGTGTCCACCAGCTCGCGCAACTCGTCGGGCGTGCCCATGTTGCGGTCGAGCACCGTGTAGTCGAGCGCGTAATAGCCGTGGTAGGCGTAGTGCTTGAACTCCTTGTTGCCGCCCACCACCCAGCCGTGGATCTGCTCGTACGGCGCGGTGATCCACAACGCGTTGACGCCCAGCTCCTTGAACCAGCCCTGCCTGAGCTTGTCGGTCAGGCCCTGGAGGTCGCCGCCATGGAAGGTGCCCACGTCCTCCCGCGGCGACGCTTCGCGCTTGCGGCCGTAGCTGTTGTCGTTGCCGGGGTTGCCGTTTTCGAAGCGATCGGTAACGACGAAGTAGACGATGGGGTTGTCGGCAAAGCTGCCGGAGACCGCGGCCGGTGCGGGCTTGGGCGTGGCAGCCGGCACGGCCGGGGGCTGCTGCACGGCTGCCGTTGGCGCCCTCGAGCCGCAGGCGGCCAGCAGGGCAAGCAGCAGGGGCGACAGCAGGCGTCTCGCGGCGAAGGGCATGGGCTGGCCTCGGAGTCTGCGCATCACTTGCAGGGCTTGGCCTCGCGGCCCTTCTTTGCTTCTTCGAGCGAGGCGTAGATCTTGCGGTCGCCGTCGTTGACCCAGATCTCCTGGGTGGCGTTGCCGTCGAAGCTCATGTCGCGGCCGCCCTGGTCCTTGGTGTCGCCCTTGTGGATGATGTAGTTGACCTTGCCCTTCACATAGTCGTCGAGCCTGGTGTGCCAGTACACACCGAAGTCGTCCGTGCCCGTGGGCATCATGGGCTTCTGCCATTCCACGCCGGTGAGCGGGATGCCCGGGTCCTTCCACAGGTGCACGCCCCAGCCGGCGTAGTTGCCGTCGCAGCGGTTGTAGTGAATGGCCGCGGAACCAGCCGGTGGTGCGGACTGAGCCAAGGCGCCGGTGGCGCCTGCGGCCAGCAGGGTGGCCAGGCACAGGGTGCGTGCATCGAGCATGCTGTGTCTCCTCGTCGTGTCGTTGTTGAAGATGGGCCGTTGCCCCTAGCCCTTGATGCCGCCCGAGGTGAGGCCGGAGATCATCCACTTCTGCGCCAGGATGAACACGAGCGTGATGGGCAGGCCGGAAAGAATGGCGGCGGCGGCGAAGTCGCCCCACAGGTACTTCTGCTCGTAGAGAAAGAGCTTGGAGCCCACGGCCAGCGTGAGCTGGCTTTCCTGCTTGAGCAGGATGGAGGCGACCGGGTATTCGATGATGGCGCCGATGAAGGCCAGCAGGAACACCACCATCAGGATGGGCACGGCCATCGGCAGCAGCACCAGGCGGAAGGCCTGCCAGGGCGTGGCGCCGTCCACCTTGGCCGCTTCCTCGATCTCGACGGGGATGGTGTCGTAGTAGCCCTTGATGGTCCACACGTGCAGCGCAATGCCGCCGGCATAGGCCAGCACCAGCGAGGCGTGGCTGTCGATGCCGAAGAACGGGAAGACGTTGCCGATGCGGTCGAAGATCGCAAAGATGGCCACCAGCGCCAGCACCGCCGGGAACATCTGGATCAGCATGAGCGCCGACAGCGCCATCTGCTTGCCGCGAAAGCGCATGCGTGCGAAGGCGTAGGCCGCGGTGGTGGAGAGCAGCAGCGTCACGATGCCGGTGACGAAGGCGATCTTCACCGAGTTCCACAGCCACAGCAGTACGGGGAAGGGCGGCGTCACGAGGCGGCCGTCGGCGTCTTGATAGCTGATGCCCAGCGCGAGCTTCCAGTGCTCCAGGCTGATGGTGTCGGGGATCAGGTTGCCGGTGGCGAAGTTGCCCGGCCGCAGCGAGATCGACAGGATCATCAGGAACGGGAAGATCACCAGCGTGATCAGGCCGATCATGAAGCCGTGGGCTGCCAGCACGCGCCAGCGGTGGGACTTGTCGAGGACGATGGCCATCGGTGTGTGCCTCCTCAGCGGGTTTCGTCGTGCGCCACCTTCGTGAAGCGCATGTTGATGAGGGACAGCACCGCCACCATCGCGAAGATCACCGTCGAGATGGCCGCGGCCAGGCCGAACTGCTGGCCTGAATCCTGGAAGGCGATGCGGTAGGTGTACGAGACCAGCAGGTCGGTGGTGCCCGCGGGCACGCTGGTGTCCAGGAAGTCCGGCCGGCCACCCGTGAGCAGGCTGATCAGCACGAAGTTGTTGAAGTTGAAGGCGAAGGCCGAGATCAGCAGCGGCGTGAGCGGTTTCAGGATCAAGGGCAGCGTGATGCGGAAGAAGTTGGTCAAGGGGCCCGCGCCGGCCACGGCGGACGCTTCGTACAGGTCGGCCGGAATGGCCTTGATGAGCCCCATGCACACGACCATCATGTACGGGTAGCCCAGCCAGGTGTTCACGATGAGCAGCATCACCTTGGCCAGGAACGGGTCGCTGAACCACGCGGGCTTGATGCCGAAGAGCGCATCGAGGATCAGGTTGATCTCGCCGAAGTTGTTGTTGAACAGCCCCTTGAACACCAGGATCGAGATGAACCCCGGCACGGCATAGGGCAGGAACAGCAGCGTGCGGTACAGGCCCTTGAAGCGCAGCGCGTCCCAGTTCAGCAGCACGGCGAGGAACATGCCCAGCGAGGCGGCGAACACCACGGTGAGCGCAGAGAACACCACCGTCCACACGAAGATGCGGATGAAGGGCTCCTGGAACGCCTTGTCGGTGAAGATGCGCGCGTAGTTGTCCCAGCCGATACCTATGCGGAAGCCCGGGGCCACGCGCTCGCCGCCGGCGGTCTCATAGAAGCCGCTGGCCTTGTTGGCCCTGAGCACGGTGCCGTTTTCGCGGTTCACCAGCGTGCCGTCCGCGCGCTGCTCGTACAGCGGCTCCACCGGCGCGAACTCACGCAGGCTGGTCATGCGCACGGCGCGGCCATCAGGCATCTTCACGGTGAGCTCGCGCAGCTTGGGCTGCAGCGCGATCACGTCCTTCAGCGGCAGCGGGTCGGCCAATGCCACGCCCGATTGCGGCAGCGGCTGCGCCTCCACCTGCACCGGCGTGCTCTTGCTGAGCGCCAGCGGCGCGGTCACGAACACTTCGGTGCCGTCTTCGCTTTCGAGCCGGCCACGGTATTCGCGGCCGTCGCCATACAGGCTGAAAGCGTAGGCCGCGCCCTCGGCACGGTGCGTTTCGTCGAGCAGGTAGCGCGTGGCCCGCTCGAAGGTCAGCAGGTTCCTCGAGCTGTAGTTGGTGAAGCCGATCGCCATCGTGTAGAGGATCGGGAACACCACGAAGATCAGCGTGGCCGCGATGCCTGGGAACAGGTAGCGCCAGGCATAGGTGCGTGCCGAGCTGTAGACCCACACGGCCAGCGCGACGATGACGAGGATGGTGCCGGCCAGCAGCGTTTCGCCCGCGGCATGGACGAGCACCGAGACGTACAGCGCGGCCAGGCCGAGCAGGGCGAAGATCGCGGGGGCGAGCCAGCGTTTCATGTTCTCAAGGAAGGGTCGTGGGCGACTCAGGGAATGCGTTCGCCCTGAGGTATCGAAGGGCCGCAGCGGCCAATTGAAGCTTCGATACCTCAGCCCGAACGGGCAACAGACAGGCAGGTGCGGGATGCGACAGGCGACCCGCCTTGTGGGCGGGCCGCCTCGCATCGGCGTGCGTCACTTCACGCAAGCCTCAAATACGGTGTGTGTCACTTCGCCGAGATGCGCTTGGCCGCGGCGTCCAACGCTTCCTTCGGGCCCTGGCGGCCTTCGGTCATGTTCTGCAGGGCCGACTGCATCGACGACCAGAAACGGCCCATCTCCGGGTTGTTCGGCATCGGTGCGCCGTCTTGCGCACTGGCCATCGTGGCCTGGATGTTGGGATCGCTCTTGAGCTCGGCGAACAGCTTCTTCGAAGCGGGCGTGCCCAGCGGTACGTCGGCGTTGATGGTCTTCAGGCCTTCGACCGAGAGCATGTAGTTCTCGATGAACTCCACCGCCACGTCGCGGTTCGGCGAGG
Source organism: uncultured Rivibacter sp. (assembly GCA_946480925.1). Next base: position 44,282 of record CAMLLU010000011.1, read on the forward strand.
CCTTGGAGACCATCGCGCCCATCACGCCCACGAACGGCGCGGCCTTCTTGCCGGCCACGGTGGGGATCTTGGCGACGCCGAAGTTGATCTTGGACTTCTTCAGGTTGTCCCAGGCCCAGGGGCCGTTGATCATCATGGCGATCTTGCCCTGGTTGACGCCCGACTCCATGTCGGCATAGCCGGCGCCCTTGGGCATCACGCCGTCCTTGATGAGCTTGTTCAGCGCCTCGGCACCCTTGAGCGCGCCGGCGTTGGCCACGCCGGTGTCGGCCGCGTCATAGCTGCCATCGGCCTTCTGCTTGAAGGCATAGCCGCCGTTCGCAGCCAGCAGCGGCCAGGTGAAGTAGGTGTTGTTGTAGTCCCAGAGGATGGCCTTCTTGCCTTGCGCGGCGAGCTTCTTGTCGAGCGCGGTGATCTCTTCGATGGTCTTGGGCGGGTTGGGCACCAGGTCCTTGTTGTAGATCAGCGAGACGGCTTCGATGGAGATGGGGTAGCCCCAAGTCTTGCCGCCCACGGTGAAGGCCTTCAGCGCCAGCGGGTCGATGTCGGCCAGCGCCTTCTTCGACGGCGACAGCGGCTGCAGCAGGCCACCGGCAATCCATTCGCCGATGCGGTCGTGTGCCCAGATCCAGATGTCCGGGCCCTTGCCGGCGGCCGCTGCCTGCTGGAACTTGCCCGGTGCGTCTTCGGGGTGCTCCACGACCACCTGCACGCCGGTCTTCTTGGCGAACTCGTCGCCCACCTTCTGCAGTCCGTTGTAGCCCTTGTCGCCGTTGATCCAGATGAGCAGCTTGCCCGGCTCGGCCGCGACCGCCTGGCCCGCGAAGCCCGCAGACAGGGCCAGCGCAGCGGCGGCGGCGGCCACCAGTTGGATGCGTTGACGTTGAATCTTCATTGCCTATCTCCTTTGTGTGCGCCTCTGTGGGCTTTGCGGTTGGGAAGCGAGGTTCGATCAGTTGGACACCGCGGTTCGCGGCAGGGCCTGGCTGTGCGCGTCGAACAGGTAGCAGCGCTGCGGCGGCAGCGCCATGTGTGCGGTCTGGCCCGGGGTCAGCGGGTTCTCGGGGGCGGCACGCACCACCACCGGCGCCGCCGCGCCTTGCACCTGCGCATACAGGTAGGTCACGTCGCCCAGGTGTTCTGCCGCCTGCACTTGGCCGAGCAGGGCGTTGGGAGCGTCTTCTACGCTGGCTTGCAGGTGCTCGGGGCGCACGCCCAGCGTGAGCTGGCTGCCGGCGGCCGCGCCGGTGGCATCGGCCGCCACGCGGATGGTCGCGCCGTCGTTGAGCCGCACGGTCGCTTCGGTGGGCGTGGCCGAAACCAGCGTGGCCTCGATGAAGTTCATCTTCGGCGAGCCGATGAAGCCTGCCACGAAGAGGTTGGCGGGGTAGTGGTACAGGTCCATCGGCGTGCCCACCTGCTCGATGCGACCGGCGTTGAACACGACGATGCGATCGGCCAGCGTCATGGCCTCCACCTGGTCGTGCGTCACGTACACCATGGTGGTCTTGAGCTCCTTGTGCAGGCGTGCCAGCTCCACGCGCATCTGCACACGCAGCGCAGCGTCGAGGTTCGAAAGCGGCTCGTCGAACAAGAACACGCCGGGCTTGCGCACGATGGCTCGGCCGATGGCCACGCGCTGGCGCTGGCCGCCTGAGAGCGCCTTGGGCTTGCGTTCGAGCAGGTGCTCGATCTGCAGGATCTGCGCGGCGCGCTGGATGGCCGACTGCTGGTCGGCCTTGCTGAACCCCGCCAGCCGCAGGCCGAAGGCCATGTTCTCGGCCACGGTCATGTGCGGGTAGAGCGCATAGCTCTGGAACACCATCGCGATGCCGCGCTTGGCCGGCGGCACCTCGTTGACCAGCTGCCCACCGATGTACAGATCACCGCTGGTGATCTCTTCGAGCCCGGCAATGCAGCGCAGCATCGTGGACTTGCCGCAGCCCGAGGGGCCTACGAACACGATGAACTCGCCGTCGCGGACTTCGAGGTCAATGCCGTGCAGCGTCTGGACGTCACCGTAGGACTTGCGCAGTGCCTTGAGTTGCAGCTTCGCCATTGTTCAGATCATTCAGATCAGCGTTGTGCGGGTTGTTGCACCTGGCCGAAGTAGGCGCCGTGGGCGGGCAGCGAAAGCCGCGCGCCGTCGCGCCGGGCGGTGTGTGCGGCATCGAACCCGTGGCCTGAAAGCGGTGTGCTTTCCGGTGCGCCGGGCAGCTCCACGTCAACGGGTTGGGCGCCGAGGTTGAAGACGGCAAAAACCCCAGGGCCACTGTCGTTCGCTTCAGGCTCGCGCACCAGCGCCAGCACTGGCTCGGGTGCGTCGACGAAGCGGATGCTGCCGCGCACCAGGGCCGGCAGCGTCTTGCGCCACGCCAGGAACCGGCGGGTGAAATGCAGCGGCGAATTCAGGTCCGCGTCGTTCACGTCGACCGCACGTGCGGCATGTTCGCGAGGTACCGGCAACCAGGGCTTGACCGTGCGGTCGCCGCTGAAACCTGCGTTGGGCAAGCTGCTGACCCAGGGCATCGGCGTGCGGCAGCCGTCACGGCCCTTGAACTCTGGCCAGAAGGTGATGCCGTAGGGGTCCTGCAGCAACTCGAACGGGATATCCGCCTCGGGCAGACCCAGCTCATCGCCCTGGTACCAGCAGGCGCTGCCGCGCAGGCAGAGCAGCATGGCCAATGCGAGCTTTGAATAGTCGGCCGTGGCTTGCGGGCCGCCCCAGCGCGTGAGCACCCGCTGCACGTCGTGGTTGCCGATGGACCAGCAGGGCCAGCCGCCTTGCATGCGCGCTTCGAGCTCTTCAACCTGCTGGCGCACGTAAGTCGCGGTGTTCTCGCTGGTCAGCAGGTTGAAGCTATAGGCCATGTGCAGCTTGTTGCCGCCGGCGGTGTAGGCCGCCATCGTGGCCAGCGAGTCGTCGTCGCCCACCTCGCCCACGCAGGCCGCACCGTGCGCATTGAGCTTGGCGCGCAGCTTCTCGAGGAAGGTAATGTTCTCGGGCTGCGTCTTGTCGTAGAGGTGGTGCTGGAAGCCGTAGGGGTTGCCGGCCTGCACGCTCTTGGTGTCGCGCGTGGTGGCCGGCGGGTTGTCGCGCAGCTGCTTGTCGTGGAAGTGGAAGTTGCAGGCGTCGAAGCGGAAGCCATCGACACCGCGGTCAAGCCAGAACTGCACATCGTCCAGGATCTGCTGCTGCACCGCCTCGCAATGGAAGTTGAGGTCGGGCTGGCTGGTGAGGAAGTTGTGCAGGTAGTACTGGCGGCGCCGCGAATCCCATTGCCACGATGAACCGCCGAACACGCTCAGCCAGTTCGTGGGCGGCGTGCCGTCGGACTTGGCGTCGGCCCACACGTACCAGTCGGCCTTGGGGTTGTCGCGGCTCGAGCGGCTTTCCTTGAACCATTCGTGCTGGTCGGAGGTGTGGGACAGCACCTGGTCGATCATCACCTTCAAGCCGTGCTGGTGCGCCACCGTGATGAGCCGGTCGAAGTCGGCCAGCGTGCCGAACAGCGGATCGATGTCGCGGTAGTCCGAGATGTCGTAGCCGAAGTCCTTCATCGGCGACTTGAAGAACGGCGAGATCCAGATGGCATCGACCCCGAGGCTCGCCACATAGGGCAGCTTGTCGATGATGCCGGGCAGGTCGCCCACACCGTCGCCGTTGCTGTCGGCAAAGCTGCGCGGGTAGATCTGGTAGATGACGCCGCCGCGCCACCAGTGCGGGTCATGTGGGGTCGTCGTGAGAGCTTGCGTCATTTGTGTGTCAGTGTTCGTTTCTTGCGGTGCAGCGAAAGGTAGTGAGACAAAGCCCGAAGCGCAACATCGGAGCACAAGAAAACCGCGGCTCTCGCGATACCTCAACGCGAGGCAGGCCACGCCTGCCAACGCACCCCCGGTGGACGCCGCGGATCCGGCTACGCCGGTCCGCTGGCGTCGCCCCCTTGAGGGGAGCGCCAACGGCGCTACGGGGGTGGGCGTCATCACCACCAGGCTTCGACCTGCACGCCGTAGTTCATGCCGTTGGTCTTGGTGCCGAACACGCCGTTCGTGCCCACGTCACCGGCGGCGCTGTTCCACTTGGCGTAAGTCGCGAAGGCACGGAACACCGGGCGTGCCCAGAAACCGCGCGACAGTGCCACCTGCGGTGCCACGGTCAGCTTGGCCAGCTTGGCGTCGGCCTCGTTCGGGCGGCTCACCTGGTCGTAGCCGGCTTCGAAGGCGAGGCTGAAGTTGTCGTTGAAGTTGTACTGCGGGCGCACGCCGAGGCTGATCCATTCGCGCTTACCGGGGTTGCTGCCCCACACGCCGCCGAAGTTGCAGCAATCGACCTTCGCATAGACAAACGTCGCCATGCCCGACCAGTTGGTGCCCTTCAGGTCGACATACAGCTGGTCGACGACGCGGAACTGGTTGCCCGCGGTTTCGTCCGTCTTGGCGCCTCCGTTGTAGGTGGGCGCCCAGGGCACGCCCCCCAGCTTGTCGCCCCAGATGAAGGCCAGCTTGTTGAAGCCGCCCAGCATGGCCTGGGTGTGTTCGACCATCAGCATGGTGCCCTTGCCGGTGGCGTCGGCGCCAGCGGTGTCGCCCTTCAGGAAGACGATCTCGCCTTCGATCTTGCCGCCGGGGTTGGTCTCGATGTCGTACAGGCGGGCTGCATAGCGCTTGGGGGCAATGGCGTTGGCCGGCTGCGAGTTGCCGCCGTTCTGGTGGAACGAGAAAGCAAACTTGCCGAAGCCGCCCAGCTTCACGTCGTCCAGACCGAAGCCCTGGCCGCTGTTGTTCCAGTAGTAGTAGTCGTTGATGTGGACGTCGTGGCGGTTGTAGTAGCGCTTGCCGACCCAGATCGAAGCGTCTTCGAACGCGCCGGCCGGGAAGAAGCCGCCGGCCTGGAAGAAGTTCTGGCGGTTGGCCACGTCGAACGAGCCGTTCTTGACGTCGGAGTAGTCGCTTTCGGTGCCTTCCTGCAGCGCCAGCATCAGGTTGTAGTTGGCCCAGGCGCCATCGACCTTGCCGAACGGAACCTTGACTGCGGCTTCGCCATAGGTGTCGCACTCGTTGCCGAGGCGGTATTTCACGTCGGCCGGGCCGCCCAGCTTGAAACATTGCTGGTTGCCTCCCTCGCTGGTCGTGCCTGTGCCTGTGCGAAGGTAGCCGTGGAACTCCACACCCTCCGCGTGCGCGGCTGGCATGCCGAAGGCGCCAGCCGCTGCAGCAGCAACTGCCAGTTGTTTGAACTTGGCTTTCATTGCAACTCACTCCTCGTTGGTTTTTGCTGAGATTTGCCGGCTTGCAGGGTTGCGCTAGCCGGCCGGTTGGGAAACTCCCGAGCCTCCGAAAGAGGAAAAGGCGATGTGCTGACGCCCTAGGCCCCGCGAACTCGCTTTCCCGGAGGCAAACCCGCCACGTAGCGCCACTACGTGCATTTATGTAGTTTTGAAACAATCAAACTCTAGTAGCCAAACTACGCATATTGAACGGGGGTTTACCCCTGTCATTTCGAGGTGGCGGCGAGCCTCTTGAAGGGTGTGTGCATGTCGCGCTATGGACAGCAGGCGCTGGTCGCACTACGATGGGGAAGTAGTTTTCCTACAGCTTCTCGGTGCTGTCGAGGGGCAAAGCAACAAGCGAGGCAAACAAGGTTTTCATGCAGACGCAGAGCACTTATCCCCGGCTGGTGGGGGACATCGGCGGCACGAACGCGCGATTCGGGTGGATCGAAAGCCAGGGTGGTGATCTGGAAGGGGTCGCGGCCTATCCCGCGGCGGATTTCCCGACCCTGCTGGACGCGATGCAGCGCTACCTCCAGGATCACGGTCGCAAGTCGCCACGCTGGTGTGCCATCGGCATCGCCAACCCCGTGGTGGGCGACCACGTGAAGATGACCAACCACCACTGGTCGTTTTCCATCAGCGATGTGCAGCGCAAGCTCGGCATGGGGCGGTTTCTGGTCATCAACGACTTCACTGCGCTGGCGCTGTCGCTGCCCGCATTGCGAGCGGAGGATCTGCGGCAGGTGGGGGGGGGGCGCGCGGTGCCCGATGCGCCGCTGGGGCTGGTGGGGGCTGGTACCGGCTTGGGTGTTTCAGGATTGCTGCCGGCAATGGCTGGCCATGGGGCGATCCCCATCGACGGTGAGGGCGGGCATCAAACACTGGCGCCGATGGATGGCGCCGAAGAGGCGGTGATTCGTGTGTTGCGTGAGCGCTTTGGCCACGTCTCGGCCGAGCGCGCGTTGTCCGGTCCCGGGCTCGTCAACCTTTACGAGGCGGTGTGCAAGGTGCGTGGCGCGCCGCCTGCGGCGCTGCGGGCTGCTGACATCAGCCGGCGGGCGGTCGAGGACAGCGACGCCTTGTGCGTCGAGGCGCTCGAGTTGTTCTGCGGCTTCCTGGGCAACGTGGCGGGCAATATCGCGCTCACGCTGGGTGCGCTCGGTGGCATGTACATTGGCGGCGGCATCGTGCCCAGGCTGGGCTCGTGGTTCGACCGCTCGAGATTCCGCGAGCGTTTCGAGAGCAAGGGTCGTTTTCGCGCCTACCTGGCGGCCATCCCCACTTATGTCGTGCAGGCGTCGGTTTCGCCTGCGCTGATCGGGGCGGCTCGGGCGCTCGATGAGCTGTAGCCACCAGCCGGGAACCGTGCGCGGCCGCCAAGCCTGCATTCCATTCCACAAGGAGACATTGAGCAATGCGCAAGATTGGAAGCGGCCGTCACGGCCTGCTGCTCGCCGCCCTGTGTGCGGCCCTGGCTGCTGGTGGCGTCGCTCAACGCGCGGCGGCCGCTGAGCCTCAAGCCAAGAGGGTGGCGAAGCAGAGGTCTTGGGATCTCGGTGAGTTCACCACTATCCGCCTCGCGCCCAAGGAGTCCGGTGCTCCTGACAACGGCCATCCGGTGGTTCTCAATGCGGAGGGTTTGCGTGCTCAGCTGGGCGCAGTGCAGGTCGTTGCGGGGGGCAAGACGGAGTCGCTGTTCGGTGCTGATGAATTGCAGGAACTGGTGCGCCCGTTGGTGGATGCGCTATCGGTGGCCGGCCCGAGCGAGGATGTGCTGCTGTTGAGCACGTCGCGTCGGGACGCGGGGCTGCTGGGCACGCCGTATGGCATTACCGCGCGCTTGTTCGTTCAGGGGCAGGCGTTGAATCTGGTGGTGCGCGATGCGCGGCTGGACTTCGTGAATGCCTATCGCGGCACAAAGATGCTGCCGACCTTCGTGTATGGCTCGCGCACTGCGGCTGGTGCCGACACGATCCGCAGTGTCGCAGCAAGCTCGCGTCGATCAGATTGGCTCGTGTTTCCGTTGAATGCGCCGGTTCCGGCCCTGGCGCCCGTCACGCCCGCAACTTTGCTGCCCGCGGCGCCAGCGCGAGCCGAGCAGCCCGCGGGCGCCGCACCAGCGCCGGCCCGTACCCCTGATGCCGGCTTCTACGATGCTCAAGCCGAGCGCCTGAGGGGCTTGAAGCGCCTGCGTGATCAGGGGCTGATTTCCGAAGAGGAATATCAGCAGAAGCGCCGCGAGATCCTGCAGACGCTTTGACGCCAAGAAAGAAAAGGGCTGCGTTTCCTGCGGCCCTTTTCGTCAGGCGTCGTCTTCCGACACGCCCATCATGTGGCTGTAGCCACCGTCCACGTAGGTGATTTCGGCCGTCACACCGGCAGCCAGATCTGAAAGCAGGAAGGCTGCCACGTTGCCGACGTCGTCGATGGTGACATTGCGCCTCAGTGGTGAGGTCTGCTCCACCTCGTGGAGCATCTTGCCGAACCCCTTGATGCCCGAGGCAGCCAGCGTTTTGATCGGCCCTGCCGAGATGCCGTTAACGCGGATGCCCTTCGGCCCCAGGCTGGCGGCAAGATAGCGCACGCTGGCTTCCAGTGCTGCCTTGGCGAGGCCCATGGTGTTGTAGCTCGGTACGGCGCGCACCGCCCCAAGGTAGCTCAGCGTCAGCAGCGCCGCGTTGGGCGTCAGCATGGGTGCGGCGGCTTTCGCCATGGCCGGAAAGCTGTAGGCAGAGATCTCGTGGGCGATGCGGAAGTTTTCGCGCGTCAGACCGTCGAGAAAATCGCCTGCAATGGCCTCTCGCGGCGCGAAGCCGATCGAATGAACGAAGCCATCGAATTGCGGCCATGTCTGGCCCAAGTCTGAAAACAGGCGGGCGATCTGCGCGTCGTCGCTCACGTCGCAGTCGAACACCAATTCGGAGCCGAATTCAGTGGCGAACTCGGTGATGCGGTCCTTGAAGCGTTCGCCCACGTAGCTGAAGGCCAGTTCGGCCCCTTCGCGCTTGCAGGCGCGTGCAATGCCATAGGCGATCGAACGGTTGGACAACAACCCAGTGATCAGCAGTCGCTTGCCGGCGAGAAAGCCCATGAAGGTCTCCACTCTCGAAGTTTGGGAAAGCCCGCGATTTTGGCACGCGAGGCCTGCACCAGCGCTGCTTGACAGGTCCATGCCTTGCTTGTAGTTGCCGCTCGGGCTACAATGCGCCTTTCGCTAGGAAACCGAGTGGGCGGGGAAATCCAGCCCATTTTTTTTGGCGAAACGTTTTTGCCTGAGAGTCCTTGTCGTCGTGGCCTGCCATTGCAGCGGGCATATGCCTCGCGGGGCATTTTCGAAAGAGTCGGTCACATTCGATGAATTGGCACGTTGCCGTTGAGCGCACAGTTACCGGCCTGGGTTACGACCTGGTCGATTGCGAGCGTAGCTCGCAGGGGTTGCTGCGCGTATTCATCGACAGAGTGCCCGGGCATGCCTACGAAACCGGTGATGGCGAGTCGGTCACGGTGGATGACTGCGAAAAGGTCACACGCCAGCTCCAATATGCGCTGGAGGTCGAGGCTGTCGACTACAGCCGCCTGGAGGTTTCATCTCCAGGCCTGGATCGCCCGCTCAAGCGGCCGGCCGACTTCGAGCGCTTTGCTGGCGCCGAAGTAGATGTCACGCTGAAACTGGCGTTCCAGGGCCGCAAGAAATATCGCGGCGTGCTGGGTGCCGCTCCGGAGGGCAGCTGGCAGCTGGTGTTCAACGACGGCAAGGAAGACAAGGTTTTGGGTTTTTCGCTCGAAGAGGTCCGCGAGGCACGTTTGGTGCCGGTGGTGGACTTCAAGGGGCGCGCCCGCAAGCAGCGGCCAGAAGCTGCCGAGGCGGGTGAGACGAGGTTATCCGGAGGTCACGAAGAATGAACCGCGAACTGTTGATGCTGGTGGATGCGATCTCGCGCGAGAAGAGCGTGGATCGCGACGTCGTCTTTGGCGCCGTCGAAGCTGCACTGGCTTCCGCCACCAAGAAGCTTCACGGCGGTGAGGTCGATATCCGCGTCGCGGTCGACCGTGAGTCGGGTGTTTACGAGACCTTCCGTCGCTGGCATGTGGTGCCCAACGAGGCCGGCCTGCAGATCCCGGATGCCGAAATCCTGTTGTTCGAAGCGCAGGAGCAGATTTCAGACATCGAGGTCGACGATTACATCGAGGAGCCGATCGAGTCCGTGCCCATCGGCCGTATCGGGGCGCAGGCCGCCAAGCAGGTCATCCTGCAGAAGATCCGTGATGCCGAGCGCGAACAGCTGCTCAACGACTTCCTGTCTCGCGGCGACAAGATTTTCGTGGGCACCGTCAAGCGCCTCGACAAGGGCGACATCATCGTCGAGAGCGGTCGCGTCGAAGGACGCCTCAAGCGCAGCGAGATGATCTCGAAAGAGAACCTGCGCACCGGCGACCGTGTTCGCGCCTTCATCGCCGAAGTTGACCCGACCGCGCGCGGCCCGCAGATCATGCTGTCGCGCAGCTCGCCAGCTTTCATGATCGAGCTGTTCCGCCAGGAAGTGCCAGAAATCGAGCAGGGCCTGCTCGAGATCAAGAGCTGCGCCCGCGACGCCGGTTCGCGCGCCAAGATCGCTGTGCTGTCGCACGACAAGCGAGTCGATCCGATCGGTACCTGCGTCGGCGTGCGCGGCTCGCGCGTCAACGCGGTGACCAACGAGCTCGCCGGCGAGCGCGTGGACATCGTGCTGTGGTCCGAGGATCCGGCGCAGTTCGTGATCGGCGCGCTGGCACCGGCCAACGTGCAGTCGATCGTGGTGGACGAAGAGAAGCACGCGATGGACGTGGTGGTCGACGAGGAAAACCTCGCGATCGCGATCGGCCGCGGTGGCCAGAACGTGCGGCTCGCGTCCGAGCTGACGGGCTGGCGCATCAACATCATGACGGCCGAGGAGTCGCAGGCCAAGCAAGCCACTGAGACCGACTCCATCCGCAAGCTGTTCGTCGAGAAGCTCGACGTGGATGAGGAAGTGGCCGATATCCTGATCGAGGAAGGCTTCACCAGCCTCGAGGAAGTGGCCTACGTGCCGCTGCAGGAAATGCTGGAGATCGAATCCTTCGACGAAGACACCGTCAACGAGCTACGCACCCGTGCCAAGGACGCGCTGCTGACGATGGAGATCGCCAAGGAAGAGCGGGTGGACGAGGTATCGCAGGATCTGCGCGACCTTGAAGGGCTCAATGGCGAGCTGATCGCCAAGCTGGCCGGTGCCGGCATCCACACCCGCGACGACCTGGCAGACCTCGCCGTCGATGAACTGACCGAGATTGCCGGCGTCGATGAAGCGCAAGCCAAGGCCCTCATCATGAAGGCCCGCGAGCACTGGTTCGCCGCTTGAGCCTGATTGCACACCGACGACGCCGACACTGAGAACGCATACGCAAGGACTACACACAATGGCCGTGACTACCGTCGCACAGTTCGCCGCCGAGCTGAACCGCCCGGCGACGACACTGCTTGAGCAGCTTCAGTCTGCCGGCGTCAAGAAGGCGTCCGCAGAAGACGCGCTCACCGAAGCCGACAAGGAGCGTCTGCTCGACTTCCTGCGCTCGTCGCATGGAACGGCCGGGGCCGAGCGCAAGAAGATCACGTTGACGAAGAAGTCCACCACCGAGATCAAGCAGGCCGACGCTTCAGGCAAGGCACGCACGATCCAGGTGGAAGTGCGCAAGAAGCGTGTGTTCGTCAAGCGTGACGACACACCTGCCGAAGAGCCGCCGGTGGTCGCCAAGGCGCCCGTGGTGGACGAGGCAGAACTCGCACGCCGTGAAGAAGAGGCCAATCGCCAGGCCGAGCTGCTGCGCCGCCAGGAAGAAGAGCTGGCCGAAAAGCGTCGCCAGCGCGAAGAGCAGGAAAAGCGTGAGCGTGAAGCCGCCGAGGCACGTGCTCGCGAGGCTGCCGAACGGGCTGCGGCGGAGGCCGCGGCCAAGGCGCAAGCCAAGATCGCCGAAACCGCTGCCGCAACGAGCGCGCCAGAACCCGCGCCGGCGCCTGCCGCACCTGCACCCGCTGCGGAGCTGCCAGCGAAGCCCGCCGTGCGTGTGGTGAAAGCCGCCGACATCGAAGCGGAAGAAAAGCAGCGCTTGGCCGAACTCGAGAAGCGTCGCAAGGCGGCCGAAGCCGAAGCCGCAGCGATCCGCGCCATGATGGCAGCGCCGAAAAAGGTGCTCACGGCCAAGAAGCCCGAAGAGCCAAAGTCTGCTGAAGCCGCCAACAAGGAAGGCATCAAGGGCACGATCCACAAGCCCAAGGCCGGTGCTACGGCTGCAGCGCCGGGCGCTGCTCCGGCTCCCGCTGCGGGGGCCAAGCCCGGTGACAAGAAGTCGGTCAAGTCGGAGAAGCTGTCGTCCAGCTGGGCTGACGACGCGAAGAAGCGTGGCCAGCTCAAGACCCGCAACGACACCGCCGGGGGCGGCGCGCGTGGCGGCTGGAAGGCTCCGCGCGGCGGTCGCCGCGGCGAGCGGGGGGAGTCCAACTCCACCTTCGCACCGCCGGTGGAAGCCCAGGTCTACGAAGTGCACGTGCCCGAGACCATCTCGGTGGCCGATCTGGCGCACAAGATGTCGGTGAAGGCCTCCGAGGTCATCAAGCAGCTGATGAGGCTGGGTCAGATGGTCACCATCAACCAGCAGCTGGATCAGGAGACCGCAATGATCGTGGTCGAGGAAATGGGCCACAAGGCGTTTGCCGCCAAGCTGGACGATCCGGAAGCCTTCCTGGCCGAAGACGTGGCAGGCGAGCAGCAAGCCGAAGCGCTGCCGCGCGCTCCTGTGGTTACCGTGATGGGCCACGTGGACCACGGCAAGACCTCGCTGCTCGACTATATCCGCCGTACCCGCGTGGCCGCGGGCGAAGCGGGCGGCATCACGCAGCACATCGGCGCCTACCACGTCGACACGCCGCGCGGCACCATTACCTTCCTCGACACGCCGGGTCACGAGGCCTTCACGGCCATGCGTGCACGCGGAGCGAAGGCGACCGACATCGTCATCCTGGTGGTGGCGGCCGACGACGGCGTGATGCCGCAGACGAAGGAAGCGATCCACCATGCCAAGGCAGCGGGCGTGCCCATCGTCGTGGCGATGAACAAGATCGACAAACCCGAAGCCAACGTCGAGCGCGTGAAGAGCGAGCTGGTGGCCGAGGAAGTGGTGCCTGAAGATTTCGGTGGTGACTCTCCGTTCGTGCCTGTGTCGGCCAAGACCGGTCAGGGCATCGACGATCTGTTGGAGAACGTGCTGTTGCAGGCCGAGGTGCTGGAACTCAAGGCACCGAAGGATGCGCCTGCCAAGGGTCTCGTCATCGAAGCGCAGCTCGACAAGGGCCGCGGTCCGGTGGCCACGGTGCTGGTGCAGTCGGGCACGCTGAAGCGCGGCGACGTGGTGCTGGCCGGCTCCAGCTATGGTCGTGTGCGCGCCATGCTCGACGAGGCCGGCAAGCCAACGCAGGAAGCCGGCCCGTCGATCCCGGTGGAGATCCAGGGCCTGACCGAGGTGCCGCAGGCCGGTGATGAGTTCATGGTGCTGGCCGACGAGCGGCGTGCGCGCGAAATCGCTACCTTCCGCCAGGGCAAGTACCGCGACGTGAAGCTGGCCAAGCAGCAGGCCGCCAAGCTCGAAAACATGTTCGAGCAGATGGGGCAGGGCGAGGTCAAGACGCTGCCCCTCATCATCAAGGCCGACGTGCAGGGTTCGCAGGAAGCGCTGGGCGCCTCGCTGCTCAAGCTCAGCACCGATGAAGTCAAGGTGCAGATCGTGCATGCGGCGGTGGGCGGCATCAGCGAGTCCGACGTCAACCTGGCACTGGCCTCCAAGGCCGTGCTCATCGGCTTCAACACGCGTGCCGATGCCGGTGCGCGCAAGCTGGCCGAGCACAACGGCGTGGACATCCGCTACTACAACATCATCTACGACGCGGTGGATGAGATCAAAGGGGCGATGTCGGGCCTGCTGGCGCCGGAGCAGAAGGAAGAGGTCATTGGCACAGCCGAGATCCGCCAGGTGTTCCGCATCTCGAAGGTGGGCTCGATCGGTGGCTGCATGGTCACCTCGGGCTTCATCCGCCGCAACGCGCGCCTTCGCCTGCTACGCGAGAACGTGGTCATCTACACCGGCGAGCTCGAGTCGCTCAAGCGTTTCAAGGACGATGTCCGCGAGGTGAAGGAAGGCTTCGAGTGCGGCTTGAACATCAAGAACTACAACGACATCCAAGAGGGTGATCAATTGGAGTTCTTCGAGATCAAGGAAATCGCGCGAACCTTGTAAGGCGGCGGTTTCGGCCTGAGGCAAACCCCGCCCTCGCAAGACGGCGGGGTTTGTCGTTAACGGCAGGAGCATTCGATGCGACACAAACAACGTTCCATCCCCAATCGCAGCTTCCGTGTGGCCGACCAGATCCAGCGCGATCTGGCCGAGCTGATTCGCGAGCTGAAGGATCCGCGCATCGGCATGGTCACGCTCAATGCCGTCGAGGTGACGCCGGACTATGCCCACGCGAAGGTGTACTTCTCTCTGCTGGTAGGTGATCCGCAGGAATGCGAGGATGCACTGAACGAGGCCGCCGGCTACCTGCGCAATGGCCTGTTCAAGCGCCTGCAGATCCACACCGTGCCGACGCTGCATTTCAGCTTCGACCGCACCACCGAGCGGGCGGCCGAGATGAGCGCGCTGATCAATCGCGCCAACGCGGACCGGGCCAAGGACTGAAGTGAAGCCCACGCAGAAGCCTCGTCTGCCGCGCCGTGCCCTGCACGGCGTGCTGTTGCTGGACAAGCCGCTCGGCTGGACCAGCAACGATGCATTGCAGAAGGCAAAAGGGTTGCTGCGGGCCGAAAAGGGCGGCCACACCGGCACGCTCGACCCCCTGGCCACCGGCTTGCTGCCGCTGTGCTTCGGCGCGGCCACCAAGTTCTCGCAGGTGAGCCTGGACGCCGACAAGGGCTACCGCGCCACGCTGAAGCTGGGGGTGACCACCACCACGGGAGACGGCGAGGGCGAAGTGCTGGAGCGCCGCCCTGTCGTCCAGGTGGACGAAGCCGCGTTGCAGAGCGTCTGCGCCGCGTTGAGCGGCGAGATCGACCAGCTGCCTCCCATGCATTCGGCGCTCAAGCACGAAGGCAAGGCGCTGTACGAATACGCGCGGGCCGGCGTCGAGGTCGAGCGCAAGCCCCGCCGCGTGACGATTCACAGGCTCGACATCGTGAGCCGCGAAGATGACGTGCTGGTCATCGACGTGCTGTGCAGCAAGGGCACCTACGTGCGCACGCTGGCCGAAGACCTGGGGCGGTTGCTGGGCTGCGGTGCCTACCTCATCGCGCTGCGCCGCACGGTCAGCGGGCCACTGACCGTGGAAGCTGCCGTCACGATGGAAGCCCTGACCGCCATGAGCGAAGTCGAACGCGAGGCGCTGCTGTTGCCGCCTGACTGCCTGCTGGCCGATTGGCCTCAGGTCCGGCTGCCGGCTTCGGAAGCGGGGCGCTTCCTGTCGGGCCTGCGTCGCCGGGTGAGCCTGGACGACAGAGACGAGGTACGCGTCTATGGCCCGGAACATGCTGCCTTTCTGGGCAGCGCACACATCAAGGCCGGTGAGCTGATCCCCAGCCGCCTGCTGAGCCCTGTCGAAGTGCAGGGCCTTCTGAATTCAACCGTCGCAACGAGAGTGTCATGAGCAACCGCCAGATCCGCAACATCGCCATCATTGCCCACGTGGACCATGGCAAGACCACCATGGTCGACCAACTGCTGCGCCAGTCGGGCACCTTCGCCGAGCACGAGAAGGTGGTCGACACCGTGATGGACAACAACGCCATCGAACGCGAGCGCGGCATCACCATCCTGGCCAAGAACTGCGCCGTGAGCTGGCAGGGCACGCACATCAACATCGTCGACACCCCGGGCCACGCTGACTTCGGCGGCGAGGTGGAGCGGGCGCTGTCCATGGTCGACGGCGTGGTGCTGCTGATCGACGCCCAGGAAGGCCCGATGCCGCAGACCCGCTTCGTCACCAAGAAGGCGCTGGCACTGGGCCTGAAGCCCATCGTGGTGGTCAACAAGGTGGACAAGCCGGGCGCCAATCCGCAGGCCGTGATCAACGCGGCGTTCGACCTGTTCGACAAGCTGGGCGCCAACGACGAGCAGCTCGACTTCCCGGTGGTGTATGCCTCGGGCATCAACGGCTGGTCCTCCCTCACCGAAGGCGCGCCCGGGGAGCAATGGGGACCCGACATGTCGGCCCTGTTCGATACCGTGCTGAAGCACGTGCCGGCGCACGAGGGGGACCCCGAGGCCCCGCTGCAGCTGCAGATCTCGGCGCTGGACTATTCGTCCTTCGTGGGCCGCATCGGCGTGGGCCGTATCAACGCCGGCACCATCAAGCCGGGAATGAGCGTGGTGGTGATGGAGGGCTCCGAAGGCAAGAGCTTCAACGGCCGCATCAACCAGGTGCTGACCTTCCAGGGCCTGGATCGCATGCAGACCAACGAGGCCGGACCCGGCGACATCGTGCTGATCAACGGCATCGAGGAGATCGGCATCGGCGTGACGGTGACCGACCCGGCCAATCCGCAGCCGCTGCCGATGCTGCAGGTGGACGAACCCACGCTGACGATGAACTTCTGCGTCAACACCTCGCCGCTGGCCGGCCGCGAAGGCAAGTTCGTGACCAGCCGCCAGATCTGGGACCGCCTGCAGAAGGAGCTGCAGAGCAACGTCGCGCTGCGCGTCAAGGAAACCGACGAGGACGGCATCTTCGAGGTGTCGGGCCGCGGCGAACTGCACCTCACCATCCTGCTGGAAAACATGCGTCGCGAAGGCTACGAGTTGGCCGTTTCCAAGCCGCGCGTGGTGTTCCACGAGGTGAACGGCGAAAAGCACGAGCCGATCGAGCTGGTGACGGCCGACGTGGAGGAACAGCACCAGGGCGGCGTGATGCAGGCGCTGGGCGAGCGGAAGGGCGAACTCGTCAACATGGAGCCGGACGGCCGTGGCCGCGTGCGCCTGGAGTACCGCATCCCGGCACGCGGACTGATCGGCTTCTCCAATGAGTTCCTGAACCTCACGCGGGGCTCGGGCCTCATCAGCAACATCTTCGACGGCTACGAGCCGCACAAGGGCGAGATCGGCGGCCGCAAGAACGGTGTGCTGATCTCCATGGACGACGGCGAGATCTTCACCTACGCGCTGGGTAAGCTCGACGATCGCGGTCGCATGTTCGTCAAGCCCAACGATCAGGTGTACGAGGGCATGATCGTCGGCGTGCACAGCCGCGACAACGACCTGGTGGTCAACGCCACGCGTACCAAGCAGCTCACCAACTTCCGCGTCTCGGGCAAGGAAGACGCGATCAAGATCACTCCGCCGATCGAGCTGACGCTCGAATATGGCGTCGAGTTCATCGAGGACGACGAGCTGGTCGAGATCACGCCCAAGTCCATCCGCCTGCGCAAACGTTTCTTGAAGGAACACGAGCGCAAGCGTGCGCAGCGCGAAGCGGCTTGAGCGTTTGTGCCCAAGCCGTGGGGCGCTCCCCCTGAGCCCCTTCTGGAAGGGGCTCCAGTTCGAATGACGCCCGGGCCGCTTTGCGGCCCTCTCAATTTCCGGGTACCGCCGTGACGCACCGACGCGCTGTTTTCCTGATGGTCCTGGTGACGCTGATGTGGAGCATCGCAGGTGTCGTGACGCGGTATCTCGACAGCGCGCGCAGCTTCGAGGTCACGTTCTGGCGCAGCGCCTTCAACGCACTGGCGCTGGCCATCGGCCTCACGTGGATGCGTGGCCCGGCTCTATGGCGCGGTTTGCTGCGTTCGCCTTGGCCGGTTTGGGTGTCGGGGCTGTGCTGGTCGGTCATGTACACGGCCTTCATGGTCGCCATCATGCTCACCACGGTGGCCAACGTGCTGGTCACCATGTCGATCGCGCCGTTGGTGACGGCGCTGTTCGCGCGGCTGTTCCTCGGCCATCGGTTGCCAGCGCGCACCTGGCTTGCCATCGCGGTGGCTGGGGCAGGCATTGCGTGGATGTTCGGCTCGGAGGTCAGCGGCGCACAGCCCGGGGCCGTGGTCGGCACGCTCGTGGCGCTTTGCGTGCCCTTGGCGGGCGCCGTGAACTGGACGGTGCTGCAGCACATCAGCCAGGCATCGCAACAAGGCAGCACAGGCCCTCAAGACATGCTGCCGGCGGTGTTGATCGGCGCGGTGATCTCTGCGCTCGTGACTTTCCCGCTGTCGTGGCCGCTGCAAGCGTCGCTGCATGATGTAGGCCTGCTGGCGACGCTGGGCGTGGTGCAGCTGGCCATTCCCTGCCTGCTGGTGGTGACCTTGACGCGCGTGCTGCCTGCCCCCGAGATCGCCTTGCTGGCATTGCTGGAGGTGGTGTTCGGCGTGGCCTGGGCCTGGCTCGGAGCCGGCGAGGAGCCAGGAGCCACTGCCCTGAGCGGTGGTGCGCTGGTGCTGGGCGCGCTGGTGGCCAACGAACTGGTGGGCCTGCGCCGCAGCAAGGCATACAGCCTGCAAGGCTGAGCAGCCGGTCCGACGGCAACGATCTGGAGACGAACCGCGATGTCCATCAAACCGCTGCCCGTTTTGCATTCCAGCTTGCATTCCAGCGGCCACGTGAGGGCCGAAGTGCGTGGTGCGCTCGGCGTGCTGACGCTCAACCGGGCCAATGCGCTGAACGCGCTGTCGCTGGAGATGATTCGCGACCTCACAGGCATGCTGCTGCACTGGGCCGATGACGCGGCGGTGCATGCGGTGCTGGTGCGCGGTGCCGGCCGTGAAGGCAAGCCGCCGGCGTTCTGTGCGGGTGGCGACATCCGCTTCTTTCACCAGGCCGCGCTGGCCGGTGACCCGCGCATCGAGGACTTTTTCACCGAGGAATACCGCCTCAATCACTTGATCCACCACTATCCCAAGCCTTACATCGCGCTGATGGACGGCGTGGTGATGGGCGGTGGCATGGGCATCAGCCAGGGCGCTGTGCTCCGGGTCGTCACCGAGCTGAGCAAGCTGGCGATGCCCGAGACGAACATCGGCTTGTTCCCGGACGTGGGTGGCGGCTTTTTCCTGTCGCGCTGCCCGGGCCATGTCGGTGAATATCTCGCGCTCACCGGCTACACGCTTGGCGCCGCCGATGCCATTGCATTGGGCTTGGCCGATGGCATGGTGCCCAGCGCCGGCCTGCCGGGTCTGGCGGAGGCGCTGGCAGACCAGCCTCACGAATCACCGCAGCAGTGGCTCGCGGCGGTGCGTGCGCGGTTCGTGGATGCCGGCGCGCCGTTGCTGGTCGAACACCGCGATGCCATCGACCGCCACTTCGCGGCGCCGTCCCTGCCGGCCATCGTCGAGTCATTGGCTGCCGATTCCAGCCCCTGGGCCGCGCAAACGCTCGCCGCACTGCGCCAGCGTTCGCCGATGATGCTGGCGGTGACGCTGGAACAGATCCGCCGCGCACGCGGTATGACGCTGGCCGAAGACCTGCGCATGGAACGCGACCTCGTGCGTCACTGTTTCGCGCTGCGCCCCGGCAAGGCCAGCGAAACGGTGGAAGGTATCCGTGCACTGGCTGTCGACAAGGACCACAGCCCGCGCTGGAACCCGCAACGTATCGAAGACGTTACGCCGGAACTGGTGGCCGCGTTCTTCGCCAGCCCGTGGCCGGTGTTTTCGCACCCCTTGCGCGACTTGGCGTGAGGCTCCACGCCGTTTGAAACGCGTGCTACGCTGGCCGCTCCAAGAAGGATGGCGTCCATGCAAAAGCCCGCGAGATACCTGCTGCTCATCGAACAGGGCGGCTCCATGGTGGCCCGGCTCTTCGATGCCGACCGTAAACACCTGATGGACTTCGATGCCACCTCCGAGGAGGTGGTCGTGATGACGGCGGGGCTCGAGCCGTCCAAGGGGGCCGATGCCAACTTGTGGGGGCTGGCCCTGCAGGGGCACAGCGAGGCCGAGCGGGCCGCGGCACTGATCTACACACTGGACGTCTGAACGGCAGTGCTGCCGGAATCACTGGTGTTCCTAGGGCAGCCGCTCCAAAGCGCCGGCATGGCCGCCGATAACATGCCCCGCAGCGAGACCGCTCGCAGTTGCGTGCAGCCGCTCCACCCATGAAGTCCATGCCTCGAAATCCCAGGCGTCCTGCCGAAGACGTTTCCGCACCCAAGCCCCCCCACCCGCTGCTGCTCACGCTCGAAGCCGGTCGCGCACCTTGGGAATATGCCGCGCTGCTGGCCGCGTCCCCCTGGCTACGCCGCCTGCCGGCCGGCGACGGGCACCCGGTACTCGTGTTTCCGGGCCTCGCCACGGGAGACATCACCACGCTGCCGATGCGCAACTTCCTGCGCGACCGCGGCTACACGCCTTACCCATGGAAGCAGGGCTTCAACCTCGGCCCGCGCGAAGGCGTGCTCGAGGCGTGTGCCGAGCGGGTGCGCATGCTGGCCGAGCGCCACCGTGGCGAGAAGGTGAGCCTCATCGGCTGGAGCCTGGGTGGCGTCTATGCACGTGAAACGGCCAAGGCACTGCCCGATCTCGTGCGCTGCGTCATCACGCTCGGCTCGCCCTTTGCCGGCCACCCGCGCGCCACACACGCCTGGCGCCTGTTCGAACTCCTGAGCGGGCAATCGGCCCACGACCCGGCGTTGCTCGAGCAAGTGCGCCAGGCACCGCCGGTGCCCACCACGTCGATCTACTCCCGCACCGATGGGATCGTGGCCTGGCGCTGCAGCGTCAACGAAGACGCGCCGCATACTGAAAACATCGAGGTGCACGCCAGCCACCTCGGCATCGGGATGAACCCGCTGGCGCTGTACGCCATTGCCGACCGGCTCGCGCAGGACCCGCAACGCTGGCAGCGCTTCGACACGCAGGGTGCACGCCGGTGGTTCTTCCGCACCACCGGCCAGGCGCCGCTGCGGGTGACAGGCTCTTGAGGTGCGGTCCGCGCCACGAATGGACGCAGTGTTTCCTACAAGCTAGGGCTGGTAGCGGCGCCACGGCTGCCTAAACTCCAAGCCATTCCTTCGTTGAATAGGAAGGGGCGGCATGGCAGGCAAGACCCCGTTGCCGGAGCAATTCCTCGCGCGGCTCAAGGGCCACCGCCTGGTGGCGTTCGCCATCGTCGCAGGCACCATCGTCATCGCGCTGGCGAGTTTCACCGATGCGGCGAAACGGCTGGCTTCTGCGTTCAGCCCGGCACGCCCGGAAGAGGCACGCGCCGAGCTCAGCCGACTCTCACTGCCATACACCACCGAAGCCTTCGTGGCGGCTGCCGAGCGCGGCGACGCCGTGGCCGTGAAGCACTTCGTCGCGGCTGGCATGCCTGTCGACGAGGTGTTGATGACGCACGAGTCCAACACTGCGTTGATCGCGGCCGCGCGCCGCGGCCGGCTCGAGGTCGTCAAGCAGTTGCTGGCAGCCAAGGCCGATCCCTACAAGCAGGTGTCATACGGAACGGCCCTCAGCGCAGCCGCAGCCGCCGGCCATCGCGACCTCATGCTCGTGCTGCTCGAGCACGAACGCAAACCCCCGGTGGAGCTCGTCGATGAGGCATTCACGAGCGCGGCCTACCTGGGCCGGCACGAGGTCATGCAGCTGCTCCACAAGCATGGCGCCCGCATCGAAAGAATCGGCCCGGAAGCCTTGATCAACGTGGCTTACTCCGGTCGCAGCGACGAAAAATCCGCGGTGGCCTGCGTGGACTGGTTGTTGACGTCAGGGGTCGATCCGGGCGGCAGCAACAATGAGCGCGGCTGGACGGCGCTGCACTACGCAGCCTACGACGGCCATGCCGCCGTCGCCGAGAAGTTGCTGAAGCACACCAACCCCAACGTGCGCGACCGTGAAGGTGCTACGCCATTGTGGTGGGCTGCCGGCGTGGGGCGGCACGAGCACGCCAAGCTGCTGCTGGACAGAGGCGCGGACCCCAACGCACGAGCCCGCAACGGCGACACGCCACTGCGGCGTGCGCAGTACAACCGTGACGAAGAGATGGTCCGCCTGCTGCTGGCCAAAGGGGCCGTGGCCGACACGCCGGCCGCCGGTGCAAAGCCCTGACAGGGCGACGGCTACCGCTACCGCGCGGCGTGCAGGCCTGGGCGACAATTCGCGTGCGGCGGGCTCCTCCCGCCGTTGTCGTTGCTGCTTCCCGAGTGCCATGCCCGTTCCTGCGAACCCCTGGCGGCTGTCCGTCGCGCCGATGATGGATCGTTGCGAAGAGGCTGCATCTGCGCGGGTTGCGGCGGGTTCGTGTGCACTGCGTGTGCAATCCAACCGCCAACAACTTGCGCAAGTGCGTCGAGCGCAGGCTGTGCCTCAGCTGCAGCTGCAGCTGCAGCTGCAGGCTGGCGATAGAGGACTTCGGGCCGGCGTCCGGTGGCACGCTCACCACATCGCACCAACTCACCGGACCGCTCCATCGTTTGGATGGCCCACCTTGCGATTCTCAGCCCGACGCATGCGTGGGCAGCAAGCTCTTTGCAGGTCCATACGGCCCGGCCGTCCTGAGTGAGCCTCGCCGCTGCCACGCGCAGGGCCTGTCGAGCCTCACCTTGCGGCCGGCCTACCCGCGAGGTCAATTCGCCGCCTGACACGATGGAAGAAGTTGCGGGTGACCAGTCCGGCATTGAGTTTCCACTCGTCGACAGAGTAGCCCTCACACGGCCAAGCCATCATCAGGCTTTCTATCTCAGCAGCGACGATCCGTAGCTCGTGCGGATCACGCGCGCGGAATTCATTCGCAAACACGAGCTCGAGCAGAAACGCCTGCAGATTCATGCGGGCTGCAGTTTCGCAGTCCACCGGGTGCGATTGAGCTTCGTCCATCATCCGTTCCTCACGAGCGCGCGCTGCGCGCCGATCATCGCTTGTGCAGCGATCTGGTTTTGAGTACGACGATCAGCCGGGGCCTGCAGCACGAAGGTGGGCGAGTAGTTCACCGTCTGGCCCTTGGCCATCGCCGAAACTGCAGAAGCCGGGAAGATCGTGCCGGCGGTGCGCGGCCTGAAGTACTCGCTTCCGTTCTCGCCGACTAGGTAGCCGGCACCCGGCATCACGTCGCCACCAACAGCGCGGCTGCCGCCGAAGAAGTTGCCGATCCAGCTGGCGGCAGCCTCCCACCAGGGCGAGGCACCACCGGAGGAACCGCCGCCGCGGTCCATGCGTGCAAAGTCACCCGTGGTGCCGCCCTGCGGCGCGCTGCTGCCGAACAGCCAGTCGGCCAGGCCGCCAGCCCAGCCGCCGACCTGGCCGGTCTTGTCGTAGTTGCCGAACATCTTTTCGGCCAGGCGGCCCGCCAGGGCGTCGGCCACCATGCGGTCGAGCACGGCCTTGAAGCGGTCGCCGATGTTGTCGAAGTTGCCCTGCATGGCATCGAACAACGTGTCGCCTAGCGTGCTCTGGATGTTGCGGGCGGCCTGCTTGGCGAACTCGCCCATTTCGTTGAGGGCCTTCTCGCCCGAGCTGGCGGTGGCGGTGAATTCGTCCTGCGCCTTGGCGACCGCGCGCACGTAGGTGTCCCAGTCGACGGCGCCCTTGTTGAGCAGGTCGTTCAGGTGCGCGAGCTCGGTGTTGAGCTTTTCGAGCGGCGTCCGGGTGGCTTCGAAGACGGCGCGGCCCTGACGCTCGAGCTCGTCCTGCTCGGCCTTCAGGTCCTTGAGCTGCTCCGCTTCGGCCTGCAGCTGCGACTCGAGCCGCTTGCGTGCATCGATCTCGGCCGCGACGGCCAACAGTTGCTGTTCGAGCTGCGGGGTCAGGCCCGCGATCGACTTGCGGCGGATGTCGGCCAGCACCTGCTCAGTGACCGTTAGCTCCTTCACCCGGTCGAGCTGGTTCTGCAGTGTTTCGAGGTAGCGCTCGGCCTCGGAGGCTGTCGCCTTGCTGTCTGGTTTGTCCGGCGCGCCACTGAAGTTCAGCGGCAGCGCTGGGTTGACCATGCCGCGGCCTGCACCAGCACCCTCCGTCAACCGGTAGTAGTTCTTCAGCGCCGTCTGCAGCTTGCCCTCGACCTGCTTGATCTGTGCGTCGAGCTGCTCCTCGCTGCCGAAACCCAGAAACTCGAACAGACCGAAGCCCTCCGCCTTCCGGCGCTGCAGTTCGGCAAGTTCGCCGCGGATGCCGAAGATCTCGTTCTTCAGCGTGAAGTCAGTCTTCGGGCCGCCGAACAGTTCCTTGATCTTTCCAGCGTACTCAGTGAGCGTCGGGAGGACGGTCACCGCTACGACCCGAGCCATGTCCTGAAACTCGCTTTTCAAGTGCGCGAGGCTCTTGGCGTGCTTGTCCGCATCGTCGATCTGCTGCTGCGTCAGCTGGGAATTCTTGGCACCCACCTCGGCGAGATCCTTGAGGAAGGGAATCAGGTCGGCGCCGGCCTTGCCGAACAGCGCGACCGCGATCGCCGTTTTGCCCGCCCCGTCTTCGAACTTGGCCATCTCCTGCGCCACGCGCTCGATCTGTGTGGTCGGGTTGAGGCGCTTGAACTCCTCGAGCGGGATGTTGATGGCGGCCAGCGCCTTCGCGACCGCATCGGATTCATCGTCAGTCTTCGACAGCGAGGCCGTGAGGCGCACCGATGCCGCCGCCACGTTGTCGAGCGATGTCTCGCTGATGTCGGCTGCACGCTGCAGGCCGGCCACATTGACGGCGGTGTCGCCGATCTTGTCGGCTAGGTCTTGCAGGTCGGCGACGCTGGTGACCAAGTTTTCGAACGCCACGAAAGTGCCCGCCACCGCCGTGCCGATGACGGCGAAGTTCGTGGCGATACCACGGGCCGCGTCGACAGCTTCCTTGCGGAACGCCTTCAGCCGCTTCGCCGCCCGGTCGGTGTCGGTGATGAAGCTGCCCGTCTTCATCAATAGGTCGATGACGATGCTGCCTGCTGCCATGCCCTGTGCTCCCGGAAATTTGCGCCGCTTTGCCTGCATCTCAGGTCCGTGCAGACGCCTGCACGGACCCCCTCACAGCAGGGGTTATGTGGTGGGCAGATCGACCTGGAACACGGCGCGCGCGTCCAGCACTTCAAGGCCCGCGCGCAGTTCCGCCAGGATCGCCACAAGGTTTCTCGTGAAGTAGTCCTTGTGCGAGTTTGACAGCAGGACGCTTGCCTCCTCGCGGTCTAGCACGTTCACGAACAGGGTGTCGACCGTCAAGCCTGTACCCTCCGGCATGCTCGGGGTTGTGACGATACGTGCATTCCAGAGGGCGGGAGGGACAGGCATCTTCGGGCTGCCGAAGATGTAGTCGCCGTCACCCGACTTGAGGATCTGGATGCGGAACCAATCGTTCGGATTGAGGACCACCAGGCCAGGGGAGTAGCCGAGTTCCGCCTGTTTCGTCATGCTCTCGCCGATCAAATCGGCGGCCGATGACGCATACAGGGGCACGAACACAGTTCCCTGGTTCAGCAGCCCATCGATCTTTCCTTGCCCTCCTGGACCGTTGATGATCTGGTGCTCGAGCCGGCTCAGGGTCTGGTGACGCATGGTCACGGTGATCACACGTTCCAGGTTGGCCCGGTCGCGCAGGACCTGGCGCGATGCCGTTGTGTGGCCGGCGACCGTGACGATGGCCGCGTGCTCAGCGGCACCGGCAAAGTGCACCTCCGGCTTCTCGTCGCCCTCCTTGATCTGCTCGCTCACGCTTCCAGACACATTGAGACGGACGAACTCGACGGAGTCGGTATCGACCGGGCGGTGTGGTAGCACATCGAGAAGGCGAAGCGGCCGCAGGACCGGACCGACCAGGCCGCCGAGCTCCGGCTGACTCGGAAACGTCGTGTCATCCGAACCCGCGTTGTCGATGTTGACCAGTGCGGCTTTGATAGATGCACGAGCGCGAAGGCGGGCGCTGCAGTTGTTCCACTGGCGCAGGCCGGACAGCTGCGGACCAGCCCATTCGCCGTCACCGTCATCGCCTTGCGGATTCAACAACAGGTGTGCGATGCCCCCAGCAGCGGGCTGCCCGACGCCGCCGCGGCCTCTTTGCCCCATCGCAAGGTGCTGCTCGACGTTTGCGAGCCGCGCATTCACTTCGGCGTGCACCGACTTCGTGAAGTCCTTGACCTCCCCGCTGATGCGCTTGAGCTCGCGCTCAACCACCTCGGCGTCCAACGCGATAGGGCCGGCCGCGAGAAGGACTGACGACACGGTGTCGCCGTCGACGGCGGTGAGCACCACTGAGAACGACGCGGCGATATCGGCAGCGAAGACACCCAACGCCGACAACATCGCCATCGCCAGGGCGGCTGCAACCACCCACAGGTGGCCTGACTTGACTTTCATCACTGCAAATCTCCAAGAAAAAGATGTTGAACGAATGGCCTCTCACAATCACGAAAGCAGCGGGCGTCGCGCCCGCCTGGCAGACATGGGGTGGGATCACCCGCACCCCCAACCCGCATCACTGGATCGCCCGAGTGATTTGTGCAGGCGTCTACCCTCAATGCGGCGTCGCTCCCGCAGTCAGAGGCAGACTGCAGACGCGATACCGGGTTCCTTGCAGATCGACCAGGTGAAGGTGGATCTGCGGCTGCATTGGCGACAGCACGTCCACCTCGACGGACAGGGTCGCACCTCGCGCCACGTACGCATCCAGCTGCGCACGGACATCCGTCGGCAAAACGTCGAGCACCAGGCGGCAGACCGTTGCTGCGCTTCGGAAGTGCGATGCTGCAGTGGCCTGCAGATCCGCGTTGATCTCGCGCACGCGCGCTCCATCGCGTGTGCAAACGCCGCCGGAGACCTCCGCGGCTTGATGTTCCATGCCTTCTTCTTGCATCGTTGACCTTCTCAAAGGGGGAGGGGGGAAGTGCGTCAGAGAAAGAGGGCAAGGAGAAAAAAACCCAAAACTCCCATGCGTGAAAAATCGACTTGGCGGTCGGTTTCCGCTCAGGCCTTCTCAGACTTTTGACCCACCCCCCCCATGATGGGCTGTCGGCGGTGCGAACGCACGGACGGAATCCGCCTGAATTCATCCGCGAAGGTTTGAGAGGTTTTGAAGGTTTCTCGCCTTGTCTCCCAATGCATATGTCCTCTTTCTTTTCTCTGCCTCATCTCTTCGTACGGAGTAAGGAAGAAACCTCAATAACCTTCATAACCTTCTATGCGACCGACTCGACTTGCCAGATCGATGACGAGCTGGTCTGCCGCACCTGGACGAATCGCAGGCCACCTTCGATGCGGCCCTTCATGCGTAGAAGCCAGCGCCCCAGCGCGCGTGCGTTGAGCTCACCGTTGCGCTCGCAGACTGCCTGGAGGGCCTCCTGCAGCGCCTCACGAATCGCTTCGCTGATGTCGGGCTCGGCCATGAGCTGCGCCTGGTTGTGAGGGCTCTTGCTTGAGGCAACCAGGATGAGGTCGGCCACCTTGAACTGCGAGGAACCTCGCGCAGCGTTGACGGCCTGCAACATTGAACGCAGCTGCGTGCGCTCCGGGTCCGCGTCCTCGAGCACTCGAATCGACTCGACAGGATCATCAAGGCCGAGCCACACAAGAGACTCGCGCACAAAGCGCGACCAGGCGTTGAAGCTGCCGAACGGCCGAACCTTGACGCGCTCGCCACTGCACAGATACGCCTGCATGATGGTCAACGCCGCCAGCACGTAGTGGCTGCGCATCTGCCGAGCCTCCACGACCGGGTCGAACTCGAATTCACGCTCCGCGGGCCGCTCGCACGTGGGGTCCAGCCGGCACACCAGAATGCGCCGCGTGAGGTCGCCGACGATCTGCAGGTTGTTGCCGTTCAGCGTGATCACCGACTTGGTCGGCACCGACGCGTTGATCGACTGCCCGAGCACGCGTCCGCGGTACATCGGCGACGTGAGGATCACCGCGAGCTCGCTGCCGCTGACTGGCACGTCCACGTTGTCTATCGCGATCTGCTGGTCACCTTCCAATAGCGCCGCGAACAGGAGCTTCTTCATTTCGGCAGGATCGTCCCCGAACGTCAGGAACGCGGGGTCACGGCCTGTAGACACCGCTGCACCGGCTCGAACGAGCGTCGACTTGCCGCTACCTGCCGCGTGCGCATCGAAGGCGAAAGCCGGCGCCGTGGGGATCACCGGCCGCACGAATGGCGTGAGCAAGTAGGCGAGGGCTACGGACTCATCGACCCCGCCCACAAAGTCAAAGCCCTCCAGCAAGCGCCTGAGCTCGACGAGGGCACCTTCGGCGTCCTCCCGCGACGGTTCCTCGTAGGGCGCCTGGAACTCGCTGAACGGAAGGCGCAGCAGCAACCCGCTGCTCTCATGAAACGAGCTTTCCCAGAGCACCTGGCCGTCCGACAGCAGTACCGGGTGCTCGATGACGGCCTCAAGCACTTGGAACCGCCATTCACGCCGAGCCAAGATCGTTTGCGCGACGACGCGCGGGCAGTCCACGCGCACAAGCTCCTGGGTTTTCCGATTTCGCCTGCGCACCTCGATGAACCGGCTGACCAGCTCGCAAAGCGCAAGGTCATCGAATGGCACGATTCTCGGAGCTGCAGGGTCGCGAAGGATCCCCTTGCGTGCTGAAGGTTCGTTGATCACACGAACCAGCGCTCCGCCGCGCTGGTAGATCTGAGCCCCCGCCTGGATCAATAGATGCTCGATCTCGTCGCACACCTTCGGCAGGTCCCCGTCCCCCTCGATCGCAACACACGGCAGCTCGCCAGGTGTAGGTGTCTGCACATCGCTCATGAGATATGTGCGGGAAAGGTCAGATCACCCGGGCGTGACTCAGCCAGCAGCTCGCCCGTCGCCTCGACATAGACCCGCACGACGCCAGGCGGCACGAACACCAGCCGGCACCGCTTCTCCGTCGAGGAAAGGACTCCGGCCGGCACACTGAAGCAGGCCTCGGCCGCAAAATGGCTCGGCCGCGATGCCATGTACTTGGCGGCCAACTTCAGGACTTGTGGCTCTTGTTGGCGATTCACAGCAGATCCCCAACAAGGCGCCGCTCCTGAACCCCGCGGCCTTGGTCGGCCAGGTACGCGCCAACGTCGGCAAGCGAGTACAGGACGCGATTGCCAAGCCGCACATGCGCGGGCCCTTTGCGGTGCTTCCGCCAGCTCTCAGCCGTCTTCTCCGTGATGCCGGCGAGCTGGATGAACCGGCGTTCAGTCAGATATCCAAGGCTCGCCGCGAGCTGGTCGATCGTCTCTTCTTCAATAACCACAGATGCGCCTCCTAAGCGCTGTTCGTGCGCTTGGATGGGCAATCTATAGAGGGACGAACACCAAGAAAAAGATGCAACTCGGCGGAATTCATCTAGGGCCGTGAATGCAGAGAGGGCGCGACTTTCGCCGCGCCCTCTCATTTACAGAGCCCCCACCAAAGAAAAGGACCTACGGCCGCCGCAACTCCATCATCCGCTTCCTCAGCGTATCGGGATCGACGTGAACAAACGCAGCTAATCGTTCAATGATCGCCTCGCGCTCATCGTCGCCAATGCCAGCGCCGCGCACGGCAGTCATGTCAGCCGCCGCGCTGGCCGCGGCCAACGTACGATTTAGTCGGCCAGGTCTGCGGCCTTTCGGCGGCGGAGCGAGCAAGACCGCACTGTCATACCAACCGCGCAGATCCGAAACCTTTGGTGATCCCCTTCTGGGGTAGGTGGGCGCGAGCAGCAGTTTGGCGATCGCCGCGAGGCGTTCGCCAAATATCTTGGCTAGGGGCGCAGGGAGCGGGAGGCCTGCGCCGATGATCGCGGCGGCCTGGCCATAGAGCATTCCCATTGCGACGCTGTCGCCCCCTTGGGCCTTCTCGACCAGCTCGTCGACATAGGGCGCAAGGGCAACATGCTCAAACTGTGCAGCTCGTTTCATATCCCCCTCTCCGGCTAATGTGCAGACGCCTGGACGTGCTGATCAACCAGGGCCGTTTGCATGATGTGATGCGGCACAGGGCTGCCGCCGGGCTGATCCTCGAGCCAGGACGTTTCGCTTTGCTGAAATGCTTCACAGATCACCAAGAGGATCTCACTCGCACTATTCCGTCGAACTGGGTGATCTGCATTGATGGTGAGCCACGCAGACATCGCGTCAACAAGAAGCATTGCCCGCATGGTGACGGGGGCGTTGTCAAGCGACACACGCTCGAGCCCGACTTCAAGCGTGGAGTTCATGCCGGCCTCGTAGATGCCCTCCACCAAATGCCTCACGTCCCCGTTCTCAATGAACTCGCCCTCAGACATCTCAACGTAGCACCTGGCCGATTCAGCAGTCAGCCGAACTCGTTGAAGTACACGCAACCCTGCCTCGAAAGACACGCTGTTCATAGTCCTCTCCATTGTCAAAAAAGAAGCCTGAAGAAATAGGTCAGGCAGCCTTGAACTCGATGACGTTGCCGCGCTTACGCGGCTTGCGCTCCTATTTCTGCTCCACCGCGGCATGCACGTCCGCTGGCTTGATGTCGGTGTAGCGGCGCAGCATGGCCCAGGTCTTGTGGCCGGTGAGCAGGGCCACCCGCGGGATGTCCAGGCCCATGCGGAAGAACTGCGCCGTCGCGCTATGCCGCAGGTCGTGAAAGTGCAGGTCGACGATGACCGGCTTCACCAGCTTGCAGGCGCGCGTGAACGCCGACGAAACGCTTGCGGCGCGCGCGCCAAGGAACACCTGGCCCTCGTCGCGATCTTCGATCAGTGGCTCAACGATGGCCCAGGCATCTGGCAGCAGCGGCACCGTCTGGTCGTTGCCTTGCTTGTTCCGCGGATCCTTGCGGTCTCGGATGATGACGGTGCGGGCCTTGCGGTCGACGTCTTCCACCTGCAGGCGGCAGATCTCGTCTTGGCGCATGCCGGTGGCCAGCGCGAAGCGGCAGATGGTGGGCATGTCGAGTTTCTGCCTCTCGCTGGCCTGCCAGTGGGCATAGAGGCGCGCCAGCTCGTCGTCCGTCGGCTCGCGGGCGCGCTCCTTGCTGCGAGTCTCCAGGCCTCGGTGCTTGAGGCTTTCGCGGGCCTCGAGCGCGAGCTGCGCGTTGATGTCGAGGTGCCTGGCATGCCGGCCCCACTTCAGCACGGCAGAGAGGAAGGAGAGGTCGGCCGCGATCGTCACGCCTCCGGCGCCTTCCTTGATGCGCCGCTCGATGAAGTCGCGCAGCACGACCGCCGACAGCCTGGCGAGCTTCACGGCGCCGATTCGGTCCTTGAGCATGTCGAGCGTCGCGGCCTTGGTCTTGCCAGGTTCGCGGACGATCGTCTCCCGGTACTTGTCGATCAGGTCGGCCAGCGTGGCGCCTTGTGGCACCGGCGCGAAGCCGCCGGCGGCGATGTGGTGGGCCTGCGCCTCGATGGCTGCCGCCCATTCCTTGGCCTCTCGCTTGGTGGGGAAGGTGGCCGCCCGATAGATGCCGGCGCGCCGAACCTGCGCGCGCCACTTGCCCGAGGGCAGCTGGGAAAATGTTGGCACCGTGTGCACTCCGTGTGTGTCCAATCGCCCACGCAAGATACACGTTTTGATCACGCCGTGTGCACCTCGTGTGCACTACTTTCTGCACACGGCTCAAATCAGGCTTTATCGTGTCTGAAATTATTCAATCAAATCAACATGTTAGTCCGTGGCGTTTATCTGTGGCGCCGATGATGGACTGGACCGATCGCCATTGCCGTTATTTCCACCGGCTGCTGACCCGTCACACCCGCCTGTACACCGAGATGGTGACGACCGGCGCTCTGCTGCATGGTGACCAGCGTCGCCACCTCGACTTCCATGAAGAAGAACACCCCGTGGCGCTGCAGCTGGGTGGCAGCGAGCCGGCAGATCTGGCGGCGTGCGCCAAGCTGGCCGAGCAGTGGGGTTACGACGAGATCAACCTCAATTGCGGCTGCCCGAGCGAGCGCGTGCAGCGCGGTGCATTCGGCGCCTGCCTCATGGCCGAAGCCCCGCTGGTGGCCGACTGCGTGAAGGCCATGCGCGATGCGGTGCGCGGCGACCTGCCGGTGACCGTGAAGCACCGCATCGGCATCGACAAGCAGGAAAGCTACGAGTTCGTGCGCGACTTCGTGGGCACGGTGGCCGATGCGGGTTGCGAGGTGTTCGTCGTGCATGCGCGCAATGCCTGGCTCAAGGGACTCTCGCCGAAAGAGAACCGCGAGATCCCGCCGCTGCGCTACGAGTTCGTCCATCACTTGAAGCAGGACTTTCCACACCTGACCATCGTGCTCAACGGCGGCGTGAAAACCGACGACGAGATCGCGCAGCACCTGCAGCAGGTGGACGGCGTGATGGTCGGGCGCCATGCGTATCACGAGCCCTGGGCAATGGCTGCCTGGGACGAGCGCTTTTTCGGCGTGGCCCAAGGGCCGGCTCAGTCGCGTGACCAGGTTGAAGCTGCATGGCTGCATTACCTCGACGGCCTGCATGCCGCCGGCACCAGCTGGCACCAGGCCATGCGCCACGCCATCGGCCTGTGGAACGGCGTGCCGGGCGCGCGCCGCTGGCGCCAGATCTGGAGTGATCACCGATTCAAGGAGGAAGCCCCGCGAGCCGTGGCCGAGCAAGCGCGCGTCTTCGTACAGCAGCACAGCGCCGAGCCGGCCTGAACGCGGGCTGGGTCGCGTTCTTCCCGCAACGCCGTTACTTCTGCTTGCCAGCCTCTTCTGGCGTTTCGGAGGCGGCGAGCTACTGTCTCGATGCAACCGCAGTTCAAGGTTGTGGGAGCGGGCGCCAGAAGGGCAGAGGAGACGCATGTACGCACAACTCAAGCGTGCGCTGAAGCGCATGGCCGGGATTGAACAAAACGTGCTGGCCGGGCTGAGCGAGGCCGATCGCGAGCTGGTCTCGCGTGTGCGCGCCAGGCACCTCACTTATTTGTCCGACGGCAAGCTGAGGTCGCTCATCGAGACCTGCCACCGCATAGAAGCCGCCGGTACGCCGGGCCTGTTCATCGAGGCAGGCTGTGCCTTGGGCGGCTCGGCCATCGTGATCGCCACGTTGAAGAAGCCGGAGCGCGACTTCCGGGTCTACGACGTGTTCGGCATGATTCCACCGCCCACGGCAGAAGACCCGCCCGAGGTGCACGAGCGCTACCGCATCATCTTGGAAGGCAAGTCGCAAGGGCTGGGCGGCAACCGCTACTACGGCTACGAGGCCGATCTCTTCGAGATCGTGCAATCGAACCTGCAGTCCTTCGGTGTCGACTGCCAGCGGCAGCATGTGTCGCTCATCAAGGGGCTCGTGCAGGACACGATGGTGGTTGACGGCCCGGTGGCCTTTGCGCACATCGACGTCGACTGGTACGAGCCGGTGAAGACGTGCCTCGAGCGCATCGTGCCGCACCTGTCACCCGGCGGCGCACTGATCCTGGACGACTATCTCGATTGGGGTGGCTGCAAGAAGGCGGTCGACGAGTACTTCGGCCCAGCGATCAGTCGTGAATTCGAACACGACCATTCGGCCGGTTCGATGAAGATCACGCGGGTGTTGCACTGAAGGGCATGGTTACCACGGCTCGCGCGTCTTCAATGTGGCCGACAGTGTTTCGAGGAACGATCTCGCCGCCAGACCGGCCGGCTGGTTGCGCAGGAAGAACACGTTGAGCGGGCAGGCCACCGCGGGCTGCAGCGGCAGTACCGACAGGCAGCCGCGGTCTGCCTGCCGCGCGGTGAGAAAGTCGATGAGCGCCCAGCCCAGGCCGCGTGCCACCAGTTCCTCGGCCAGTTGCGAGGTCTGCACGCGCACGGCCGCTTCGGGGAAGTGCGCTTGCGCGAGCAACTGCTCGGCGTTGATGGCGATGGGGTCGTCGCCCACCAGTGCCACGTAAGGGATCTGCTTGAGCACTTCGATCAGCGGCGTCTTGCCGCGGGTCACCAGCTCGGCCAGGTGGGGAGGGCCCATCACGTACAGCGGACCTTCGCCGTATTGCACCGACTCGATGCCGGGGTGCTGGGCCGCATAGAAGTCGAGCCCGACGTCGATGTCGCGTGCGAGCAGGGCATCGGTCATCTGCCGCTTGTGGATGGTGCGCACCTCACACCGCACTTCCGGGTAGGTGCGGCAATAGCTGGCCAGCACGTCGGGCAGCAGCTTGTGGCTGATGGCCGGGATGGCGCCGATGCGCAGCGAACCCGAGGCACCGTTCTTCAGGTTGCGTGCGGTGCGGCGCAGCGCTTCGAGTCGTTCGAAGAGGCCGGCGCTTTCTTCGAACAGCGCCAGGCCTTCGGCCGTGGGCACCAGCTTGCCGCTGGTGCGCTTGAACAGCGGGTAGCCCAGCTGCGACTCGGCATTGGCGATCACGCGGCTCACTGCCGACTGGGTGAGATTGATGAGCCGTGCCGCACCGCTCATGCTGCCGGTCTCCATGACGGCCTGGAAGACCTCGATATGTCTCAAACGCATGGCTCGATGTGTCTCTCTTCAGCCTATGAGTTGCAGTCATGGTGCTGCTGCAAAGCTTCATTGTTCACTTTGAGCAGCGCCAACTAGATTGTCGTGCGCTTGTCACAAAGCGAAATCGATAACGAAGGAGACAGCATGATGTTCGGAAACGCCCGCCTTGCGGCGGGCTCCGTGGTGCGCCTGGCGCTCGGTCTGGCAGCTTCGATGGCCGTGGCGACCTCCGGTTTTGCGCAAGGCACGCCGGCCGGCAAGGCCAAGCCCAATGTGGTGATCCTGGCCACCGGTGGCACCATCGCCGGCGCGGGCGCCACCGCAGCCAACAGTGCCACCTACCAGGCCGCCAAGGTGCCGGTGGAAAAGCTGATCGCGGGCGTGCCTGAACTGGCCGACGTGGCCAACGTGCGCGGCGAGCAGGTGTTCCAGATCGCCTCGGAGAGCTTCACCAACGAAAAGCTCGTGCAACTGGGCAAGCGCGTATCGCAGCTCACCAAGGACGCCAGCGTGGACGGCATCGTCATCACGCACGGTACCGACACGCTGGAAGAAACTGCTTTCTTCCTGAACCTCGTGATCCGCAGCGAGAAGCCGGTGGTGCTGGTGGGCTCCATGCGCCCGGGCACCGCGATGTCGGCCGACGGCATGCTCAACCTCTACAACGCGGTGGTGGTGGCCGGCAGCGCAGACGCCAAGGCCAAGGGCGTGCTGGTGGCGATGAACGACACCATCGACTCCGGTCGCGACGTGTCCAAGCGCGTGAACGTCAAGACCAACGCCTTCTCGAGCCCATGGGGCCCGCTGGGCATGGTGGTCGAAGGCAAGACCTACTGGTTCCGCACGCTGGCCAAGCGCCACACCACCACCAGCGAGTTCGACATCGACAGCATCGACAAGCTGCCCGAGGTGCAAATCGTCTACGGTGCCGGCAACATCGCCCCGTCGCTCTACGAGGCAGCGGCCAAGGCGGGCGCCAAGGCCATCGTCCATGCCGGCACGGGCAACGGCTCGGTGGCCAACTACGCGGTGGACACGCTCAAGGCGCTGCGTGCGCAAGGCGTGCACATCGTTCGCTCGTCCCGCGTGGGCGAGGGCTTCGTGATCCGCAACTCCGAGCAGCCTGACGACAAGTACGACTGGGTGGTGGCGCACGACCTCAACCCGCAGAAGGCCAAGATCCTGGCCGCGCTGGCGCTCACCAAGACCAACGACACCAAAGAGCTGCAGCGCATCTTCTGGAGCTATTGAGCCCGGCACGGAATCAGCAGAGAGTGGACGGCCGTTCCCAGTGGTGCCGGTCGTCCTTTTTTGAAGGTCGCGAGTGGCTGTCTCGCTGGCCGGCATCTGTGCCGAGCCTGCTCGTTCAGCTCGAAACTCTACGCACCGGTCATGTCTCAACACCAGGACCCCGCAGGCTTCTCGCGGAGGGGCCCGGTCCGCCGGCAGCTTCTCGCGGCCTCTCTTTTTGGGATGCCCCGGTTCCGCTAACGACGCTGCGGCCACGTCGCCAGCACCACACCCGCGAGCGCCAATGCGAACGCCACGGTGTGCCCGGCGCTGAAGCGCTCGCCGAGGAAGAGCACACCCACCGCGGCAGCGCTCACCGGCAGCATCACGGTGAACACACCGGCCGAAGCAGCCGGCACGTGCTTGAGGCCGGTCATCCACAGCCACACGGTCACCATGCTGGCGGCCAGTGAGTAGAACAGCAGCAGCCCCCAATGCGCGGGCGCCACGTTGCCGAAGTCGAACGACCATGCCGCCCACAGGCCGAGCGGCGTGACGAGTGCCAGCCCCCACAGGTTGACCAGCGCGCTGATGCGCTTGGCCGACACGTTGCCGGTGAGCCGCTTGCCGATCACCACATAGCTCGCCTCGCACAACACGGCGCCGAACAGCAGCAGGTTGCCGAGCCAGGCGCTGGCGGTTTCCGGCGCTGCTGGCTGTGGCCCGGTCTTGGCCAGCGACAGCAGCGCAATGCCGCCCACCGCGCAGGCGATGCCGGCGATCACGCGGCGGGTGAGCCGCTCGCCCAGGAACACGCGCGACATGATGGCCACTGCAGCAGGGATGGCGGCCATGATCACGCCCGCTGCCACGGCCGAAGTGCGCGCCACGCCGAACAGCATGCAGATCGAGAACATGAAGTTGCCGAGGAAGCTCTCCCAGAAGAGCAGTTGCCGGTCGTGGCGCGACAGCGGCGCTTCGCCCGGGCCGCGCTTCAACCAACCCGCCATGGCCACCGCGGCGATGCCAAAGCGCAGCCACGCCAGCAGGAAGACCGGAAACACCACCACCAGCAGCTTCGACAGTCCGACGTAGCTGCCTACCAGGGCCATGCTGGCCGCGAGGCTGGCGTAGGCGAAGACATGAGGCGCGTCGCTTTGGCGAGAGGAGGTGGGAAGTGAGCTCATGCAAGAGACACGGCGAACGGCCGCGGTGCGAGGGCGCTTGTGGGCAAACGGAGCCCGCGATCATGCCAGCGCGAGGACAGGTGTGCTCAAGCGTGAACAGCGCGAGGGGAATGTCACCGGTGGTATCTGTGCCTCAGGTTGAGTGCAGAAATTGCATACCGATTTACCGGGGGCGCCCGGCCGAGATTTGTCAGCGAGCGAGCGTGTGAACTGAAAAGAAAAACCCGACCGGGTGAACAACGGGAGGTGGCCCCTTGCGAGGCCCACCGCCTTCA
Organism: uncultured Rivibacter sp.; assembly: GCA_946480925.1. Next base: position 80,581 of record CAMLLU010000011.1, read on the forward strand.
TTCATGGGGAAGGGGTTTCTTTCATGTCGCGTCAGTCCTTGAGCTTCACGGTGTCTGCAGCTCGTACCGAAACGCAGTTGCGCGCGGCGTGCCGCGTGCGTGCCTTGTCTTACGGGCGGCACCTGCCCGGCATCGCCAGTGTGTGGGACGAGCCCGATCAGCTCGACCGCGACCCGCACACCGCCGTGTTCGTGGCCACCGACAAGGCCACGGGCCAAGCGGTGGGCACCGTGCGCCTGGCCACCAACGCCTGCCAGCCGACGCAGATCGAGCGCAGCGCGGCAGTGCCGCCATCCATCGCCGGCGGGTTGATGGCCGAGGTGACGCGCCTGGCCGTGCTGTCGGGCAGCACCGACCCGGCCGTCAAGCTGGGCCTCATGAAGGCGGCCTACCTGCACTGCCTGGCGCACCAGGTGCGCTGGATGGTGATCGGCGCGCGCAGCGAAGCGCTGGTGCGCCAGTACCGCCGGCTCGGCTTCACCGACCTCAACGGCGAGGCGGTGGAGGTGCCGCTGGCCCATGCGGGCGGCCTGCCGCACCGCGTGCTGGTGTTCGACGTGGTGTCGGCCGAGCGCAACTGGCTGGCCTCGGTGCACCCGTTCTATCAGTTCATGGTGGGCTGCTACCACCCGGACATCCGCATCTTCCCGATGCCGCAGGACGCCGCCGAGGCGCAACTCGCTGAGCCGATGGCTGCGTAGCGGCGGGCACCGGCGGATACCTCAGACCACGGGGTCTGTGGGCTGCGGGGCAGGGTGCAGGCACACGGCCAGCGCCACCATCAGCTCCTGCTCGGTGAAGGGCTTGCCGAGAAAGTAGTCCATGCCGGCGCGGCGGCATTGCACCCGGTCGTCGGCAGCGGTGTTGGCCGTGAGCGCGATCACCGGCAGACGCGACCAGCCATGTTCGACTTCCGCGGCCCGGATGCGCCGGGTGGCCTCCAGGCCGTCCATCTCGGGCATCTGGCAATCCATCAGCACGACGCCGGGTCGGCTCGCCTCGTCGGTGGCCAGCCGCACGGCTTCGTTACCGTTTGCCGCGCGCAGCACCTGGCAGCCGTTGCGGCTCAACATGGCCTCGACGACCAGCGCGTTCACCTCGTTGTCTTCGGCCAGCAGCACGCGGCCGCCGGATTGCGTGAGATTGCCGATGACGCCGGCACCTTCGTCCGTCAACGGGTCCCGCGGTGCCGTCACCGTGCCCAGCGGCAGCACCAGCTCGAACAGCGAACCCTTGCCCGGCTCGCTGCTCACGCGGATGTCGCCCCCCATGGCATGCGCCATTTCCTGCGCGATGTTGAGCCCCAGCCCCGCGCCGGCCGCGCGCCTGGCGTGCGGCGCGCTGGCTTGCCAGAAAGCGTCGAACACTTTCGGCAGGTCCTGGGGCGAGATGCCCTGGCCGGTGTCCTGCACGGCGAAGACGAACTCGCCCGCGGCGGTGCGGTGGGCCCGCAGGTTCACGCTGCCCGCGTCGGTGAACTTGAGCGCATTGCCCAGCAGGTTGTGCAGCACCTGGCGCAGCCGGGTGGGGTCGGTGCGGACCCAGCACGGCCGCGGCAGGTCGATGCCGGCACTGAAGGCGAGGCCCTTTTCACCGGCACGCACGAAATAGATGTCCACCAGCTCGTCGAGCTCGGCCTGCAGGTCGACGTTGGTGATGCTGAGCTCCACGCGGCCGGCCTCGATGCGCGACATGTCGAGCAGGTCGTTGATGAGCTGCAGCAGGTGCTCGCCCGAGCGCTCGATCAGGCCCAGCCGGTGGCGCAGCACGGGCTCCGCATGTTCGGCCCGCAGCACCCGCGTGAGCCCGAGGATGCCGTGCAGCGGTGTGCGCAGCTCATGGCTCATGGTGGCGAGGAACTGCGTCTTCACCGCGCTTTGCCGCTGCGCGTGGGCCAGGGCCTGGGCGCGCTCTTCGGAGATGCGGTCGGTGAGGAAGCGCAGCGCAAACACCTCGGCCAGGCGCTTTTCGCCGCGCCGTGCGGTGATGAGCATGAGCCCGAGCAGCAGCACCAGTCCGACGCCCGCGAATGCGCCGAACCGGTCGCCGCGGGCCAGCAGGGCCAGGGCGGTGGGCGCGATCATCGGCACCACATAGGCCGCTGTGGCCGCCAGCCGCACCTGCAGGCCGAAGGTGGCCACCGAGGCCACGCAGCACAGGCTGGCCGCCACCTCGGCCACCAGGTCGCTCGGCCCGTGCATGAGCCAGGCACCACCCAGGCCCCACACCGCGCCGTCCACCACCAGCAGGGCGTGAGTCCAGCGGTGCCAGCCCGGCGTGCCGGGGCGCCCGCGCAGGCGATGGAGCTGGCCTTGCGCGATGCGCGGCAGCGCGATGCCGAGTTTCAGTGCGACCCACACCAGCAGTTCGCCGGTCGGTACGCGGCCTTGCAGATGGGCCGCCAGCACCAGCGCAAACACGGTGGCGATGAGGGTGCCGGCCGTCATGTGCGCGAACACCATGCGCAGCTGTTCGGCGGCCACCAGTGGGGCGATGTCGGCGTCGGGTGCGGTGCCCGTCGCGTGATCGCTGGCGGGTTGTGGCAGGGGCTGCACCATGCGCTTCGCAGTCGAAAAGACTGGAGTCTTGCGGGTGCGGGCACGATAGCGCTTTGGCTCTGCGCTGGATATCCCCTGCTGACGCCGCGTGTGCCGGGGCGTGGCGCCGCTGGCACACGGCACTCATCAAACTGACACTCGCCGGACCGGCATGTGCCAACCCGGCACGCAACGACGCGGCGCTCGACAAGCCGGCATCAAGCCGGGTTGATGCGCAGCCAGGTGGTCTTGAGCTCGGTGTACTTGTCGAAGGCGTGCAGCGACTTGTCGCGCCCGTTGCCCGACTGCTTGTAGCCGCCGAAGGGCACGGTGATGTCGTCTTCGTCGTACTGGTTCACGTGCACGGTGCCGGCGCGCAGCGCACGCGCCACGCGGTGGGCACGATCCACGTGGGTGGTCCACACGCTGGCCTGCAGGCCATAGGTGGAGTCGTTGGCCATGGCGATGGCCTCGGCCTCGGTCTTGAAGGGAATGACCGACAGCACCGGGCCGAAGATTTCTTCTCGGGCGATCCGCATGTCGTTGCGCACGCCGGTGAAGACCGTGGGCTCGACGTAGTAGCCGCCGGTCTCGGTGCGCGCCTGGCGCCCGCCCACCAGTGCCTGTGCGCCTTCCCCGCGGCCGGCGTCGATGTAGCCCAGCACCGTGCGCAGCTGGGTCTCGTCGACCAGCGCGCCCATGGGGCTCCTGGCGTCGAGCGGGTCGCCGGGCTGGTAATGCGTGGCCTCGGCCGAGACGCGCTTCGCGAAGTCGCCGGCAATGCTTTCATGCACGAACAGGCGCGACGGCGCGTTGCAGCTCTCGCCCTGGTTGTAGAAGATCGAGCCGGCCAGGGCCTTGGCGCAGCGGTCGAGGTCGTCGAAGTCGGGGAACACGACGAAGGCCGACTTGCCGCCTAGCTCGTTGTAGACCCGCTTCAGGTTGCTGCGGCCGGCGTATTCGAGCATCTTGCGGCCGGTGCGCGTGGAGCCGGTGAAGCCCACCGCATCCACGTCCATGTGCAGCGCGAGCGCTTCGCCCGCTTCGTGGCCGTAGCCCGGCACCACGTTGAAGACGCCCGGCGGCAGGCCGGCGGCCAATGCGAGTTCGGCCAGGCGCAGCGCGGTGAGCGGCGATTTCTCGCTGGGCTTGAGCACCACGCTGTTGCCTGCGGCCAGCGCGGGGCCCAGCTTCCAGGCGGCCATCAGCATGGGGTAGTTCCACGGCACGATGGCGCCGACCACGCCCATGGGCTCGCGGGTGATGAGCGCAAGCCCGGTGTGCGGCGTGGGTGCGATCTCGTCGTAGATCTTGTCCACCGCTTCGGCGTACCACGCGATGCAGCGCGCGGCGCCCGGCACGTCGGCGCCGAGGCTAGCGCCGATGGGCTTGCCCATGTCCAGCGTTTCGAGCAGGGCCAGCTCTTCCCGGGCGGCGAGGATCTTCTCGGCAAAGGCGAGCAGGGTGCGCTTGCGCGCGGACGGCGACTTGCGCGCCCAGCGCCCGTCTTCGAACGCGGCGCGCGCAGCGGCCACGGCTGCGTCGACGTCGGCCGCCTGGCCGCGTGCCACCTGCGTGAGCGTGCGGCCGTCGATGGGCGACTGGCAGGCAAAGGTGTCGCCGCTGGCCGAGGCACAGCGTTCACCGTTGATGAAGGCGCGGCCGTCGAAGGTGGCTTGTGCGGCACGGGCGTGCCAGTCGATGGTGGATGTGTTCATGATCAACGTTCCAATGTGGGGACGGCCGCCAGGCGGCCGCCGCGGAACCGGCTTCGCCGGGCCGCTGGCGGCGCCCCCTTGAGGGGGAGCGCCGAAGGCGCTACGGGGGGGCTAGAAGCTCACCAGCACCGACGCGCCGAGCAGATGATTGGTCTTCTTGTAGCTGCCGTCCTTCACGTAGATGAAGACCGGGTCGTTGGCGCGGTCTAGGCGGTATTCAGCCTTCAGCACGGTGTTGAGGTTGAACAGGTACGACAGGCCCAGCGTCAGCGCCATGCGGTTCACGCCATGTTCGGGGTCGGGTTGCGCCCAGGAGCCGGAGGCATCGTCGAAGGCCCAGCCGGGGCCGATGCCGTTGCGGTCGTCCGAGAAGTTGTAGCCCAGCAGGCCGCCGCCGTTCTTCCTGTTGTTGATGTAGTCCACACGGGCGGTGCCTTCGAAGCGGGGCGTGAACTTGTAGGCAGCCAGTGCCGAGAGGCCCCACCACTGTGCGTCGCGCAGCTCGCCGGTCACCGGGTCGGCGGTGATGGCGGCGTTCTTCTGCTGGCCGACGCTGAGCTGGCCCTGCACCGTCCAGTCGCCGCGAATGAAGTAGGCGTCGAACTCGAACAGGTTGAGCGCGGTGTCCTTCAGGTCATAGGGCTCGCCGGTCACCGGGTTGCCCACGCCGTCGTCGGCGCGCAGGTTTGCTGCCTTGCCATGCACGCCCGCGAACCCGAAGCCCTGGAACTCGCCGCGCGCGTAGTCCACGCGGTAGGCGAACACCGGCGTCTTGTCGCCTGGCTGCTTCTTGCTCGCGTTCATGTTGGCGAGCATGCCCTTGTAGATCCACTTGCCGCGGGTGATTTCGAAGCCGGCGCCGGTGTAGGCGGTGGGCAGCGTGAAGTCGAACAGCAGGTTGTGGGTGATGAGCTTGTTGAGCGTGGGCTGCAGGTATTCGTAGCCCGACCAGTCGGGCAGCTGGCCGGCGATGAAGCGGGTCTGCAGGTCGGTGATGGGCACCGACACGCTGGCTTCGTGGATGAGCGACGTGCCATCGAACACAGCACCCACGCCGCGGTTGGGCGCCAGCGTGAGGCGCCAACGCGAGCCGCTGTCGGTTTCCTTCTGGAAGTCGATGACCGCGGCGCCGAAGTAGGAGTTGTCGTAGTTGTAGCCGTCGTCATCGACGCGGTTGACGAACTGGAAGCCCGCGCGGTCCTGGTTCTTGTTGAAGATGAAGGTCGGGTCCATGTAGCCGCCGATCTTCAGGTTCTTGAGCCCCATGGCGTCGCGGCTGTCTTCGAGCGCCTCGGTCTTGACGGCAATGCGGTTGAACTCCTGCAACTGCTCGGGCGTCATGCCCCACTGCTTGCCCACGGGCGGCTCGTTGCCCGGCTTCGCCGCAGCAGGCGCGGCCTCCTTGTCCTTGAGCTGCTTTTCGAGCTGCTCGACGCGGTCCTTCAGCGCCTTGAGCTCCTTCAGCAGCTCGGCATTCGACTGTGCCATCGCGGGCGGCGCAGCGGCAAAGGCGGACATCAGGGCCAGGGTCGTGAGCTTGCGCGTCGTCATCTTCGGGCTCCTCTCTCTGAAAGTGGTTGGTGTTCGGACTGCATGCGGCTCAAGGGCTGCCACGTTGCGCGGCGGCCATCTCCACGGTGCGGCGGCGCTCGGCGCGGGCAATGAGGTAGCTGGCGAGCACCACGCCGATGGCGACCAGCACGATGATCACGGTGGCCACGGCATTGACGCTGGGGCTCAGCCCCAGGCGGGCCCGCGAGAAGATGACCAGCGGCATGGTGGTGGCACCGGGGCCCGACAGGAAGGCGGAGAGCACCACGTCGTCTAGCGACAGCGTGAAGGTGAGCAGCCAGGCCGACAGCAGCGACTGCGAAATCATCGGCAGCGTGACGAGCATGAACACCTGGTGCGGGCGCGCGCCCAGGTCCATGGCGGCTTCTTCGAGCTGCGGGTTGAGGTCTTGCAGGCGGGCCTGCACCACCACGGTGGCGTAGGCCAGGCCGAGCAGCAGGTGGCCCAGCCAGATGGTCAACATGCCGCGCTCCGGGAAGCCCAGCCAGCGCTGCATGGACACCAGCATGAGCAGCAGCGACAGGCCCACGATGACCTCGGGCATGACCAGCGGTGCGTTCACCATGCCGCTGAACAAGGTGCGGCCAGTGAAGCGCCGGTACTTCACGAGCGCGAAGGCGGCCAGCGTGCCGAGCGCCACCGATGCACAGGCCGTGAAGAAGGCGATGCGCAAGGAGAGCCACAAGCCCGCGAGCAGCTCGCGGTCGTCTGCCAGCGCGGCATACCACTTGAGCGTGAAGCCGGCCCACACGTTGGCGATGGGCGAGTCGTTGAACGAGTAGAGCACCAGCGCCGCGATGGGCAGGTAGAGGAAGAGGTAGCCGGCGGCAAGCCAGCCTCGGCCGAAGTGGCGAGCGATGCTCATCGCCGCACCTCCTGCGCCTCTGCCTGGTATTTGTTGAACACCGCCAGCGGCACGAGGATCAGCAGGATCATCACCACCGCCACGGCCGAGGCGAGCGGCCAGTCGTTGTTGCTGAAGAACTCATCCCACAGCACGCGGCCGATCATCAACGTGCGCGGGCCGCCCAGCAGTTCGGGAATCACGAACTCTCCGATGCAAGGGATGAACACCAGCATCGAGCCGGCGATGATGCCGGCCTTCGACAGCGGCACGGTCACCGTCCAGAAGGCGACCCACGGCGTGGCGCCCAGGTCGTTGGCCGCTTCGAGCAGCCGCAGGTCCATCTTGGCGAGGTTGGCGTACAGCGGCAGCACCATGAAGGGCAGGTAGGTGTAGACCATGCCCACGACCAGCGAAAACGGTGTGTTCATCAGCTTGCCCGGGGCTTCGATCAGCCCGGTGGCCAGCAGCAGCTGGTCCACGCGCAGGCTGATCAGCAGCTCGGTGATCCAGCCATGCTCGCCCAGCAGGACTTTCCACGCATACACGCGCAGCAGGAAGGACGTCCAGAACGGCAGCATCACGAGCATCAGCAGGGCCGGCTGCACCGTGGGCCTGGCGCGTGCCATGAAGTAGGCGAACGGGTAGCCGATGGCCAGGCACAGCACGGTGGTGACCGCGGCGTACCTCAGGCTCGAGAGGTAGGTCTTGAAGTAGAGATCGTCCTGCGTGATGAAGACGTAGTTGCCGAGCTTCAACGTGAGCTGCAGCGCCCCATCGGTGTAGGTGACGAGGTCCTTGAAGCTCACGTTCTCCATTTCGGAAACGCTGATCTTCACGACGATGAGGAAGGGCAGCAGGAAGAACAGCAGCAGCCACGCGTAGGGCACGCCGATCACGGCCGTGCGTCCGCGCAGCGTTTTCCGAAGGCGCTGGAGCGGGCTGGGCTTCACTGCGTGAGTACCACTTGGGCCGAAGGCGACCAGTGCGCCCAGGCCTGGTCGTCCCAGGTGAGCACGTCGTCGGGGTGGCGCTCCACGTTGCTCTGGCTGACCTTGAGCACCGTGCCGCTGGCCGTCTGCAGGTGATAGACGGTGAAGCTGCCGAAGTACGACAGGTTCTTCACGCGGCCGGTGAGCTTGTTGAATTCGTTGCTCGGCTCTGCGCGGCTGAGGCGGATCTTTTCCGGGCGCAGGGCTACGGTCACGTCCATGCCTTCGGTACCGGTGATGCCATGGCCCACGTAGTGCCGGCAATCGGCGCAGTCGATGATCACGTGGTCGGGGTTGTCGCTGGTCAGGCGCCCCGGCATCAGGTTCACGTTGCCGATGAAGTCGGCCACGAAGCGCGTGGCGGGCGTTTCGTAGATGTCGCCCGGCGCGCCCACCTGCAGGATGCGCCCCTCGCTCATGACCGCGATGCGCGAGGCCATGGTCATGGCCTCTTCCTGGTCGTGCGTGACCATCACGCAGGTCACGCCCACCTCTTCGATGATGTTGACCAGCTCGATCTGCGTCTGCTCGCGCAGCTTCTTGTCGAGCGCGCCCAGCGGTTCGTCGAGCAGCAGCAGTTGTGGTCGCTTCGCCAGGCTGCGCGCCAGTGCCACGCGTTGCTGCTGGCCGCCCGAGAGCTGGTGCGGCTTGCGCCGGGTGAACTTCTGCAGCTGCACGAGCTTGAGCATCGCTTCCACGCGCTCGGCCAGTTCGGCCTTGGCCATGCCATCGCGCTTCAAGCCGAAGGCGATGTTGTCCCACACCGAAAGGTGCGGGAACAGCGCGTACGACTGGAACATCATGTTGATGGGCCGCTCGTAGGGCGGCAGCCCGGCGAGGTCGCGCCCGTCGAGCACGATGCGACCGGCAGTGGGCGTCTCGAAGCCGGCCAGCATGCGCAGCAGCGTGGTCTTGCCGCAGCCCGAAGAGCCCAGCAGCGCGAAGATCTCGCCCTTTGCAATGTCGATCGAGACGTGGTTGACCGCGAGCGAGCCGCCACCGAAGTCCTTCACCACGTCTTGAATCTGCAGGAATGCCGGCGCGGCGGCTGCCACGTTGTTCATGCGTCTTTGATCAGTGATGTTGCCGAAGCGAAGGGCCGAGCGCCGGCCCTGTCCCCTCGGGGGACCGTCCGGTGTACCCACCGGACGAGGGGTGGTCATCAAAGCCCGGTCTTGAACGACGTGTACAGCCTCGTCATGGTCCGCCGGATGTCGTTGCTGATCGCATCGGGCGCGGCCATCTTCTTCATGTCGGCATCGCTCGGGAACACCGTCGGGTTGCTGGCCACTTCGGGCTTCACGAACTTCTTCGACTCCTTGTTGGGGTTCGCGTAGAACACCTTGTTCGTGAGCCCTGCATGCACCTCGGGCCGCAGGATGTAGTTGATGAACTTGTGCGCGTTGCCCGGGTGGGGCGCATCGGCCGGGATCACCATCACGTCGAAGAACAGCACGCCGCCGGTCTTGGGAATGAGCGCTTCGATCTTCTGGCCGGTCTTGCCGTCGATGGCTCGCTGGCGTGCGATGTTGATGTCGCCCGACCAGCCCAGCGCCAGGCAGATGGAGCCGTTGGCCATGTCATTGATGTAGCCCGACGAGCTGAACAGCGTGACGTAGGGGCGTATCGCCCTGAGCAGCGGGCTCACCGCGCCATAGTCGGCCTGGTTGCGGCTGTAGGCCGGCTTGCCGAGGTAATGCAGGGCGGCCGGGACCACCTCGGTGGCCGAATCGAGGAAGCTCACGCCGCAGCTCTTGAGCTTGGAGATGTACTCAGGCTTGAAGACGAGGTCCCAGGCGTTTTCGGGCATGGGCGTGCTGCCCAGCGCGGCCTTCACCTTGTCGACGTTGATGCCCACCGTGGTGTAGCCCCACAGCCAGTTCACCTGGAACCGGTTGCCAGGGTCGAGCTTGGCGAGCTGCTCCTGCAATGCCGGGTCGAGGTTCTTGTAGTTCGGGATCTGCGACTTGTCGATCTTCTGCAGCAGCCCGCCGTCGGCCTGCAGCTTGGCCCAGTAGGAAGAGGGCACCACCACGTCGTAGCCGGTGCGGCCGGCCACCAGCTTGGCGTGGACGATCTCGTTGTTGTCGAAGTTGTCGTAGCGCACCTTGATGCCGGTCTCCTTCTCGAAGTTGGCCAGCGTGTCGGGCGCGATGTAGTCGGACCAGTTGTAGACGTTGAGGACCTTTTCTTCTTCTTGCGCACTGGCCGGCCCGAAGGCTAGCAGGGTGGTGCACAGGCCCAGCAGGGTGCCGGCAGCTGCGCGGCGCAAGCGTGTCGATGTCATCGTCGAATCCTCCTGTCGTTCGTTCGTCTGTCTGTCAGCGATGTGCGATGCGAATCAGCCCAGCCATCCTTGGGCCTTCACGTCGGCCCAGGTCTTGTCGAGGCACAGGCGGATCAGCCGCCCGAGTTCTTCGATCTGTTCTGCGGTGATCACCAGCGGCGGCGCGACGATCATGCGGTCGCCCACCGCACGCATGATCAGGCCGTTGCCGAAGCAGTGGCCGCGGCACACCATACCCACGGCCAGCTCGGGCGGGAAGAGGGTTCTCTTGGCCTTGTCCTTCACGAGCAACAGTGCGCCCATCAGTCCGCAGGTCTCGGCGTCACCCACCAGCGGGTGGTCCTTCAGGCTTTCGTAGAGCTCCGCAAGAAGCGGGCCGGTCTCGTTGCGCACCTTCTCCACGAGGCCCAGTTCGCGAATGAGCCGGATGTTGGCAATGCCCACCGCACAGGCCACGGGGTGGCCGGAGTAGGTGTAGCCATGCTCGAACTCGCCGCCTTGCTCGATGAGCACGCGAGCCACCCGATCGCCCACGATCACGCCGCCCAGCGGCACGTAGCCCGAGGTCACTCCCTTGGCGAAGGTCATGAGGTCAGGTCGGGTGCCGAAGCGTTCGCAGCCGAACCAGTGGCCGGTGCGGCCGAAGCCGCAGATGACCTCGTCGGAGACGAGCAGGGTGCCGTACTTGTCGCAAATGGCCTGCACGGCCGGCCAATACGTTTCGGGCGGGATGATCACGCCGCCCGCGCCTTGCACCGGCTCGCCGATGAAGGCCGCCACCTTCTCGGGCCCGACTTCGAGGATCTTGTCTTCGAGCCAGCTCGCGGCCACGCGCCCGAACTCTTCGCGACTCATCGCGCGGCCGAGCTGGTACCAGTAGGGCTGCTCGATGTGCACGATGCCGGGAATGGGCAGCCCGCCTTGCGCATGCATCGCGCTCATGCCTCCGAGCGACGCGCCGGCCATGGTGGAGCCGTGATAGCCGTTGTTGCGGCTGATGATGACCTGTCGCTCGGGTTGGCCCAGCACGTCCCAATAACGACGCACCATGCGCACGATGGTGTCGTTGCCTTCCGAGCCCGAGCCGCTGAAGAACACGTGCTTGAACTGCGGCGGCGTCACTTCGGCCAGCAGCTCGGCCAGTTCGATGGCGGGCGGCGTGGCCGTCTGGAAGAAGGCGTTGTAGAAGGGCAGCTCCTTCATCTGCCGCGTGGCGGCGTCGATGAGCGCCTGCTGCCCATAACCCACGTTCACGCACCACAGGCCGCTCATGGCGTCGAAGATCTTCTGGCCTTCGCTGTCCCACAAGTAGATGTTCTCGGCCCGCGTGATGATGCGTGAGCCCTTTTTCGCCAGGGCCTGGAAGTCGGTGAAAGGGTGGAGGAAGTGCGCCGCGTCCGCGGCCTGCCATTGCTGGGTGGTTCTCATTGCTTGTGACCCTGTGACTGGGGACCAGTGGATGCCGCGAGACCAGTCACCGATCGCCAGTCACCGGTCGCAGCCCATCAGACGTGGAGCAGCAGGTGCTCGCGCTCCCAGGGCGAGATCACCTTCATGAACTCTTCGTGCTCGATTTCCTTCACCTCGGTGTAGACGGTGATGAACTCCTTGCCGAGCGCGGCATGCAGGTCGGGCTCGTCTTTCAGCTTGCCCAGTGCCTCGCCCAGGCTGCGCGGCAGCTGGTATTCGCCGAGGTAGGCGTCGCCCTTGCATTCGGGCGACGGCTCGATGCGGTTCTTGATGCCGAGGTAGCCGCAGGCCAGCGTGGCGGCCAGCGCGACATAGGGGTTGGCATCGGCGCCGATCACGCGGTTTTCGATGCGACGCGCCGCCGGCGCGGCCACCGGCGAGCGGATGCCCACGGTGCGGTTGTCGGTGCCCCATTGGATGTTGATGGGTGCCGACATGGAGCGCGCCAGCCGGCGGTAGGAATTGACGTAGGGCGCGAACAGCGCCATGGCCGCCGGGATGTAGCGCTGCAGGCCGCCGATGTACCAATAGAACTCGCTGCTGGGCGAGCCGTCTTCGTTGCTGAAGATGTTGCGGCCGCTGGCCTTGTCGACCACGCTCTGGTGCACGTGCATCGCGCTGCCGGGCTCGTTGGCCATCGGCTTGGCCATGAAGGTGGCGTACATCTCGTGGCGCAGCGCCGTCTCGCGGATGGTGCGCTTGAAGAAGAACACCTCGTCGGCCAGCTGCAGCGGGTGGTCGTGGAAGAAGTTGATCTCCATCTGCCCGGCACCCACTTCGTGGATCAGCGTGTCCACGTTGAGCTCCATCTTTTCGCAGTAGTCGTAGATGTCCTCGAACAGCGGGTCGAACTCGTTCACCGCGTCGATGGAGTAGGCCTGGCGCGAGGTTTCAGAGCGGCCGCTGCGGCCCTTGGGCGGGCGCAGCGGCATGTTCGGGTCGGCACTGCGCTCGATGAGATAGAACTCGAGCTCAGGCGCCACCACCGGCGACCAGCCTTCGGCATCGAACAGCTCGCACACGCGCCGCAGCACCGAGCGGGGGGCATAGGGGATGAGTCTGCCGTCGCGGTCGAAGCAGTCATGGATCACCTGCGCCGTCGGGTCCACCGCCCACGGCACGATGCGCACCGTGGCCGGGTCGGGCTTGAGGTGCATGTCGCGGTCGGTGGGCGTGATGACGTCGTAGTACGGCCCTTCTTCAGGGAACTCGCCCGTCACGCCGATGGCGACGATGGCTTCGGGCAAGCGCATGCCGCGGTCTTCGGTGAACTTCTCGCGAGGGAGGATCTTGCCGCGCGCCACGCCGGTGAGGTCCGGCACCAGGCATTCGATTTCGGTGACGCGGCGTTCATTCAGCCACTGCTCGAGCTCGCTGAACGTGAAGTTGTCTTTGACGACCATGTGGAACCCCTGAACGTTGAAGAGGGCCGGGCGCATGCGAGGCGCGCGACCGCCGTGCCACGGCGAGCGGCTTCAACGGGATGGGGGACGGTGACGGTCGCGGTAGTCCTGGCAGGCTTCGCCGAAGGCCTTGAACAGCTTCAGCGACACCGGGTTGTTGGCTGCCTGCCATTCCGGGTGCCATTGCAGGCACAGGTTGAAGCCCGGCGCGCCGGGCCTGGAGAAGGCTTCGACGAGCCCGTCGGGTGCGGTGGCTTCCACACGCAGACCGTTGGCGAGGCGGTTCACGCCCTGGCCGTGCAGGCTGTTCACCTGGAATTCACGCAAGCCGAGGATCTTTTCCAGCAGCCCGCCGGGCTCCACGTGCACGGGGTGCGACACGCCGTATTGCTTTTCGACCGGCTCGTCGTCGTTGCTGCGGTGGTCGCGCTTGCCGCTCACTTCCTGCACGGCCTGGTGCAGCGAGCCGCCGAGTGCCACGTTGGTTTCCTGCGCACCGCGGCAGATCGCGATGAGCGGGATGCCGCGTTCCAGCGTGCGAGGAATGAGCGGCAGCACCCAGCCGTCGCGAGCCATGTCGAGCGGTAGCGAATCGTCGTGGACGTCTTCGCCGAAGTGGCTGGGGTGCACGTTCGACGGCGAGCCGGTGAGCAGCACGCCGTCGGCTACTTCGAGCAGTTCATCGACCTCGTGAGACTCGGCCACTGGCACCACCAGCGGCAGGCAGCCGGCGAGCCTCACGGCGTCGATGTACTTCTTGCCCGCAACGTGGAAGGGATGGTGCCCGATCATCCTGTTGCAGGCTGGAATCAGCACGACGGGCCGGCTCCGGGGCGTTGTCGAGGTACTCATTGGGCTTGCTGTGCGCCGGTTATTGACCGCGGCACGTTGGGCTTACTGACTGATGGTTGTACTGATGGGTGAAGAGGTACTTCCGACTCGTGCAAGCAGTGTGCCAAAGCACACGATGAAGTCAACGGAGAAAGGCCCAGGTGCAAGGCTCACAGCGCGTCCCTCAAACGGTAGTACGCCATGCCCAGCACGAGGGCCGGCATGCGCAGGAGGCGCCCGCCGGGGAAGGGCCTGTGCTTGATGCGTGCAAACGTATCGAAGCGTGAAGCGTCGCCGGCCATCGCTTCGGCCACCAGCCGGCCGGCCAGGCCGGTGAGGGCAAGGCCATGCCCGGAAAAACCTTGCAGGTAGTAGACATTTGCACCGCTTGCACCAACAGGCGGCAGCCTGCCGAAGTCTGGTGCGCGGTTCATCGAGATGTCGACGAAACCGCCCCACGAGTATTCGATCTTCGCGCTCCGCAGTTGCGGGAACGTGGTCGACATGCGCCTGTGCATGCTGGCTGCCAGGTTGGGCGGCGTCATGGTGCTGTAGCTCACCCGGCCTCCATAGAGCAGGCGATCGTCGGCCGTGGGGCGGAAGTAGTCGAGCACGAGGTTGTTGTCGCACACCGCGCTGCGACTGGGCACCAGCGATGCGGCCAGCGACGCGCCGAGCCGCTCGGAGCACACGATATAGGTGCCCACCGGCATGATGCGCGCCTCCAATTGAGGCGCGATGCCCTGCAGATAGACGTTGCCGGCCAGCAGCACCTGGCGTGCGCGCACGCGGCCGCGTGGCGTGTGCACCGTGACCTGCGCACCTTGCTCCAGGCGCGTGGCGGGTGATTGCTCGTGGATGCGCACGCCCAACGAGGCTGCGGCCTTCGCCAGGCCGATGCTGTATTTCAGCGGGTGCAGATGGCCCGAGCGTGCATCGTGAAAAGCGCTGTGATGTCTCGGGCTGGCGATCCAGCGGGGCATGTCGGCCGGCTCGACCCATGTGAGCGGGTAGCCGTAGACCTCGGTCGTGTGGTCGTACCAGCGGCGCAGGTCGGCGGCCTTTCTGGCGTTGACTGCAACGCCGAGGTAGCCGTCCTGCCATTCGCACTCGATGCCGAAGCGCTGCCGGCGCGCATGGATGAGATCCAGCGCTTCGAGCGACATGGCCCACACGCGCCGCGCTTCATCGAGGCCGAGCTGGCTTTCGATTTCTTCCTGGTCGCAGGCGAGCCCGTGGATGGCCTGGCCACCGTTGCGCCCGGAGGCGCCCCAGCCGACCTGTTGCGCCTCGAGCAACGCTACCGAGAAGCCGCGCTCGGCCAACTCGATGGCGGCCGACAAGCCTGCCAGCCCACCACCAATGATGGCCACGTCGGCCCGTGTCTCGCCTTCGAGCGCCGCAAAGCTCACGTCACGCGGCGCGGTGGCCGCGTAGTACGAATGTCGCGTGAGATCCCGGTCGGCGCTCAGCAGGCTCATGATCATGAGCTAGGCGCCAGGCAGTCCTTCTGCTGATGTTCGAGCCACGTCAAGCCGCGCGCTTGATCGCATCGGCAATCGTGCCGACGATCTGGTCGATGTGCGACTTCTCGATGATGAGCGGTGGCGACAGCGCGATGGTGTCGCCGGTGGTGCGGATCAGCACGCCTTTGTCGTAGCAGTCGAGGAACACGTTGAACGCACGCTTGGCCGGCTCATTGGGCAACGGTGCCAGCTCGATGCCGCCCACCAGCCCGATGTTGCGGATGTCGATCACGTGCGGCAGGCCCTTGAGCCCATGCAACGCATCGGCGAAGTAACGCTCCATCTCGGCGGCGCGCGTGAGCAGGCCTTCTTCGGCATAGGTGTCCAGGGTGCCCAGCGCGGCCGCGCAGGCCAGCGGGTGGGCCGAGTAGGTGTAGCCGTGGAAGAACTCGATCAGGTGCTCCGGCCCGGCCATGAAGGTGTCGTGGATCTCCTGCTTGCACAACACCGCGCCCATCGGTACGCAGCCGTTGGTGATGCCCTTGGCCACGGTCATCATGTCCGGCGTCACGCCGAAGCGCTGCGCGGCGAAGTTGGCGCCGGTGCGGCCGAAGCCGGTGATGACCTCGTCGAAGATCAGCAGGATGCCGTGCTTGTCGCAGATCTCGCGCAGGCGCTGCAGGTAGCCCTGGGGTGGCAGCAGCACGCCGGTGGAGCCTGCCACCGGCTCGACGATGACCGCGGCGATGGTCGAAGCGTCGTGCAGCGCGACCAGGCGCTCCAGGTCGTCGGCGAATTCGGCGCCGTGCGCGGGCTGGCCCACGCTGAAGGCGTTGCGAGCCGGGTCGTGGGTATGCCGGATGTGGTCCACACCGGCCAGCAGCGAGCCGAACATCTTGCGGTTGCCCACCATGCCGCCCACCGAGATGCCGCCGAAGTTCACGCCGTGGTAGCCGCGCTCGCGGCCGATGAGCCGGGTGCGCGCGCCTTCGCCGCGCACGCGGTGGTAGGCAATGGCCATCTTGAGTGCGGTCTCCACCGCCTCGGAGCCTGAGTTCGTATAGAAGACCCGGTTGATGCCCTTGGGCGTGAGCTCCACGAGCCGCTCTGCCAGTTCGAAAGCCTTGGGGTGGCCCATCTGGAAGGGTGGTGCGTAGTCCATCTCGCCGGCCTGCTGCTGGATGGCCTGCACGATCTTCGGCCGTGCATGGCCGGCGTTCACGCACCACAGCCCGGCGATGCCGTCGAGCACCTTGCGGTCATGCTGGTCCCAGAAGTACATGCCTTCGGCGCGGGTCAGCAGGCGCGGCGCCTTCTTGAACTGACGGTTGGCGGTGAAGGGCATCCAGTAGGCGTCGAGCCTGGTGTCTTGGTCTTGATACATCGCGTCGCTCCCTTGGGGCCGGAGGGCTCCAAAGCATGAAAGAAGTCACGGGGAAATCAAGGCGAGTCTAGGCGCGAGCGCCGTCAACAGGGTTGCTCAATGAGGACGGGCCAACCCTGATTCCTCGCATAAAGTTGCGTGGATGCTGGCCTGCGAGACAAAAAATGCGAAACAGCACAAAGATCGTGCAATTGGATGCGACCGACCGTGCGCTCCTGCGGCTGCTGCAGGCCGACGCGCGGCTGTCGAACGTGGAGCTGGCGCAGCGGGTGCATCTGTCGCCTTCAGCCTGCCTGCGGCGCGTGAAGCAGCTCGAAGAGTCCGGCGTGATCGACCAGTACGTCGCTCTCATCAACCCCAAGGCGGTGGGGCAGGCGGGTACCTCGTTCACCATCGTGAACGTCGAGCGCACGTCGATGGACATGTTGAGCCGCTTCGAGGAAGCGGTGAAGCAGGAGCCAGCCATCCTCGATTGCTTCTACGTTGCCGGCACCAACGATTACCTGATCCGTTTTACCTATGGCGACGCCGAAGACCTGGAGCGCTTCCACGCCGAGGTGCTGACGCGCCTGCCGGGTGTCGTCCGCTCCAACTCCATGCTGGTGCTGCGCACCGTGAAGCGAACGACCGCGTTGCAGGTGTAGCCACGCTGGCATAGGGGCCCTCGTTGTGGCAGATTGGCCGCTCCCGCCTGCCTACGATGCCCATCGTCGCCCTTGCCCCCAACCTGCGCCGGCACGTCGATGTGCCGCCGACCAGGCTCGACGCCACCACTGTGCAAGAAGCACTCGGCAAGATGTTCGAGGCGCACCCCAGGCTCAGGTCCTACGTCGTTGACGAGCAGGGCGTGCTGCGCAAGCACCTGATGGTGTTCGTCGACGGCCGACGCGTGAGCGACCGCGAGCGGTTGAGCGATGCGCTTGGCGAGGCCAGCGAGGTGCATGTGTTCCAGGCGCTGACCGGCGGCTGAAGCGGCTGCCAACGATTCGAGGAGACGCCGATGACGAGCGCACAGCCAGCCAGCCGCCTGTGGGTGGCCAGCCGCAAGGGCCTCATTCCGTTCGCGCGTGAAAACGGAGGCTGGCGCAGTGGCACGCCGAGCTTCCTGGGTGAGCCGGTAACGATGGTCTTGCCCGACTCTCGCGACGGCACGCTCTACGCCGCACTGCGGCTCGGGCACTTCGGCACCAAGCTGCATCGCAGCAGCGATGGCGGCACGAACTGGGAAGAAGTCAGCGCGCCTGCTTTTCCACCCAAGCCAGAGTCCAGTGAAGACAAGACACCATGGTCCGTTGACTTGATCTGGTCGCTGGTGGCGGGAGGTGCGTCGCAGCCTGGCAGGTTGTGGGCAGGCACCATTCCCGGCGGGCTGTTCAGGAGCGACGACCGTGGCAGCAGCTGGCAGCTTGTGGAGTCGCTGTGGAATCGCCCCGAGCGGATGCAATGGTTCGGCGGCGGCTACGACCATCCGGGCATCCACTCGATTTGCGTCGATCCGCGCGACTCGAAGCGGTTGTCGATCGCCGTGTCTTGCGGCGGTGTATGGCACAGCAGCGATGATGGCGTGAGCTGGACGCTGGGCGGCAACAACCTGCGTGCCGACTACATGCCGCCCGAGCGCGCCAAGGACCTGGACATCCAGGATCCACACTGCATGGTGCAGTGCGCCGCGGAACCGCAGACTCTTTGGATTCAGCATCACAACGGCATCTTCATCACCCGCAACGGCGGTGACGAATGGCAGACCGTGAATCCGCGTGTGGCCAGTGATTTCGGCTTTGCCGTGGCAGTGCATCCGCACGATGCGAACACGGCGTGGTTTGCGCCTGCAGCCAAAGATGCGTTGCGTATTCCGGTCGACGGCAAGCCCGTGGTGAGCCGTACTCGTGATGGTGGCAAGAGCTTCGAGGTGATCGATCGTGGCCTGCCCCCGCCACCGGCTTGGGACTTGATCTACCGCCACGGCCTGGTGGTCGACGACAGTGGCGAGCGCCTTGCGATGGGTTCGACCACGGGTGGCCTGTGGATATCCGAAGATGGCGGTGACTCGTGGACCTGTGCGTCAGCCCACCTGCCGCCGATCTATGCGCTGCGCTTCGGTTGAATTCGGCGCTTCAGCTTCATTCAGGCCGTGCCTTGGGCGAGACGGCCGCACAGGTAGGTCCACACGAAGTTTGCTGCCGCGTAGCTGGTCAGCTCTGAGTGGTCGTAGGGCGGGGCTACTTCCACGCAATCCATCCCGACGAAGGGCAGGGGAGCAAACTCTTCGAGCAGCGTCAGAACCTGGTTGGTCGTGAGCCCGCCGGGCTCGGGTGTGCCGGTCCCGGGGGCGAAGGCAGGGTCGAGGCAGTCGATGTCCAGGCTCAGATAGAGCGGCGGGTGGCCATGCTCGGCGAGCCGGTCTCTGATGGCTCTGAGCACCGGCGCCAGTTGGGCCGGGCTTTCAAGGCCGCGCAGCTCCCGTGCCGTGAAGATGAGCCCACCCTGGTCGCGCACATATTCGCGTGCCTCATGCACGCCGGCAGAGCGAATGCCCAACTGCACGAAGCATTCTTTGGCGACCAATCCCTCCTGGATGGCTTCGTAAACCCAGGTGCCGTGACCGCTGGGCTCGCCGAAGTGGTCTGTCCAGGTGTCGCAATGGGCGTCGAAGTGGATCACCGCCAGCGGCTGGCCGAGCCAAGCACGATAGGCGCGCAGCAGGGGTAGCGTGACGGAATGGTCTCCACCGAGCCATGCCATGTGGTGCCCGCGGATCAGCGGTGCTACCAGTGGCAGCATCGCCTCCCGCATGGCCGGGAGACTGGTGCTGGGCAGCGGCAGGTCGCCCATGTCCGTAAGGACGGTCTCAGGCGACACATTGAAATGCGGGTGCGTGCCATCGCACAACATGTGGCTGGCTTCGCGGATGGCACGAGGACCGAATCGCGCCCCTGGGCGATTGGTCACGCTCCCGTCCCAGGCGATCCCGGCCACGGCGTACGGGCGGTGCCGATCGCAGGCAGGCACCTTGAGGAAGCTGTTGTTGGACAGGAACGCGAAGCCGGCCATGGAATTTGCCTGTGTGCTGGGGTGTGCAGCTCATGATAGGAGCCGGCTCTCTGCGGTCGACCTTCGCTTTCACGATCAAAAATGCACATTCCACGATGTGGAAAGACGACGTGATGCGGTGCCGCAAATTTTCTCATTGTGAGAAAGTTGATTTCGTATACAGAAATGAGATGTCTAACTCGTTGATTTGAAAGATGAAGATTTTCAGTCATCTATAAGACATAAGTCTTCTCAAGCCGCAGATGCAGGCCTATTCTTGAGTCCAGTTTCATCGCACTTTCATCTGACTGGAGAACGCCATGACTCAACTGACCCGCGAACAACAAGCCGCTGCTCTCGAGAAGGACTGGGCCGAAAACCCCCGCTGGAAGGGCATCAAGCGAGGCTATACCGCCACCGACGCCGTGCGCTTGCGCGGCTCGCTGCAAATCGAGCACACGCTGGCCAAGCGCGGTGCCGAAAAGCTGTGGAATCTGGTGAACACCGAGCCCTTCGTCAATGCGCTCGGCGCTCTGACCGGCAACCAGGCCATGCAGCAGGTCAAGGCCGGTCTGAAGGCCATCTACCTCTCCGGTTGGCAAGTCGCTGGCGACGCCAACCTCGCCGGCGAGATGTACCCCGACCAGTCGCTGTACCCGGCCAACTCGGTGCCGATGGTCGTCAAGCGCATCAATAACACCTTCCAACGTGCCGATCAGATCCAGTGGTCCGAAGGCAAGAACGACGTCGACTTCTTCGCGCCCATCGTGGCTGACGCTGAAGCTGGGTTCGGCGGCGTGTTGAACGCCTTCGAGTTGATGAAGGCCATGATCGAAGCCGGCGCCTCTGGCGTTCACTTCGAGGACCAGCTTGCCTCCGTGAAGAAATGCGGCCACATGGGCGGCAAGGTGCTCGTCCCCACTCGTGAAGCCGTGGCCAAGCTCGTTGCCGCCCGTCTGGCTGCAGACGTGATGAACACGCCCACTGTGCTGATCGCACGCACCGATGCCGAAGCAGCTGACCTCGTGACCAGCGACGTTGACGACAACGACAGGCCCTATTGCACCGGCGAGCGCACTGTCGAAGGCTTCTTCCGCACCAAGCCCGGCCTTGAGCAAGCCGTGTCGCGCGGCCTGGCGTATGCGCCGTACGCCGACATGATCTGGTGCGAAACCGGCAAGCCGGACCTGGCGTACGCGAAGAAATTCGCCGAGGCGATCCACAAGCAATTCCCCGGCAAGCTGCTGAGCTACAACTGCTCGCCGTCGTTCAACTGGAAGAAGAACCTTGACGACGCCACCATCGCCAAGTTCCAGCGCGAGCTGGGCGCCATGGGCTACAAGTTCCAGTTCATCACGCTGGCCGGCTTCCACAGCCTCAACTACTCGATGTTCAACCTGGCCCACGGCTATGCCCGCAACCAGATGAGCGCTTTCGTCGAACTGCAAGAGGCCGAGTTCGCTGCCGCCGAGAAGGGCTTCACCGCCGTGAAGCACCAGCGCGAGGTTGGCACGGGCTACTTCGATGCCGTGACCACGACGATCGAGAGGGAAGCTTCCACCGCTGCCCTGAAAGGCTCGACGGAGGACGAGCAGTTCTTCGACAAGAAGCACGGCTGATATTTGCGCAAGGGGCGCAAGCCCGAACATCGCGGTATACCGCGGTGTCTGTCTCCAGCGAGGAAGCCTCTGACACCCCGGAGGCCCTGGCCCGGACGCCACAAGCATCCGGGCTTTTGCCTTGGGCGGCTTGATTGCGCACGGCCATGCCTCGCAGTCGCGCAAGACTCACGCGTACAATCGTGGCGTTCAACCAAGAGCGAGAAAGGCACGACGGGTTATGACACCGCGAACTACGACCACCTTCTTTACTGAGGTCTAGTCGGTCGGCCGCGGCTTTCGTTTGTCTTTTCGTTCCATAGAGGAAAGCGCGGCGTCCACCGCGCTTTTTTGTTTTGCAGCCCAGTGCTGGGCGATGAGGACAACGATGATTTCTGTTCAGCTCCCCGATGGCTCGAAGCGTGAATTTCCCGGTCCGGTGACGGTGGCGGAGGTGGCTGCCTCGATTGGTACAGGCTTGGCCAAGGCGGCGGTCGCCGGCCGCATCGGTCAAGGTGATGCCGCGCGAGTGGTCGACACGAGCTATCGGATCGAGCAAGACACGCCACTCGCCATCGTCACGGACAAGGAGGCTGATGGTCTCGAGGTGATCCGCCATTCCACCGCACACCTGCTGGCCTATGCGGTGAAGGAGCTGTTTCCGGATGCTCAAGTCACGATCGGCCCAGTGATCGAAAACGGCTTCTATTACGACTTCTCGTACAAGCGTCCATTCACGCCCGAAGACTTGCAAGCCATCGAGCAGAAGATGGCTGAGCTGGCGAAAAAGGACGAGAAGGTGGAACGTCGCGTCCTGCCACGCGACGAGGCGGTGGCCTATTTCAAGAGCATCGGCGAGCGCTACAAGGCCGAGATCATCGCGAGCATTCCTGCCAACGAGGATGTCTCGCTGTACCGCGAAGGCAAATTCGAAGACTTGTGCCGCGGCCCGCACGTGCCGAGTACAGGGAAACTCAAGCACTTCAAGCTCATGAAGGTTGCTGGCGCCTATTGGCGGGGTGACCATCGCAACGAGCAGCTACAGCGCATTTATGGCACGGCCTGGGCTACGAAGGACGAGCTCCAGCAGTACCTGCACATGCTCGAAGAGGCCGAAAAGCGCGACCACCGCAAGCTTGGCCGCGAGCTCGATCTGTTCCACATCGACGACCACGCGCCGGGCGTCGTCTTTTGGCACCCCAAGGGTTGGGCCGTGTGGCAGCAGGTAGAGCAATACATGCGTGCCGTCTACCGCGACAACGGCTACCAAGAGGTCAAGGGGCCTCAACTGCTTGACAAGACGCTGTGGGAAAAGACGGGCCACTGGGACAAGTACCGCGAGAACATGTTCACGACGGAGAGCGAGAAGCGGGACTACGCGCTCAAGCCGATGAACTGCCCTGGGCACATCCTGATCTTCAAGCAAGGCATCAAGAGCTATCGCGACCTACCGCTGCGCTATGGCGAGTTCGGGCAATGCCACCGCAACGAGCCGACCGGAGGACTGCACGGGATCATGCGCGTGCGCGGCTTCACCCAGGACGACGGCCACATCTTCTGCACCGAGGATCACATTCTGGGTGAGTGCGTGGCTTACACGGAGCTGCTGCAGCGCGTCTACAAGGACTTCGGCTTCACGGACATCATCTACAAGGTCGCCACGCGGCCCGAGCAGCGCATCGGCTCCGACAACAGCTGGGACAAGGCCGAAGAGGCGCTGATGGAAAGCCTCCGCCGTTCGAACTGCGACTTCATCATCTCGCCTGGTGACGGTGCCTTCTATGGGCCCAAGATCGAGTACACGTTGAAGGACGCGCTCGGTCGCCAGTGGCAATGCGGCACGATGCAGGTCGATTTCTCAATGCCAGAACGGCTTGACGCCGAATACGTGGCCGAAGACGGCTCGCGCCAAAGGCCCGTGATGCTGCACCGGGCCATCGTTGGTAGCCTTGAGCGCTTCATTGGCATCTTGATCGAGCAACATGCAGGGGCCCTGCCTGCTTGGCTGGCACCTGTGCAGGTGGCAGTGCTCAACATCACGGATTCTCAGGCCGACTACGCCACCGAGGTAGCCAAAACGCTTCAAAAACAAGGACTTAGAACGCACCGCGATTTGCGCAATGAGAAAATTACCTATAAAATCCGGGAGCATTCGTTGCAAAAGGTCCCGTACCTGCTCGTTGTCGGCGACAAAGAGAAAGCGTCCGGGGCCGTTGCGGTGCGCGCCCGAGGCAACCAGGACCTCGGCGTGATGCCCCTAGATGCCTTCTCCCAGAGGATTGCTAGTGACATCGCCCAGAAGGTGTGATGCAGCCGGCCATTTGCCGGCTCTTCGTGCCGGTTGAGCCGGGAGCGCGTGTGTTGACGCTTGGGGTACTAGCCCCGGAAGGAACCTGACCATCGCTACTTTTGCCGACCGCCGACAGCCCAACGTTGAACGTAAGCACCGGCTGAATCGGGAGATCACCGCTCCCGAAGTTCGCTTGAACGGTGTGGACAACGAGCCGCTCGGCATCGTGAGCATCCAGGAAGCCCTGCGACTGTCTGCGGAGCACGACGTCGATCTCGTCGAGATCGCCGCCACGGCGGATCCGCCCGTGTGCCGCTTGATGGACTATGGCAAGTTCAAGTACGCCGAGCAGAAGAAGGCCGCGGAGCAGAAGGCAAAGCAGCACGTCATCGACATCAAGGAAGTCAAGTTCCGGCCAGGCACCGACGAAGGCGACTACCAGATCAAGCTGCGCAATCTGAAGCGCTTCCTGGGGGAAGACGGCGACAAAGCGAAGATCACGCTGCGCTTCCGGGGCCGGGAGATCACGCACCAGGACATCGGCATGCGGTTGTTGGAGCGAATCCGCGATGACCTCGTCGAGATCTCTCAGGTCGAGAACATGCCCAAGCTGGAAGGGCGCCAGATGATCATGGTGCTGGCCCCGAAGAAGAAGAAGTAGGTTTCTTTGCAGTTCACCGGTGCGGGGGTTTGGTCGCCGCTGCATCGGCAAGTCCCGAAGGGCATCCAAGTCCGCGAGAGGTTCGCGGCGCCTCATGGGACCAATCAGAAGGAGCAGTCATGCCCAAGATGAAGACCAAGAAGAGCGCGGCCAAGCGTTTCCGCGTTCGCCCGGGTGGTACCGTCAAGCGCGGTCAGGCGTTCAAGCGCCACATCCTCACCAAGAAGTCCACCAAGAACAAGCGCCACCTGCGTGGTGCGGTGTCGGTGCACGAGACCAACATGGGGCACATGGCTCAAATGCTGCCCTTCGCTGGTCTCTGAAGCCGGGTTCCATCTTCTAGGTAAAGGAGTAAGACATGCCTCGCGTCAAACGTGGTGTAACCGCCCGCGCTCGTCACAAGAAGGTCCTGGCCCTGGCCAAGGGCTTCCGCGGCCGCCGCAAGAACGTCTATCGCATCGCCAAGCAGGCGGTGATGAAGGCTGGCCAATATGCCTACCGTGACCGCCGTGCCAAGAAGCGCGTGTTCCGCCAACTCTGGATCGCCCGTATCAACGCAGCGAGCCGTGAACTGGGTCTGACCTACAGCAAGTTCATGGCCGGCCTGAAGAAGGCTGCCATCGACATCGACCGCAAGGTGCTGGCTGACCTGGCCGTGAATGACCCTGCTGCTTTTGGCAGCATCGTCAACAAGGTGAAGGCCCAGCTCGCTTGAGAAACCGATAGCGCCAGGGTTCTCGAAGGAGCCCCGGCAATGTGAGCCCTGTTAACAGCGGGGCAAGCTTCGCGAAGGCCTGCACCTGTGTGCGGGCCTTTTTTTCGCCGCAAGGAAACGAGCCGTCGTGTCACGACGGTAAAAGAGCACATGAACGATCTCGATGCCCTGGTTGCTGCAGCGCAGGCGGATTTCATCGCCGCGAGCACGCCCGCCGACCTCGAAAACGCCAAGGCTCAGTACCTCGGCAAGGCCGGGCGCCTGACCGAACTGCTCAAGGGCATGGCGGTGCTGACGCCTGACGAGAAGAAGTCTCGAGGCGCGGCGATCAATGAGGCGAAGCAGCGCGTCGAGGCGGCGCTGAACGTACGCCGCCAGGCGCTTGCCGAAGCCGAGCTGCAGGTGCAGCTCAAGGCCGAGGCACTGGATGTCACCCTGCCGGGCCGCCACCGCGGCACAGGCGGAATGCACCCGATCACGCGGGCCATGGAGCGCATCGAGGCGATCTTCAGCTCAATGGGCTTCGACGTTGCCGACGGGCCGGAGATCGAGAGCGACTGGTACAACTTCACTGCGCTAAACAATCCGCTCAACCACCCGGCGCGGTCGATGCAGGACACGTTCTACGTCGACATCAAGGGAACCGACGGCATCTCGCTGAACCTGCGCACGCACACCAGCCCGATGCAGGTGCGCTACGCCCTGCAGCACGCGCGGCGGTACAAGGCCGACATGGATGCGGGCCATCCGATGCCCGACATCCGCGTCATTGCGCCCGGGCGCACCTACCGTGTGGACAGCGATGCAACGCACTCGCCGATGTTCCACCAGGTCGAAGGGCTGTGGGTCGGCGAAGGCATCAGCTTCAAGGACCTCAAGGCGGTCTACATCAGCTTCCTGCAGCAGTTCTTCGAGACCGAAGACATGCAGATCCGGTTCAGGCCGAGCTACTTTCCGTTCACGGAACCCAGTGCCGAGATCGACATGATGTTTGGCAGCGGGCCGCTGAAGGGGCGCTGGCTCGAGGTTTCCGGGTCCGGCCAGGTGCACCCGCAGGTCATTCGCAACATGGGCCTGGACCCTGAGCGCTACATCGGTTTCGCCTTCGGCTCGGGCATCGACCGGCTGGCGATGCTGCGCTATGGCGTGAGCGACCTGCGCGCGTTCTTCGATGGCGATCTGCGCTTCCTGTCGCAGTTCAAGTAAACACAAGAGGGAAGAGGAAAAGAGCATGCAATTCCCCGAGTCGTGGTTGCGAGAGTTCTGCAATCCACCCGTTTCGACGCAGCAACTGGCCGACCTGCTGACGATGGCAGGTCTGGAAGTGGAAGAACTGCGCCCGGTGGCGCCGCCGTTCAGCAACGTCGTGGTGGCGCTGGTGCAAAGCGTGGCCAAGCATCCAGATGCCGACAAGCTCAACGTATGCCAAGTCGACGCAGGCACCGGTACGTTGCTGAACATCGTTTGCGGCGCACCGAACGTGCGTGCCGGCATGAAGGTGCCGTGCGCCATGGTGGGGGCCGAGCTGCCGCCCGGCGAAGACGGCAAGCCATTCAAGATCAAGCTCGGCAAGCTGCGTGGTGTCGAGAGCCAGGGCATGCTGTGTTCCGCACGGGAGCTGAAGCTTTCCGACGATCACGGCGGCCTGCTCGAATTGGCAGCCGACGCGCCGCTGGGGCAGAGCATTCGCGAGTATCTGAAGCTCGACGACATGCTGTTCACGCTCAAGCTCACGCCCAACCTCGCGCATGCGCTGAGTGTCCATGGCATTGCGCGCGAGGTCTCTGCACTCACTGGCTCGCCCTTGCTGGTGCCGGCGATCAAGCCTGTGCAGCCCAAGCACGATGCGAAGCTGCCGGTGCGCATCGAAGCCAGCGACCTTTGTGGCCGCTTCTCCGGGCGGGTGGTACGAGGCGTGAACCCCAAGGCGGCCACGCCCCAGTGGATGGTCGACCGCCTGGCACGCTGCGGCCAGCGTTCGGTCAGTGCACTGGTCGACATCTCGAACTACGTGATGTTCGAGTTCGGCCGGCCGTCGCACATCTTCGACTTCGACAAGATTCACGGCGGCCTGCACGTGCGATGGGGCTGGGCGGGTGAATCGCTGGAGCTGCTCAACAGCAACACGATCACGGTGGACGAGACCGTCGGCGTGATCGCAGACGACAAGCAGGTCGAATCACTGGCCGGCATCATGGGCGGTGAGGCCACGGCGGTGTCGGACGACACGCGCAACGTGTACGTGGAAGCTGCGTTCTGGTGGCCGGAGTCGGTGGCTGGGCGTTCGCGCCGCTACAACTTCTCGACCGACGCAGGCCACCGCTTCGAGCGCGGTGTCGACCCGGAGCTGACGGCCGAGCACGTCGAACGCATCACGCAACTCATCATCGACATCTGCGGCGGAGAAGCCGGTCCGCTGGACGACCAGCGCGTCAACATGCCGGTGCGCCAGCCGGTCGCGCTGCGCGTGGACCGGGCAGCCAAGGTGATCGGCATGCCGGTCACGCAGGACCAGTGCGCCGATGTGTTCCGCCGTCTCGGCCTGGCCTACAAGGAGCAGCCTGGCCGTATCGAGGTCACTCCGCCTGCTTACCGCTTCGACCTGCAGATCGAGGAAGACCTGATCGAAGAGGTGGTCCGCGTCATCGGCTATGACCGGCTGCCTGCAACGCCGCCGATTGCGCCGGTGCGTCCGCGCATGCGTTCCGAGTCGCGGCGCGGGCCCCACGCCTTGCGTCGTGCCTTGGCCGCTCAAGACTATTTCGAAACCATCAACTTCAGCTTCGTCGAGGAACGCTGGGAGCAGGAACTGGCGGCCAACCCGCAGCCGATTCGCCTGCTCAACCCGATTGCCAGCCAGCTGAGCGTGATGCGCTCGAGCCTGATCGGCAGCTTGGTCAATGTGCTGCGCTTCAACCTGGCCCGGCGCGCTTCGCGAGTGCGTGTGTTTGAAATCGGGCGCGTGTTCTGGCGTGACGACGGCATCTCCGATGGTGACCGCTCTGTGGCGGGGATTCACCAACCGATCAAGCTGGCGGGCCTGGCCTATGGCGATGCCGGCGAACTGCAGTGGGGCACGGCGGAGCGGCCTGTCGACTTCTACGACGTGAAGGGCGACCTCGAGGCAATGCTCTCACCGCGGACTGCACGTTTTGTCGCCGCGGCGCACCCTGCGATGCACCCGGGCCGCTGCGCGGCGATCGAACTGGACGGCAAGGTCATCGGCCACGTCGGCGAATTGCACCCGCGCTGGCGGCAGGCCTATGAGCTGCCGCTGGCGCCGGTCGTGTTCGAGCTGGATGCCGATCCGGTGATGGACCTGCCGCTGCCGAGCTACAAGGTGCTGCCTCGCCAGCAGGCCGTGGCACGCGACATCGCGGTGGTCGTATCCGAACAGGTGAGCCACGAGCGGCTGATGCAGGTCGTGCTTGCGGCGCCCACCGGCGGCCTGCTGCGCTCTGCGCGGCTGTTCGACATCTACAAGCCCAAGCAGCCTACGGCTGAGATCGGTTTGCACGAGCGTAGCCTTGCAGTGCGCCTGGAGCTCCTCGACGAAGACGCCACGCTGACTGACGAACGTATCGAGGCGGCCAAGCAGTCGGTCATCGAGGCCTTGAAGCGCGAAACCGGCGCCCGGCTGCGCGGCTGAGCAGGGCTCTAGATCGAAGACGCATGAGCACACAGGACAAACCCATGGACCGAGTCATCCTGCCGACGCTGGAGACACCGACGCTCACCAAGGCCGAGCTGGCCGATTTGCTGTTCGAACGACTGGGCCTCAACAAGCGCGAGTCCAAGGACATGGTCGAAGCCTTTTTCGACATCGTCCACGCGACTTTGGTGAAGGGCGAAGACGTGAAGCTGTCCGGTTTTGGAAATTTCCAGATCCGGCGCAAGGCGCCACGCCCTGGCCGCAACCCGCGCACCGGAGAAGCCATCCCAATCAAGGCACGCAACGTTGTAACGTTTCATGCCAGCCACAAGCTCAAGGGAGTTGTGCAAGGTGACATACCTGCTGGGGAGGAGTTCGAGTAAAGTCTTCCTTCCCCTCAAAGCCCGCCTGACCGGCGGGCTTTTGCGTTTCTGGTTGCAACATTTGAAGGGTAAACGCGCCCCTTTTTCGCATGCGAAAGGAGCGCTAGCGACATAGAGTGCGCGCCCTATGCTTTACGGATACGCCCGTGTCTCCACGGTAGAACAAGAAACCGCATTGCAGCTAGACGCCCTCCGGGCCGCGAACGTCGATCGAATCTTCGAGGAAAAGCTTTCAGCCGTACGTCGCAGACCTCGCCTAGAAGCGCTGCTGTACTGCTTGAGAAAAGGTGACGTCGTGCTGGTCTACAAGGTAGACCGATTGGCACGCAGTCTTTCTGACCTGCTACGAATCATCGAGCGCATCGAACGCGCCGGCGCATCGTTTCGCAGTCTGACGGAACCCATCGAAACAGGTACGCCTATCGGCCGTTTGCTGATACATCAGCTCGGAGCTTTCTCCGAGTTTGAGCGAGCTGTGATTCGCGAACGATGCGACGCAGGAATGCGCGCAGCGATGGAAAGAGGTATTCGCTGGGGGCGACCACGTCGGCTCGATTGGCATGAGGTGCGCCAGATGGCCGCCAACGGCATGAATCCTTGTGAGATTGCGCGTGTTGTCGGCGCGCATCACACGGGCATACGGTACATCCTGAATTCCCCAAGAGAGGGGTAGGGCGATGCCCTACGGGCCCGGGCTCTATGGCTTCGCCACCAAGCCCTTCGGTCTTGGCCCTTCGGGTAACGATCCCTATCGCGGGCTGTTCGCGTGAGGCCAAACGCCAGCCATTCGTCGCGGTTCGGTGTACCGCAGTGCCGTCACGGCATCAAGCCCAAGCCCCTTCGGGGTTCAAGGCGCCTCACCACCGAGCGAGCGACGCTACGCATCGCCTGTAGACCGAGCGGGCGCCTTGAAGGCTTGACCCCGTGCCGCCCCTGCTGTGCAGCGTCTGTACGACGCATGGCCCACCCCACCAGGGGCCGGTCATCGTCAACCCAGCAACCGGAAAGGAACCACCATGATTCAGCCCGTGCCGTACACCGGGGAGCCCGCAACGCTGCCGCTGCAGATGCTCCGCGCCGAGGAGCAGATTCGCATGCGAAACGGCTTCGACGAAGAGAGCATCAAGGAGCTTGCCGAGTCGATCAAGGTCGCCGGCATCATCCAGCCGATCACCGTGCGGCCAGACCCGGAGAACGAAGGGCAGTACATCGTCATCGCCGGTGAGCGGCGCATGTTGGCTGCAAGTGTGGCCGGGCTCATCGATGTGCCCGTGATCATCCGCCACACGACGAAGGAAGAAGCCGACATAGTGCAGGCCATCGAGAACCTGCAGCGTGAAGACCTGTGCCTAGCGGACACAGCCGAGGGCGTGGCCAAGCTGGTCAAGCATCACAAGGGCGTGAAGGGCGCCGCGAAGGTACTTGGCAAGTCCGCCGCGTGGGTGAGCAAGCATGCGAGCTTGGCCAAGATGAGCCCCGCCGTGTGGGGGATGATGGTCGAACGCACTACTGACGACACCGAGCTTCTTCTGTGTCTGGACCAGATCGCGCGCATGAAGGCGGAGGTGGCTCAAGCCAAATTCACGCAGCTCGTGAAAGGCCTTGAAGACGGCTCGACCACGCGAGCCAAGGTCCGCGAAGCGCTGCACAAGCTCAAGCATCCGCAGCTGGATCTCGACGGAGAGCAGGGCGACGAAGAAGGCGAAGGGGAAGGTGAGGGCGCCAGCAAGCCTCAAGAGAAGTTCGGCAAGCTCGAGCTAGCCGAAGGACCTGCACACGCACTGCTCGCCGCGCTCAAGTTCGCGCAGGAGAAGAAGCCTTCGAGTCGCCCGGGCGAGGCGCTGATTGCCCACGTCGAGGCGTTTATTTCCAAGACGTGGGGATAGGTGTATCAGCAACCAAAATCCTTATAGCGCTTCCGCATGAGCAACAGGGATGTTTGGTCCGGGTTGCTCGCAGACGTTGCTGCAGGAAGCGCCTTATCGAGTCGAGAGCACTCACGCTGCGCATCGACAGAAAGCTTTTGCCTTCGGCCGAAAGTGTCAAATTGCCGCGCATTCATTCCTGTAATCGGACGAAGCGCCTCAGCCACAGCCTCCCTTCGTTCCTCCCGCTGAACATCAAAGCCTTTACGGCTAACGCCCGTGGACTTGTCTAGCCCACGCGTAGGCGTTGCGTCAACAACGGTTGCATTAAGGCAAGGTTCATCGCTGTATGCGACTTTCCCGCCTTGCGCACATTTGTAGACGGTACGCGACTGAGCACCTGCAAAGCCGCATGCCAATAGACAAACAAGAAAAGCAATGAGCGTACGCATAGCGCCCAGTGTGCCAAAGAACGAAAGAATCCAAACCGCTGCAATTGAAAAGCGTGTCCAGAGCCCATCCCCCTCAGCCCCACAAGTGGGGACCCCCCAGGGGATGTGCTCAGGCACTTGCCGCGTGACGTGTCCTACGGCACGTCATGGAAGAGCAAGCGAATACCGCTGCATATCGAGCCAGCGTGTCCAGAGCACATCCCCTTCAGCCCCACAAGTGGGGACCCCCCAGGGGATGTGCTCAGGCACTTGCCGCGTGA
>CAMLLU010000012.1 GCA_946480925.1 uncultured Rivibacter sp.
GCCAGCGCGCCGATGAAGCCGGCCACCGACCCCACCGAGAGGTCGATGTGCCCGGCCACGATGACCAGCAGCATGCCCAGCGCCATGATGACGATGTAGCTGTTCTGCAGCACCAGGTTCGTGAGGTTCAACGGCTTGAGCAGCGTGCCCTCGGTGGCCACCTGGAAGAAGCCCATGATGGCCACGAGCGACAGCAACATGCCGTACTCGCGGATGTTGTGCTTCAGGAAGCTGCCGTAGCGCTTGCCCTGGGTGACGGCAGGAGCCGGAGGCTGCTCAGCGGCGACGTGGTCAGGCGTGGTACTCAACTGCTTTGTCCTTCTGCGCAGCGCGCATGATCGCGCGCATGATCGATTCCTGCGAGGCCTCCGGAGCCGAAAGTTCGGCCACGAAGCTGCCTTCGTTCATCACGTAAATGCGGTCGCACATGCCGAGCAACTCGGGCATTTCCGATGAGATCATCACGACGCACTTGCCCTCGTCGGCCAGCTTCGCCATGAGCGAATAGATCTCGAACTTCGCGCCCACGTCGATGCCGCGCGTCGGCTCGTCGAGGATCAGCACCTCGGGCTTGCCGAACAGCCACTTCGCCAGCACCACCTTCTGCTGGTTGCCGCCGGAGAGGTTGACCACGCGCTGCAGCACGTCGGCGCAGCGGATGTTGAGCTGGCGCCGCCAGGTGCTGGCCACCGCGTATTCGCGGCCGGGGTCGATGACCGCACGCTTCGACACGCCGGGCAGGTGGGCCAGGCTCACGTTGTGCTGGATGCTGTCTTCGAGCACCAGCCCCAGGCCCTTGCGGTCTTCGGTCACGTAGGCCAGGCCGGCGTCGATGGCCTTCTGCACCGTGTTCACGTCCACCGTGCGGCCGTTCACGCGCACCTCGCCGCTGATGCGCTGGCCCCATGAGCGGCCGAACACGCTCATCGCGAGCTCGGTGCGGCCAGCGCCCATGAGTCCCGCGATGCCCACGATCTCGCCGCGGCGGGCATTGAGGTTCACGCCCTTCACCACCATGCGATCGCCGTGGATGGGGTGGAACACGTGCCAGTCGCGCACTTCGAAGGCCACGTCGCCTGGGCGCGGCGTGCGCTTGGGGTAGCGGTCTTTCAGCTCGCGACCGACCATCGCGCGGATGATGCGGTCTTCGCTCACCGGCTCGCGCTTGCAATCGAAGCTTTCGACCGTGGAGCCGTCGCGCAGCACGGTAATGGCATCGGCCACGCGCGAGATCTCGTTGAGCTTGTGCGAGATGAGGATGGAGGAGATGCCCTGCGCCTTGAACTCCAGCAGCAGCGACAGCAGTGCATCGCTGTCACGTTCGTTCAGGCTGGCGGTGGGCTCGTCCAGTATGAGCAGCCGCACCTTCTTCGACAGCGCCTTGGCGATCTCCACCAGCTGCTGCTTGCCGGTGCCCAGGTGCGTGACCAGCGTGTTGGGCGACTCGGCCAGGCCCACCTTGGCCAAGAGCTCCTGCGTCCTGCGGTAAGCCACTGCCCAGTCGATCACGCCACGCCGAGCCGGCTCGTTGCCGAGGAAGATGTTCTCGGCGATCGACAGCAGCGGCACCAGCGCCAGCTCCTGGTGAATGATCACGATGCCGGCCTCTTCGCTGTCGGCAATGCCGGTGAAGCGGCGCTCCACGCCGTCGAAGAGGATCTCGCCTTCGTAGCTGCCATGCGGGTACACGCCCGACAGCACCTTCATCAGCGTGGACTTGCCCGCGCCGTTTTCACCGACCACGGCGTGGATCTCGCCAGCGCGCACGGTGAGGTTCACGTTGTCGAGCGCCACGACACCCGGAAAGGTCTTCCGGATGCCACGCATTTCGAGCAGGGACGATGGTTCCTTCATGGATGCACGTAGTCTCGTACTCCCTCTTCCATCTGTGGAAGAGGGTGGGGTGAGGGGCCAGTGCGCCGCTCTCACCCCCGCCTTCTCCCGCCGAGCAGGAGAAGGAGCTGGTCCCTGCTTACTTGATTTGGCTCTCTTTGTAGTAGCCGCTGCCTACCAGCACCTGCTTCCAGTTCGAGGCGTCCACGCTCACCGGCTTCAGCAGGTACGAGGGCACCACCTTCGTGCCGTTGTTGTAGGTCTTGGTGTCGTTGATGGTCGGCTGCTTGCCCGAGAGCACGGCATCCACCAGATCCACCGTTACCTTGGCGAGCTCACGCGTGTCCTTGAACACCGTCGAATACTGCTCCCCGCGCAGGATGGACTTCACGGAAGGGACCTCGGCGTCCTGGCCGCTCACCACCGGCATCGGCTGCTTGGGCGAGCCATAGCCCACGCCTTTCAGCGACGACAGGATGCCGATCGACAGCCCGTCGTACGGGCTCAGCACCGCATCGACGCGTGCGCCCGAGTAGTAGGCCGACAGCAGGTTGTCCATGCGGGACTGCGCCACCGCGCCGTCCCAGCGCAGCGTGCCCACCTTGTCCATGCCCATCTGCTTGCTGCGCACCACCAGCTTGCCGCTGTCGATATGGGGCTTGAGCACGCTCATCGCGCCGTCGTAGAAGAAGAACGCGTTGTTGTCGTCGGGCGAGCCGCCGAAGAGCTCGATGTTGAACGGGCCCTTGCCCTGCTTCAGCCCCAGCTTGTCGACGATGGAGTTGGCCTGCAGCACACCGACCTGGAAGTTGTCGAAGGTGGTGTAGTAGTCCACGTTCTTGGAGTTGCGGATCAGCCGGTCGTAGGCGATGACCTTCACGCCCTTGTCGGCAGCCTTCTGCAGCGCGTTCGACAGCGTGGTGCCGTCGATGGCCGCGATCACCAGCACCTTGGCGCCCTTGGTGATCATGTTCTCCACCTGGGCCAGCTGGTTCGGGATGTCGTCCTCGGCGTACTGCAGGTCGGTCTTGTAGCCCTTGGCCTGGAAGTACTTGACCATGTTCTCGCCGTCGGAAATCCAGCGAGCCGACGACTTGGTCGGCATCGCGATGCCGATGGTGGCCTTGTCCTGCGCGGCGGCCGGTTGCAGCGCGGCGGCCATCACCAGCGCGCCCGCAGCGAACAAAGAAATCAAACGCTTCATTTACTTGCTCCTCTATTCACAACGGAGACCCAACCCGGTTGGCGCCGTGGATCCGGCCTTGCCGGTCCCGCCAGCGCCGCCCCGGGAATGGGCCATCAGTACTTCCTTTTGGGGAACTCTTTGGCGGCCACTTCCATGGGGAAGATGGTCTCTTCGGTCACGATGCGCTTGGGCAGCTGCTTGCCGGCCTTCAGGTCCTTCACGGCCTGCATCAGCTGCGGCCCGAGCAACGGGCTGCATTCGACGGTGACGTTGAGCTTGCCGGCCATCATGGCTTCGAAGGCGCCCTTCACCGCGTCGATCGAGATGATGACGATGTCCTTGGCCGGTTTCAGGCCCGCTTCTTCGATGGCCTGGATGGCGCCGATGGCCATGTCGTCGTTGTGCGCGTACAGCACATTGATCTTCTTGCCCTCGGCCTTCAGGAAGGCTTCCATCACTTCCTTGCCCTTGGCGCGGGTGAAGTCGCCGGTCTGCGAGCGGATGACCTTGAAGCGCGGCTGCGCCTTGATGATCTCCTCGAAGCCGCGCTTGCGGTCGATGGCGGGTGCCGAGCCCACGGTGCCTTGCAGCTCGACGATGTTCACGTCGCCGGTGGCCTTGTAGTTCTCGAGCAGCCAGCGGCCGGCCTTGCGGCCTTCTTCCAGGAAGTCCGAGCCCATGAACGAGACCCACAGCGAGTCGTCCTTCACGTTGACGGCGCGGTCGGTCAGGATCACCGGGATCTTGGCCGCCTTGGCTTCACGCAGCACGGTCTCCCAGCCGCTTTCCACCACCGGTGAGAAGGCGATCACGTCGACCTTCTGTGCGATGAAGGAGCGAATCGCCTTGATCTGGTTCTCCTGCTTCTGCTGCGCGTCGGAGAACTTGAGCTCGATGCCGGCCTCCTTGGCGGCCGACTTGATCGACTCGGTGTTCGCAGTGCGCCATTCGCTTTCGGCGCCGATCTGCGAAAAACCCAGCACGATCTTCTTCTGCTGGGCGAATGCGTGAAGCGGCAGCCCGGCGCTCATCGCGGCGGCGGCCAGGGTGGTTACAACGGTACGTCGGTTGTGATTCATTGATGTCTCCTCTGTGCTCGACGAACGGTGCGGTTGTGTTGCGGTGCACGCGGTGGGATGGAAGTGCTGCGGGCGGATGCTCCTTTTTTCTCTCTCTGGTTCTCTGTTCTGTTCAGTTCAGGCTCGTCAGGCCAGCCCGGCGTGCGTGTACGCGGTCTTGACCGTCGTGTAGAACTCGGCAGCGTAGCGGCCCTGCTCGCGCGGGCCGTAGCTGGAACCCTTGCGCCCGCCGAAGGGTACGTGGAAGTCCACGCCGGCGGTGGGCAGGTTCACCATCACCATGCCCGCCTGCGCATGGCGCTTGAAGTGCGTGGCGTGGGCCAGCGAGGTGGTGCAGATGCCGGCGCACAGGCCGAAGGCCGTGTCGTTGGCCAATGCCAGCGCGTGTTCGTAGTCGTTGGCGCGGATCACGCAGGCCACCGGGCCGAAGATCTCTTCGCGCGCGATGCGGTGCTCGGGCTGCGCGATGAAGAGCGCGGGGCTCAGGTAGTAGCCCTCGGTGTCGCGCTTCAGGCGCTCCCCGCCGCACAGCCATTCGGCACCTTCGCTGCGGCCGATCTCGATGTAGGAAAGATCCTGCTCGAGCTGGGCCTGGCTCACCACCGGGCCGATCTCGGTGCCGCGCTTGCAGGCATGGTCGGTCACCAGCGCCTCGGTGCGCTCGCGCAGGCGCCGCACGAAGCGGTCGAAGATCTCGGCCTCCACGATGATCCGGCTCGAGGCCGTACAGCGCTGGCCGGTCGAGAAGAAGGCGCCTTGCACCGCGCAGTCCACCGCGCGTTCCAGGTCGGCGTCGGCGCACACCACCAGCGGGTTCTTGCCGCCCATTTCGAGCTGCACCTTGGCGCGCCGCTGGCTCGCGGCCTTCAAGATGCCTTCGCCCACACCCACGGATCCGGTGAAGCTCAGCGCATCGACGAGCGGGCTGTCCACCATCGTCTGGCCCACGAGGCGGCCCGAGCCCATCACCAGGTTGAACACGCCGGCCGGCAGCCCCGCGCGGCTGATGATCTCGGCCAGCGCCCAGCCGCAGCCGGGCACCAGCTCGGCCGGCTTGAGCACCACCGTGTTGCCGTAGGCCAGCGCCGGGGCCACCTTCCACGCGGGAATGGCGAGCGGGAAGTTCCACGGCGCAATGAGCCCCACCACGCCCACCGGCTCGCGGGTCACGTCCACGTCGATGCCGGGGCGCACAGAGGCCATCTTCTCGCCCGGGATGCGCAACGCCTCGCCGGCAAAGAACTTGAAGATCTGTCCGGCGCGCCCGGCCTCGCCCACGGCCTCGGGCAGCGTCTTGCCCTCTTCACGCGCAAGCAGGCGGCCCAGTTCGTCCTTGCGCGCCAGGATCTCGGTGCCGATCGCGTCGAGCACCTCGAAGCGCCGCTGCGGCGTGCTGTGCGCCCAGCTGTCGCGCGCATCGGCTGCGGCGCGGATGGCGGCTTCGGTCTGCGAAGCGTCGGCCCGCGCGAACTCGCCCACCACGTCGGCGAGGTCCGAAGGGTTCTCGCTCACGCCGATGGTCACGCCGGTTTCCCAGCGGCCGTTGATGTAGTTCTTGAACGTCTGAGTCATGCCGACACCCTGCTCGCCGAGTACGGCGATCGACCCTCCGGGAGGGGCGGGCCTTGCTTGGGGCGGCCCGGCGCAGCGGCCCTTGAAAGATGAATCGGCACGGAGTGCCTCATGTCTCGATGCATCACAGCGCTTTCACATGGCCGGGTGCAAAGCCTTCGGGCTCCACAGCCAGCGTGTTGCTCAACGGCGCGCCCAGCGCCGGCAGGTCGATCTCGAAACGGTCACCGGGCTGCACCCGCACGCCGTCGGCAAAGCTCAACGTCGCGGTGCCGAAGAAGTGCAGATGCACGTCGCCCGGGCGGCGGTGCGCCGCGTATTTGAAGTGGTGGTATTCCAGGTTGGCCAGCGTGTGGCACATGTTGGCCTCGCCGGTGGCGAAGGGTTTCTTCCACACCAGCTCGTCGCCGCGCCACACGCGGCTTTCGCCTTGCAGATCAGCCGGCAGCGGGCCGGTGCACAGCTCGGGGCCTACCGAGCAGGCGCGCAGCTTCGAATGCGCGAGCAACAGGTAGTTCTGCCGCTCGGTCACGTGGTCTGAAAACTCGTTGCCGATGGCAAAGCCCAGCCGGTGCGGCGTGCCGTCGGGGCCGACCAGGTAGAGCCCCACCAGCTCGGGCTCCTCGCCGCCGTCGAGCGCGAAGCTGGGTGAATGCAAGGGCGTGCCGGGTGCCGCCACGATGTGGCCGTTGCCCTTGTAGAACCACTCGGGCTGCGCGCCCACTTCGCCCGCGGGCGGGCGGCCGCCATCGAGGCCCCACTTGAACATGCGCATCGAGTCCGACAGCGTGGCCTCGTCGGCCGCGGCCTTCTGGTGCATTGCATCGCGCGTGGCCGCGCTGCCCAGGTGGGTAAGGCCGGTGCCGCTGACGAGGCAGTGCGCCGGGTCAGGGTGGGTGAGTGGCGGCAGCACGCGCTGGCCGCTCAGCAGGTCGGCATAGGGCAGCGGGGCGCGGGGGCCCAGTGCACCTTCGGCCACCGCATCGATCGGCAGCCCGCGCGCGAGGGCCGCTTGGGCCAGCGCATAGGTCGACTCGAACCCTTCGACCACCCGCACCGTCGCGCCGGTGGAGCTCACGGCTCCTACGCGACGCTGGCCCTGGTCGTCGAGAAACTGGATCAGGCGCATCTGTCTCACTCCTGTGCAGCCGCGCATCGCCACCGCCTTGGGCGGCCCGCGCGAACCTGTTTTGGGGCGCATGGTAGGGATGCGACCGATAACTGCCTAATAGTTTTTCAGCGCGTTGCTATATACGATTTGGGATATCGGCCCCAGCTTTACCTCTCTGCATGACCAACTACACCCACTGGTTCATCCGCGCCCGTTTGAAGACCCGCCAGCTCCTGCTGCTGGTGGCCATGGAAGAGGAGGGCAACATCAACCGCGCGGCCCAGGTGCTCAACATGACGCAGCCGGCCGCTTCCAAGCTGCTGAAGGACCTGGAAGACATGCTGGGCGTGCAGCTGTTCGACCGGCTGCCGCGCGGCATGCGGCCCACCTGGTACGGGGAAACCATGATCCGCCACGCCCGCATGGCGCTGGCCAGCCTTTCGCAGGCGCACGACGAGATCGAGGCGCTGAAGGCCGGCCGCTACGGGCAGGTGAGCGTGGGCGCCATCACCGCGCCCGGGCTCACGCTCATGCCGGCCGCAGTAGCGCTGGTGAAGCAGCAGCACCCGAGCCTGCGCGTCTCATTGCAGATCGAGACCAGCGACGTGCTGATGGAGCGCCTGGCGCAGGGCAAGCTCGACATGGTGGTGGGCCGCCTGTTCGAGCGCCACGACAAGACCGACCTGCGCTACGAGGCGATGGTGGAAGAGCCGGTGAGCGCCGTGGTGCGCCCGGGCCACCCCATGCTGGGCGTGGCGCGCCTGGCGCTGCGCGACATGGTGAGCTCCGGCTGGATCGTGCCGCCTTCGGGCAGCGTGCTGCGCCACCGCTTCGAACTGATGTTCCAGGAAGAGAGCCTGGAAGCGCCGGCCAACCTCATCGAGACCACCGCGCTGCTGTTCATGACCAAGATGCTGCAGCAGAGCGACCTGATCGGCGTGGTGGCCACCGACGTGGCGCGCTACTACGCCGACCACGGGCTGGTGGCGCTGCTGCCCATCGAGCTGCCCTGCAAGATGGACGCCTTCGGCCTCATCACCCGCACCGACCGGCTGCTGTCGCCGGCGGCGACGGTGATGCTGGAGGCGATCAAGGCTGCGGCGGGTGAGGTGTACGGCTGTGCGTTGGACTAGAGACCTACACCCCCCCGCGACAGCAGGATGTCCGCCATGCGCTCGTCGACGATCACCGTGGCGCCATCGTGTTGGACACCTGCGGCATCACCGACGCATCGGCGATCGACAGCCCTTCGGGGCCCCGCACCGCGAGCCGGGCATTGACCACGGCCATCTTGTCGCGGTCCACAACGGGCCTTAGCCAGGCTGCGTGACGAACTCGTAGCGGATGTGATGCCGCCACACCTCGCCGGGCTGCAGCCAGCACGAGGGCTGCGGCCACTCGGGGTGGTTGGGGCTGTCGGGCAGGTATTGCGGCTCCAGCGCCACGCCGGCGCAGGCACCGTACGGGCGGCCTTCGCGGTCGGGTACGCCGGCAAGGTATTGCCCGGCATAGAACTGCAGTGACGGCAGCGTGGTGGAAAGCAGCATGCGCAGGCTGCCGTCGGCCGCCTGCAGCATCGCTGCCGGTGTCGCGGTGCCTGCGCATTCGGCGTCCAGCAGGAAGGCGTGGTCGTAGCCGCCACCGTGTCGCTGCTGGTCGTCGCGCAGCCAGTCACGCTCGATGGCCTTGGCGGTGCGGAAGTCGAAGCCGCTGCCTCGCACCTCGGCCAGGGGCCCCAGCGGAATCAGCTCAGCATCCACCGGCAGGTAGTGCTGCGCGGCGACGCGCAGCCGGTGGCCGCGCACGTCGCCGTGCTGCGCATCGAGGTTGAAGTAGGCGTGGTTCGTGAGGCACACCGGGCTCGGCGCGCCTTCGACGCGCGCCTCGAACGCAATCTCCACCGCGAGCGGGCCCGCGATGCGATAACTCACACGCGCTTCCATGCGGCCCGGGTAGCCCTGGTCGCCGTCGGGTGAGACGACCGAGAAGCTCGCCTCCCGCCCGTCGGCCCGTTCCACCTGCCAGTGCCGGCCATGAAAGCCGCCCGGCCCGCCGTGCAGCTGGTGCGCCGAGCCGGGTTGCGGCTCGAGCGCCCAGCTGCGCTCGCCCAGGGCGATGCGCGCGTGGCCGATGCGGTTGGCATAGCGGCCGATGGTGGCGCCCAGGAAGGCCGTCTGTTGCGCCTGCACCTGCGGCGTGGGGCAGCCGAGCAGCACTTCGCGCCGGCTGCCGTCGGGCATGGGCACGCGGCACGACAGCCACGTCGCGCCGAGGTCGGTGAGCGTGAGCGCAAGGCCCTGCGGGTGTTCGAGTTCGATGCGTTCGGGTGTGGTGGTCATCGCAAACCTTCGCGCGCGTGTGATGCGCGCCAGGGGTCAGTATGGGTCCAGCGCGGCGGTGAATCGGCCGTTGCCGTCGACGGCGCCCCAGGTGTAGCCCTGCCAGCCGGGGTAGGCGGTCGGCTCCCAGTAGAAGACGCCCACGCCGTAGCTGCCCAGCGCGCTGACCTTGGAGATCAGGTCGGCGACCATCGACTTGGACGCGCTCGCCTGCTGCCAGTCCATGCCCATCTCGGCGATCACCACGGGCTTGCCGTAGCGAGACACCATGTCCTTCATGTTGGTGTTGACCTGTGCGTTGAGCGACGACCAGTTC
Source organism: uncultured Rivibacter sp. (assembly GCA_946480925.1). Next base: position 9,437 of record CAMLLU010000012.1, read on the forward strand.
GACGCGTTCGGGTAGTGCGACATGCCGATCACGTCGTACTTCGCGCCGTTGGCCTTCATGCCGTCGAAGAACCAGCGGAAGGTCGTGTTGTTGTAGCCGTTGGCCAGGTGCAGCACGACCTGGGCGCCGGAGAACACCGCCTTCACCGCGCTGTAGCCGCTGTTGATGAACTTCACGAGGTTGGCGAAGTCGCTGCCCGAGGCCCGGCCATCGGGCCACAGCATGCCGCTGTTGATCTCGTTGCCGACCTGCACCCAGTCGACCGTCACGCCGTTGTCCTTCAGGTACTTGAGGATGCCGTAGGTGTGCGAGTAGACGTCGTTGACGAGCTGGCTCACGGAATGGCCGGACCACGCGGCAGGCTTGGTCTGCTGGCCCGGGTCGGCCCAGCTGTCGCTGTAGTGGAAGGTCAGCATGATCTTCTGGCCCTGGGCCGCGGCGCGCTTGGCCTTGTAGAGCGTGTCCGCGCCGTTGCACCAGCCGCCGCTCGGGTTGACCCACACGCGCAGCCGGATGGCGTTGGTGCCCAGGTTCTTCAGCAGCACGAAGGGGTCGGTCTTCACGCCGGCTGAGGTGTAGAAGCCGTAGCCGGAGGACTCCTCCTGGCTGATCCAGCTCACGTCGGCGCCCTTGGCGAAGGTGGCCGCCGCCGCCGGCCACACGGCCGTGCCGGCGGCGATGGCGACCGCCGTCTTCACGAAGGTGCGGCGCGAGAGGTTGTGTTTCTTTGTCATCCTTTTGTCTCCTTTGGTGGTGGTGAGAAATCACGGCCCGCGAAGTGGCATGCGCTCAGGGGCCGAGGTCGAAACCGAACTCGATCGAGGCCCGCCGCACTTGCGCCGGGGGCACGAAGCGCCAGCGGCGGATGGCCTCCAGCGCGGGGGCGGCGAGGCGCTGGTCGCTGATCGAGGTGATCTCCGCACGGCGCAACTGGCCGTCGGTGCCGACCTCGATGCTCAGCGCGACGCGGCCCTTGCGCAGTTTTTGGACGAGTACCTCGTCCCACTCGGGGTCGTGTTGTTCGAGCGGCTCAAGTTGCGGTTCGGCGGCCGGTGCGGCGGCAGTTGAGGGCGCGGTGGCGTTGGCACGGCCGTCGAGGTCGAAGCCGAACTCGACTCGTGCCGAGCGGGCGGTGGGTGTGGGGGCGAAGTGCCAGCCACCACGCAGCGCGGCCAGTGCCGCGGCTTCGAGGGCGGCATTGCTGCTGGCGGCCACGCTGGCCGATGCGAGCTGGCCGTCGGGCGCGACGGTGAAGCGCAGCTCGACGCGGCCGCGGCGTAGCCGGTTCATCAGGTCGGCGGGCCACTGCGGCTCGCGGCGTTCGGTGACGAGCGGGGGCTCGGCCTCGGCCGGCGCGGCGGGCGGTTCAGCCTTGGCCATGTCGGCGCCAGGCATGGACGCCGGCGCGGCCACCGATTCGGCCGATGCCACCGACGCTGCCGATGCCGCACGTGCCACCTTCGAGGCGCGCTGCTTCGGCGCCTGCGGCTTGTCCGCGGCGGGCGCTGCCGGCTTGTGTGCCACCGCGGCCTTGGCCTGCTCGGCGCGCTCGCCGTTCAGGCGGATCCAGCGCAGCGGGCCTTCGGCTTCGCGGAGCTTGCGTTCGTCGATGCCGTCCTGAGCCTGCACAAGACCCGTGAGCGCCATTACCAAGGCGCCTGCGAGCCAGGAGCGGCCGCTCCTTATCCCGCTCGCGGGAGAAGGAGCCTGGGGCGCGGTGAACCTCATGTCAGTGCTCCATGACGCTGCGCGTCTTCCGCGACGCATGAAACGCGGCTGTAATGGTGGTTGCGGCGTCCGGCACAGAGGTCGGCTTTAACTTGGTGCGACAAGCCCGTATGTCAGTGGGACCCGCGGCTCCACGAGCACCCCGCACTGTCGCCTGGGGCTCAGCGCCCTTGAGCACGCATCCTAGATTTCGATGACGTGGGCCGCACGCCGATAACGCCGCGTTCTTCGGCTTGATCAGGAGGCGATCATGGAAGTCATCTGCCCGCGCTGCGCGGGACTGGACGTGCACAAGCAGACGGTGGTGGCCTGTGTGCGCATTGCGGCCGACGGCCCTGCGCTGCAGGAGGTACGCACCTTCGCCACGACCACCACGGGTCTTCTGGCGCTGGCCGATTGGCTGGACTCGCATGGCGTCACGGTGGTCGCCATGGAGGCCACCGGCGTGTACTGGAAGCCGGTGTGGCATGTGCTCGAAGGCCACTTCGAGCTGGTGCTGGCCAACGCCGCGCACGTCAAGAACGTGCCCGGGCGCAAGACCGACGTCAACGACGCGATGTGGCTCGCAGACCTGCTGGCGCACGGGCTGATCCGCGCCAGCTTCGTGCCGCCGGTGGCGGTGCAGGAGCTGCGCACGCTCACGCGCACGCGCAAGCAGTTCGTGCGCGAGCGCAGCGCTCACGTGCAGCGCATCGACAAGGTGCTCGAGGACGCGAACCTCAAGCTCGGCGTGGTGCTCAGCGACATCCTGGGCAAGAGCGGCCGTGCAGTGCTGCAAGCCATCATCGACGGCCATACGGACCCCGAGCGACTGGCCTCGTGCATCAGCACGCGCGTCAAGGCCAGCCGAGCCGAGTTGCTCGAAGCGCTGCGCGGGCACGTCAGCGCGCATCAGCGCTTCATGCTCAAGCTGCACCTGGACCACATCGATGCGCTCGACACGGCCATCGCCGCCATCGAAACGGAGGTGGGCCTCGGGCTGGACTCGTTTCGACAAGCCGCCAAGCTGCTGAGCACGATGCCGGGGCTGAGCGCAGTCGGCTCCAACGTCGTGATCGCCGAGATCGGCGTCGACATGAGCCGCTTCGCCACGCCCGGCCACCTGCTGTCCTGGGCTTGCATGTGCCCGCGCAATGACGAGAGCGCCGGCAAGCGGCGCAGCACCCGGCTGCGCCGCGGCGGCAAGTGGCTCAAAACCACCATGGTGCAGGCCGCCTGGGCCGCCATCAAGGTCAAGGGCAGCTACTTGCAGGCCCAGTTCCATCGCCTGCGCGCCAGGCGTGGCGCCAAGAAGGCCATCATCGCCGTGGCCGCATCGATGCTCACCGCAGCTTGGCACATGCTGCGCAACCGCACCGAATACCGCGATCTCGGCGCCGCTCACTTCGATCGTGCCAACGCCCATAAGACCGCCACCCGTCTGGTCCGCAGGCTGCAGCAGATCGGCTACGCCGTCCAACTCACGCCAGTTTGACGAAGTCAGTTTCATCCTAGTGGTCCATTGCGCTGCGCGCCACCCACGACGCATGAAACGCTGTCAGAACTCCTTCACCGCAGAGGTGCGGAGAGCGCGGAGGATTCGCGGAGAAATACAGGTCTTCTCCGCGGTCCTCCGCGTCCTCCGCGCCTGCGCGGTGAATGAACTGGGGTTTCATCTTCAGCGCGCTGCCGGCTCGGTGATCAGCCGCGACCACGTCGCATCGGGAAAGAACTCGACGTTGTCGAGGTTGCCCCAGGTGCCGCCCGGTGCGTTGACGTACAGGCCGACGGTGCATTCACCGCCTTTCACCCGGATGCCCTTCACCGTGTACTGCGTCCACTTGCGCCAGCCGGTGTTGACCACCGCGGTGGACAGCGCCGCGCCGCCGCAGTCGCGTGCGAACAGGCGCAGCGAGGTTTCGCCGCCGCCGCCCGCGGCCCAGGCGCGCAGCGTGTAGGGGCCGTCGGCGAGGCCGCTGAAGCGGCGCAGCGCGAGGAAGGCGAAGGGCTTGTCCAGCGTGTACTTCAGCGAGTGCTCGCCGGCGTGTGCGTTGCCGGCTTCGCGTGCGACCCACACCGCCCCGGTCTCGCCGCGAATGGTCCAGCCGTCGAGCGAGCCGCTCTCGAAGCCGGCGTCGGGGAACACGTTCTTCGTGGCCGCACCGTCGGCCGGCTTGGTCACCGCAATGGGCACCGCGGTCGCGCTGGCGGCCACCGCCGCGCCGTCGCGCGTCAGGTCGCCCGGGATCTCGTCGGCGGCGCTGCCGCTGTTGCGCAGGAAGCGGCGCACCACCACCTGGCCGTTCTTGCCGCCGCGCCCGTCGTCCGCAGTGTCGGGGGCCTCGGGGTCGAGCACCCAGGTCGGCTGCGTGGTGCCGGTCACGAACTTGTACTGCAGCACGTCGCCGGGCTTGGCGCCCTTGAACACGTAGCGCCAGGTGCCGTCGCCGTCGCGCGTCATCGGCGCGGCCGACAGCGACCACTGGTTGAAGCTGCCCGCCACCACCACGGCGCCGGCGCGCACATCGCGGTGCTGGAACTCGATCTCGATCTGCTCGCCCTCCTGGCGCACGATCACCTTGCCCTGCGCGGCACCGGCAGCGGCCACCAGCAGCAGCGTTCCCAATGCAAGACGTCCCTGCATGTTCTTTCCCTCCTTCGTGTTGTCGGGCTGCGTGCGGCTACTCCTCGCGCAGGAACTCGACGTCGTCGACGTTGCCCCAGTTGCCGGTCTGGCCGTCGACCAGCACGCCCACCGTGCAGCTGCCGCCGTCCACGACGGGAATGCCGGTGATCGCGTACTGCTTCCACTTCTGCCAGCCGGTGTTCGTCATCGCGACGGCGCGGCGTTGTGCGTCGCCGCAGCCGCGCGCAAACAGCTCGAGCGCCTTTTCGCCACCGCCGCCGGACGACCACGCCTTGAGCGTGTAGCGGCCCGGCTTGAGCCCGGTGAAGCTGCGCACGGCCTCGAACCTGAAGGCCTCGCCCTTCCAGTAGTGCAGAGAGTGCAGGCCGCCGTGGGCGTTGCCGGGGTTGCGTTCGTTGCTCGCGGCCGAGGTGTCGCCGGTGAGCTGCCATTCGGTCAGCACGCCTTTCTCGAAGCCGGGGTCGTCGAAGAGGTTGCGGCGCGGCACCACGTCGACCACGGCCTCCACCTTCAGCGGCTGGCCCACCGCTTCGCCGCGCAGCGTGAAGCGGCCGGTCTGTGCGAGCGCGTCCTTGGGCACGTCGTCCCACTGCATCCAGGCACTGCGTTCGGCGTCGTCGCTGAAGGCGAGCCGCACCGATTCAGGCGGCGTCCACGGCTCGCCGGCAAAGGCGGTGAGCTTGAGCGGCGCGCCCTGGAGCAGGCGCGGCACGTCCTGCGGTGTGCCGGCTTCGCGCACGCGCTTGAACACGGCCAGCGAGGGCAGGGCCTTGCCGTCGAAGTCGAACATCGCCTGGTTGTCCCAGGCGTTGCCTTCACCGGTGCGCCAGCCGGCGCGCGGCACCGGCGTCCAGTCCGGCTCCCAGTAGAAGACGCCGAGGCCGCGCCCGCCCGGCACCTGTGCCACGGCGTCGATCACGTCGCGCACGACGCTGGCCTGGCCTTGCATCGTGGCCTTGTAGCCCACGCTCTTCTGCATCTCGGTGTTGAAGAGGTTGGGCCAGCCGTCGCCGTCGCGCGTGGTGTAGGCATAGGCGGTTTCCACCACGGCGACCTCCTTGCCGTAGCGCGACGAGATGTCGTCCATGTTGGCGCGCAGGTCGTCGATGGGGCCGTGGTAGTAGGGGTAGAACGACAGGCCGATCACGTCGTAGTCCACGCCCTGCTTCTGGAAGAGGTCGAACACGCGGCGGTACAGCTCGTTCTTGCCGCCGTCGGCCAGGTGCACGATGAGTCTGGTGCGCGTGCCGTTGCCGCGCTTCGCATCGGCTTCGCGCACGGCACGAAGGCCCTGCTTCATCAGCGCGACGAAGCCCTCGTCGCCGCCGATCTGCTCTTCGGGCTTTTCCTTCCAGGTCTTGCCGTCGGGCCAGAGCATGCCGCCGTTGAGTTCGTTGCCGATCTGCACCATGTCCGGGTAGACGCCCGCATCGCCGAGGGCCTGCATCACCTGCGTGGTGTAGCGGTGCACTTCCTGCTCGAGCGCGGCGCCCTTCAGGTTGCGCCACGCGGCCGGCTTGGTCTGCTTGCCGGGGTCGGCCCAGAAGTCGCTGTAGTGGATGTCGAGCAGGAACTTCAGGCCCAGCGCCTTTGCGCGCCTGGCCAGCCGCACGGTGGTGGCGAGGTCGTTGTTGCCACCGCCCACCGGCTCGCCGCGGCGCGAGATCGTGCGCCCGCCCTCGATCACGTCGGACTCGTTGACCGGCGTGTGCCACAGCCGCAGCCGGACCCAGTTGACGCCGTTGTCCTTGACGATCTGCAGCGCATCGCCGCGCTGGCCGTCCAGCCCGTAGAAGCGGCCGCCGTTGCGCTCGAGCTGGTCGAGCATGGACATGTCGGCGCCCATGATGAAGTCCGGCCGCAGGTCGGCCACCGGCTGCACGGTGATCGCGTCGGCGGCCGATGCGGCGGTGGAGGCCAGCAGCCCGAGCGCCGCGAGCACGACAGCCGCGCAGTGATGAAGACGTCGCATGTCTGTTCCTAGAGAAACGTGCCGTGAAGTGGCTCCCTCTCCCGCTGGCGGGAGAGGGTTGGGGTGAGGGTCACGCGCAGGCCCTCATCCCCCGCCTTCTCCCGCAAGCGGGAGAAGGAGCTTTTGATGATCACCACCAGATTTCGGCTTGCACGCCGTAACGGTTGGCACTCGTGCGGCCGGTGGGCAGGTTGTTGGTGGTGTCGGCCGCGGCGGCGTCGTTCCACTTCGCACGCGTGTAGAACAGGCGCAGCTCGGGGCGGTCCCAGAAGCCCTTGCCGATGGCCACCGTCGGTGCAATCGTCAGCTTGGCCAGACGCTGCTTCTCGGCGCTGCCCGGCTTCTTCTCCGACAGGCCGGCTTCGCCGACCAGCTTGAAATTGGTCGTGAACGCATACGACACGCGGCCGCCGAGCGAGGTCGAGCGTGTCTTGTAGTGGTTGTTGTCGTCTTCCTGCAGGTGTGCAAGCACCTGGCCGCCGAAGTTGCCGACCTGCCAGGTGAAGGCGTCGGCGATGCGCGTGCGCTTGACCGCGCGGTGCTCTTCGAGCCAGGCCTCGCCGGTGGTCGGGTCGGTGTCGATCCAGTCGTTGCCGTTGCCGCTGAAGGCGTTCTGGAAGTTGCCGTCCAGGCCGGCCGAACCGCGAGCGAACTGCAGGTACAGCGTGTTGCCGCCGCCCAGGCCGAACAGGTTGTGCTGGTGGTGCTGCAGCGTCAGCGCACTGCCGCTGCGGCCTTCCAGCGCGTTGCCGTCCTTGTCGACGATGTCTTCGCTGTCCACCCCGGTGGCCAGCACGCGCAGCCAGCCGCCCGGGTTGACGTTGCTGGTGCTGAACTCCACGTTCAGGCGCGAGGCCGTGCCCCAGCCGGCAAAGCCGGTGTCGCGGCGGAAGTAGGCCACGCCGAGCTTGCCGAAGCCGAGGTCGATGTTGTCGACACCACCGCCGGTGCCGTCGAGCTTGGTGTACTTGGTGTCGGTGATGTGGACGTCGCTGCGGCCGTAATAGCGCTTGCCGGCCCAGATGTTCACGCCGGGGGCAAAGTCGAAGCCGGTGCCTTCGATGAAGGCCTGGCCCAGGCTGGTCGGGTTCGCGGTTTCCTGCGCCTGGCTCCAGTAGACCGGCATGATGTTGCCGCTGAACTGCAGGCCACCGACCTTCACGGTGTTCTTCAGGTTGATCTCGACGAAGTTGTCGCATTCGTTGCCGAGCCGGTACTTCAGGCTGTCGCCGGCCAAGCCAAAGCAGGCGGCCGAGTTGTTCTTCACGCCGGCACCGGTGCCGGCACGGAAGTAGCCGTCGGTGCTGAACTGCGCCTGGGCGCCGCCGGCCAGGGCGAGCAGCGTGGCCGCCGCGCAGGCGCGCAGCGGGAAGTGGGCACGTTGGCTTTGCATGGTCAATCTCTCCTCGAGAACGGTTTGTTGAAGTGAGGTGTCAGCAGGAACGAGGCGGCCGTGCCGCCGGTGGGTAAAACGATTAATCCGAAGGGCGAAAAAGGTCCTTGAAGGGAGCATCAGTTCAGCCTTTCACCGTGCCGAAGAGCTCTTCTCGGTGCATGCCCGAGCCGAGCCAAGCGGCCCCCGCGGATCCGGCTTTGCCGGTCCGCTGGCGTGCCTTGCAGGCCGCGCCGGGCCAGTGGCCCGGCCCTTCGCCAGGCACAGGAGGTCCACTGGACCTCCTGTGTCCGGGCTCAGCCCCGCTTGAGGGGGAGCGCCGAAGGCGCTACGGGGGTGGGTCATGTCCTAGCCCTTGACGGAACCGGAGGTCAGGCCGGAGACGAGCCAGCGCTGGGTGACCAGGAACAGCAGGGTCAGCGGCAGGCCGGCGAGGATGGCCGTGGCGGCGAAGTCGCCCCACAGGTAGCGCTGGTTGAACAGGAAGAGGCGCGAGCCCACGGCCAGCGTGAGGTTCTGTTCGTCGTGCAGCAGCACCGAGGCCACGGGGTACTCGATCATTCCGCCCAGGAAGGCGAGCACGAACACCACCACGAGGATCGGCATCGCCATCGGCAGCAGCACGTACAGGAAGGCCTGCATCGGCGTGGCGCCGTCCACCGCGGCGGCCTCTTCGAGCTCGCGCGGCACGCTTTCGTAGTAGCCCTTGATCAGCCAGATGTGCTGGGCCACGCCGCCGGTGTAGGCCAGTGCCAGGCTCCAGTGGCTGTTGAGGCCGAGCCAGGGGATGACTTCGCCGATGCGGTCGAACAGCGCGTAGATCGCCACCAGCGCCAGCACCGAGGGGAACATCTGCAGCAGCAGCAGCGCAGCGAGCGTCGCATCACGGCCGCGAAAGCGCATGCGGGCAAAGGCATAGGCGCTGGTGATGGAGAGCACCAGCGACACGGTGGCAGCGATGAACGAGACCTTCAGCGAGTTCCAGATCCACTGCAGCACGGGGAAGGGCGGCTTCACGAGCTGGCCGTCGGCGTCGAGGTAGCTCATGCCGAGTGCGAGCTTCCAGTGCTCGAAGCTGATGTGCGTGGGGATCAGCTGGCCGCCGGCGAAGTTGCCCGGGCGCAGCGAGATCGACAGGATCATCAGGAACGGAAACACCGTGATCGCGATGAACGAGAGCAGCAGCACGTGCACGAGCAGCACGCGCCAGCGGTGGGACTTCTTCAGGACGATGGCCATGCATGGATCTCCTTGGTGCTTTGCACGGACCGCGAACGCGTGAAACGCAGCGAAGACCAACATCCTTCACCGCGGAGGCGCAGAGGGCGCGGAGGATTCGCGGAGGAATACAGCCCTTCTCTGCGGTCCTCCGCGTTCTCCGTGCCTCCGCGGTGAATGAATCGGGGTTGCATCTCAGCGCTCCTCCTTGCCGACCTTGAAGACCTTCAGGTTCACGAGCGCGAGCGTCGCGACGATCAGGAACACGATCGACGAGATGGCGCAGGCGAGCGCGTAGTTCTGCCCCGAGTCCTGGAAGGCGATGCGGTAGGTGTACGAGGCCAGCAGGTCGGTGGCGCCCACGGGCACCTGCGTGTCCAGGAAGTCCGGCGCACCGGCGGTGAGCAGCGCGATCAGCGTGAGGTTGTTGAAGTTGAACGCGAACGAGGTGATCAGCAGCGGCGCGATCGGCCGCGCGATCAGCGGCAGCGTGATGCGGAAGAAGTTCGTCATCGGCCCCGCGCCGGCCAGTGCCGAGGCTTCGTACAGGTCAGAGGGGATCGCCTTGATGAGCCCCATCGCGAGGATCATCATGTACGGGTAGCCCAGCCACGCGTTGACCGCGAGCACCATGCCGCGCGCCAGCGTCGCGTCGGAGAACCAGCCGGGGCGTATGCCGAAGAGGTGGTCGAGGATCAGGTTGATCTCGCCCAGGTTTTCGTTGAAGAGCCCGCGGAACACCGGGATCGAGATGAACGCCGGCACTGCGTAGGGCAGAAACAGCATCACGCGGTAGAAGTTGCGGCCCTTGAGTGCGTCCCAGTTCAGCGCGACGGCGAGCGTGACGCCGATCGCGAAGGTGATGAGCGTGTTGAGCGTGGCGAAGGTGACCGTCCAGCCGAACACGCGCGCGAAGGGTTCGAAGAAGCGCTGGTCGGTGAAGATGCGCACGTAGTTGCGCCAGCCCACTTCGGTGCGGAAGCCGGGTTCGACGCGGCTGCCGTCGGGCAGCTCCCAGAAGCCGGAGTCGAAGTTTGCGCGCAGCACGGCGCCGTCTTCGCTGCGCGTGAGCGTGCCGTCGGCATTGCGCACGTAGGTCGGGCGGCTGGCGGCGAAGCTGCGCAGGCCGGTGGAGTGCAGTTCGCTGCCGTCGGGCATGCGGGCGGTCACCTGCTTGAGCGCGGGCTGCAGCGCGATGAGATCTTTCAGCGGCAGCGCCTCCATCGCCTCATCGGCGGGCTGCGGCTTCAGATCGATGCGCTGTGCCTTGTCGCCGAGCCTGACGGGCGTGGAGGCGTAGCTCGTGCCGTCTTCTGCGGTGAGCCACAAGCGGTGGCCGTTGTCGGTGTCCTGCACGCGCAGCGTGTACGGCGTGCCGCTGGTGTCGGTGCGGCCGAGCAGCACCTCGGTGGAGCGCTCGAACGAGAGCAGGTTCTCGGAGCTGTAGTTCGTGAAGCTGATGGCCAGCGTGTAGGCCATCGGGAACACGATGAACACCAATGCCGCGAACGCGCCGGGCACGACGTAGCGCCAGGCATACAGGCGCGGCGAGGTGTAGACCCAGGCCGCGACGCCCAGCAGCGCGAGCAGGGCCATCGCCCAGCCGTGCTGGCGCATCGTGTACAGCAGCGTCACCAGCGCCAGCACGGCGAGCACCGCCAGTGCACCCAACGCCGCCAGCGTCAGGTGGACCGGCGATCGCCGCAAGGTGGTCGTCGCAGTGGTCACTCGCCGCCCTTGATGCGCTTGGCGGCCCGGTCGAGGCCGTCCTTCACGGTCTCACGGCCCTGCGTGATGTTCAGCAGCGCGGCCTGCATGGCCGACCAGAAGCGCGTCATCTCCGGGTTGTTCGGCATCGGCGTGCCGCTTTGCGCGGCGGCGTAGGTGCCGGCGATCAGCGGGTCGACCTTCAGCTCGTTGTAGTAGGCCTTGTTGGCCGGCACGCCCAGCGGCACGTGCGCGTTCATGGCCTTCAGGCCCTCCATCGAGAGCAGGTAGTTCTCGAGGAACTCGTTGGCCACGTCCTTGTTCTTGCTGCCGCTGGCGACCATGGCGCCGAGCACGCCGACGAAGGGGCCGCCCTGTTTGCCGTCGATCTTGGGGAAGGGCGCGACGCCGAAGTTGATCTTGCTCTTCTTGAGGTTGTTCCAGGCCCACGGGCCGTTGATCGTCATCGCGATGCGGCCTTCGTTGACGCCGGCCTCGGCCTCCGCGTAGCTCGCGGTGCGTGGCATCACGCCGCCCTTGATGAGGCTCACCAGCGTCTCGACGCCGCGCACGGCCCCGGGGGTGTTGACGCCGGTGTCGCGCGGGTCGTAGCTGCCGTCGGCGTTGCGCTTGAAGGCATAGCCGCCGCCCGCCGAGATCAACCCGTAGGAGTAGTAGATCTCGGTCATCGGCCACATGATGGCGCGCTTGTTCTGCGGCGTGAGCTTCTTGTCGAGCGCGATCACCTCGTCCCAGCTCTGCGGCGGCGTGGGCACGAGGTCCTTGTTGTAGATGAGCGCCAGCGCCTCGATCGACAGCGGGTAGCCCCAGGTCTTGCCGCCGATGTTCCAGGCCTTCCAGGCCAGCGGGTCGATGGAGTCGACGGTCTTTTTGGTCGGCGTCACGGGTGAGATCAGCCCGGCGCTGACCCAGCTGCCCGCGCGGTCGTGCGGCCAGATCCAGATGTCGGGGCCCTTGCCGGCGGCCGCGGCCTGCTCGAACTTCGCGATCGCGTCTTCGGGGTGCTCGACCTTCACCGCGATGCCGGTGTCCTTGGCGAACTTCTCGCCGATCCTGGCGATGCCTTCGTAGCCCTTGTCCCCGTTGATCCAGATGAGCAGCGAGCCCTTGCCCTGCGCATGCGCGGCGCCACCCAGGGCGGCCAGCGCGGCGGCGGCGATCAGTGCGCGCGTGGCGCGGCGGCGGTTCAGTGCAGACATGCTTTGTCTCCTTGCGTGGCGTCTTGGTGGTGATGAGGCAGGCGCAGGCGCGGACGCGCCATGCCTTGGCTGTCGAACAAATGGCAGGCACCGGGCGGCACCTGCAGGCGCACGGCGTCGCCCACGGCAGCGGCGTGGTCGCCGGCCAGGCGCACGGTGAGCTGCGCGGTGCCGGGCCCTTCGAGGTAGGCATAGGTCGCGTCGCCCAGGCGCTCGACCCATTGCACGCGGCACGGCAGCGTGTTGGCGGCCGGTGCGTCGCACAGCGAAAGGTGCTCGGCCCGCATGCCCAGCGTCACCGCATCGCCTGCGCGCAGACTGCCGGGCTCCACGGCGGCCGTCACTTCGTGGCCGTCTGCGGTGCGCACCCGCACGCCCTGGGGCGAGCAGGCCGCGACCTGCGCGGCGACGAGGTTCATCTTCGGCGAGCCGATGAAGCCGGCCACGAACAGGTTGCGCGGCGTGTTGTAGAGCTCCAGCGGAGCACCCACCTGGGCGATGCTGCCGTGGCGCTGCACGTCTTCGCCGGTGTGCAGCAGCACGATCTTGTCGGCCAGCGTCATGGCCTCGACCTGGTCGTGCGTCACGTACACCGTGCTGGCGCGGCCGTACTGGCGGTGCAGCTTGGCGATCTCCACGCGCGTCTGCATGCGCAGCGCGGCGTCGAGGTTGGACAGCGGCTCGTCGAACAGGAAGACGCCGGGGTCGCGCACCAGCGCACGGCCGATCGCCACCCGCTGGCGCTGCCCGCCGGAAAGCGCGCGCGGCTTGCGTTCGAGCAGCGGCGTGATCTGCAGCAGCTCGGCGATGCGGCGCACGCGCGTGTCGATCTCGGGGCGCTTCAGGCCGGCCAGGCGCAGGCCGAAGGCCATGTTGGAGGCGACGTCCATGTGCGGGTACAGCGCGTAGTTCTGGAACACCATCGCGACGTTGCGCTCCGAGGGCGCCAACTCGTTGACGCGCTTGCCGCCGATGTACAGCTCGCCGCGCGTGATGTCCTCCAACCCCGCCACCATGCGCAGCAGCGTGGATTTTCCGCAGCCGCTCGGGCCCACGAACACGCAGAACTCGCCGTCGGCGATGCTCAGCGTGACGTCGCTCACGATGTCGGCGCCGCCGTAGGACTTGCCGATCTGGGTCAGGTCGATGCCGGCCATGTTCAGGCTCCTGCACGCGCCAGGAGGCGCGGCTCGATGCGCCGTGGCCGGCACAGGGTGATGCGTGCCGCGCGCAGCTCGGCTGCACGCGACGATTGGTCCAGGCGTGCACGCGCGGTCTCTTCCTGGAACACGGGGAGGCCCGCGCGGCCCGGCACGATATGCAGCTCGAAGGCCGGCCATTGGCCGTTGCCCGCGAAGCGGTCGATGCCGATGGTCCAGGGCTCGCCGTCGTTGAAGTGGTCGTCCACGAGCACGCCGTCGGCATACAGCCGTGCGGTGTCGCCGACGTAGTCGAGTTCGAGCAGCACGCGCGCTCCATCGGCCGGCGTGTCGTGCAGGTCGAGGCGCACGCGTGCGGCATAGCGCTCGTACTCGGCATCGTCGGGTGCCAGGGGCACGGCGCGGCGGCGCCATGCGATCACCGGGCCCAGGCGCACGGGCGGTGGCTCCTGGCGGTCGGCCAGCACCTTCCAGCTCGCACGCGCGGTGCCGGTGTGCGTGGCCGTGACCCGCAGCAGCGCAAAGCCGTTGTCCTGCATGGACTCGGCCTGCAGGTCGTCGGCCGGGAAGAGGGCCACGCTGGCCGGCGCATCGGCCGGGGCGTCGATCACCAGCGTGTCGCCTTGCGGGTACATCAGGTGTTCGCACAGCACGATGCGCTCGCGGCCCAGCAGCTGCAGGCGCTGGCAGCGGTCGGCCTCGTCACGCGTGAGCAGCACCAGGGTGTGCGACACGCCCTGCGCGTCGGTGAACATGACGCGGCGCGGTGCGGTCATGCCCTCGGGCCAGCGCAGCAGCACTTCGCCGGCACCTTGCTCGCGTGCCGCGCCCGGCGCGTCGATCTCGCGCAGCGTGGCGGCATCGAAGCACAGCTCCACCGGCTGGCCCGGCAGCGCGAAGGCCACCCAGGTCCAGGCGGCGCCTTCCTGCCAGCGCGTGAGCGGCTGCACGGTGGCGTGGCGCAGGCATGCCGCGCCGATGGCAGCGTCGAGCGGCCAGATGAAATACGCGCCGCTCTTCACGTCCACGGGCCGGCTCGGCACCTGGCGCACGGCGTCGCCGGTGCACACCTCGAAACGCACGCCTTCGAAGCCGGGCATCGGGTGATGGCGCACGTGGTTGTTCACGAACAGGAAGCCGCTCGAACCGATGCCGCGTGCGGCCACGCGGAGCTGGCTGGCATCGGCGGGGTCGGCCGCTGCGCCGTCGGGCAGCACCGCGTCCATCGTGGCGAGTTCGTCGCCGAAGGCGGCAACGAACTGGTGCAGCGTGCGCAGCCGCCCCCACGACGGGCGTGCCCGGCCGTACTGGCCCAGCGGTGCGCGGAAGTCGTAGCCCAGCACCGGCACGTCGTTGGGGTAGCCGGTGTCCTGCGTCTCCTGCAGGCGCGCATCGCCCGGCGGGTTGCTGCCGCCGTGATACATGTAATAGCCGTACAGGTTGGCGCCCGAGCCCACCTGCACCAGCGCGGTCGCGGCCACGTCGTCGGTCTGCACCGCCGGGCGGCGGTGATACGAGACGTGCATGCCGCCGCCGGCCTCGGCCAGGAAGAACGGGTAGTGCGCCTTGTCGATCAGCCCGGCCGCGGGCGTGCCGCCCACGTTGCCCATCTCGCCGATCGAGCGGCTGGTGTTGAACAGGAACACGCCCGAAGGCGGCAGCGGCCCGGCGTCGCCCTGCCAGAAGCCGTCGGCATAGGCGCCCGACACCGGCAGCACTTCGCGCGGCGGGATGTCCAGCGTGGGCCAGCCGGTCACGGTGTAGACCGGCACCACGAGCCCGGCCGCGATGGCCAGGCGCTTGAGTTCGGCAATGTGCTCGGCACCCGCGCCCGGGCCGGTGCGGTCGTATTCGTTTTCGAGCTGCACCCCGATCACCGGGCCGCCGTCGCGGAACATCAGGCCCTGCAGCTGGCGGCCGATCTCGCCGTAGAAACGCTCGACGTGGCCGAGGTAGGCCGGGTCGTTGCTGCGCAGCGTGCAGCCGCTTTCAGCCAGCCAGCCGGGGAAGCCGCCGAGGCGCGACTCCGCATGCACCCACGGGCCGGGCCGAAGGTAGAAGTCCAGGCCCACCTTGGCGGCCAGCATGACGAAGCGGCGCAGGTCGCGCCGGTCGGTCCAGTCGAAGCGACCGGGCGTTGCCTCGTGGTGGTTCCAGAACACGTAGCTGGCCACGATGTCGATGCCGCCGGCTTTCATCTTGCGCAGCTCGGCTTCCCATTCGCCGGCCGGGTAGCGCGAGTAATGGAACTCGCCCATCACCGGCAGCCATGGGCGGCCGTCGCGTTCGAGGTAGCGGCTGTTGACGAAAAGCGAGCGGCCGTCGGATGCGCGCCGCTCGCCGAGTCGCAGGAAATCGCGTTCGACGGAGGCAGGTGCGCCGGGCAGGCGAAGGGTGATGGTGGCCGTCACGGGGTCAGGTAGGCGGTTAAGCGTTTAATCTTGTTGCGAAGTTTTTCAGCGCGAGGGCAGTGAGCCAATAGGGGGAATCCCTGTGAGTTATGACGGAGTTCTGGCTTCTGCTGGGCTTTTTCACGATTTGACAAGCATTGAGTGATCTGGTTTTATGGAGGTTTATCGTTTAACCTAACCGACGACAACGGATGGAGACCCGATGAGGCTGGGCGTTTGTTACTACCCCGAGCAATGGCCGCGGGAGGCCTGGGCCGAAGACGCCCGGCGCATGGCCGAGCTGGGCTTGCGTGTCGTGCGCATCGCCGAGTTCGCATGGGCGAAGCTGGAGCCGCGGCCCGGCGTGTTCGAGTGGGGCTGGCTCGACGAGGCGATCGACACGCTGCACGCAGCCGGGCTCGAAGTGGTGCTGGGTACCCCGACCGCGGCGCCGCCTCACTGGCTGGTGCAGCAGCACCCCGAAGTCCTGCCGGTGGACGCGACCGGCCGCACCAAGGCCTTCGGCTCGCGCCGCCACTACTGCTTCTCGAGCGAGCCCTTCCACGCCGCGAGCCGCCGCATCGTCGAGGCGATGGCGCGGCGCTACGGCAAGCACCCGGCCGTGGTCGCCTGGCAGACGGACAACGAATACGGCTGCCACGACACCACGCTGTCTTATTCGGCCTCGGCGCTGCGGGGCTTTCGCCGCTGGCTCGCCGAGCGCTACGGCAGCATCGACGCGCTCAACCGCGCCTGGGGCAACGTGTTCTGGAGCATGGAGTACCCGGGCTTCGACGCGATCGGCTTTCCCACCGACCTGCCTGCGCAGGCCAACCCCATCCACGCGCTGGACTTCCGCCGCTTCGCTTCAGACGAGGTGCGGCGCTTCAACCGACTGCAGGTCGAGCTGCTGCGCAAGCACGCGCCGGGGCGGCCGGTGCTGCACAATTTCATGGGCTTCTTCGGCGACTTCGAGCACCACGAAGTCGCGTGCGACCTCGACATCGCCGCATGGGACAGCTACCCGCTGGGGGCCACGGAGACAGCGCGCTTCGTGCCCGACGACGAGCGCGTGCGCTGGATGCGCAGCGGCCACCCCGACGTGGCCGCCTTCCACCACGACCTCTACCGTGGCCTGTGCAATGGGCGCCTGTGGGTGATGGAGCAGCAGGCCGGGCCGGTGAACTGGGCAGCGTGGAACCCCGCGCCGCTGCCCGGCATGGTGCGCACCTGGACGTGGGAGGCCTTCGCGCACGGTGCCGAGCTGGTGTCGTACTTTCGCTGGCGGCAGGCGCCGTTCGCGCAGGAGCAGATGCACTCGGGCCTCAACACCTCCGACCACCGGCTCGACCTGGGTGGCGCCGAGGCGCAGCAGGTCGCCGATGAACTGTCGCGCGTGCCTGCGCAAGCCATGCACAAGGCGCCGGTGGCGCTCGTGTTCGACTACGCCACGCGCTGGGTCACGCAGATCCAGCCGCACGGCGCCGATTTCGACTACTTCGCGCTCGTCTTCGCCTGGTACACCGCGTTGCGCCGGCTCGGGCTGGACGTGGACATCGTGCCCGCGTCGGCCGACTTCTCGGGCCGCTCGCTGGTCGTGGTGCCCACGCTGGCCACCGCCACGGCCGACTTCGCGCAGCGCCTGCACGCGAGCGGCGCACACGTCGTGCTGGGGCCGCGCAGCGGCTCTAAGAGCGCCGACTTCGCGCTGCCCGACATGCTGCCGCCCGGCCCGCTGGCCGCGCTGCTGCCCATGCGCGTGACCCGTGTCGAATCGTTGCGCCCCGGTGCGGCCGAAGCCGTGCTGGTGGGCGAGCAGGTCGTCGGCCATGCCACACGCTGGCGTGACCTCGTGGAGCCGGCGCCGGCAGCAACCGTCGACACCCGCTTCGCCGACGGCCACCCGGCCCGCCTGCGTCATGGCCGCACGAGCTACTTCGCCGGTTGGCTGGACGACGCACTGCTGCGCCACTGGCTGCGTGAAGAAGCTCAAGCCGCCGGCCTCACCACGCACGAGCTGCCCGAAGGCCTGCGGCTGCGCCGCCGCGGCAACGTGCAGTTCGCCATCCACTACGGTCCTGGCGAGTCCGACGTGCCGGCACCGGCCGGCGCGAACTTCCTGCTCGGCGGGCCGCGTTTGCGCGCCGCCGAGGTGGCGGCCTGGAGCATCGAATGAGCACCATCCAACGCGTTCTCGTCACCGGCGGTGCCGGCTACATCGGCAGCCACACTTGCGTGCGGCTCATCGAGGCCGGCATCGAACCCCTGGTGTTCGACAACTTCGCCAACAGCCGCCCCGCCGTGCTGGACCGCATCGCCAGGCTCACCGGCAAGCGGCCATTGCTGGTGGAAGGCGACGTGCGCGACCGCGAGCTGCTGGCCGCCACGCTGGCGCGCCACCCGGTGCAGGCGGCGATCCACTTCGCGGGCCTGAAGGCCGTGGGCGAATCGGTGCGTGAGCCGCTCGCCTACTACGACGTCAACGTGCACGGCAGTCTCGTGCTGGCAGAGGCACTGCATGCCGCGGGCGTGCGCACGCTGGTGTTCAGCTCGTCGGCCACGGTGTACGGCAGCCCCGAGCGTGTGCCGGTCGATGAAAGCGCACCCACCGGGCCGACCAACCCCTACGGCCGCAGCAAGCGCATGGTCGAGCAGGTGCTCACCGACCTCGTAGCCGCCAACGCCGACTGGTCGGCCACGCTGCTGCGCTACTTCAACCCGGTGGGCGCGCACGAGAGCGGCCTGATCGGCGAAGACCCGCGCGGCGAGCCCAACAACCTCATGCCCTACATCGCGCAGGTGGCGGCCGGCCAGCGCGAACGCCTCTCCGTGTTCGGCACCGACTACCCCACGCCCGACGGCACCGGCGTGCGCGACTACATCCACGTGATGGATTTGGCAGACGGCCACCTCGCCGCGTTGCGCCATACCCACGGCCGCGCCGGCCTGCACTGCTACAACCTCGGCACCGGTCGCGGCCACAGCGTGCTGGAGGTAGTGGCTGCCTTCGAGCGCGCCTGCGGCTTTGCCCTTTCGCGCGTGAACGCGCCGCGCCGCGCGGGCGACGTGGCCGCCTGCTGGGCCGACCCCGCGCATGCCGAGCGGGAGCTGGGCTGGCGCGCAACCACTCAGCTGGCGAGCATGTGCGAAGACACTTGGCGCTGGCAGTCCCGCAATCCGAACGGCTACGACGACACTGCAACATGACCGATCACACGTTCTTCGATCCCGCGGAGCACTCGCACCGGCGCCGCAACCCGCTGACGGGGCAATGGGTGCTGGTCTCTCCACACCGCGCCAAGCGCCCCTGGCAAGGCCAGCAGGAAGCGCCCGACACCAGCGTGCGGCCGTCGCACGACCCGCAGTGCTACCTGTGCGCCGGCAACAAGCGCGTCACCGGCGAGCAAAACCCGCAATACACCGGCACCTTCGTCTTCACCAACGACTTCGCCGCACTCATGCCCGAAGTGCCGCCGGCGGCCGCCTCGGCCCAGGCGGACCCGCTGTGGCGCACCATGAGCGCACGCGGCACCAGCCGCGTGATCTGCTTCTCGCCCGACCACGCACGCACGCTGCCCGAGCTGCCGCTGCCCGCCATCGAGCAGGTGGTCGATACCTGGTGCGAGCAGAGTGCCGAGCTCGGCCGGCAATACCGCTGGGTGCAGGTGTTCGAGAACAAGGGCGCGGCCATGGGCTGCTCCAACCCGCACCCGCACGGCCAGATCTGGGCCACCGACTTCCTGCCCAACGAGGCCGCAGCCGAAGACCAGCACCAGCGCGCCTGGTACGCCGAGCATGGCCGCCCGCTGCTGCTCGACGTCGTCGAACGTGAGCTCCTGTCGAACGAGCGCATCGTCGTCGAAACCGAGCACTGGCTGGCCATCGTGCCGTTCTGGGCCACCTGGCCTTTCGAGACGCTGCTGCTGCCGCGCCGCGCAGTGCAGCGCCTGCCGCAACTCGACACCGCGCAGCGCGCCGACCTCGCACTGGCCGTGAAGAAGCTGACCAGCCGCTACGACAACCTGTTCCGCTGCTCGTTCCCGTACTCGATGGGCTGGCACGGCGCACCGTTCGATGCGGACAACGCCGCACCCTGGCAGCTGCACGCGCACTTCTACCCGCCGCTGCTGCGTTCGGCTTCGGTGCGCAAGTTCATGGTCGGCTTCGAGATGCTGGCCGAAGCACAGCGCGACCTCACCCCCGAACAGGCAGCCGCGATGCTGCGCGCGCTGCCCGACGTCCACTACAGCCGGACGTGACCCACCCCCGTAGCGCCTTCGGCGCTCCCCCTCAAGGGGGCGCCGCCAGCGGCCCCGGCAAAGCCGGTTCCGCGGCGTCCGCTGGGCTGCGGCGCCTGCGGGTGAATGAATTCAACAGGCTTCGAGCCGCACCGACTGCACGCCTCACATGAACTCAAACCCCACTGTCCTCACCACGGCCCGCGAGGCCTTCGAACGCGCCTTCGGGCGCTCGCCACAACGCTTCGTGCAGGCCCCCGGCCGCGTCAATCTGATCGGCGAACACACCGACTACAACGACGGCTTCGTGCTGCCCTGTGCCATCGACCGTGGCACGGTGGTCGCCGCCGCACCGCGTGACGACGCGCGGGTGCGCGTGGTGGCCGCCGACTGGCAACACGAGATCGACGAGTTCGTGCTCGACGCGCCCATCGAGCCGCGTGCCGACGCGCGCTGGCCCAACTACGTGCGCGGCGTGGTGAAGCACCTGCTCGCGCACGGCCTGCCGCTGCGCGGCCTCGACCTTGCCGTGGCCGGCGACGTGCCCTCTGGTGCCGGCCTGTCGTCTTCAGCCTCGCTGGAGGTGGCGCTGATCCAGGCCTTCAAGACCCTGCAGGGTTTCGACGAGCTCGACCCGACGACCATGGCGCTGATCGCGCAAGCCGCCGAGAACCGCTTCGTCGGCTGCAACTGCGGGATCATGGACCAGCTCATCTCGGCACGCGGCGAGACGGGTCACGCGCTGCTCATCGACTGCCGCTCGCTCGAAGCGAAGCCGGTCGTGCTGCCCGCGGGCGTGGCGGTCATGATCGTGGACTCGCGCGTGCAGCGTGGGCTGGTCGAAAGCGAATACAACACGCGCCGCCGCCAGTGCGAAGCCGCTGCCGCCGCCCTGGGCGTGAAGGCTCTGCGCGACGTGACGCCCGAAGTGCTGGCCGCGCGCGGCCACGAGCTCGAGCCGTTGGTGCTGCGCCGTGCGCGCCACGTCGTCAGCGAGAATCAGCGCACCCTCGACGCCGCGCAGGCACTGGCCAGCGGCGACCTCCGGACCATGGGCCAGCTGATGGCCGATTCCCACATTTCGATGCGCGACGATTTCGAGATCACCGTGCCCCCGATCGACCAGCTGGTCGAGTTGCTGCAGCAGGCCATCGGCAAAGAGGGCGGCGCCCGCATGACCGGCGGCGGCTTCGGCGGCTGCGTGGTCGCGCTGCTGCCCGAGTCGCGCGTCGGGGCCGCACAGGAAGCCGTGCTGCGCAGCTACCGCGCGCCCAATGGCGAGGCCGCGAGCATCCACCTGTGCCGCGCCGCCTCGGGAGCCGGCGCGCTGTGACATGACCACCATCGTCGAAGTCGCACAGCACGCGGGCGTTACCGCGGCCACCGTCTCGAACGTGCTGCGCGGGCGCGGCAAGGTGGGCGCGGCCACGCGGGCCCGCGTGCTGGCCGCGGTGGAAGAGCTGGGCTACCGGCCCAACCTGAACGCGCGCGCCTTGGTCGAGGGCAGGCCTTCGACCATCGCCATGGTCGTTTCCAGCATCGCCAACCCGTTCTACCCGGAGTTCGCACTCGCGGCCGAGCAGGCGGTGCGCAAGCTGGGCTACTTCCTCATCGTCTGCAACACCAACGACGACCCCGTGCAGGAAAAGGCCTACCTCGACGCCGTGGGCGGCTCGCTGGCGCACGGCGTGCTCGTGATGAACGCCGACTTCGTGCAGATCGACGAGCTGCTTTCGCTGCGCCAGCGCGGCGTGCCGGTCGTGCTGTGCATGTGGGAAAAGCCGGACGAACCGCCCGCGCTGCCCTGCGTGGCGGTGGACTTCCAGCGCGCCGGCGTGATCGCCGCCGAACACCTCATCAAGCTCGGCCACCAGCGCATCGGCGCGGTGGTGGGCAGCGAGCCGAGCGGCAACCACATCTGGCGCTACCGCGGCTTCTGCGAGGCGCTCGAACGTGCCGGCATTGCGCACGACCCGGCTGCCGCGCACTTCGGCCACGACACCATCGACGCTGGCCGCAGCGCGGCCCATGCGCTGCTCGCGGCCGTGCCCGACCTCACGGCCATCTTCGTGTCGAACGACCTGCCGGCCATCGGCGTGCTGCAGGCCGCGGCCGACCTGGGCCTCGACGTGCCGCAAGACCTTTCGGTCATCGGCATCACCGACATCCAGCTCGCTCACCAGGTGCGTCCCGCGCTGACGACCGTGTCGGTGCCCACGGACGAAGCCGCCGAACTCGCGGTGGCGATGATGATGGACATGATCCGCCACCAGGGCGAAACCGCACCGGCCTCGGTGCGCACGACCTCTGCGCCGCGCCTGGTGGTGCGCGCCTCGACTGCTCGGGCACCTCGTTGACAATGCGGGTGCGAAAAGGCCGGCAGCAGCCGGCCTTTTCGCATAGGGATGCGGCGGTGCCCATTGGGCGCACCGTCGTCAGTCAACGAAAAGAAATCCGATATGTCGACCAAAGCAAAACTTTCCCTCAGCCTGCTGTTGAGCCTGGCTGCCCTCGCGACCGCCTGCGGCGGTGACGATGGCGAGGATTCGCCCCAGACCCCGGAGTCCACGGCGGCCGCTGCACCAGCCAGCACGGCAAGCCGCCCGCAGTTCAGCGATGCACAGGCACTCGACTACACCGTGGCCAAGTACCTGGCCCAGGCCGGCACGCTGACCGGCCCCGACGGTGAAGGCCTCACCACCGACAACTGGCTGCCCCCAGCCATCGGCGACGTGGCCGGCTTCACGCCGACCTTTACCGTGGCGGCAGACGGCAGCGGCACGCACACCACCGTGCAGGCGGCCATCGACGCGGTGCCCGCGGCCAGCGCGAGCAGCACGCGCGCGTACATCCTCGTGAAGCCCGGCACCTACCGCGAAGTGGTGTGCGCCATCGACAAGGCGCCCTTCACGCTGTACGGCACCTCGGCCGATGCGAGCGAGGTCGTCATCGTGAACGGCAACTACAACGGCAAGGCCAAGACGGCCAACGTCGATTCGGGCAACCCGTGCTTCCCCAACATCGATGGCGCCACCTACGGCACCGGCGGCAGCGCCACGGTGGCGATCTACAGCAACGAGTTCCAGGCCAAGAACGTGAGCTTCGCCAACGACGCGATGGCCGGTGTGACGCACGGCGCCGGCTACCCGGCCGGTGCTTCGCGCTCTGGCGGTGCACAGGCCGTGGCGCTGATGACGCTGGGCGACAAACTGGTGTTCGAAAACGTTCGCGTGCTGGGCAACCAGGACACCCTGCTCGTGAGGTCCAAGTTGGGCACCAAGGACTCCCCGCTCGTGACGTCCGTATCGGTCAACAGTGTGATGCGGGCCTATTTCAAGGCCAGCTACGTCGAGGGGGACACCGACTTCATCTTCGGTGACGGAGTGATGGTGTTCGACCAGTGCCGCATCCACTTCCTGAGCACGCGCCTGCTCACCGAACTGCCTGTCACCACGATGTTCGCGCCCAGCACGATGCCCAACAACCGCTACGGCATGCTCGTGAACGCGAGCCAGCTCACCGCAGACGCGGGCGCGGTGGCCAACACCATCTATTTCGGCCGTTCGTGGGACGAAGGCGTGCCCAAAGGCACCTACGTGGCCGGCACCTCGCCCAACGGCCAGGCGCTGGTGCGCAACAGCACCCTCGGCTCGCACATCCGAACGCTCGACCCATGGGGCAACTCCACCTCGGGCCGTGCATTCAGCGCCGAGGGCAACCGTTTCGCCGAATACGGCAACACGCAGGCCTCGCCCTGAGTCCGACGTTGGGCGCCTCCTGACAGGTCGTTCTTCACCACGGAGGCGCGGAGAACGCGGAGGCTCGCGGAGAAATAGCAAGCTTTCCCTCGGCGGTCCTCCGCGTTCTCGCGTCTCCGCGGTGAATGCATTCGCTCACAAGGAAACGCCGGGCCGCCCCAAGTTTCCTTGACCCCCGCGGGGGGCGGGCTGGGCGCAGCCCGGCCCTGGGGGCGCTCTCAACGATCCGCTAACTCCACCCACCATCCACCTTGAACTCCTGGGCCGTGCACAGCCGGCTGTCGTCGGCGGCGAGGAACAGCACCATCGTCGCCACGTCGTGCGGCTGCAGCTTGTCGGGCAGGCACTGGGCGCGCATCAGCTCGCGTTCGCTCTCGGGGTTGAGCCACAGCTTGCGCTGCCTCTCTGTCATCACCCAGCCGGGCGACACCGTGTTGATGCGGATGCGGTGCTCGCCCAGCGGCGCCGCGAGCCCTCGCGTGAGCCCGTTGACCGACGACTTAGCGATCGCATAGCACGGGTAGGCGCCGTCGCGCCGCTGCCAGCCGGTGGAGCCGATGTTGATGACCGAGCCGCCGCCCAGCCGCTTCATGCCCGGCACCACCGCCTGGATGGCGAAGAACGCCGGGCGCTCGTTGATCGCCATGCGCTGGTCGTAGTACTCGGGCGTCACCGATTCCAGCGTGTGGCGGTCGTCGCTGGCCACGTTGTTGACCAGCGCGTCGAAGTCGCCTTCGAGCACCTGGGCCGCATCGGCGATTGCCGCCTGCAGGGCCGCGATGTCGCTCACGTCGCACCGGCGCCACCACGGCGCGGGCAGGCCAGCTTCGGCCAGCCGGCCTGCGAGCTCGCGGCTCGCGGCCTCGGCCACGTCGACGAACGCCACGTGGGCGCCCTGCACCGCAAACGCTTCGACGATGGCCGCACCAATGCCGGAACCGCCTCCGGTCACGAACACGCGAGCGCCTTGCAGGCTGGGGTAACGGCCGGTCGTGGCCGGGGAAAAGCTCATGGTTGTCTCCTTTTGCCCCCAGGACGCCCTGGGCGTCAGCCCCCCTGAGTCGTCGCCTTGGGGCGGCCCGGCGGCAACTGCTATACGAGTTTTGGCATGTCACATGCCGATTTCTTTATTTTTCCAATATCAGTGTGCGGCCGTAGCATCCGCCCCGTCAAGAGAGCAAGACGCCCGCGAGGAGACACGACGATGGATGCCAAAAAGCCGCCGCGCCGCAGCCAGGCCTGGTTCGGCAAGGACGACCGCGACGGCTTCGTGCACCGCAGCTGGATCAAGAACCAGGGCTACCCGCACGATCTGCTCGATGGCCGCCCGGTCATCGGCATTTGCAACACCTGGAGCGAGCTCACGCCCTGCAACGGCCACTTCCGCGAGCTGGCCGAGTTCGTGAAGCGCGGGGTGTACGAAGCGGGCGGCTTCCCGCTCGAGTTCCCGGTCATGAGCCTGGGCGAGACGCAGCTGCGGCCCACGGCCATGCTGTTCCGCAACCTCGCGTCGATGGACGTCGAGGAATCCATTCGCGGCAACCCCATCGACGGCGTGGTGCTGCTGATGGGCTGCGACAAGACCACACCCGCGTTGCTCATGGGCGCGGCCAGCTGCGACCTGCCGACCATCGGCCTGTCCGGCGGCCCCATGCTCAACGGCAAGTTCCGCGGCCAGGACATCGGCTCCGGCACCGGTGTGTGGAAGATGAGCGAAATGGTGCGCGCCGGCGAGATGACGAAGGAAGACTTCACCGCCGCCGAGAGCTGCATGCACCGCTCCAAAGGCAGCTGCATGACCATGGGCACGGCTTCCACGATGGCCAGCATGGTCGAGGCGCTGGGCATGTCGCTGCCCGAGAACGCCGCCCTTCCGGCGGCCGACACGCGCCGCAACCGCCTCGCGCAGCTCACCGGCCGGCGCATCGTCGAAATGGTGAAAGAAGACCTGCGCATGTCGAAGGTCCTCACGCGCACCGCCTTCGAAAACGCCATCCGCACCAATGCGGCGATCGGCGGCTCCACCAACGCGGTGATCCACCTGCTGGCGGTGGCCGGGCGCATCGGCGTGGACCTCAAGCTCGACGACTGGGACCGCCTGGGCGCCGAAGTACCCTGCCTCGTGAACCTGCAGCCCTCGGGTCAGTACCTCATGGAGGACTTCTGCTACGCCGGCGGCCTGCCCGCGGTGATGCGCGAGATCTCGCACCTGCTCGAGCTCGAAGCGCCCACGGTGAACGGCAAGACCATCGGCGAGAACATCGCCAACGCCCCGTGCTGGAACCGCGAGGTGATCCGCCCGCTGGACCAGCCCTTCAAGTCGGCGGCGGGCATCGCCGTGCTGCGCGGCAACCTTGCGCCCGACGGCGCCGTGATCAAGCCCTCGGCGGCCTCCGACCACCTGCTCAAGCACCGTGGCCGCGCCGTGGTGTTCGAGAGCATCGAAGAGTTCCACGAGCGCATCAACGACGAATCGCTCGACGTCGACGAGACCTGCGTGCTCGTGCTCAAGAACTGCGGCCCGCGCGGCTACCCCGGCATGGCCGAGGTGGGCAACATGCCGCTGCCGCCCAAGGTGCTGCGCAAGGGCATCACCGACATGGTCCGCATCTCCGACGCGCGCATGAGCGGCACCGCCTACGGCACCGTGGTGCTGCACACCTCGCCCGAAGCGGCGGCCGGCGGCCCGCTGGCCCTGGTGCGCAACGGCGACGTGATCGAGCTCGACGTGGCCGCGCGCCGCCTGCACCTGGAGGTGAGCGACGAAGAGCTGGCGCGCCGGCGCGAAGCCTGGGTCGAGCCCGAGCGGCCCAAGCGCGGCTGGTACAAGCTCTACGTGGACCACGTGCAGCAGGCCCACCTGGGCGCGGACCTCGACTTTCTTGTCGGTGCCAGCGGCGCCGACATCCCGCGCGACTCGCACTGAGGTGCCTCGTTTCTTCGACCCTCTTTCAGAGGCACCTTCAGCGAGTCCATCGAAAGCGCGGCCTTTTCTTCTGCAGATGAAGGCGACTCCATGCTGGCTGACACCCTCCGGTTGCTGAGCGAGCCGCAATGCGTGTGGCCCGCCGGGGCCACGCTGGGCGAAGGCACCTGCTGGTCGCAGCGCGAGCAGGTGCTCTACTGGGTGGACATCCTCGAACACCGGCTGTACCGCTACACGCCGGCCAGCGGCGAGCAGCGTGAGTGGCGCTTCGAAGGAACCATCTCGGCCGTGGCCGAGCGCGCGCAAGAGCCAGGCCTCATCGTCACGCTGCAGCGGGGCTTCGCCTTCTTCGACCCCGCCAGCGGCACGCTGCAAAGGCTCGACGAACCCGAGCCCGAACGCACCGGCAACCGCTTCAACGACGGCAAGTGCGATGCGCAAGGCCGCTTCTGGGGCGGCACCATGGACTTCGCCTGCGAGGCCCCCACCGGCGCGCTGTACCGCTTCGACGCCCCGGGCCGCTGCACGCGTGTGTTCGACGCCCGCTTCGCCGTCACCAACGGCCCCACGTGGTCGGCCGACGGCCGCACCATGTACTTCAACGAGACCGCCGAGCGCCGCATCCATGCGTTTGACTTCGACGCGGCTTCAGGTGCCTTGTCGAACCAGCGGCTGTGGCTGCGCTTCGAAGAGGCCGACGGCTACCCCGACGGCATGACCACCGACGCGGCCGGCCGCCTGTGGATCTGCCACTGGGGCGGCGCCTGCGTCACCTGCCACGACCCGCAAAGCGGCGCGGAGTTCCTGCGCGTGAAGCTGCCCACCAGCCACATCACCAACGTCGCCTTCGGCGGCCCGGACCTGCGCACGCTGTTCATCACCAGCGCGCGGTTCGGGTTGAGCGAAGAGCAGCTGGCGCGCGAGCCGCTGGCCGGCGCCCTGTTCGCGGTGCGGGTGAGCGAGCGCGGCGCGCCGGCGCATCTGTTCGCCGGCTGAGGCGAAGCCCCGACCGGCGCACTTCTTCGGGCCCTCAGGTCCCGATCACCCCACCGTCGCGCTTGCGGATCACCACCGTGGCCGAGCGCGGCCGGCCGCCGTTGGGCCACTTGGAGACCTTGGTCGGCTCGCTGGGGTCAGAGCGCTCCGAAGCGGTTTCTCCGGGGTGCTGGATGTTGACGAACATCGTGCGGCCATCGGGCGTGCCGGTGGCGCCGGTGAGTTCGCAGCCGGCCGGCCCGGTGAGGAAGCGGCGGATCTCGCCGGTGCGCACGTCGGCGGCCAGCAGCGCGTTGTTGCCCAGCCGTGCCAGGTCGCCCTTGCCCATCGCCGAGGTCGACATGTCGGTCTCGATCCACAGCACGCCGCGGCGGTCCATCCACAGGCCGTCGGGGCAGCCGAAGGCATCGCCCTTGACGTTGCCCTTGGCATCGGCGCGTTCGTTGGCCGGGTCGCCGGCCAGCACGAAGTGGTCCCAGCGGAAGGTTTCGGCGTGGAAGTCGCTGTCTTCCTTCCAGCGGATGATGTTGCCCATCGTGTTGTTGGCACGCGGGTTGGCGGCGTCGACGCCGGGTTGCTTGTCCGCGCCGCGGTTGGAGTTGTTGGTGAGCGTGCAATACACCTCGCCGCGCTGCGCATCGACGGCGATCCACTCGGGCCGGTCCATCTTGGTGGCCCCCAGCAGGTCGCTGGCCTGGCGGGCCTTGATCAACACCTCGCCCTGGTCGGCAAAGCCGTTGGCGGGCGTCAGCGGCCCCTGCCCATGGGTGAGCGCGAGCCAGCGGCCACGCCCGTTGGCTTCGAACTTCGCGACGTACAGCGTGCCGTGGTCCAGCAGCCCGGCGTTCTCGCGCGCGCCGCCGGGTGCGATCTTGTCGCGGCTGACGAACTTGTAGATGTACTCGAAGCGTGAGTCCTCTCCGCAGTACACCACCGCACGGCCGTCCTTGGTCACCGCCACCGTGGCGCCCTCGTGCGCCGCGCGGCCGAGCGCGGTGCGCTTCACGGGCGTGGAGCTCGGGTTCATCGGGTCGATCTCGACCACCCAGCCGAAGCGGTTGGGCTCGTTCGGGTTCTTGACGGCGTCGAAGCGCTCGTCGTGCTCGTGCCAGCGGTAGCCGCCCGCGCCGCCCTTGCGCAGGCCCCATCGCTGCTGGTGCGCATCGGGCGCGTCGGGGCCGTTGAAATAGTTGATGAAGTTTTCTTCGCAGGTGAGGTACGTGCCCCAGGGCGTGATGCCGCTGGCGCAGTTGTTGAGCGTGCCCAGCACGCGGCGACCGCCGGGGTCGGC
Source organism: uncultured Rivibacter sp. (assembly GCA_946480925.1). The sequence continues at coordinate 38,060 of CAMLLU010000012.1, forward strand.
CTTGGTCTGCATCAGCGCATGGCCGGCGGCCGGGCCGCTCACGGCCATGGGCGTGGTGGCCGTGATGCGGCGTGCCCAGGGCGAGGGCTTCTGCACCGTCCAGCGGCCGTCCTTGAGGGCGATCTCGATCACCGATACGCCGTGCGCGGCCTGCGCCTTCTTCACCTTGTCGGGGGTCCAGGTCTTCATGCCGTCGGTGTGCAGCAGCCCGTCGTCGGTGTACTCGTGGTTCATCACCAGCAAGCCGACGTTGGAGCCCTCGAGGGCGAAGTAATGGATGCCGTCGTGATGCATGCCCATCTGGGCTTCCTGCTCGGCGGCGGTGTTGCTCGCGTCCTCCTTGAACGCGGGCAGGTCGCCCGACAGGCCCACGGGGTCGCCCCAGGGCGCAATCACCTCGGCGACGTAGCCCTCGGGCACCACGACGGTGTCGGCCGTCGAGATGGGCACGCTCTTGAAGCCCAGCAGCGGGCCGCCTGCGTCAGCGCCGGTGGTGGCGCAGCCGGACAGCGCACCACCCAGCGGTGCCAGCAGACCACCCACCGCGACACCCAGGCCGCCCCGCAGCACGCGCCGGCGCTGCGGGTCCGAGACCTCGTGGATCGTCGGATTGCTGGAGGGGTTGCTGTCTTCCATCAGATCGAAATCCTTGGCCATGGGTACTCCGGGGGTGTTTTGTGTGGAGGAGAGGCGAGCGGCCGTGGGCCGGCCGCGCCGATTGTGCGTAACGCGATACAGCGCCGTATGACGGATTCGTGTCAGTGGCCGCACCGCGCACGGGAACCTCGCCGTGTAACGATGTTGCGGAACCCATAAGCAATCTTTGCTGCGGCTGACCTTTGTGACGCCGCGGGACGGCCGATTCATCGCATGGGCACTGCCGCTTTCCGCATAGACCCTTGCATTTCGCAGTAACAGAGCGCATCGCATACGCACCGTTTGGTCAGGAGTCCGCCACGAATCTCTTCGATGCATGACCTACATTGGCGCGCCCCCTTGCTGCGCCGACGAGCGCACAGCGCCAAAGGCAAGCGATGCCTCGGGGACCGATCCATGAAGACGCGAATGAAGAGACAAGACATGCTGAAAACCTCGCCAGTGGCTTCATATCTCGCGGTCCCGGCGCTGCTGTGCCTGCTGTCTGCGTGCGGGGGAGCGGACGACGCTTCCCGGTCGGCCGAGCCCACGCCGGCGCCGGTGGCGGCAACGCCCGCCCCAACGCCGACGAAGACACCCACACCGACTCCCACGCTGGCGCCGACCTCCACGCCAACGCCCACGCCTGTCCCGACCGTCGCACCAACCCCGACCGCGACACCGACCTCCACCCCGACACCGGTCCCCACGCCGACCACAACCCCCACGCCGGCACCCGTTCCTACGCCGGTGGTCGACCTGGGCACGACTCACACCACGTGGGCCGCAGCAGGCGCCACGGCGAAGACTCCGGTGACACCCGGCACCTGGCGGGCTGCAGGGCCCGACCCGGCGCAATCGCAGTTCAAGCTGATCAAGGAGTCTGCCCACTTCGCCTTCTATTCGGACGAGACGATTTCCGAAGCCGATCTCGCCCTGGCCGTGGACACGCTGGAGAACACGGTCTGGCAGAACCTGTTCAATTCGAACCTCCTGATGGAGGAGCTGTTCTTCAACAGGGCCGACAAGATCAAGCCCGCGATCCACCTTCATTCCGACTGGGGCCTCAACGCCAATGCCTGGGTGGACCGGCAGGGACTTCAGCACCCGGGCATGTGGATCGGGCCGAACGCGCTCAAGGACGTCTGGGGCCTGACGCACGAGTTCACCCACGATTGGCAGAGCTGGACCAACTTCAACGGCGGCATGACCTGCGACGAGGTGAACACCTGTGGCTGGATCCGCGAGAGCCATGCCAACTACGTGGCGCACCAGATCCCCGGGTTCCAGGGCGACGTGCACTGCACGGAAATGCTGCCCAACACCCCGCACCTGTACCTCGGCTCCACGCGCGACCGCTACTGCAACTGGCAGTTCATGGAGTTCCTGAAGGACAAGTACGGCCCCGGGGCCGTCAACCAGATCTTCACCACCGCGGGCCCGGATCCCTTCACCAACATCCAGAAGTCACGTGGGTGGACGCTCTCGCAGCTCAACGACTTCATCGGCGACTGGGCCATGCACAACGTGGTGTGGGACTACAAGGCCACGCCCCAGGCCTTCCGCAACAGCTACGGCAACATCACCCTCACCGACAAGGCCGAGCGCATGCGCCGGCTGATGCCGCTGGAGGCGCTCGACGGCAACTGGGCCACCAACCGCCGCTTCGTGTCGCCGTTCTACGGGGCCCCGCAGCGCTTCGGCTACAACGTCGTGCGGCTGTACCCCACGAGCGGCGCCACCACCGTCACGGTCAAGTTCCGCGGTATCAACCAGGCCGGCTCCGACGCCGATTTCCGCTGGGGGCTGGTGGCCACCAACACGCAGTTCACGTCGGCCCGCTACAGCGCGCTGCAGAAGGGGCTGGATGCCAACCTCACCTTCCGCGTCAACCCCGGCGAGCCGCTGTTCCTGGTGGTGGCGGCCACTCCCTCGGTCTTCAAGTCGATCTCCTGGGACCAGGAATACGGCACGATCTGGCGCTACCCGTACATGATCGAGCTGGCCAACGCCTGGCCGCAGGGTTTCCAGAACGGGCAGCGCGACGCATGCCCCACGGGCACGGTGCGCCATGCCAACGGCGGCGGCTGTGCGCCGTCGGGCACGCCGGCCAGCGTGTACGTCGGGCCCTACGCCACCATCCTGCCCGGCGCGCAGGCCAGCGGCACTGCGCGCATCGAAGACCAGGCCATCATCGCCAATGGCTCGGTCACCGGCGGCACCGTCGGCGGCCTGAGCGTCGTCGGCACGACGGGCAGCCTGTGGGGCAACAACGCCTTCACCGTGTCCGGCTCCGCGCAGGTGCGCACCACGATGTACCCGCTGGGCTTCTTCGATGCAGGGCAGGGTGCCTCGGGCACGTTGAACCTGTACGGCGACGTCGAGTACCGCGGCGCAGGCCTCAACCTCAGTGCGGGCAACCGCTCCGGATACGTGGACGCCACCTCCACCGTCGGCTCGGCCACCGACATCAACAAGAAGACGGCCTGGACCTGGCGGCCCTGAACGGCGTCACGACGTGCGTCACAAGCCCGCGGATTCCGCGGGCTTTCTTGCGGGCGGCAGCGTGGCGCAGCACTCGGGGCGAGGCCTATCATCGCCCGCATGCCCACCACCTTGCGCGCGCTCCGAGGCGACATCACGACGCTGGCCGTCGATGCCATCGTCAACGCCGCCAACTCGTCGCTGCTGGGCGGCGGCGGGGTCGATGGGGCGATCCACCGGGCGGCCGGGCCGGAGCTGGTGGCCGAGTGCCGGCTGCTCGGCGGCTGCCCCACCGGCGAGGCGCGCATCACGCGCGGCTACCACCTGCCGGCGCGGCACGTGATCCACACTGTGGGGCCGGTGTGGCGCGGCGGGCAGCACGGCGAGCCGGCACTGCTGGTGAGCTGCTACCGCACGAGCCTCGGGCTGGCGCAGCGCCACGGCCTGCGCAGCATCGCGTTTCCGTGCATCAGCACCGGCATCTACGGCTACCCGTTCGACGACGCGGCGCTGCTGGCGATCGCCACCGTGCGCGAGTTCGTCATGCAGGACGAGCGTGCGATGGACGAAGTGATCTTCTGCTGCTTCAGCGCCGGTGACCACGCGTTCTACGAACGCCAGCTGGCAGCCGCTTCCGGCAGCGCATGAAAACGGTGCTCATCACCGGTGCGGGCCGCGGCATCGGCGCAGCGTGCGCACTGCTGTGCGCGCAAGAGGGGTGGGACGTCGCGGTGAACTACAACCGCCACCGTGAGGCCGCCGAAGCCATGGTGCAAGGCGTGCGGGCCCTCGGTCGGCGAGCCATCGCGGTGCGGGCCGATGTGGCGAACGACGACGAAGTGCGAGGGATGTTCGAAACCGTGGACCGCGAGCTCGGCCACCTGCGCGGCCTCGTCAACAACGCCGGCGTGGTGGACGCGGCCGCGCGCGTGGACGAGATGAGCATCGAGCGCGTGCGGCGCATGTTCGAGGTCAACGTGTTCGAGAGCTTCAGCTGTGCACGCGAGGCCATACGGCGCATGAGCACGCGGCATGGCGGGCAGGGTGGGGCGATCGTCAACCTGTCGTCCATGGCGGCCAAGCTGGGTTCGCCGGGCGTCTATGTCGATTACGCCGCCAGCAAGGGCGCGATCGACACCTTCACCCTTGGCTTGGCCCGCGAGGTGGCGGCCGAAGGCATACGCGTCAACGGTGTGCGGCCCGGTCTCGTCGAGACCGACATCCATGCGTCGGGCGGCATGGCCGAGCGCCTGGGCGCGGCCGTTTCGCAAGTGCCCATGCAGCGCATCGGCAGCGCCGATGAAATCGCCCAGGCCGTCGTCTGGCTGCTGTCGGACGCCGCGAGCTACACCACCGGCGCGCTGCTCGACGTGGGCGGCGGGCGCTGACACCCTGCTAGGGATGGCACATTGCGCCGGGGCTTCCTAGTGTTCGAACCTCGTTCGGCCACCACAGGGAGACAGACATGCGATCCACGACCTTGCGCCGCTACCCGGTTCTCTTCACCCGCGCCTGCCTGCTGGCAGCGGTGCTTGCCGGTCTTGCACCGGCCGCCGGCCTGGCGGCGTGCCCTACGCCCTGCGTCAGCAACTGGGGCATCGTCCATGCCGCTGGCGTGCCGTTGGACAAGGTGGCGCCGGCGGTTCAGAAGATCGAATTCGACGGCAAGACATTGACGGCCGCCAGTGAAGTTGCCATCGCTGAAGTGGCCCGTGAGGTCAAGGCGCTTGGCCCGAAGGCGGTGCTGAACCTGCAGATATCGACAGACGGCCTCACCGGCGCCGGCGCGCGAGCGCTGCTGCGGGCGCGCGCTGCGGCCTTGAAGCAGGCTTTCGCCAAGGCCGGGTTGGCGCCCAACCAGCTGGTGGTGAAGGCCGGCTGAGCGCGGTCTTCGCGCTGCGTCGCAGGCCCTTCACGCCTCTCAGCGCTCGAGGTCGCGCAAGGCCGCCTCGAGCAGCTGGCGCGGGCCGCTGGGCACGCTGGCGCTTTCCATCACCACCGCGGCGGCGTGTGCTGCGCGCGTCATCTCACGCTCGCAGCGCTGGCGCTCGGCCAGCAGCCAGGGTGTTTCAACGGCGCCCGGCAGCAGCGGCCCCGCGTGGCAGGCGACGATGCGCGCCACCAGCGCCGCCGCTTCATGCTGCAGCGCCTCGGCCTGCGCCGAGCCGGCGCGCGGCTGCATGGCCAGGTGCTGCAGCCGCTCGATCAGCGCACGGCGCTGCGCCACGTCGGAGCTCGCGCGTGCGGTGTCGAGCGACACGTGGCCGTCGTTCACTCGCACCAGCGTGTCGTCGCCCAGCAGCTTGCGCAGGCGCTGCACGGTCACCTCCAGGCTCTTGCGTGCGGCCGAGGCCTCGGCGTCGGGCCACAGCGCCAAGGTTGCGGCCGACACGCTTGCCGACAGCGAACGGGTGCAGCCCAGCAGGCGCAGCAGCTCCAGCGGCTTCTGCTGTTGCTTGCCGCTGCGCGGCAGCGGCTGTTCGCCATGCAGGTGCAGATCGAAGCTGCCGAGCAGGCGCAACCACAAGGCCCACGGCCAGTGTTCATCTGCATCGGCCGGCGCGGCCAGCGCGCGTGAACGCACCACTTCGCGCACGAACACCGGCTCCACCTGCCAGCGCAGCGCCAAGGCGCACAGCTGCGCGGCAAGTCTGGGCAGCAAGCGGAAGAACATCGTGTAGCGCACCTGCTGGGCGCGCGTGAGCGCATCGGCCAGGAAGGCGCGGCTCGCATCCGGGTCGGCATCGCGGGCCTGCCAGGCGGCGAGCAGCGCGTGCAGGCAGCGGTAGACCTCGCTGTCGCGGCCGGCATGCTCGCGTGCCAGGCGCTCGAGCAGCGCGGTGGCCTCGGCCAGGTTGTCGTTGGCCACCAGCACCTGCGCGAAATCGGTCAGGCACGAGGCCCGTTCAGGCATGCTCAGGCCGCTCTGCTCGGCCAGTGCCAGCGCTTCACGCAGCGTGGCCTGCGCGCGCACCGGCTGGCCGCGCAGCAGCTGCAGCCGCGCGCGCATCTGCTGCAGCTCGATGAGCTGCGTGGTGCGCCCGGCGCCCCACTGCGGCTGCACGCCACGTTCGATCTCTTCCACTTCGTCGAGCCGGCCGCGGTCGAGCAGCAGGCGCAACATGGCCAGCGATGCCATCAACTGCGCGCTGGGCAGGCCGTGCCGGCCGGCCAGGCCGAGCGCGCGCTGCCAGTGCGCTTCGGCCCGCTCGGCGGCACCGAGCTGGTAGTGAGCAAAGCCGACCGTGTAGCACCAGCGGCTGCGCATCAGCGGCGAGGCCTGCTCGAAGGTGGCCGGCTCTTCCACCTGCGTGGCAATGAGGTCGAACTGCTCGTAGCGCTGCTGCACGAAGTGGTAGTTCGCCAGCACCAGCGCCGCGATCAGCTTCTCGTCCGGCCCCAGCATGTGGGCCAGCGGCTGCAGCTGTGCCTGCAGCCAGGTCAGCGAGGCGGTGGTGTCCAGCGGCTCTTCAGGCGCAAGTACCGAGCGCGCCAACCGGCCCAGGTGCCGCCACAGGAGCGTTTCGTCTTGGGCCTCGGCAGGGTCTGCCTGGCGGGCTCGCTCGAGCCAGGTCGTCACTTGGTCCATCGCGCCGATGTCGATGAGGCACAGCGCCAGTGCGATGTGCGCGTCGGCGCTCGCCTGCGCCGCCCGGCCTTGCGACACGTGCCCTTGCCAGGCCAGCTCCAGCGCAGCCAGCGCATCGGCCTGCTCGCGCATCGATGCAGCCATCGCGCGCCAGCGCGCCACGTCGGGCCAGTCAGCCAGCGCCTGCACCGGCACGGCGGCACAGGCGGCTTCGAGTGCGGGGGCATCCCAGGCCCGCCAGCGTGCCGGCCCGTGGGCGGCCAGCCATGCCTGCGCTTCATTCGGAGTCATCGTCGCCATGTGTCTCCCCTGACGGCTCCCCTAACAGGAAGGTGGGCCGCCGCAGCATCGGTGGGTCATCCGTGGGGTGGCCGCTCCTACCTTTGTGGTGCCGGTGCTCGAAACCGGTTTCTTCTTACTATCACTCAAGGAATGTGGAAATGGCCAAGCTGATTTTGAAGCGCTTTCACTGCGCGATCGACACGAACGAATCCGGTGCCGAAAGCCCCTACTTCTTCACCTACGTGGGTGACCTCGTCACCGGCGAGAGCCGGTTCAAGATGACCCGCCAGGGCAACTGGGAGAACGAGGTCGACAAGGGCGAGATCTGGACGGTCAACGAGACGGTGGCCGACGGCCTCGGCCTCACGCCTTCGAAGACGGTGGCGCTGTCGGCCATGGTCGAGGAAGACGAAGGCCTGGACGTCTCCGCCGTCGAGCGGGGGATGATCAAGAACCTGCTGGACACCAAGCTGCAGCAGTTCCAGCAGACCGGCGCCACGCTCGTCAACAGCGCCATCACCGGTGCGATGGCCCAGGTGTTCAAGAACGCGCTGTCGACGGCCCTCCTGACGGCCTCGGGTGCGTCGGACGACCTGATGGGCTCGCCCCAGGTCCTGGCGCTGCAAGGCGGGCCCGGCGAGCTGTCGAAGCTCGCGGTCTTCATCGCGGGCGGCGGCCAGTACCGCGTGCGCTACGCCCAGGCCTGAGAAGGTTTGAGCGGAATCCACCATGCCCGCACAGGGTGCCAAAACCCGCCCACTCGTCGTTGCAAATGCTCGCCGTAGCCCGAGCTACGGCTGTGCTTTGCGCCTAGATTGGCCGGGTTGGCGCCCTGCCCGGTCACGCCGAATTCATTCACACCTTCTGAGCTCAGCGCCGCTCCACGATCACCGGCACCAGCTTCAGTGCCTCGCGGATGCGCTCCGCCGCGCTGCTGGCTTCGTCGCGGCTGGCGTAAGGGCCGGCCTGCAGCCGGTGCACCGGTGCCTCGTTGAAGATGGCCAGCAGCGGCGCCAGCCAGTCGAGCTCGGTGGCCACGCGCTGCTGGAAGCTTTCAGCGCCGCCGCGCTCGCGGAAGGCGCCCAACTGCACCCACCAGCCGCGCGCCGCCGTGGTGAACGCGCGGCTCGGCTCGGCGGCGCTCTTGATCGGTGGCATGGCCTGCGCCACCGCGGGTTCCGCCGTGGGTGCAGGGTCGATGGCGGCCACGGGCGCCACGGCAACGGCCACGCCCGGGTCGTCGCCCTCTCTGCCTTCGTTGCCGGGTGAGCTACCGCGCCTCCAGGCGCCGGTGCGGATGTCTTCGTAGGTGATGCGTTCCACCTCCACCTTGCCAACGCCGTGTTGCAGGTCGAGCTTGAGGGCAGCGGTGTAGCTCAGGTCGATGATGCGCCCGGGGTGGAAGGGCCCGCGGTCGTTGATGCGCACCACCGCCTCGCGGCCGTTCTTGGGGTTGCGCACACGCGCGTAGCTCGGGATCGGGAACGTCGGGTGGGCCGCCGTCATGGCGTACATGTTGTAGATCTCGCCGCTGGCGGTGCGCCGACCGTGGAATTTGCGGCCGTACCACGAGGCCAGGCCGGTTTCGCGCACCGCCACGTCGCGTGTTTCGGGCGTGTAGCTGCGGCCGTTCACCGCGTACGGCTTGTTGGGGCCACCATTGCGGATCGACTCGACGCGCGGCTCGGCGTCTGGCGTCTTGTGCAGGTCGGCCGGCGTTGCGGCCATCGGGCCGTCGCGGCCGGACGGTGCACCCGAAGGCGGTTTGGGCGTCGATGAACAGCCGGCCAGCACGGCGGCCAATGCCAGCAGCAGGTAGGCCGCCAGCGGCGACCAGCGGCGCTTCGCAGCCGCGCAGGGGGCAACGGGTCGGAGCATGGCGCGCACCATACACCAGCCCCCGGCCGTGCCGGTTACAGATTCGACGCCTTGGCCGCGGTCGTGCTCTCGAACACGGAAAGCAGCGCCGCGCCCATGATCAGCAGGCCGCCCGCCAGCAGCGCCGCGCTGAGCTGCTCATCGCCGAACAGCACGGCCGAGCTGCTGGCGAACACCACCTCGGTGAGCATCACCACCGCGGTGACGTTGGCCCGCAGCCGCGCCGCGCCGTACTGCAGCGCCAGGTTCGACAGCAGGAAGGCTCCCGCCAGCGCCAGCGCGAACAGCACCCATGCGAGTGCCGGCATGGGCGGCCGGGGCACGCCGCCGGCGGGGCCGAGCAGCAGGCCCAGCGAGCCGGCCACCAGCAGCCCGCCCAGGAACATGGCCAGGGCACGCGCCTCCTGCGGCCGGTGTGCTTCGCGCCGCAGCATCACGTTGTTGAGCGCGAAGCTGGCGCCGCCCAGCACGCCCAGCCAGTCGGGCAGGCTGCTCGGCATCGGCAAGGTCCAGCCTGCGCCTGCCGGCTGCAGCACCAGCGCGGCGCCGGCCAGCGCCAGGGCCACGCGCAGCATCGCCATGCGCGTCAGGTGCTCGTGCAGCAGCACGCGCGCAAGCACCACTGCCCACAAGGGCATCAGGTAGAACAGCAGCACCACGCGCACCACCTCGCCGATGCTGACGGCCCAGTTGAACGCCGCGTTGGTGGTGCCCGACGCCAGCACCAGTACCCACAGCACTGGCGCATGCCACAGCTGGCGCACGGCATGCGGCCGCCAGCTCGCGATGAACAGCACCGCCACCGCGTAGATCAGCGCGGTGGACCACAAGGGGTGCAGGCCCATGGCTTGCAACTGGCGGAACGGCCACCACGACACACCCCAGGTGAAGGCGTTGAACATGAGCGCCAGCACGGCCAGGCCGGCGCTGGCATGGGGGTGTGAAGGCGCGCGGCCGCTGTTCGCCGCGGTAAGGTCTTGGGGTGTCATGCGGCGGCGATTGTCACTGGCCGGGCGCCGCGTCGTCCTACATCCGCAGGATGGCTGCACCGGCTCGGGGCGCGTACCTTGGCGCTGCCGTCACGAGCGGCGTGCTGCCCACACAGGAGGAGACCACCCCATGCAGCCCTTGATCGTGTTGTCCCCGTGGGACTTGCTGCACCCCAGCGAGCCGGTCGACATGACGCAGTTCGGCCGCCGCTTCCTGGCCGAAGGCGACTCCTGGTTTTCGATGGGCACCATCAACCCGGCCAAGAACTCCAACCTGCTGTTCGAGATGGTGTTCAGCCAGCGCTGGTGCGCCATCAACTGCGCGGTGCCGGGCGACACGCTGCGCCGCATGGTGCAGATGACGCGCGACCCGCAGTTCATCTCGCTGCTGTGCGGCCGCCAGGCCTGGGAATGGGACGGCCTGCTGCTGTCGGCCGGCGGCAACGACCTCATCAACGCGCTCGAGGTGCCGCCCACCGAGCCCGATGCGGCGCTGCGGCTGCTGCGCCCGGCGGCCGAGTGGGGCCCGCCCGCCGACGGCGCCATGCGCTACATCAGCGACAGCGGCTGGGCCACCTTTCGCACCTACCTGAAGGCCAACTTCGACGACATGGTGAAGCTGCGCGAGGCCGGTCCGTCCAAAGGCAAGCCGATCTTCACGCACACCTATGCCTGCCCGGTGCCGCGCGATGCCGGTGCGGGCCTGGGCCTCGGACCGTGGCTGCTGCCGTCGCTGCTGCGCTACGGCATTCCGCCGGAAGACCATGCCGAAGTGGCGCGCCTGCTGTTCGGCCGGCTCGCGCAGCTGCTGCTCGAAATCGGCAGCGAGCCGCAGCGATACCCCAACGTGCACGTGTTCGACACCAACGGCATCGCGCTCGAAGCTGCGCAGGCAAGCGCCATCGGCGAAAGCGGCGACTGGATCAACGAGATCCACCTCACCTGGCGCGGCTACGAGAAGCTCGCGCTGCCATGGGCTGCTGCCATCGAGGCGACGGTGGGCCTCTAAGGTCGGCCCCGGCTCAGCCCGATTGCTGCTGCTGTTGCTGCTCGATCACGCGCGTGATCGCGGCATCGAGCGAAGGCGTCTGCGGCAGGCGGATGCCGAACTGCCCGGCCAGCGCTTCACGCATTTCGGCCGGCGTGGCCAGCGTGCGTTGTTCGCTTTCGCCGTTGAGGTGGTACAGCGTCAACACGTTGTTGCGCAGTGCCAGGCGCTGGCGCTGCAGAGGCCGCGCGGCCATGAGCCCGGTGACGAAATGCGACTGCGGGTGGTTCGACAAATACCAGTTGGTGAGCTCGAAGTCTTCCGGCAGCTGGCGCTGCAGGTCGAAGGTGTACAGCGCCTTCCACTCGTTGCCCAGGCGCACCTGCAGCACGTAGCCGTCGGCCTTGGCCTGGATGAGGCGAAAGCTTTCATGCGGCGTGCTTTGCGGCGCGTAGGCCTCCAGCCGCAGCGCGGCGGTGAGGGTGAGCCCGCCGAAGCCGACGTCGGCAATGTAGATGCCGTCGGCCAGGTCGACGTGCAGCAGCATGTGGGTGCGCGGCGTTTGCACGTGTTCGGCCACGTTCCAGCGCACGCGCGCGGCCAGCCCGCCGACGTGGTAGCCCAGCGCGTGCAGTACTTCGCGCAGCAGCGTGTTGTGCTCGAAGCAGTAGCCGCCGCGCCCGCCGTCCACCAGCTTGCGCTGCAGCGAGTCGAGGTCCAGCCGCACGGGCTGGCCCAGCAGCGGGTCCAGGTTTTCGAACGGGATGGTCCGGGTGTGGAGTTCGATGATCGCCTGCAGGTTGGCCAGGGTCGGCAGGCGGCTGCCGGTGTAGCCGATGCGGGCGAAGTAAGCGTCGAGGTCGATTTGCGTTGCCATGTGCAGACCTTAGTGCGCGGTGGGTAGCCGCATCAAGGGTGAGGGATCTCTCTGCAATGGCGGCGGCAAGCGGCGCGCCCGTGGCGGTTTGCGTATCGTGACTGCGGCGTGACATCGCGATCACGCCAGAAGCACCACGCGGGGTCAGCTCAGTGCTTGTCGGACCGCGCGAGCGCGAGTAGGTGTTCGACTTCGTCACGGTGCTGCACCGTGTTGCGCACGTGCCAGCGGCCGATCAGCCACATCGTGCCCGCCACCACCAGGCCGAACAGCGTGATGGCACCGAAGGCCGACAGGCCCATGCGCGTCATGCCGGTGTAGAACGCCCCGAGACCCAGGATGCAGGCCTGCTCGTTGAAGTTCTGCACCGCGATGGAGCGCCCGGCACCCATCAGGTTGTGGCCGCGGTGTTGCAGCAAGGCGTTCATGGGCACCACCAGGAAGCCGCCCAGCGCGCCCAGCACGATGAGGAAGGGTGCCGCGACCCAGACGTTGCTGATGAAGTTCATCGCGATCACCAGCACGCCCATCGCCACGCCCAGCGGGATGACGCTGGTGGCCTGGTCGAGCCGCATGCGCACCGAGGCCGCCACCGCACCCACCGCGGTGCCGATGGCCACCACGCCCACCAGCGAAGACGCCTGCGTGGTGCTGTAGCCCAGCGCCGCGGCGGCCCAGGCCAGCACGATGTAGCGCAGGTTGCCCGACACGCCCCAGAACAGCGTGGTCGTGGCCAGCGAGATCTGGCCCAGCTTGTCGCTCCACAGGCGCGCATTGCAGGTGGAGAAGTCGCGCACCATCGCGATCACGCTGCGCGGCATGGGCTGCAGCGGCGCATCGGTGCGCGGGATGTACAGGTTGAACAGCGCCGCCAGCACGTACAGGATGATCAGCGACGCGATGGCGGCTTCGGGCCCGGTGTCGATGCCGGTGTCCAGGAAGGGCAGGTCCACGCCCAGCAGCATCGGCGCGATGCGCGGGCCCACCAGCTGGCCGCCCAGCAGCACGCCGAGGATGATGGAGCCGATGGTGAGCCCTTCGATCCAGCCGTTGGCCTTGACCAGCTGCGAGGGCGGCAGCAGCTCGGTGAGGATGCCGTACTTGGCCGGCGAATAGGCCGCCGCGCCCAGCCCCACGATGGCGTAGGCCGCCAGCGGGTGCGTGCCGAACAGCATGAGCAGGCAGCCGGCGACCTTGATGGTGTTCGAGACGAACATCACCTTGCCTTTCGGGACCGCGTCGGCAAACGCGCCCACGAACGGCGCCAGTACCACGTAGAACAGCGCGAACATCGGCACTAGCGCCGCACGTTGCCATTCGGCTGCGCCACCGCTTCTCAGCAACTCCACCGCCGCCACGAACAGGGCGTTGTCCGCCAGCGAGCTGAAGAACTGCGCTGACATGATGGTGTAGAAGCCTTTTTTCATCCGCTCGCTGTTCGGTGCGCCGGCATACAAGACAGGGCCGGCGCAGGTATGTCTCCCATTGAAGTCCGTGGCGGCCGGCTTCCCCTGCCGCCCAGACTCCTGCGGCGGGCTTTATAGCATGCGGTCTTGACCGGCCTTCACGCGACAAACTCTCTGGTCTGTGGCTGGCAGAATGGTTCGATCCTCCTTACAACTCGGCGAAGCAGCCGCGGAATCGATAGCGTGCCACGCCCCATCGAAGCCCTCATCCACGCCGATGCCCTGGCCCACAACCTCGCCCGCGCGCGGCAGGCCGCGCCCGATGCGCGCGTGTGGGCGTTGGTCAAGGCCAATGCCTACGGGCACGGCATCGAACGTGTCTATGAGGCGCTGCGCGGCGCCGACGGCTTTGCGCTGCTCGACCTCGCCGAGGCCGAGCGCGTGCGGGCCCTGGGCTGGCGCGGCCCCGTGCTGCTGCTCGAAGGGGCCTTCGAAGCGCGCGACCTGGAGCTGTGCTCGCGGCTGAACCTGTGGCACGTGGTGCACAGCGAGGCGCAGATCGACTGGCTGGCGATGCACAAGACGCACCAGCCGCACCGCGTGTTCCTCAAGCTCAACAGCGGCATGAACCGGCTGGGCTTCACGGTCTCGGCCTTCCGCGCGGCCTGGGCGCGCCTGAACGTGCTGCCGCAGGTCGACGAGATCTCGCTGATGACGCACTTTTCAGACGCCGACGGCGAGCGTGGCATCGCGCACCAGGCGGCGCTGTTCGCGCAGGCCGCGCAAGACCTGCCGGGCGAACGCTCGCTGTGCAACAGCGCGGCGACGCTGCGCTTCGCACACCTGCCCGAAATACGCAGTGACTGGGTGCGCCCGGGCATCATGACCTACGGCTCGGCGCCGGACTTCCCGGCGCACGACATCACCCACTGGGGCCTCGAGCCGACGATGACGCTGCGCTCGAAGCTCATCGCCATACAGGAGCTGGCGGCGGGCGACAGCGTCGGCTACGGCAGCACTTTCTCGGCCGAGCAGCCCATGCGCATCGGCATCGTGGCCTGCGGCTATGGCGACGGCTACCCGCGCCATTGCGGCACCGGCACGCCGGTGCTGGTGAATGGCGTGCGCACCCGCATGGTGGGCCGCGTGTCGATGGACATGCTGACGGTCGACCTCACGCCGGTGCCCGATGCGGGCATGGGCAGCGAGGTCACGCTGTGGGGCGGCGGCCCCGCGGGCAGTGTGTTGCCGATCGACGACGTGGCACGTGCGGCCGGCACAGTGGGCTACGAGCTCATGTGCGCGCTGGCGCAGCGCGTGCCGGTCACCGTGACGGCCTGACGCGGTCCTGGAACGGCCCTAGACCCGCGCAGCCTCTTCCGGCCGCTCTTCGCGCCGTGAACTCCCCGGCCGCTCCGCCAGCTTCTTGACGATCTGCCCCAGCCGCTTGATGGCTGCGTCCATCTTGGCCGACCATGGATCGCCATACTGCAGGCGGATGAAGTGGTCGAAGCGTCGCGTGGTCGAAAACGCGGCGCCGGGCGCCACGCCGATGTGTTCGAGCCGCGCCAGCGCGAACACCTCGCGCGAATCCACGTGCCGCGGCAGCTCGATCCACATCAACAGGCCGCCCTGCGGCATCGAGAGCCGGCAGCCCATCGGGAAATAGCGCGCCACCGCATCGGCCATGTGATGCGCCTGCGACTTGAGCGCCGCACGCAGCCGGCGCATGTGGTGGTCGTAGCCGCCGTCGCGAATGAACTGCGCCAGCACTTCCTGCTGCAGCATCGGGCAGGCCACCGAGGTGCGCATCTTCAAGGCCTGCGTCTTCATGAAATGGCGTCCCGCTGCAACCCAGCCGATGCGGTAGCCCGGCGCCACCGTCTTGGTGAAGGCCGAGCACAGGATCACGTCGCCCGTCTGGTCGAAGCTCTTGAGCACCGGCGGGCGCTGGTCGCCGAAATGCATCTCGCCGTAGATGTCGCTTTCGATCACGGTGATGCCGCGCTCGGCCATCATCGCCACCAGGCGACGCTTGTTTTCCACCGGCATCAGGCTGCCCAGCGGATTGGGAAAGTTGGGCAGCAGGATGCACGCCTTCACCGCACCCGGTTTCTGCGTCGCGAAGTCCAGCGCCTCGATCGACAGGCCGGTGCGCGGGTGGCTCGGGATCTCGAGCACCTTGAGCCCCAGGCTTTCGTTGACCTGCAGCAGGTGGAAGTAGGTGGGCGACTCCATCAGGATGGTGTCGCCGCTTTGCGCCACCGAACGCAGCGCGAGGTACACCGCCTCGAGGCCACCGTTGGTGATGACGATCTCGTCGGGCCGCAACTGCACGCCCGAGCTCACGGCGCGGCGCGCGATCTCCTGCCGCAGCGCGGCGCTGCCCGTCATGTGGTAGCCCGACGCGTATTCCGGGTGGCGCCGGTTCACCGTCGCCATGAGGTGCTGCAGCTTGGCCTCGGGCAGCAGCGAACGCGCCGGTGCCGCATGGAAGCGCGGCAGCGCGAGCGGGTCGTCCACGATGTAGAGGAACTCGTGCAGCACCTGGTCCATGTTCACGAACGAGGCGCCTTCGATGCGCAGGTCGAGCTGCGGCTCGGGCAGCACCGGCGCGGGGCCGGCTGCGACGAAGTAGCCTGACTTGGGCCGTGCCTGCACGACGCCGCGGTTTTCGAGCCAGCGGAAGGTCTGCAGCGCCGTGCTCATGCTCACCTTGTGCTGCTGGCTGAGCTGGCGCACCGAAGGCAGCCGGTCTCCCACGCGCAGCGCACCGGTGGAAATGGCGCGCTCGATCTGTGCCGCGATGGCCTGGTACAGCGGAGTTTGCGCCGGCGCGTCCATGATGAAGCCATTGTGACGAGCTTCGCCGCGTCTGTACCAGCACAGATGTGTGCGTGAGTTGGCAGTACAGACGCAGACGAGGGCCATCTGTTCCGGTCGCGTTTGGGCTGTGCTGGGTCTGTCGGCACAACGCCCGTCTGCCGACACTGGGTGGCCCAATCAGCAGGAGTCGGCCATGGCCTTGAAATTCGACAAACCGGTGGTTTTGCAGCTGCGCGACGGCGAACTGGTGCCGCTGGACGACGCATGGGTGAGCGTGGTGCACGGCTGCGTGTGGATCACCCAGGCCGACGACTCGCGCGACCACTTTCTGCATGGCGGCCAGGCGCTGCGCGTGGCGCCTGGCGCCCGCGCGTTGATGAGCGCCGAAGGCTGGGCGCAGGTGCAGCTGATACCCGCGCCCACGAAGGCCCAGCTGCTGTGGCGTGCGGGCTCACAATGGCTGGCCCGCCTCACCGGCCGGCGCCGCAGGCTCGGAACGGCGCTTGCTGGGTGAGGCGGCCACCGCGTGTTGTGTTTCGCCTTTTGCCCCATGCACCTGAAGATCGCCGAACACGAAGTGGAATGGACCGCCGTGTGCTCACAGGGCGCGGGCGGCCAGAACGTCAACAAGGTGTCGAGCGCGGTGCAGCTGCGCTTCGACATCCGTGCGTCTTCGTTGCCCGAGCCTGTGAAGGCGAGGCTGCTGGCGCTGCCGGACCAGCGCATCACCGACGACGGCGTGGTGGTCATCAAGGCGCAGACGCAGCGCAGCCAGCCGCAGAACCGCGCCGACGCGATGGCGCGGCTGCAGGCATTGATCGACAGTGCGGCGCACGTGCCGCGCAAGCGCATCGCAACGAAGCCGACGCGGGCTTCGCAGCGGCGGCGGGTGGAAGAAAAGACGCGCCGCGGTGCCGTCAAGGCCGGGCGCCAGGCTCGGCCGGGTGACTTCTGATTCGCCGACTCAGGCCGCCGCCGCGCCGGGCCGCCCCAAGCAAGGCGGCCCCCTCTCGGAGGGGTGGCCGCCGTACTCGACGGGCGGGGTGTTGTCGTTACACGCGCTTGAAGGTGGCCAGCAGCGCGCCTGCCGCCACGAACAGCCCGCCGAACGTGCGGTTCAGGAGCTTCATCTGCGCGGGCGAGCGCAGCAGCCGCAGCACGCGCGCGGCCAGCACCGTGTAGCCCGCCATCACCACCAGGTCGGTGAAGGCCAGCGTGGCGCCGATGGTGGCGTACTGCGGCGCCAGCGGCGCGGAAAGGTCCAGGAACTGCGGCACCACGGCCAGCAGGAACACCGTGCCCTTGGGGTTCAGCGCGTTGACGATCCAGCCACGCAGCACCAGCGAGCGGCGCGACACCCGTTGCTGCCCGGCGGCCTCGGTGTTTTCAGCCACCATCGGCTGCGCCGGCGCGCGCCATTGCTTGATGCCGAGGTACACGAGGTAGGCCACCCCCAGCCATTTGACGATGGCGAAGGCGATGCTCGACGTGGCGATCAGCGCCCCGAGCCCGAGCCCCACGACCACCACTTGCGTGAGGATGCCCAGCACCAGCCCGAAGGTCATGAAGTAGCCCCGCGCGAAACCGTGGTTGAGGCCGGCGCTCATCGCGGCCACGGCGCCGGCACCGGGCGAGAGGCTGATGGCCCAGGAGGCGGCAAAGAAGGCGAGCCAGACGGAGAAGTCCATGGTGGGCGGGGAGGCGGGGAGGGAGCGCACGTTGTAGCACGGCCACCATTTCCGGCGCCAGGTCGTTACATTGCCCGCCATGCCAAATCACCGTTCCCGCACGGCCTCGTCGTGGGCCGCACCGAGCCGGCACGTGAAGCGCCTGCATACCCACATGGACGCCACCCGGCATGACCTCAGGCAGCGGTACTGGTTGCGTGTGCATGTTTTCGCGATTGCCACGCTGTGCCTGCTGGCGCTCTGGCTGTTCTCCCACAGCCTGATGCTGCTGGGCGTCGATTCGCTGGCCGTGCGCTATGCCGTTGCGCTGCCGCTGGCCTACGGCTGGTATCTGCTGCTGTTGCGGATCTGGGCGCAGATGCTGGTGCGGCGCGAGTCGCCATGGGACGGGGTGGATGTTCCTGTCCCCGATGGCGGCAGCCCGTCGGCCGAGGGGCCGTCGTTCGGCTCGGGTGGAGGCGGTGACTTCGGCGGCGGCGGGGCAGACGCTTCCTTCGAAGCGCCCGACGTGCTGCCCGGCCAAGTGGCCGAGGGTGCCTGCTCGCTGCTCGATGGCGCCGATGAGGGCGCGCTGGTGCTGGTACCGCTGGCCGTGGTGGTGGGCGCGGTGTTGCTGATCGCCGGCTTGCTGGGCGCTGGCGTGTTCATGGTGTTCGGCGTGGAGGTGCTGCTGGGTGTTGCGGTCGAGGTGGCGCTGGCGGCGGTGGCCGGGTCATGGGCCTATCGCGGCTTTGCCGAGGGGTGGCTGTTCACCGCGCTGCGCCACACCTGGCGTGGTGCCGTCGCGGCGCTGGTGCTGGCGGTGGCGCTGGGTGCTGCGATCAACCACTGGCTGCCCGAGGCACGCTCGTTCCCGCATGCGGTGCGGCTGGTCACAGGCCGGTGAACCTGCCGGCTACAGTCGCCCGAATGGCCAAAGACAAAACCATCTACACCTGCTCCGAATGTGGCGGCAGCAGCCCCAAGTGGCTGGGCAAGTGCCCGAGCTGCGGCGCGTGGAACACGCTCGAAGAGACCGTTGCCGAAAGCGCCTCGCCGTCGAGGAACCGCTTTCAGTCGTTGGCCAAGTCGCAGCCCGTCGCCACGCTGAGCGAAATCGAGGCCGGCGACGTGGCCCGCACGCCCACGGGGCTCGAGGAGCTCGACCGCGTGCTGGGCGGCGGCATCGTGGCCGGCGGCGTGGTGCTGATCGGCGGCGACCCGGGCATCGGCAAGTCCACGCTGCTGCTGCAGGCGGTCGACGCGATGAGCCTGCAGATGAAGGTGCTCTACATCACCGGCGAGGAAAGCGGCTCGCAGATCGCATTGCGCTCGCGCCGGCTGGGCCTGGCCGGCACGCAGGTGCGCGTGCTGGCCGAGATCAACCTCGAGAAGATCCTGGCCACCATCGAGTCCGAGAAGCCGGCCTTCTGCGTGATCGACTCGATCCAGACGCTGTATTCGGAGCAGCTCACGTCCGCGCCCGGCTCGGTGGCGCAGGTGCGCGAATGCGCGGCGCAGCTCACGCGCACGGCCAAGGCCGGCGGCACGAGCATGGTGCTGGTGGGGCACGTCACGAAAGAGGGCTCGCTGGCGGGCCCGCGCGTGCTCGAGCACATCGTCGACACGGTGCTGTACTTCGAAGGCGACACGCACTCGGCCTTCCGCCTGGTGCGCGCCTTCAAGAACCGCTTCGGCGCCGTCAACGAGATCGGCGTGTTCGCCATGACCGAGCGCGGCCTGAAGGGTGTGGCCAACCCAAGCGCGATCTTCCTTTCCACGCACAACGAGCCGGTGCCGGGCTCGTGCGTGCTGGTCACGCTCGAAGGCACGCGACCCATGCTGGTGGAGATCCAGGCGCTGGTCGATTCCGGCGGCCCCAGCCCGCGGCGCCTTTCGGTGGGCCTGGAGCGCGACCGCCTCGCCATGCTGCTGGCCGTGCTGCACCGCCATGCCGGCATCGACAGCTTCGACCAGGACGTGTTCGTCAACGCGGTGGGCGGCGTGCGCATCAGCGAGCCGGCCGCCGACCTGGCGGTGATGCTCGCCATCCAGAGCTCGCTGCGCGGCAAGCCGCTGCCGCGCGGCTTCCTGGCCTTTGGCGAAGTGGGCCTGGCCGGTGAAGTGCGCCCTGCGCCGCGCGGCCAGGAAAGGCTGAAGGAAGCGGCGAAGCTGGGCTTTTCCGTCGCCGTGGTGCCGAAGGCCAACGCACCGAAGAAAGCACCCGAGGGGTTGACCGTGCATGCGGTGGAGCGCATCGAACAGGCGATCGACCTGGTGCGGTCATTGGCCTGACGCCGCGCAGCGACAACCCTGCGCCCAGCAAATCCTTCGGCATACATGGCAGGTGCGCAAGCGGCGCGCCCGCCCCAATGCGGGGGACGGCCTGCGGAACGGCGATTGCCGAGTGAGAACGTTCCCCCGAAAGACGTATGGCTGGGAGGAACGTACGCAACCCTGCTGAAAGGAACTCACTCATGAACAAGTCATCCCTTGCCAAGAAGGCCTCGATCGTCGTGCTGAGCCTGTTTGCCGGCGCAGCCATTGCGCAGAACAGCGCTGCGGGCCGCGAGGGTGGTGGTGCCACCGGCCCCGACGCCGATGGCACGGCACAGGTCAAGCCCAAGAGCGACCCCACGCTGCAGGGCAGCGGCACGAGCACCACGGCGCCAGAAGGTTCGGCCGCGACGGACAGCACGCACAAGGGCAGCAAGTCCATGAAGGACAACAAGCGCAAGGGCACTCGTGGCAACGCTGCATCCCGCGAGTCCACCGACGGCGCGCCGACGGGCACCAGCCCCACCAACGAAAACAACACGACAGGCGGCACGCAGCGCTGACCGTACGTGAATGAACGAGGCGCTGCCGCTTCCCCGCGGCAGCGCCTTCTTCATTGGAGGCCGGTGTCCCGGCCGTGCGATTCCTTACGAGCTGCGGCTTGACGCGCCACACCCCGATGGATGCAATGCCCGCACGATGGGCAGCACGTTCAAACGGATCTGGTGGCTGGCATTGCTGTGGCCCCTGGCGTGGCCTTCATGGGCGAGCGCGGCCGATGCCACCCGCGTGGTGGTGGGCTCCAAGCGCTTCACCGAGTCGTACATCCTGGGCGAGATCGTGGCGCAGACGGCGCGGCCGTTTGCCGCGGCCGTGGAACACCGGCCGGGCCTGGGCAACACCGCGGTGGTGTTCGAGGCGCTGAAGGCCGGCGCGATCGACGTCTACCCCGAATACCTCGGCACGCTCGACGCCGAGATCCTGAAGCACCCTCGACCCACCGACCGCGACACCATGCGCCGCGAGCTTGCGCCCATGGGGCTGGGCGTGGCGGTGCCGCTGGGCTTCGACAACGGCTACGCACTGGCGCTGCGATCGGCCGACGCGCAACGCCTGCAGCTGCGGCGCATCGGCGACCTGCGTGCGCAGCCGCAGCTCGTGCTGGGGCTGTCGCATGAATTCATCGGCCGCGCCGACGGCTGGCCCGGGCTCGCGGCGCGCTACAAGCTGCCGCAGCAACCGGTGGGCATCGACCATGGCGTCGCATACGAAGCGCTCGAAGCCGGCCGCATCGCCGTGACCGACATCTACACCACCGACGCGAAGATCGCCTCGCTCGGCCTCACGGTGCTCGAAGACGATGCGCGCTACTTCCCGCGCTACGACGCCGTGCTGCTCTACAGGCTCGACCTGCCGCAGCGCGCGCCGGCCGCCTGGCAGGCCATCACGCGACTCGAGGGCCGCATCGGCCAGGCCGCGATGATCGCGATGAACGGCGAGGCCGAACTCAAAGGCCGCCCGTTCGCCGACATCGCGCGCGACTTCGTGAACCCGCCCAAGCCGGGTGCGGCGGCAGGCAGCGGGCGGGCCGGCTTCGTGCAACGGCTGCTGGCCGACGACCTGGCCCGGCTCACGCGCGAACACGTCACGCTGGTGCTGCTGGCGGTGGGGGCTGCGGTGCTGGTCGGCGTGCCACTGGGCGTTGCGGCCGCGGCCGTGCCGCGCCTCGAGCAGGCGGTGATGGCATTGGTGGGCCTGCTGCAGACCGTGCCGTCGCTCGCGTTGTTCGCAGCGCTCATCCCGCTGCTGGGCCGCATCGGCGCCGTGCCCGCGTTGATCGCACTGGCGTTGTATGCGCTGCTGCCCATCGTGCGCAACACCACCACCGGCCTCGCGCAGGTGCCTCGAGGCCTGCGCGCGGCCGGCACGGCGCTGGGCCTCACGCCGGCACAGCGCTGGCGTGCCATCGACCTGCCGCTGGCGCTGCCGGTCATCGTGGCCGGCATCAAGACCGCGGCCGTCATCACGGTGGGCACGGCCACCATCGCCGCGTTCATCGGTGCCGGCGGCTACGGCGAACGCATCGCCACCGGCCTCGCGCTCAACGACCACGCCGCGCTGCTGGCCGGTGCAGTGCCGGCGGCCTTGCTGGCGTTGGCGACGCAGGCGCTGTTCGAGGGGGTCGAGCGGCTTGTGCTTCGCCGCCTCTGCCGCGGCGCCGCGTGACGCGGCAGTGCCGTCGTGTTCCATACAACAGCCAGTGAGGCAGAACCGAACACTCGCTGGTTCAGGAGCGAACAACATGAACTCGGGCGGCCTTTCCGCTGCGAAGCTCAGCTAGCCTGACGCGCCCGCCTACAGCCCGACGCGGCGACCAGCCAGCAGTACCGCACCCTCATGAGACTCTCCCAGACTCCGCCCCTTCCATTGGCTGCCTCCTTGCGTGCCGCCTTGTCCGCATGCGGCCGATCGATCCACAAGGCCGCCGTTTGGATGCTCGTCGTCGCCTCGGCGGCGGTTTGCGGCATATCGGTCGCGGCCGAGAGCCCGTCACCGCAACCGCAGGCCATCGACCACAGCGGGTGGCCTGCCGATTCGCCTCTCGTGGCCGTCGATCCCCAGGGCAATGCCATGGTGGTCTGGAGGCAGTCTTCCAGGTACAAGCAGCCCCCCAGCCTCTGGTCGAACCGCTACATCGCCAAGAGCGATGCCTGGGGCTCCGAGCGCCTGCCGCTCACGTCGTGGCCACGCCCATACACGGCACACGACATCGCGGCCGTGCCCGGTGGGGACGTCTTCGTCATCGCCAGCGACGAAGACAACGCGGTCGTGCATCGCTTCAGCGCACGAAGCCAGTCGTGGGGCAAGGAGTGGACGCTCGACAAGGGCCGGGCCACCCGCCATGACGTGCGCATCGCGGCAGACCCGCAGGGCAACGTGCTCGCCGTGTGGACGCGCGAGGGCAAGTCCAATACGGCCCTTTGGGCCAGCTACTACAGTGCTGCAAGCGCCCGCTGGAGCCCTGCCGAAGCGATCAGTGCTGCGACCGGATGGGCGAAAGATCCAGAGCTGGCTTTCGACGGAAAGGGCGACGCGATCGTCGCCTGGCATGTGGACCGCACCATCCGGGCCAGGCGCTTTACCGCAGGCGTCTGGGAGCCGCTCCACACGGTGGCTGATCCGGGCTCCGACAAATTTCACCTCGCCGTATCGCGCAATGGTGTTGCGACACTCGCATGGGAGTTCGAGTGCCGCCTTCGGGCCGCTCGTTACGAGCCCGGACTGAATGGCAGCGGCGCGTGGGGCAACGCGGTGGACATCGATCACCACGACGGCGCGCCTTGCAGAAGCGGTACCTCGGTAGCGATGGACGATGGCGACAACGCCGTCGTGGCCTGGACCCAGGAGATGCCAGGCGAAACCCGGCGCAGCGTGTACACCAGCCGCTTCGTCGCGTCCGGGCCTGGGGGCGCGTGGAGCCAGGCCCAGCATGTGGGCAGCAACAGTGGCTACTCGGCATACAACCACACGTCTGTCGTCGTGGATGCGAAAGGCAGCGCCTTCGTCGCCTGGACCGAGGAAGGGCCCAACCACCGCAAACGTGTCTACGCCAACCGCCAAACGCCTGGGCAGGGCTGGGGGCAGGCCATCGCGGTGATGCAGTCCGACGTCTTCACTGTCGGCGATCTGTCGATGGCCTCGGGCACGGATGGCACGGTCATGCTGGCCTGGCAAGCGACCGACAACCGGCAGACGGTGCAGATCAGGGCTCACCGCCTGGCCTCAGGTTCGTGCGCAGATCCCTGCAGCAAGGCCGGTGTGGACGCTGCCCAGCAGGCCGAACCTGGGCCGCAGGACCGGATCAACTACTGCACGGCAACCCGGGGGCGTGACGACGCCCTCGCGGGGCGGCTGCCTTCTGCCATGTGCCAGACGCCGCCCGCCGTCGAAACGTACCGTGCCGGCTACGGCGAGGGCATCCTGCGGTTCTGCACGGCGGAAAACGGTCTCCAGCGCGGCCGATCAGGTCTCGCGACCCGCAGCGACATCTGCCCGTCGAATCTGCTCGAGTTTCAAATGGGCTACACGATGGGTGGCGAGCTGCACGACCTGAATCGCCAGCTCGAGCGGATTGCCGCTCAGCAGGCAGATGCGCGCAAGGCGTTGGCCGACCCCTCGACCGGCCGCTCCGATCGCGACGACGCCAGCCTGCGACTCAAGCAGCTCGATGCCGACAAACTGGCGGCTCAAAAGCAGATCCGCGAAACCGAGCTCGTGGTCTCGCAGATGCGAATGCTGATGAAGGCGCCTGCCCCTGCGCGCTTGCGCAAGTGAAGTGAAGGGAGGCCCTGGCGCTGCCCCATTGCCCGCGTTGTGATCTGCAGCGGGCCAGCACGCGCGCCACCCCCTCACATCTGCAAACGCGCAACTACGGGCTCACCCCTATCCCAAAAAAACGAACGCTCGTACTAAATAGCGCCTCACGCCAGCCGGCCGCATGAACACGCACCGTGTTGCGGGTCGGCCGCCGTCCCTCAGGGCGTGCCGGCTGCGCGTGCTGCTTTCGCCTTGCGGCGCCAGAGACCCTGGGCCGCCGCAAGCGCGCGGCAGCTGCTCTCTCACCATCGGCACACGGCCGCAGAGCCGTGCGAGGTCCCGTCGGACGAGCTTCGTGTTGTGTGCATGCGCCTGTGCCTGCGCAAGCACGGCTTCGTCCGCCCGTGGCGGCCGCGGCAGTTCAGGCCGCTTCGTTCGCTGTTTCCATGAACGAGGAGAAGACTCGATGAAGCAAATGAAAAAGCGCCTCGCTGCCACGCTGCTCGCGTCGGCAGCCGCTTGCTGCCTGGGGCTCGCCGTGCCGGCGGCCCGGGCAGCCGACACCTATGCGCAGACGCGCTACCCCATCGTGCTGGTGCACGGCCTGCTGGGCTTCGATGCCATCGGCCCGGTGAACTACTGGTACGGCATCCCGTCGTCGCTGCGCTCGAGCGGCGCCACGGTGTATGTGCCGCAGCAGTCGGCCGCCAACGCCAGCGAAGTGCGCGGCGAGCAGCTGCTTGCGCAACTGCGCCAGCTGAAGGCGGCCTATGGCCACGCGAAGTTCAATCTCGTGGGCCACAGCCACGGCGGGCAGACGGTGCGCTACGTGGCCTCGGTGGCACCCGAGCTGGTGGCTTCGGTCACCACCGTGGGCACGCCGCACCAGGGCAGCAAGGTGGCCGACGCCGTGGAGGCCGGCACCAGCGCCACCGGCACCACCGCTGCCGTGGCCGCGGTGGTGAACGCACTGGCCACCTTTCTCGACTGGCTCTCGGGTGGTGCCGGCAACCCGCAGGACTCGCTGGCCGCGTTGAAGTCGCTCAACACCGCGGGTGCGGCGGCCTTCAACTCGAGCCACCCGGCCGGTGCACCCACCAGCGCCTGCGGCTTCGGGCCGGCCAGCGTGAACGGCGTGCGCTACTACTCGGTGAGTGGTACCTCGGTGCTCACCAACGTGCTCGACCTGGCCGACCCCATGCTCGTCGCGTCGTCCATCTTCTTCGGCTCCGAGGCCAACGACGGGCTGGTGTCTCGCTGCTCGTCGCACTGGGGCACGGTGCTGCGCGACGACTACCCCTGGAACCACCTCGACGAGGTGAACCAGAGCTTCGGCCTGCGCGGCCTGTTCACGCCCGACCCGGTGGCGTTCTATCGCACGCAGGCCAACCGGCTGAAGTCGCTGGGGTTGTGAGCCGTGGGCCCGTTGACTGCCACCGCCCTGGTGGGGGCGGGCGCCGCGGTGCTGCTGGGCCTGTGGGCCTGGCAGCGCAACGACACCGCGCACGAGCCGGTGCGGTTGCGGGCAGCCACCGCACCGGCTGCCTCGTTGCATGCGCCGCAGGCCGGCGCTGCGGCCGCACCGCCTCGCGCGGCTGCGGCCTCGTCGCCCGGGCAGTTCACGCAGTGGCTGGCCGAGCGCAGCTCGCTGCGCGGTGCCGCGCCCGACGGTTCGTGGGGCGAGTTCGATGCACAAGGCCGGCTCAAGCCCGCGCTCGCGCTGCGCCGCCGCTTCGACCAGCTGCTCACGCTGCAGGGTGAAGCCACGCTCGAGCAGATTGCCGCGTTTGCAGAGCACGATGCGAGCACGGCACTGGGCCCGGCCGGCGCGCAGCAGGTGATGCAGGTGTGGCGGCGCTACCTGGAGCTGATGCGCTACGAGTTCCGCACCCGCGTGGACCTGCGCGACCGCAACAGCTGGGCCGCCGCATTGGCCGAGCGCCAGCCGGTGCGCCGCAATTTGCTGGGCGCCGAATGGGCGGCGGCGTTCTATGCGGAAGAAGAGGCGCAACTGCAAGCCGCTGCTCGCGAGCCCGCGGTACCACCTGCGGACGCAGCGGCGCCTGCCGCCAACGCTGCCGGCATCGACGTGGCCGCACTCCCGCCCGAGGCGCGCCAGCGCCTGGCCGACGAACAGGCAGCGTGGGCCGACTGGGAAAAGCGCCTGGCCCTGGCCCGCGACGAATGGGCGCGCCTGCAGTCCGCGCCCGAACTCTCGGCCCCGCAACGCGCTGCGGCCATCGAGCAGTGGATGCTGCCGCGTTTCGATGCCGGCGAGCAGCGCCGCGTGCGCGCCTTGCTGCAACTCCCTGCCGCGCCCTCGTGATCGCCGCGTGACTACGATGGAGGCCCCCGCCACGAGCCTCCATCACCCATGGCATATCCAGTGTCAACCCCGGTCGCCGCGCCGGGCCGCCCCAAGCAAGGCCCGACCCTCTCGGAGGGTCGCTCGCCGTATTCGGCGAGCGGGGTGTCGTCATGAGCACAACTGGCTTTGCAGCCTTGCCCGAGCCGCCGTACTACGCGGTGATCTTCAGCAGCCAGCGCACCGGAGGCGACCAGGGCTACGGCGAGATGGCCGACCGCATGGTCGCGCTCGCAGCAGAGCAGCCCGGCTTCCTCGGCATCGAGAGCACGCGTGGAGCCGACGGTTTCGGCATCACCGTGTCGTACTTCCGCACGCTCGAAGACATTGCCGCGTGGAAGGCGAACGCCGAGCACCGTGAAGCGCAACGCCTGGGCCACCAGCGCTGGTACGAGCACTTCGAGCTGCGCATTGCGAAGGTGGAGCGGGCTTACGGCAAGGCGCATCCGCGCTGAGGAGTTCACCACCATGCGCATCGCCGCCATCTCCGACATCCACGGCAACCTGCCCGCGCTCGAAGCGGTGTTCGACGACATCGCCCATGCCGGCGGCGCCGACGTGACCGTGAACCTGGGCGACATCTTGAGCGGCCCGCTGTGGCCGGTGGAAACCGCCGACCGGCTGATGGCGCTGAACCTGCCCACCATCCGCGGCAACCATGAGCGCCAGGTGCTCACCTTCGAGCGCGAGAAGATGGGCCCGACCGACGGCTATACGGCAGACCACATCACCGAAGCTCACCGCAACTGGATGCGCAGCCTGCCCGAAACGATGTGGCTCGCGCCCGACGTGTTCTGCTGCCACGGCACGCCCGACGACGACCTGCAGTACTGGCTCGAAACCGTGGTGCCCGGCCATGGCGAGCACGGCGGGCGCGGCCTGCGCATGGCCACGTTGGCCGAAGCGCAGCAGCGGCTGGGCGGCTTCGACACCAGCCGCGTGACGCTCATGCTGTGCGGCCACACGCACATGCCGCGCGTGCTGCAGCTGCCGGAGGGGCCGCTGGTGGTGAATGCCGGCAGCGTGGGCCTGCCGGGCTTCGACGATGACCACCCGTTCAAGCACGTGCTCGAAGTCGGCACGCCGCACGCGCGCTGGGCGTTGATCGAGCGCAGCGGCACCGGCTGGAACGTGCAGCAACGCGCCGTGGCCTACGACTGGGAAAGCGCCGCGCGGCGCGCCGAAGAGAATGGCCGGCCCGACTGGGCCGATGCCTTGCGCACCGGATTTGTCGGGCGCATGGAAACCGACGTGACGACCGTGGAGGAAAAGTGAGCGACGGATGGTGGAAAGGCCCGGCCCTGTGTGGCGGGTTGCTGGCCCTGGCGGCCGCGGTGCTGTTCGGCATCAGCACGCCGCTGCTGCAAAGCTTCGGCGCCGGCCTCGGCCCCTTTGCCACCGCGGCATTGCTCTATGCGGGCGCTGCCTTGGCTGGCCTGTTGCTGCGCCAGCCGGCTGAACGCGAGGCGCGTGTGCGCCGCAAGGACCTGCCGCGCCTGGCGACAGTGGCGCTGTTCGGCGCGGTGCTCGGGCCGGTGGCCCTGGCCTGGGGCCTGCAGCACACCGGCGCCAGCAGCGGTTCGCTGATGCTCACGCTCGAAGCCGTGTTCACCGCGCTGCTGGCGCGCGTGCTGTACCGCGAATCCATGGACCGGCGCGTGTGGGCCGCGATGGCGCTGCTCACGGCGGGTGGCGCGCTGCTCGTCATCGACAGCGGGCAGGCTGGTCAGGCGCAGCTGTGGGGCCTGCTCGCCGTGGGCGTGGCCACGGTTGCCTGGGGCGTGGACAACACCTTGTCGCGCGCACTAGCCGAGCGCGACCCGGCGCAGGTGGTGCTGTGCAAGGCTGCACTGGGGGGCACCGCCACCACGCTGCTTGCATGGCTGGCAGGCGAGACGGCGCCCGCGCCGCTGGCCGCTGCGGGCCTGCTGCTGCTGGGCGCCACGGGCTATGGCCTGAGCCTGCGCTTCTACCTGCTGGCCCAGCGCGCCTTCGGCGCCGCACGCACCGGCTCGGTGTTCGCGTTCGCACCCTTCATCGGCGCAGTGGCCGCCATCGCGCTGGGCGACCGGAGCGCCGGCACAGGCCTCGCGATGGCCAGCGTGCTGATGCTGGCCGGCGTGCTGCTGCACCTGGCCGAGTCGCATGGCCACGAGCACGACCACGAAGCGCTGGACCACGAGCATGCGCACGTGCACGACGACGGCCACCACAACCACGTGCACGACCCCATGCCGGCGGGGCCGCACAGCCATCGGCATTCACACGAGCCGATGCGGCACAGCCATGCGCATGTGCCGGATGTGCATCATGGGCATTCGCATTGAGCGACAAGAGGGCTAGGTCAGTGAGACACGTTTCCATCGCTCACTGGTTCTCACCTCCGGTTCGCGGGCTGTCGTGACGCCCGGAACTTCGACAGTGAACGGCTGGACATACATGGCACGCCGATTCAGCGAACGAGCGACGTTGCCTGCGATCAAGCGGGAAAGTGCAGCAGCTTCCCCTGCGGATGGCGCGGCCCGATACGTTCGAACAATCAATGGTTCTCTGGAACCACATAAAGAAAACAAGTGTTCCGTGCGGAAGTAGCGAAGAGCCATCGTGGGGGCAGTGAGTTGGACCTTGTCAAGCTTGCACCCAAAATCTTCGGTGTCAACCGATGCTGGCAAGCAGATCGCCTCTATATGAATCTGACGCCAGGACGCTTCACGTCCGCTTGGGCGACTGCGATCATTCGCACTCGATGCGTGTGAGCTTCATCTGCCTGTCGCGTCCACTCGTGTAGCTCACCGTGCAGCGGCTGGTTTGCGGCGGCACCTGTTGTGCCAGCGACACGACGTGGCCCTCGTAATCGCATACCAGCCAAGCGCCCTGCGGATAGGCCCCTTCGAACCGCCAATGCACTTGGTGGATGTTGCCTTTGCTGCTAGTGGTCGCAGGCTTGAGGAAGGCTATCTGTTCGGGAGGTCCGTCGGAGAAGCCGGCGCTGACCAAGGCGAGTGTCGAGGGCGTCTGCGTCGTCTGCCAATCTGAAGGAACCCCCTCAAGCACGACAGTCTTGGTTGTGACGCTAGGCGGGCATGAAAGCACCACCCCTGCGGCGTTGGTAGACGGTGCGGCCAGTGTGAAGAGCAGGCAGCAAGCGCTCGCCAGCGTGGTGTGCAGACAGGTTTTCATGGGCGTCAATCAATGACAAAGAAAGCATCGGCGTTGTTGCCTGGGCCGACGAATTCGTCGCTGTCCAACCCTTTCCCTTGGCGCGGATGTAGCGCTTGGAAACGGTGGGCTTTTTCTTGTCGCCCTTCCATTGATCGATGACGATGATGCCGCCGGCGGCTTGACCGAGGTACAACGCGGCATGGTTGCCAGTGCCGAGATTCGGGTACTTGCCGTCAACGAATGTGGCGATCGCTGTGCCGACGGGAATGGACATGTCGCCCTTGGCGGGTTTACCCGCTCTCCAGTGGGCGGTGTGAGGTGCCTTGGCATAGTGCTGTACCAGCGCAACGCATTGATGCGATCCCACGAGTGCAGTCTTGTCGAGGGCCTCAGCGTTTGGATAGACGTATGGCATCGTTCTCCCTGTGATGGTGTTGGTGTGTCGAGCCACCGAATTCTCGGCATTGAAAGTTCAAGGTCCACCGCTATCACCAGGGATTGCTCAGATCTCACTCACTCCTTCGCCATCTTCGGCGGCCACGCATGCGTTTCGCCCTGGCAGCTCTTGCACCACGCATACAGCGCGTCATACATCACCAGCCCGTGCCTCAGCATCTCGTGGTCGTCATGCGCGAACTTGTGCGAGAGCCCGAGCGAGATCGCGTACAGCCCTGCGGACTGCGGCGTGAGGTCCAGCCGCGAGGTATCGGCGCCGCGCACGATGGCGGCGAGCTGTTGCAGCGCCGGGTCGCCATGCAGCTGGTAGTGCTTGATGAACGCATCGAAGCTGCACAGCTCGCCGACGTGGCTGAAGTGCACGCCCGGAACGTCGTACGGCGTTGCGCCGGTCTCTTCGGCCATGCGCAGCACGTCGGGCGCCGGCACGTAGAGGAATTCGGCCTGCGCGTCGATGAAGCGCAGGATCAGCCAGGGGCAGGCGATGCGGTCGATCTTGGGCCGTTCGCGGGTGATCCACTTCGTCATGGTGCTCACTCCTTCCTTGCCACCAACGGAAGGCCGGCCGTGCGCCAGCCTTCGAGCCCGCCTGACAAGTAGCGGGCCCGGATGCCTTGTTCTCGCAATCGAGCTGCCGCGGCCTGGCTCACTGCATGGCCGTGCACGCAGTACACGATCACCTCGCGATCGCGCGGCAGCTCACTGGCCCAGCGCTCGATGGCGGCGGGGTCGCGCCACGTGGCACCGGGCAGCATGTGTGTTGCCTGCTCGAAGACGGCTGCTCGGCGCACGTCGAGCAGCAGCGAGTCGGCGGTGACCGCTTCGTGCCCGGCCTGCGGTGGGTGGTTCGTGTCGTCGCCCATGAAGCACCTCAGGCCCACGTCGGCCGCAACAGCGTGAGCGCCACGCCGGCTGCGGCACATGCGCCCAGCAGGGGCAGCACGCCCACCTTGAAGCGGAACAGCGCCGCGCCCGCCGCCACCGCGATGACGGCCGACACCCAGTCGAAGCTGCCTGCAAAGCCCTGCGGCCACAGCACGTGGTACGCGAAGAACAGCGCCAGGTTCACGATGACGCCCACCACCGCGGCGGTGATGGCGGTGAGCGGCGCGGTGAACTTGAGGTTGCCGTGCGTCGACTCGACCAACGGCCCGCCGGCCAGGATGAACACGAACGAGGGCAGGAAGGTGAAGAAGGTGACCACCGCTGCGGCCACGGCGCCGCTCGCGAAGAGCCACCCGGGGCCGAACACCTGCTTCAGCCAGCCGCCCACGAAGCCCACGAATGCCACCACCATGATCAGCGGGCCGGGCGTGGTTTCGCCCAACGCGAGGCCGTCGATCATCTGGGCGCCAGAGAGCCATTGGTGGTGTTCCACCGCGCCCTGGTAGACGTAAGGCAGCACCGCATAGGCGCCGCCAAAGGTGAGCAGCGCGGCCTTGGTGAAGAACCAGCCCATCTGCGCCAGCGTGCCCTGCCAGCCGAAGGCGGCCACCAGCACGCCCATCACCGCGGCCCACAGGCCCAGGCCCCAGGCCAGCACCTGGCCCAGGCGCCGTTTCGAGAACAGCGCGTGCGGCGGTGTGGGCGTGTGGTCGTCGATCAGCGCGGTGCCGTAGCTCTTGTCGGCGGCACCGCCATGCCCACCGCCGATGGCGAACACGTGCGGCGCGCGCCGGCCGCCGAAGTGGCCGACCAGCCCCGCCGCCAGCACGATGGCCGGGAAGGGAGTGTCGAGAGCGAAGATGGCTACGAAGGCGGCCGCGGCAATGGCCCACAGCCAGGCGTTCTTCAGCGCGCGCGTGCCGATGCGATGCGCCGCGTGCAGCACCAGCGCCGTCACCGCGGGCTTGATGCCGTAGAAGAGGCCGGCCACCAGCGGCACGTTGCCGAAGGCGATGTAGATCCACGACAGCGCGATGAGGATCAGGAGCGAGGGCAGCACGAACAGCGCGCCCGCGATCACGCCGCCCCAGGTGCGGTGCATGAGCCAGCCGATGTAGGTGGCGAGCTGCTGCGCCTCAGGGCCGGGCAGCACCATGCAGTAGTTCAGCGCGTGCAGGAAGCGCTTCTCGGAGATCCAGCGCATCCGCTCCACGAGGTCGGCATGCATGATCGCGATCTGCCCCGCCGGCCCGCCGAAGCTGATGAAGCCGAGCCTGAGCCAGTAGCGAAAGGCCTGGCGCAGCGTCACGGGGGCCGGCGCTTCCTGGGTGTCGGCGGCTTGCTGCGGTGCGGTCATTGCGGGCGTGGTGGTCATGAGGCCCTCAGTTGGACGGCGAGCCTGCCGAGGCATACAGCCCGTCGAACACGTGCATCGCCGCGGCGCTCAGCGTGTCGTCGTCGGCATGCAGCTCGCGCAGGCCGCTGAGTATGGTTTCGAGCCCGGCGGCCTCGGGCACCGGGATGCCGCCGACGTCGAGGTAGTGCACGGCGGCGCCGATGCGCTGCAGCCGCACGTCGTCTTGCAGGCCGAAGCTCGCCGCCAGCACCTCGAAGCTCACGCGGTTGCCGGCGTGCGTGAAGCGCGCACCGTCGTAGTCGAAGCCGATCACGCCGCGTGGCGGCTTCTTCACGTCGGTGAGCCACACGAAGCGAGCCTGCGCATCGATGAAGCGGCGGATGAACCACACGCAGGCCAGCCGGTCCACCCAGGGCCGTGCACGGGTGGCCCACTGCTTGCCCTGGAACTTGCGCGCTTCCAGCTGTGGCAGGGCGGCGCTGTTGCGCTGCCGCGGCTCGTCCATCGAAAAGCGCTGGTCCACCGCGGCCCGCAGTGCGGCGATGTCGGCCTCGGCCTGCAGCGCGGCGGCGCCGGGGTAGTAGTCGATGCGGCGCAGCGCGGCCAGCGTGTCGGCCGCTTCGCGCACACGGCGGCGTGCATCGGTTTCCGGCAGCTGTGGCAGCTGGGCCAGCGTGGCGCGCTGAGCTTCGGCCCAGGCGGCATAGGCTTCTGTGCGGTCGAACAGGGCCAGCAGCTCGTCGCGCTGTGCCGGGCTGCGCGGGCTCAGCTCCAGCACCGAGGCGCTGCCGCCACGCTCGCGCACCTGCTCGGCCAGGGCCTCCAGCGCATCGGCATGGTCGAGCGGCAGCAGCCAGGCGCCGTCGCGCAGGGCGCCGCAGCCCAGTGCCTTGACGGCGCGCCACAGCCGCAGCCGAACGGCGTTGGGCTGGGTCGGCAGGGTGGCGATCAGCAAGGCCCACATGGTCAGCGATGGTGAAGCAGTTATTTCCTCAGGAGAAATATATATTACGAGCGGGCAAATGCAATCCGCGGCTGCGGTTTCCACGCAGCCTGGTGTCGTGCCGGCCCGTTTAGCATCGCGTCGATGACGGCACCCCGCTCGCCGAGTACGGCGATCGACCCTCCGGGAGGGCGGGGCCCCTTGCTTGGGGCGGCCCGGCGCGGCGGCCCTTGAAAGACAGACAGATCAATACCGGACGCTCATGAATCCTCAGATCGGTTGGGCCCTGGCCGCGCTGGCCATTGCGGTAGGCTATTTCTCGTACGGCTGGCGCGGAGTGGTGCTGGGCGTCACGGTCATCGCGTTCTGGCTGTTGCTGCAGTTCAGCCGCGCGCTGCGTGCCATGCGCGAGGCCGGCAGCGCGCCCAAGGGGCAGGTGCCCAGTGCGGTGATGTTCAACACCCGGCTCAAGCCCGGCATGACGCTGATCGACGTGCTGAAACAAACGCGCAGCCTCGGCCTGCCGCAGCCGCCGGTGGCGCCGGCCGAAGAGGCTTTCGTGTGGACCGATGCCGGTGGCGTGTCGGT
Organism: uncultured Rivibacter sp.; assembly: GCA_946480925.1. The sequence continues at coordinate 72,032 of CAMLLU010000012.1, forward strand.
GCGCGTGAACCTGCGCGGCGGCAAGGTCACCGACTGGCAACTGGTGCGCCCGGCCGGCAGCGAAGGCTGAGCACGCCCGGACACGCGCTCAGCGCAGCCGCTGGCCACAATGGCCCGGCCATGAACGACACCGCCGCTTCCGCCCAACAACGCCCGGTGCGTTACCTGGAGCTGCTTGGGCGGGCGGCGGCGTATGTCGATGCCCACCTCGACGCGAAGCTCGATGCCGACACGCTCGCCGAGCAGGCTGCGATGTCGCGCCATCACTTCCACCGCATGTTCCGCGCCTACTTCGGCACCACGGTGCAGGGCTACGTGACGTGGCGGCGGCTGCAGCGTGCCTGCGAGCTGCTGTCGGCCGGTGACAAGGCCGTGCTCGAGGTGGCACTCGAAGTGGGCTACGAGTCGGCCCAGGCGCTGGCCAAGGCCATGCGTCGCGAGCTCGACACCACGCCGACAGCCGTCCGCGCCGGCGGCGCCCCGCAATGGCAGCGCCTGTTCGACCGCCGCCCCGCACCGCCCCTGGACCCTCACGGAGGACACGACACCATGCTCAAGCCCCAGTGGATCGACATTCCAGCCCTGCCCGTGCTCACCGCCACCGCTCGCGGCATGCATGGCGGCGACATGGGCCAAGCCTGCCAGCAGGCCTTCGGCGAGCTGTGGCAGGCGATCGGCGTCGCCGGCCTGCAGGCCCGTGCCCAGACTTGCCTGGCGCTCTACCCCGACCCGCCGCAGGGCGAGGACGACCCGAACTGCCGCGTGCTCGCCGCTGCCGTGTTCGACTACTCGATGGTCGAAGGCCGCGGCGCCGCATCGCGGCCCGACGTCGCGCTCGGTGGCACGCTGGCCTGGGAGGCTGTGGCGGCCGGCCGCTATGCGGTGTTCACGCACATCGGCCCGTACGACACGCTGCATGCCTCGTGGAGTGCCATCTACCGTGACTGGCTGCCCGCCACCGGCCACGCGCTGCGCGATGCGCCGCCGTTCGAGCTGTACGTGAACGAGGCCACCCGCACGCCCCCCGACCAGCTGCGCACCGACATCTACATTCCGCTGGCGTAGGAGCCTGCGGCCGTCGAGGCATCGCGGCAGCTGCGGGCGGGTCGGCGATGATCGGCGCATGCATCTCGACAATTCCGGTAACGCCTGGCCCGTTTCGTTGAGCGAACTGGGCCGCCTGTTCGACCCCGCGACGCTGCGGCGCGGCCAGGGCTACGTGTCCCGCGTGCTCGGTCTCGAGGGGAGCGACACGGTGCTGCGAGCCCAGGTGGCGGGCAGCGAGTTCCAGCCCTATCGCACCGAAATCGAGCGCGTGCCGCAGGGCAATGGCCGTCCGTACTACCGCATGGTGTGCAGCTGCCCGGTTGGGGGCTTCTGCAAGCATGCGGTGGCCGTGCTGCTGAGGTATGCGGAGCAGCGGCAATCGCACGGCCCCGACCCGCTGGTGCTCGAATGGGCGCGGGGCGTGCGGGCGGCGCTGGTGCCGCAGGCCAAGCCGGGCAAGGCTGCCAAGGCGCCGCAGTCGCGGCTCTTCTACCGGCTGGTGCCCGAGTCCTCTTTGCGCGGCGAGTTGCGCTTGTCCATCGGCAAGGCGCGGGTGGACGCGCAAGGCCTTCCGGCCGGCGAAATGGACGCGTGGAACAACGTCGAGCAGGCGCTGGTCAAGCCCTTCGCCTTCCTGACCGACGAAGACGTTCATGCGCTGCAATTGCTGCAGCGCGCCGCCAAGCGTGCCGCCCGAGAGGGCTTCCACGGTCCGCTCGACCTGGGCGCGTCGGCCGGCGGCGGTGCCGATCTCCTGCATGCCCTGCTGGCCACGCGGCGCCTGGTCGTCATGCGTGGCGGCCTCTTGCGCAACTTGCAGCGTGTCGAACTGGCACCGCCTCGCCAGGGCGAAGTTGCCTGGGTGGCGGACGCCCAGGGCCGCCAGCGCGCCGAGGTGCGGGTCGATGGAGGTGCGGCCGCCCGCGCGTTCGCGCTCGATGACACGTGGTTTCTCGACGAGGACCAGGCCGTGCTCGGCCCGCTGCAGATCGACGGCGTGCCGGCGCCGCTGCTGCGCCAGCTGTTCAAGCTGCCGCCTTTGCGCGAGGCCGATCTGCCGGTGGTGGCTGCGGTGCTCGAAGAGCTGGTCCCTGCCGTGCCGCGCCCGGCCTTCGACGCCGCCCTGCCGACCATTCGCCCCCGGCTGGTGCCGCGCCTGCTGCTGGACACGGCCACGCAGCAGAACGGTCTCTATGGCGTGGCCAACCATCGTGGCTATGGGGCGGGTGTCGATCGCAGCTTCAGCCACGCGCGGTTGTTCTGGCACTACCGCGGCGAGGGCGAGCAGCACTGGCAGCTGGAGGCGGCCACCGGACCCACGGAGCCTGTGATGTTCATGCCGCTGCCCGAGGGCGGCACGCTGCGCCTGCAGCGCGATACGCAGGCTGAACAGGAGGCGCGCGGTGCCCTCGTCAAGGCAGGCTTCAAGCCGGTGCCGCCCAGCCGGCTCTACATGTATCCGCAGCCGCCGGGCCTGTGGGGGCTGCATGCCGAGGCCGACTGGGGCGAGTTCTTCCTGCGCGAGGTGCCGCAGTTGCGTGCCGCGGGCTGGGAGATCGAAACGACACCGCATTTCGCACACCGGCGCACGCATGTCGAAACCTGGCATCTGGACGTCGAGCCCGATGCCGAGGCAGGCGGCGCGGAGTGGCTGGTTTCCATGGGCGTCGAGTTGGCCGATGGTCGCCGGCTCGACCTGGCGCCGTTGCTGGCTCGCCTGCTGCGGCAGGATCCCAGCTGGCTCGACGCGACCAAATTGCAACGCATCAAGGACGACCAGCTTGTCGATCTGATCGACGCCGAGGGCACCCGCATCGCGGTCGAAGCGGGGCGGCTCAAGCCCATCGTGCGGGCGCTGGTCGACCTGTTCGACGGCCCTGAGCCCGATGGCCCGCTGCGGCTGTCGCGCTGGGACGCGGCCCGCCTGGCCGAACTCGATGATGCGCAGCGCTGGCAATTCAAGGGCGATGCGTCGGTGCGCGAGCTGGCCCAGCGGCTGCGCAGCGGCACCGGCGTGCGGCCGGTGAAGCCGCCGAAGGGCCTGGGCATCAAGTTGCGGCCCTACCAGCGCGAGGGGCTGGCGTGGCTGCAGTACCTGCGCGAACAGTCGCTGGCCGGCATCCTGGCCGACGACATGGGCCTGGGCAAGACGGCGCAGACGCTGGCCCACGTGCTGGCCGAAAAGCAGGCCGGCCGCCTGGACCGGCCGGCCCTCGTGGTGCTGCCGACCTCGCTGGTGTTCAACTGGCGCGCCGAGGCGCAACGCATCGCGCCGGCGCTGCGCGTGCTCACGCTGCACGGCAAGGAGCGCATCGAGCAGTTCTCGCGTGTGCCTGAAAACGATCTCGTGCTCACCACCTATGCGCTGCTGTGGCGCGACATCGAGGCGCTGGCCGCGCACGAATACCACCTGCTCGTGCTCGACGAGGCGCAAAGCGTGAAGAACGCCGCCAGCCGCGGTGCCGAGGCGGTGCGCCGGCTGCAGGCGCGCCACCGCCTGTGCCTGACCGGCACGCCGCTCGAAAACCACCTGGGCGAGCTGTGGACGCAGTTCGACTTCCTGCTGCCCGGCTTCCTGGGCGACGGCAAGAGCTTCACGAAGCAGTGGCGCACGCCGATCGAAAAGCGCGGCGACGGCCTGCGCGCCGGGCTGCTGGCCAGGCGCGTCAAGCCTTTCGTCCTGCGGCGCCGCAAGGAGGACGTGGCCACCGAGCTGCCGCCCAAGACGCTGGTGGTGCGGCGCGTTGCGCTGGCCGGCCGCCAGCGCGACCTGTACGAGACCGTGCGGCTGGCCGTGGACGAAGACGTGCGCCGCGCCGTGGCCGCCAAGGGTTTTGCGCGCAGCCAGATCGCGGTGCTGGATGCCTTGCTCAAGCTGCGCCAGGTGTGCTGCGACCCGTTGCTGGTCAAGCGCGCCAAGGTGCCCAAGACGGTGGAGCGCGCCAAGATGGAGCTGCTGCGCGAGATGCTTCCCGAACTGGTGAGCGAAGGCCGGCGCGTGCTGCTGTTCTCGCAGTTCACCGAGATGCTCGAACTCGTCGAGGCCGAACTGCCGTCGTTGGGCATTCCGTGGGTCAAGCTCACTGGCGAGACCCGGCGCCGCGCCGAGGTGGTGGCGAGCTTCCAGCAAGGCGAGGCGCCGCTGTTCCTCATCAGCCTGAAGGCCGGTGGTGTGGGGCTCAACCTCACGGCGGCCGACACGGTGATCCACGTGGACCCGTGGTGGAACCCGGCTGCGGAGAACCAGGCCACCGACCGCGCCCACCGAATCGGCCAGGACAAGCCGGTGTTCGTCTACAAGCTGGTGGTCGAGGGCAGCATCGAGGAGCGCATCCTCGACCTGCAGGAGCGCAAGGCCCGGCTGGCGGCGGGCGTGCTCAGCGACGATGCGGCAGGCACCGTGAAGTTCGGCCCCGAGGACATCGAAGCCCTGCTGGCACCGCTGACGTAGCGTGCGGCCCGGCTCGTAAAATCGCCGTTTCTTCAAGCATTCCCGAGGAGCCTTTCATGGGCATGGACGACCGCGACGGCAAGATCTGGATGGATGGTGAGCTGGTCGACTGGCGCGACGCCAAGATCCACGTGCTGACCCACACGCTGCACTACGGCTGCGGCGCCTTCGAAGGCGTGCGCGCCTACAACACGGCCAACGGCACCGCCATCTTCCGGCTGCGCGAGCACACGGAACGGCTCTTCAACAGCGCCAAGATCCTGCGCATGAAGATCCCCTTCACGCTGGAGCAGGTGATGGAGGCGCAATGCGAAGTGGTGCGCGCCAACAAGCTCGAAAGCTGCTACCTGCGCCCGCTCACCTGGATCGGCTCCGAAAAGCTGGGCGTGAGTCCCAAGGGCAACAAGATCCACCTCATGATCGCGGCCTGGGCCTGGGGCGCCTACCTGGGTGAAGAAGGCCTGAAGCGCGGCATCCGCGTCAAGACCTCGAGCTACACGCGCCACCACGTCAACATCACGATGACGCAGGCCAAGGCGGTGAGCAACTACACCAACTCCATCCTCGCCAACATGGAGGCCACCGATGAAGGCTACGACGAGGCGCTGCTGCTCGATTCGGCCGGCTTCGTGAGCGAAGGCGCGGGCGAGAACCTCTTCGTCATCAAGAACGGCGTGGTCTACACGCCCGACCTCTCGGCCGGCGCATTGAACGGCATCACGCGCAACACCGTGTTCGCCATCTGCAACGACCTTGGCATCAAGCTCGTCGAGAAGCGCATCACGCGCGACGAGGTCTACATCTGCGACGAGGCCTTCTTCACCGGCACGGCCGCTGAAGTCACGCCCATCCGCGAACTCGACCGCATCGAGATCGGCGCGGGTTCGCGCGGCCCCATCACCGAGAAGATCCAGAGCGCCTTCTTCGACATCGTGAACGGCCGCAACCCGAAGTACGCCGAGTGGCTCACCAAGGTTTGAGGGCAGACGACATGAACGACAGCAGCAACAAGCAACCCAAGGCCGTGGTCGAAGTGGCCGCCGCCGACCTGCAAGGCCCCGGCGTGGTGTTCTGCCCCAACCCGAAGATGCCTCTGTGGAGCAACCACCCGCGCGTGTTCATCGACGTGGCGACCACCGGCGAAGGCTGGTGCCCGTATTGCGGCACGGTCTACAAGCTGAAGGCCGGCGAGAAGGTTTCTGCGCACTAGGTGCGCACAGACCGGTGACTAGTCACCGGTTACGGGTCACGGGTCACTCGAAGAATGAGATCGCTGGTCATCGCACCGCAGTGGATCGGCGACGCCGTGATGGCGGAGCCGTTGCTGGCCGAGCTGGCAGCGCGCGGCGAAACGATCACGGTGGCGGCGCTGCCGTGGGTGGCGCCGGTGCTGCGGGCGATGCCGCAGGTGGCCGAGATCCTGGAGCTGCCGTTCGCGCACGGCCGGCTCGACTGGGCGGCGCGCAAGCAGCTGGCCGCCACGCTGCGCGGGCGTTTCGAGCGGGCCTACGTGCTGCCCAACTCCATCAAGTCGGCGCTGGTGCCGTGGATGGCGCGCATCCCGGTGCGGGTGGGTTATCAGGGCGAAGGCCGCTGGCTGCTGCTGAACCGGCGTGTGCCCAACCCGCGCGATGAACGCCCGCCGATGGTGGCGTTCTATGGCGCGCTGGCCGGCGATGGTGGCGTGGCGGCCGATGCGCGGCCGAGGTTGTCGCTGCCTTCGGCCAAGGTGCTCGAAGCGCTGGCCCGTGCGCAGGTGCGCCGCGGCGCCTACTGGGTGTTCGCGCCGGGCGCTGAATACGGCCCGGCCAAGCGCTGGCCCACCGAACACTTCGCCGCGCTGGCGCGCCAGCTCTATGGGCAGAGCCTGCAGCCGGTGCTGCTGCTGGGCTCGGGCAAGGATGGCTCGGTGTGCGACGAGATTTCGCTGCTGGCGCCCGGCGCCTGCCGCGTGATGGCCGGCAAGACCACGCTCGACGAGGCGATGGCGCTCATCGCCGGCGCACGCGGCATGGTCAGCAACGACTCGGGGCTGATGCACGTGGCCGCCGGCTTCGACATCCCGCAGGCGGCCGTGTTCGGCTCCACCAGCCCCGACCACACGCCGCCGCACAGCCCGCAGTCGCGCGTGGTGTGGTTGAAGGGCGAGCTGGGGCTGGACTGCATGCCCTGCTTCGCACGCGAATGCCGCTTCGGCCACTACCGCTGCCTCACCGAGGTGAAGCCCGAGCGCGTGGGGGCGGCGTTGCGTGAAGTGGTGGAAGGGCAGCCGGCGCCGGCACGGTAGCCACGGGCGCCGAGGTGCGCATGAAACCGCGACTCAACAGCCTTCACCACGGAGGCGCGGAGGACGCGGAGATGCGCAAAGGAATGCAGGCTTTTCCACGGTCCCCCGCGTTCCCTGCGTCTCGACGCATGAACCTCTGCGCCGCGTCCAGCGGTCGCAGCCCAGTGGACGCCGCGGATCCGGCTTCGCCGGTCCGCCGGCGTCGTCCCCTTGAGGGGGAGCGGCGAAGCCGCTACGGGGGTGGTTCATTTCAGCGGCCGTAGAACACGTAGTCGGCCTGATACGCGACTTGCTGTCGTGCCCCCTTGTTCGCCATGCCGCATGCCACGGCCGGCGCCACGCCGCCTTGCGTCTTGAGCCGCTGGATGTAGCTCACGCCCTGCATCGCGCCCATGCCGCCGGCCGGCTCGGCCTTCACCAGCTGCAGTGGGATGCTGCCCGGCTGGTTCGGCGCCACCGCGACCTGCTTGCCGGTGACCCTGGAACCGTCGTTGGCCTCCCAGGTGGGGCCGCCGTAGTACTTGCCGACCACCTGGCCGTCGGCGCCTTTCAGTGCGGCCATGGGCGCCACGAAGGCCCATTCGTACTGGCCGGCCACGTCTTTCTTCTCGCGGCATTCGTAGGTGATCTCGCCCACGCCCACGGTCCACAGTTTCTGCATCTCGCCGGCCGGCGCGCGCACGGCTTCGGGCAGCGCGGCGTTGTCGACGGTGGCCGTCTTCGGTGCCATCGGCATCGCACAGGCGGCCAGCAGCGCGGGCAGGGCCAGCAACACGCCGGTGCCCTGGAGCAGGCCGCGGCGTGGGGTGGAAACGGGAGGGGTCGAAAGGATGATGGGCATTGCAGTCTCCGAAGTCCGTTGAGGGGCACCGCCGGTGCAGCGGCGTGAGGGGCCCATACGGACGGATCCGGAGACTGGATGCGCGGCGCCTATCCCTAGATTTGAAGTTTTCCCACCGACAGGATCGGCCCCGTCGGCGCACCGGTGGGCGAACCGCCGGCCGGCTCCAGGCTCACCGCAAACGCCGCGGTGTCTTTCAGCAGCTGCGTGCGCAGCACCGTGGTGGCCGTCTGCGGCGACACCAGGCCCAGCGAGCGCGGTGCGCCCTGGCCGGGCACGGCCCACAGCTCGAGCGCGCGGCTGGCATCGAGCGCCACGGCGTTGAGGGGCTTCAGCACGAGTGCCTTGCCGTCGGCGCTTACGCTGGCCACGAAGCTGGCCTGCACCACGCCGGCCGCTTCGGGGTTGGCATTCATCACGATCACGATGGGCGGCTGGGTCGGCTGCGGCTGGGTCAGCAGCACGCCGAAGCCGATGGCCGCGATGGTGGCGAAGCTCGCCATCGCCTGCCACACGCCCAGGCGCTTCCACCATGGCAGCGGCACGGCGGGCGACGGGTTCCTGCCGGCAGTGGCAGGGAGGGCGAACAGCGTCTTCTCGACGCCCAGCCACACCGCCCGCGACGGTTGCACCGGCTGCACCGAGGCGGCCAGCGGCATGAGCCGGTCGTGCCAGTCACGCACCGCCGCGCGCAGCGCGGGGTGGGCCTGCAGCAGCGTCTCGAAACGGCGCCGTGCAGGGCCGCGTAGCGTGCCGAGCGCGTATTCGGCAGCCAGGCGGTCGGCGAGGGCGGGGCGGCCGTAGTCCATCTCAAATGCTTTCGGGCCTCGCGCCCATGCGCTCGAGACAGGCCTTGAGCGCCAGCAACCCGCGCCGCACCCAGCTCTTCACCGACCCCAGCGGCTGCTTCAGGTGCTCGGCCACCTCGGCGTGCGACAGGCCCTGGTAGAACGCCAGCGCCAGGCTCTGCTGCTGTTCGCCTGAAAGGCCGCCCATGCAGCTCTGGATGGCGCGCGCATAAGAGGCTCGGCCCAGCAGCTCCAGCGGGCCGGCGTCGTCGGAAGCGAAGTCCTGCAGCATGTCGTGTTCGTCGTCATCGTCAGGGCCGGCCGTGGTCGTGCTCACGGTCTGCGGTTCGGTCTGGCGGCGGCGCAGGCTGTCGATGGCCCGGTTGCGGGCGATGCTGGTGAGCCAGGTCAGCGGCTGGCTCAAGGCGGCATCGAAGGTCTGCGCCGCGCGCCACACGTTGACGTACACCTCTTGCAGCACGTCCTCGGCCTGGGCCCGGTCTCGATTGATACGTAACACGACGCCCAACAGATGCGCACTCGTGCGCTCGTAAAGCGTGCCGAATGCCGCACGATCGCCCAGCGCCACGCGCGACAGCAGGCCGGCGAGCTCGCGACTGCGTTCGGTCCAGTCATCGGTCATGACGGATGTCTCATTGGCGCGGCGTGACGAAGTGCACGGGATTCTAGGGACGGCCCGCCACGATGGCGAACGCAAATGGGCCTGATACGCGGCGGCCCGCCCGGTGGATGCAGGGTCCGGCTCCTACAATCCCGCCCACCATGCACACCGCCGCCCGCGAATTCGTCCTCACGTTGTCGTGCCGAGATGCCAAAGGCATCGTCTACGCCGTCTCCGGCCTGCTCTACCAGGCGGGCTGCAACATCCTCGATTCGCAGCAGTACGGCGACGTGCAAGGCGAGGACGGCACGGGCCTGTTCTTCATGCGCGTGCACTTCGAGGCGCCCGCGCATCTGGCCGACGCGCCCACGCTGGCCCGACTGTTCGGCAACGTGCGCGAGCAGTTCGGCATGAACGCCCAGTTCCACGACCTGAGCCGCAAGCCGCGCGTGCTGGTGCTCGTGAGCAAGCACGGCCACTGCCTGAACGACCTCCTGTTCCGCTGGCAGACCCGCACGCTCGACGTCGAGATACCGGCGGTCGTGTCCAACCACCCGGACTTCGCGCCGCTGGTCAAGGGCTACGGCATCGACTTCCACCACCTGCCGCTGGCCACCGGTGCGTCGCACGACGCCAAGCGGGAGCAGGAGGCACAGATCGAAAAGCTGGTCACCGAACACGACATCGACCTCGTGGTGCTGGCGCGCTACATGCAGATCCTGAGCCCTGAATTCTGCGAATTCCTCAAGGGCCGCGCGATCAACATCCACCACAGCTTCCTGCCCAGCTTCAAGGGCGCCAAGCCCTATTACCAGGCGCACGAGCGCGGCGTGAAGCTCATCGGCGCGACTGCCCACTACGTGACGGCCGACCTCGACGAGGGACCCATCATCGAGCAGGACGTCGAGCGCGTGGACCACACGCTCGACCCCGACGACTTCACTGCCGTGGGCCGCGACGTCGAATGCGTGGTACTGGCGCGTGCGGTGAAGTGGCACGTGGAGCACCGCGTGCTGCTCAACGGCCGCAAGACAGTGGTGTTCAAGTAAAAGGCACGGCCATGCGAACGAAAGCGCCGCCCGTGAGCACCACCGCAGAAGACATCGAAGCCCAGTTCTACGAGGCCTTGCAGCAGGCTGACATCGAAAGGCTCATGGCCGTGTGGTCGGACGACGACGACATCGCCTGCGTCCACCCCGGCGGGCCGCGCGTCATCGGTGCCGCGGCCATTCGCGCCACCTTCGAGACCATCTTCGCCAGCGGTGCGGTCGACGTGCGCGTGCACCAGCTGCGCAGCGTGCAGGCGCACGGCTGCGTGGTGCACCACGTGGTCGAGCACGTGCAGGTGCAGGGCGACGACGGCCAGCCGCAGGCCGCCTACGTGCTGGCCACCAACGTCTACATGGAAACGCCGCTGGGCTGGCGCATGGTCGTGCACCATGCGAGCCCCGGCAGCGCGCGCGAGCTGCAGGAAATCAGCGAGGTGCCTTCGTCCCTGCTCCACTGACGACGAACGATGCAAAGCTACCGCGCACCCGGCTGGATGGGCTGGAGCGGCGCCCTGGGCGGCAACGTGCAGACCATCTGGCCGGCACTGTTCTCCCGCCGCTTCCACGGGCTGGTGCCGCAGTTCCGCCGCGAACGCTGGACCACGCCCGACGCCGACTTCATCGACGTCGATTTCCTGGCCGACACCGAAGCACGCACCGAAGCGCCGCTGTTGGTGCTGTTCCACGGCCTCGAAGGCTCTTCGGCCAGCCACTATGCGCAGTCCTTCGCGCACTGGGCGCGCCAGCACGGCTGGCGCTTCGTGGTGCCGCACTTCCGTGGCTGCTCCGGCGAAATCAACCTCGCGCCGCGGGCCTACCACTCGGGCGACTTCGAAGAGGTGGGCTGGGTGCTGCAGCGCCTGCGCGAGCGCCTCGATGTGCAGCAGACTGCGGCGCCGCTGCTCGCGGTGGGCGTGTCGCTGGGCGGCAATGCCTTGCTGCGCTGGGCCGAAGAAGGCGGCGAGGCCGCATCGGGCATCGCCCGCGCCGTCTGCGCGATCTCGTCGCCCATCGACCTTGCCGCCGGCGGGCGGGCCATTTCGAAGGGCTTCAACCGCCAGATCTACACGCGCATGTTCCTGCGCACGATGAAGCCCAAGGCGCTGGCCAAGCTGGCGCAGTTCCCGGGCCTGTTCGACCGCCAGCGCCTCGTGGCCGCGCGTGACCTCTACGAGTTCGACAACGTCTTCACCGCGCCGCTGCACGGCTTTCGCAACACCGACGACTACTGGGGGCGTGCCTCGGCCAAGCCGCACCTGGCGCGCATCCGCATCCCGGCGCTGGTGCTCAACGCGCTGAACGACCCGTTCGTGCCCGGTGACAGCCTGCCGCGCCGCCACGAGGTGGGCGCCTTCGTCACGCTGTGGCAGCCGGCGCACGGCGGGCACGTGGGGTTCCCGCACGGGGGCTTTCCGGGCCACGTGATGCACCTCCCTGATGCCGTCATGGGCTGGATGTCGCGCCAGCTCTGATCGACACTGCGCGCATGGACGACATCGTCAAGGCGGCCCTCAAGAAGTGGCCCAACGTGCCCGCCTGCTACGGCTGGCTCGCGCTCGATGCGCGCGGCGACTGGTACATGCGCGACGACCGCGTGCAGGCCGCAGGCCCCTTTCCGCAGGTCAAGGGCAGCCGCATCAACCACGACAAGCTGAAGGAATTCATCCACCGCAACTACGACGCCGACGAGCATGGCGCGTGGTTCTTCCAGAACGGCCCGCAACGCGTGTACGTGGAGATCGAGGCCGCGCCGCTGGTGCTGTGGGTGTCGAGCGGCAGCGAAGCCGGGCGCTGGGTGGTGCAGGCCCACACCGGGCGAGACGCCGGCCAGGTGCGCAGCGCCTGGCTCGACGAGCATGGCCGCCTGTTCCTCGACACCGATGCCGGCTTCGGCATCGTGCGCTCGCTCGACATGGACGCGGCCGCCGACGCAGTGAACAGCGGTGCATGGGTGCCGCAGACCGTGGGCTTCGCCGAGCTGCCGGTGCGCTTCGGCTACAGGCTGAGCCCCCAGCAGTTGCAGCAGCAACAGCCGGCGCGGGCCTGAGGCGCAGCTTCGAGCGGGCAACAAAAAAGCCGGTCGCTCGACCGGCTTTCTGCTTGGGGGGCGATTTGGGCGCGATGCCCTGTTCCTTACTTGGTGGCGCTGGCGGCAGCGGCCGCCTCGGGAGCCGAAGCCGCGCCTGCGGCCACCTTCGGCTCTTCGAACTTGGCGCCACCGGCATTGGCCATGTAGACCACCGCGCGGCCGATCTCCACGTCGGTGAAGTCGCCGCCGCCTTGCGGGCCCATCGCGCCCTTGCCTTTGAGGGCCGAGTTGAGCAGCGTCTGGAAGCCCTGCCCGATGCGCGGGCCCCAGGCTGCGGCGTCGCCCAGCTTCGGCGCACCGGCCACGCCGGCCGTGTGGCAGGCCGAGCACTGGACCTTGAACACGTCTTCACCGCTCTTGAGGGCGGAAGCGTCGGAGGCGTCCTTCACTTCCACACGGCCCACCGGCTGGATGCGCGCGGCCACGGCCTGTTCGTTGAGCAGCTCGCTGCCGGCGCCGGGCTTGGTGTCGGACGACACGTAGCTCACCAGCAGCACGATCGCGAAGATCGGCACGACGAAAGCGGCCACCACCGCGACGACGAGTTGCTTGGGGGTCTTGATCGGACCTTCGTGGGCGGCGTGCTGGTCTGCGTGGGTGTGTTGGTCGCTCATGAAATTCCTCGAAGGGAGCGTGTTTTTTCAGAAGCCGGCTTTGCGCAGCCCATTCAGTGGACCTGCAGCGGGGAAGAAGCGGGCCGGGCTGGCGCAAAACCTCGGAATTATATGCGGCCGCCCCTGCACGCCCTGAGCCTGTGCCTGCCCGCTGCTAGAATTCGCGCCTCCCTCCTACGCTGCGCCCGTAGCTCAATGGATAGAGTACTGCCCTCCGAAGGCAGGGGTTGCTGGTTCGATCCCAGCCGGGCGCGCCAATCCACTTCCTTCCACTCCCTGCTGCCTCCCGAGGCCGTGGTCTTCGAGCACTGCGGCGAGCCGCCGGCCGACATGGCGCTGATGCCCGAGGAAGAGCGCTTCGTGGCGCAGGCCCGCGCTTCGAGGCGCCGCGAATTCGCGCTGGGGCGGCATCTCGCACGGCAGGCGCTTGCGGCGCTCGGCATTCCGCCGGCTCCCATCGGCGTGGGGGCGACGAGGCAGCCGCTGTTTCCCCCCGGTGTTTCGGCGTCCATCACCCACACGCACGGGTTCTGCGCGGCCGCGGCGGTGCGCATCGGGCAGTGGTCCAGCATCGGCATCGACGCCGAGCTCGCGACGCCTCTGGGTGACGACGTGGCGCCGCTCGTGCTGCGCCCCGAAGAAAGCGACATGGCGGCAAGCGCCGACCGCAGGCTCGAACTGCCGTGTGCAGGCAAGCTCGTCTTCTGCGCGAAGGAAGCCTTCTACAAGGCGTACTTCCAACTCGAAGGCCGCTATCTCGATTTCAACGAAGCCCGCGTCACGCTGAATGGCGACGGCAGGTTTGCCATCGAGGTGTTGAAAGCGGACGTGGGCCCCTTCTTCCGGAACGGCAGCTTCGAAGGTCGCTACGCCATCCGTGATGGGCGTGCGTATACGGGCATTGCATTACCGTTTCACGAAAGAGCCTGAGTGATTCCGCGCTGTTGCAGGGGGGCTTGCGATGGGCGCCAGGTTTTTGCGACCAATTGCAACGCTCTTCTTGTTGCTGTTGTGGCTCTTGGCGATGATGTGTTCGGCGTTGTCATCGCCATGAGCCCACACCCGGCGCTGTGAACCTCGCAGTGCCGCAGGGTGTGCAAGCTCAGCTCTGCACAGGGAGAGTCGTTATGAAGATCAACGACAGCCGCGCCTGCAACAGGCGCTTGGCTTCCGGAGCCGCTGGTCTCCACTTGCTCTCGATCGTCCTGTACGGCCGACAGCGTTTTTCCTCCATTGCTCCAACACCGCTCGCGCGTCGCTGACCGACGTGCCTGACCACGCTGGTCCATCGCTTCTTGCCTGCGCCGCGGCGCCCTGACGGCACGGCGTAGGCAGCGCGCCTCACTTCGTCAACTGCGCCGCCCCGTTCGCGGGGGCCGGGCGTTCGTGCGCGCACGCCCAGACGGCGCGCATCACGCCACGCCACTTTCAATCTCACTCGATTCCAGGAGTCTCCACATGGACAACCCCTTTGACGACCACGATGCCCCCTTCCTCGTGCTCGTGAACGGCCAGCGGCAGTACTCGCTGTGGCCCGTCTTCCTTGCCGTGCCAGCCGGCTGGTCCGCCATGTTCGGGCCCGCGCCGCGCGCCGAATGCGTGGCCTACATCGACACGCACTGGTCCGACATGCGGCCTGCCGGTGTGCCGGCCCAGGCCGACACACCGGCATTTGCCGCCTAGGCGGCATCGCGTGCATTCACAGGAGCCTGGCATGTCTGGCAATGACGGTGGTCTCGACCCTTACCTTCCGCTCACCGCTGCGCAGCGCGGCATGTGGTTTGCACAGCGGCTGGCCGGTGCCGGCTCGATCTTCAATCTCGCCGAGGTGCTCACCATCGACGGCGACCTCGATGTGCAGGCGTTCTATGCGGCCATCCGGCAGGCCGAGCAGGAGGCCGCCACCACCCGGCTGCGCTTCGTGGAACGCGACGGCGAGCCGTGGCAGGCCGTGGATGCCGGCAGGAGCGGTGTGTTCGAGCTGGTGGACATGAGCGCGCAGCCGGACCCGTGGGCGGCGTTCGAGGCGTGGGCGAAAGAAGAACTCGGCGCGCCGCACGATCCGCTGAAGGACGCCCTGTACGCGAGCGGCCTGGTCAAGGCCTCGGCGACGCGGCACTACTGGTATCACCGCGCGCATCACATCGTGCTCGACGGCTTTTCAGGCGGCCTGGTCGCGCAGCGCGTCGCCGAGCTCTATGCCGCCAGCACCGAGGGCAGGGCGCCCGCGGCGTGCCCGTTCGGCTCGCTGGCCGATCTGCTGGAAGACGAGCAGTCGTACCGCGCGTCACCCGCCTATGCGACCAGCCGCGACCACTGGACCGCGCTGTTCGCGGACCGGCCGTCGCCCACCAGCCTTGCCCCGCAGCGCCCGGCTGCAGGCGGCCGGCCATTGCGCCAGTCGTGCCGCGTGCCGCAGGCACTGGTGGCCGCCGCGCGCCAGGCTGCCCAGGCCCTGGGCAGCAGCTTCCCGCAGCTCATGACTGCTGCGGTCTGCATCTACTTCCACCGCATGACCGGCGCGACCGACCTCGTGCTCGGCATGCCCGTCACGGCACGCACGAGCCGGGCGCTGCGCGGCATTCCTTCCATGCTGGCCAACGCCGTGCCGTTGCGACTGAGCCTGCGCCCCGGCATGAGCGCGGCCGAGGTGCTGCGCCAGGTCGGCAAGCGCATGCGCGAGGCGCTGCGCCACCAGCGCTACCGCTACGAAGACCTGCGCCGCGACCTCAACCTGCTGGCCGATGGGCAGCACCTGTTCACCACCGTGGTGAACATCGAGCCCTTCGACTACGACTTCAGATTCGGCAACTCGGTGGCCACGCCGCTGAACCTCACCAACGGCAGCGTCGAGGACCTGGCGGTGTTCGTGTACGACCGCGGCGTCCACAAGGGCGTGTGGATGGACTTCGACGCCAATGCATCGCTCTACAGCCGCGAGGCGCTTGCGGCCCACCAGTCGAGGCTGCTGCATCTGCTGTATTCGCTGGTGGCCGATCCCGGGCGGGCCATCGGTGGCATCGAGCTGCTGTCGGCCGAAGAACGCCACCAGCTGCTGGTGGACTTCAACCCGCCGCCGCAGGCGGTGGGGGAGGCCCTGCTGGCCGAGCTGTTCGAGTGCCAGGTGGACGAGACGCCTTACGTGGTGGCCGCGGCCAGCGAAGACCGCGCGGTGCTCTATGCGAGCCTCAACGTGCAGGCCAACCGCGTCGCGCACGAACTCATCGCACGTGGCATCGGGCCGGACCACATCGTCGCCGTGGCCGTGCCGCGCTCCGTCGACCTGCTGGCGGCGCTGCTGGGCGTGGCCAAGGCCGGCGCTGCCTACCTGCCGATCGACGTGGACCTGCCGCCCGACCGCATCGCGGCCATGCTCGACGACGCGCAGCCCGCGGTGGTGCTGACCCGCGACGATGCCGCCACACGTCTGCCCGCCGCGGCGAGCGCGGTGCTCGTCAACGACCCGGCCTTGCAGCACCGCAGCGCCGCCAACCCCACCGACGCGCAGCGTACGCGCGCCGTGCGGCCCGGCGATGCGGCCTACGTCATCTACACCTCCGGCTCCACGGGGCGGCCCAAGGGCGTGGTGGTCACGCACGGCGGCTTGCGCAACTTCCTGGCTGCCATGCGCTCGGTGGTGAAGCTCGACGCGACCGACCGGCTGCTCGCCGTCACCACCGTGAGCTTCGACATCGCCGCGCTCGAGCTGTACCTGCCGCTGCTGTGCGGCGCGAGAGTGGTCATTGCGCCGCGCGAAGTGGTGCGGCACCCCGCGGCCCTCGGGCGCCTGATGGTGACCGCGGGCGCCACCGTCATGCAGGCCACGCCGTCGCTGTGGGAAACGCTGCTCGGTGAAGACCCCGACGTGCTGCGCGGCCTGCGCGTGCTGGTCGGCGGCGAGGCGCTGCCGCGGCCACTGGCGCGCATGCTGGCCGGCCTGGCCTGGGACGTGACCAACCTCTACGGCCCTACCGAGACCACGGTGTGGTCCACCAGCCAGACGCTGAACGCGCACGACGCCGCAGCCGATGCGCCTGCGCCATCCATCGGCCGCCCCATCCTCAACACGCAGGTCTACGTACTCGACGGCGGCCTGCAGCCCGCGCCCGTGGGCGTGACGGGCGAGCTCTACATCGCAGGCGACGGGCTGGCGCGCGGCTACCTGCGGCGCGCCAGCCTGAGCGGCGAGCGCTTCGTCGCCAACCCCTACGGTGTGCCGGGCAGCCGCCTGTACCGCACGGGCGACCTCGCGCGCTGGCGTGGCGACGGCCGCCTCGACTGCCTGGGCCGCAACGACCAGCAGGTGAAGATCCGCGGTTTTCGCGTCGAGCTGGGCGAGATCGAGGCCGCCCTGTGTGCGCACCCGGGCGTTGCGCGGGCCGCCGTCATCGCGCGTGAAGACCACCCGGGCGACAAGCGCCTCGTGGCCTACGTGGTGCCGGCGTCGCAAGCCGCGCCCGACGCCGGCGAGCTGCGCCGCTTCATCGCGGCCAGCCTGCCCGAATACATGCTGCCCGCGGCCACCATCGCGTTGCCGAGCCTGCCGCTCCTGCCCAGCGGCAAGCTCGACCGCAAGGCACTGCCCGCGCCCGACTACCAGCAGCCGCGGCTGCGGCGCGGCCCACGCGACGCCACCGAAGAAGTGCTGTGTGCCATCTTTGCCGAGGCCCTGAACCTGCCGGCGGTGGACATCGACAGCAGCGTCTTCGAACTGGGCGGCGACTCGCTGATGGTGGCTCGCATCGTTTCCAAGGTGCGCCGGGCCTTCGGCGTGGAGCTGCCGCTGTCGGCCATGTTCAACGTGACCAGCATCGCCGGCCTGGCCGAGCTGCTGCGGCGCGCGCAGGGCACGCACACCGCGCTGGTGAGGCGGCCGCGCCCGCCGCGCGTGCCGCTGTCGTTCGCACAGCGGCGCCTGTGGTTCATGAGCCAGCTCGAAGGCGCGGGCGCGGCCTACAACATCTCGCTCACGCTGCGGCTGGCAGGCGAGCTGGACCTGGCCGCGCTGGAAGCCGCATTCGGCGACCTGGTGCGCCGCCACGAGACGCTGCGCACGCTGTTCCCCGACACGCAGGCCGAGCCTTGCCAGCACGTGCTGCCGGCCGACGAGGCCGCGCTGCGCCTGGCGGAGCGTGACGCGCGCGGGCTGGGCGCCGATGAACTGGCCGCGGTGGTGGCCATCGGCGCCGCCACTCGTTTCGACCTGGCCCGTGAACTGCCGCTGCGCGCTAGCGTGTTCCGGGTGGCAACTGACGAGCACGTGCTGCAGGTGGTGGTGCATCACGTCGCGGCTGACGGCCTCTCGCTGAGGCCGATGGCACGCGACCTCGCGCTGGCCTATGCCGCACGCCGTGCGGGCCGGGCGCCCGCGCTGCCGCCGTTGCCGGTGCAGTACGCCGACTACACGCTGTGGCAGCAGGAGCAGCTCGCGCGCGAAAGCGAGCCGGGCAGTCCCATCGCGCGGCAGGTCGAGTTCTGGCGGCAGCGCCTCGCAGGGCTGGCGCCGCAGCTCACGCTGCCCTTCGACTTCGCCCCGCCCATGGTGATGAGCCATGCGGGCGACTCGGTGGCGCTGGGCATCGGCGCAGCGCAGCACGCGCGTCTCTCGGCGCTGGCACGCGAGACGCATGCGAGCGTTTTCATGGTGCTGCAGGCCGCGTTCGCGACGCTGCTGATGCACATGGGCGCGGGCACCGACATCCCCATCGGCACGCCGGTGGCCGGGCGCGGCGACCCGGCGCTGGACGACCTGGTCGGCTGCTTCGTCAACACGCTGGTGCTGCGCACCGACACCTCCGGCAACCCGAGCTTCCGTGCACTGGTGGAGCGGGTGCGCACCCACAACTTCGCGGCCTACGCCAACCAGGACCTGCCGTTCGACCGGCTGGTGGAGATCCTGCGGCCGCCGCGTGCGCCGGGCCGCCATGCGCTCTTCCAGGTGATGCTCGCGCTGCAGGACGACGCCGGTGGCGAGCTGGACCTGGACGGCGTGCGCGCCACGCCGTTCGCCACGCCGATGCCCGTGTCGCGCTTCGACCTCTCGCTGCTGGCCGGGGAGCGGCGCCTGGCCGACGGCACGCCTGGCGGTATCGCCGGCGTGCTCGAGTTCCGCACCGATCTCTTCGAGCGAGCCAGCGTCGAAGCGCTTGCCGCGCGGCTGCAGGCCCTGCTGGCCCGCGTGTGCGAGGCGCCGCAGCAGCGCATCGGTGACATCGACGTGCTGCTGCCCGAAGAGCGCGAGGTGCTCCTCACTGCGGACTGAACAACGGGAGAAATGCATGACCGGCTTGACGTTCCCTGCGCTGTTCGAAGCCAGAGCCGCCGAAGTGCCCGAGGCCACCGCACTGGCCGACGGGCGCCAGGCCTGGAGCTACCGCGCGCTCGATGCCGCCGCCAACCAGCTGGCGCACCGCCTGCGCGAAGCGGGCGTGGGCCCCGAGCAGGTGGTGGCGGTGGCGCTGCCGCGCGGCGCACTGCTGGTGCTGTGCGAGCTCGCGGTGCTGAAGGCGGGCGGCGCCTTCATGCCGCTGGACGTGCGCTACCCGCGTGAGCGCATCGCGTTCATGCTCGAAGACGCGCGGCCCTGCTGCGTGCTGGCCGACCTGGACACCGCCGGCCAGCTGCCGCCGCAGCGCCCCCAGCTGCTGCTGGTGGACGAGGCGCTGCAGCAGTCGCAGCGGCTTCTGAGCGCCCCCAGGGCCGAGCCAGCCCGGCCCGCCCCCCGCGGGGGTTCAAGCAAAGTGGCAGAGCCACATTTGCTTGAGAGCGAGCGGCCGGCGGTCGACGTCGACGCCCATCACATGGCCTACGTCATCTACACCTCCGGCTCCACCGGCCGGCCCAAGGGCGTGGTGACCACGCATGCCGGCATCGCCGCCTTCGCGGGCTTCCTCGCGCAGCGGCTGGCGCTGCAGCCCGGCGCACGCGTGGCGCAGATCGCATCGCCCAGCTTCGACGCTTCGGTGATGGAAACGCTCATGGCCTTCGGCAGCGGCGCGGCGCTGGTGGCGCTCGACCCCACCGCCGTGGCCGGCGAGCCGCTTGCGCAGCAGCTCGAACGGCACGGCATCAGCCATGCGTTGATTCCCCCGGCCACGCTGGCCACGCTGCCGGCCGGCAGTTGCACGGGCCTGCGCGTGCTGGCGGTGGGTGGCGAGGCCTGCTCCGGCGAGCTGGTGGCGCGCTGGAGCGAGGGCCGAAGCATGATCAACGCCTACGGCCCCACCGAGGCCACGGTGTGCGTGGCCTTGAGCGGCGCCCTGCGGGCCGGCGCGCCCATTCCGCTGGGCATGCCGCCGGCGGGCACCCGCCTGCTGGTGCTCGACACCCAGCTGCGCCAGGTGCCGCCGGGCGTGACCGGCGAGCTCTACATCGCCGGCACGGCGCTCGCGCGCGGCTACCTGCGGCGTGCCGCGCTCACGGCCGAGCGCTTCGTTGCCAACCCCTACGGGCCGCCGGGCAGCCGCATGTACCGCACCGGTGACGCGGTGCGCCGCCGGCGTGACCAGTCGATCGAGTTCATGGGCCGCGTGGACCACCAAGTGAAGCTGCGCGGCTTTCGCATCGAGCTGGGCGAGATCGAGGCCGCGCTCGGCGCGCTGCCGGGCGTGATGCACGCCGCCGTGACGCTGCGTGAAGACCGCCCCGGCGATGCGCGGCTGGCGGCCTACGTGGTGCTGCGCGCCGGCACCACCGCCGACGCCGCCGGCTGGCGCGCCGCGCTGGCCCGCACGCTGCCCGAGCACATGGTGCCCGCCTGCTACGTGGTGCTCGATGCACCGCCGCTCACGCCCAACGGCAAGCTCGACCGCGCCGCACTGCCGGCGCCGCCCGAGGCCGCCGCGCCTGCTGCGCCCGGGCGCCCGCTGCGAGGCCCCATCGAAGAAAAGCTCGGCGTGCTGTACGCCCAGGTGCTGGGGCTGCCGGCGGTGGACGATGCACACGCCGACTTCTTCGCGCTCGGCGGGCATTCGCTGTTGGCCATCCAGCTCGGGCGGCGCATCCGCGAGGAGCTGCGCGCCGACTTCCCGGTGGCCGGTGTCTACACCAAGCCCGTGCTGTGGGAGCTGGCGCTGCTGCTGGAAGGCCATGCGCCGCAGGTGCCCGAAGACCTGGACCTCGAGCGCGACAGCCGGCTGCCCGATGCGCTGGCCACGGCGCTGCAGGCGGGCGTGCGCGCCGCACCGGCCGAAGGCCCGCTGCGCTGCGTGTTCCTCACCGGCGGCACCGGCTACGTGGGCGCCCACGTGCTGGCGCGGCTGCTGGGCAGCACGCCGGCCACCATCGTGTGCCACGTGCGCGCGGCAGACGCGGCCGCGGGCCGCCGCCGCTTGCGCGAGGCGCTGCGCGGCCAGGGGCTGGAGCACTGGTGGGCCGAAGAGCGCATCGAGGTCGTCACCGGCGACCTGGCGCAGCCGGACCTGGGCCTGGACGAGGCCGCCGTGCGCCTGGTGCTCGACGCCTGCGACGCGCTGCTGCATTGCGGAGCCCACGTCGAGTTCCTGCACCCCTACGCCCGCCTGAAGGCGGCCAACGTCGACAGCGTGCTCACGCTGCTGCGGTGGAGCCTGCGGGGCCGTCCGAAGCGCCTGCACCACGTGTCCACGCTCGGCATCGTCGACCCTTCGCAGCATGCCGGGCCCATCGGCGAAGACGTGCCGGTGCGCCACTGGCGCGGCCTGGTGGGCGGCTACAACCAGAGCAAGTGGGTGGCCGACACGCTGGTGCAACGCGCGCAGACCGCCGGGCTGCCGGCCGCGCTGTACCGGCTGGGCAGCGTGACGGGCGACCGCGAGCACGCGCGCTGCAACGCAGACGACGTGCTGTGGCGCGTGGTGCGCCTGTGCGCCACGCTGCAGGCCGTGCTCGACGTCGATCTCGTGCTGAACATGACCTCGGTGGATGACGTGGCCGCCGCGATCGTCGCGCTGGCGGGCAGCCCCGCCTCCATGGGCCAGACCTTCCACCTGCTGAGCGGGCAGGCGCTCACGCTGGCCGACGTGGCCGACGCGCTGGAAGCCATCGGCGGCGAGCGCGTGCGCCGCCTCGCGATGGAGCCCTGGGTCGAGCTGGCGCGCGAGCACCTGCGGCAGCAGCAGGACGACGACCTGCAGGCCTTGATGGCCATCCTCTCGCGGCACGAACACGCAGGGCCGCGCGGTCGCATCGTCGGTGACGCGACGCAGCGGCAGCTGCATCGGCTGGGCCAGCCGATGCAGCCGGTGAGCCCCGCGCTGCTGGTGCGCTACCTCGACCAGCTGGGCATCCACGAACGGCGAAAGGCGGTGACCCCGTGAAGCGATCGATGCGCATCCTGATGGCGTGCACACCCATCCCGGGCCACGTGGCGCCCTTGCTCAGCGTGGCACGCGGGCTCGTGGAGCGCGGCCACGAAGTGATCTTCAACACGGGCAGCCTGTTCCGCGAGAGCGTGGAGCGGCAGGGTGCGCGCTTCGTCGCGCTGCACCCCGAGGTGGACCACGACTACCGCCGCATCGACGAGCGCTTTCCCGAACGCGCGCAGCTGCCTGAGGGCCGGGCGCAGATGCTCTTCGGCCTGAAGCACCTGTTCGCCGATGCGATGCCGCGCCAGGCCGGGGGGCTGCGCGCCATCCTGCGTGCCGAGCGCATCGACGCGCTGCTCGTCGAGACCACCTTCTACGGCGCCTTGCCGCTGCTGCTGGGGCCGCGCGAGCACCGCGTGCCGGTGGTGGCGCTCAGCATCAGCGTGCTGGCGCTGTGCAGCGTGGACACAGCCTTCATGGGCCTGGCGCTGCCGCCCTCGTCCGCCCCGCGCAGCCGGGCGCGGCACGCGGCGATCAACCGCTTCATGCAGCAGCAGGTGTTCGGCGAAGTGCAGCAACGCTTCGATGAAGCGCTCGCGCGCATGGGCTGCCCGCCGCTGCCACGCTTCTTTCTCGACGCGGGCACGGTGCTGCCCGACCTGTGCCTGCAGCTCACGAGCGAACGCTTCGAGTACCCGTGCAGCGACCGGCCTGGCACCGTGCGTTTCGTGGGCCCGCTGCTGCCGCCGGCTCCGGTGTTCACGCCGCCCGCATGGTGGGGCGATCTCGATGTCGGCAAGCCCGTGGTCGTGGTGACGCAAGGCACGCTCGCCACCGACGTGACGCAGCTCGTGCTGCCCACGCTCGAAGCGCTGGCCGGTGAAGACGTGATCGTGGTCGCCGCCACGGCCGATGCCGACCCGGCGGCGCTGGCACGGGCCATGCCCGCCAACGCGCGCGGCGGCGGGTTCCTGCCGTTCCACCACCTGCTGCCCAAGGCCGACGTGCTGGTCACCAACGGCGGCTTCGGGGCAGTGAACCACGCGCTCAGCCTGGGCGTGCCGCTGGTGGTGGCCGGCGACAGCGAAGAAAAGCCCGAGATCGGCATGCGGGTCGCATGGGCCGAGGCCGGCATCCACCTTGCCACCGGGCACCCGTCGCCCGAGCTGCTGCGCTCCGCGGTCAACGACGTGCTGCGCAACCCGCTGTACCGCTGCGGCGCGCAGGCCCTGCAGGTGGACTTCGCCCGGCACGACGCGATGGGCGGTATCGAGCAGGCCTTGCTGGAGCTGGCCGTGCCGGAATGACTTTCGGCCGCATGCTGCAGTGCGCAATTGCGTTGCCCGCGCGCTTCAAGGAACATCCGGCCCATTCCGGTCAGCCCGACCGGACGACGAACAGCCTCAGGGAGGCGACGTGGCCGAAGATGCTTTGCAGCGCGGGGGTGACCCCGCGGCGGGCGGCGAAAGCCCCTCGTTCTTGCTGAATCAGCCCGCGAGGCGAGCCGAGCGGCAGCGCGCGCTGGCCGTGCTGCTGGTGTCGGCCGTGGTGTTCGCAGGGCTCGTGCCCTTCGCGCAGCGCCAACTGGCCCCGGTGCCGGCGTTCATCCCGATCTACGAATCGGCGCTGGTGGTCAACGACCTGATCACTGCGGTGCTGCTGTTCGGCCAGTACCGCATCCTCCATTCACGCGCGTTGCTGGTGCTGGGCAGCGGCTACCTCTTCACCGCGCTCATCGCAGCGGGCCATGCGCTCACCTTCCCGGGGCTGTTCGCCCCGGGCGGCCTGCTGGGCGCCGGGCCGCAGAGCACGGCGTGGATCTACATGTTCTGGCACGCGGGCTTTCCGGTCTTCGTGCTGGCCTATGCCGCGATGCCGCGCGAGCCAGCCGAGCCACACCGAGGCTGGGCCTTCGGCGTGCCGGCCTTCACGGTGCTGCTGAGCGTGGCGCTGGTGGCCCTGGCCACCGCCGGGCAGGGCCTGCTGCCGGCCATCATGGCGGGCAACCGCTACACGCCGGCCATGCTGGGCACGGTGGGCAGCGTGTGGCTGTTCAGCCTGGTCGCGCTGGGGGTGCTGTGGTGGCACCGCCGCCCGCACACGGTGATCGACCTGTGGCTCATGGTGGTGCTGTGCGCGTGGCTGTTCGACATCGCGCTGTCGGCCATGCTCAACGCCGGGCGCTACGACCTGGGCTTCTATGCCGGGCGCATCTACGGCCTGCTGGCCTGCAGCGTGGTGCTGTTCGAGCTGCTGCTCGAGAACTCGCTGCTGTATGCGCGGCTGGCCGAATCGCACGAGGCCGAGCGCCGCCGCAGCGTGGAGCTGGCCATGGCGCGCGACGAAGCCCAGGCGGCCAACGCCGCCAAGAGCCTGTTCCTGGCCAGCATGAGCCACGAGATCCGCACGCCGATGAACGCCGTCATCGGCCTCACGCACCTCACGCTGCAGACGCGGCTCGACGAGCAGCAGCGCGACTACCTCACCAAGGTGCACGTGTCGTCGAAGGCGCTGCTGAACCTGCTCAACGACATCCTCGACTACTCCAAGGTCGAGGCCGGCAAGATCACGCTGGAGGCCGAGGAGTTCAGCCCCGAGGAGGTCATCGAAAGCGTGGGCCAGCTGTTCTCGGCCCGGCTCGAAGAGGCCGGCCTCGACCTCGTGTTCGAGATCGACAAGGACATCCCGCAGCGCCTGGTGGGCGACTCGCTGCGGCTCACCCAGGTGCTGAACAACCTGGTGGGCAACGCCATCAAGTTCACGCCGCGCGGCGAGGTGGTCATCCGTGCCGAACTGCTCGCGCGCGAAGCCGAGCGGGTGTGTCTGCGCATCGCCGTGCGCGACACCGGCATCGGCCTGTCGAAGGAACAGGCCGGCCGGCTCTTCGAGGTGTTCTCGCAGGCCGACAAGGCGACCTCGCGCCGCTACGGCGGCACCGGGTTGGGCCTGGCCATCTGCAAGCGGCTGGTCGAGCTGATGGGCGGCTCGATCACGGTCGAAAGCGCGCCGGGGGTGGGCAGCACGTTCGCCTTCACCGCCTGGCTGGGGCCGGCCAAGCCGGGGGCCGAACGCATCGACCTGCACAGCATCCGCGGCATGCGCACGCTGGTGCTCGACGGCCAGCCCACGGCGCGCCAGGCGCTGGCGCAGATGCTGCAGAGCTGGCGCTTCCAGGTGGCGCTGGCCGCGTTCTCCGACGACGCGCTCTACAAGCTGCGCCGCGCGGCCGCCGAGGCGCCTCACGAGCTCCTGGTGCTCGACTGGAAGAGCGGCGGCCGCGAAGTGATCGAGCAGGTGCGCGGGCAGGCTTCGCCGCCGGCCGTGGTGGTGCTGACCACGCTGCATGCCCGCGAAGGCGTACGGCAGGACCTGGCCGACCTGCCGTCGTGCTGCGTGCTGGCCAAGCCCGTCACGCCCTCGCGCCTGTTCGAAGCGGTGGTGCGGCTGCAGCACGGCGAGGCGTTGCCGCAGCCCACCCAGCCGCTGGGCGCCAAGCTCGACCTCGCGCAGGCCTTGAAGACCATCCGCGGCGCGCGCGTGCTGCTGGCCGAGGACGACCTCGTCAACCAGCAGGTGGCCACGGCCTTCCTGCAGATGGCGGGGCTCGACGTGACGCTGGCCGCCAACGGCCTGGAGGCGGTGGACTGCATCAAGCGCGAGACCTTCGACGTGGTGCTGATGGACATGCAGATGCCCGAGATGGACGGCATCCACGCCACGCGGGCCATCCGGCTGCTGCCGCAGGGCGAGGGGCTGCCCATCATCGCGATGACGGCCGCCGCCATGGACGAAGACCGGCAGGCCTGCCTGGCCGCCGGCATGGACGCGCACGTGAGCAAGCCCATCGACCCGAAGGAGCTGGTGCGCACGCTGCTGGCCTGGGTGCCCGCGGCCCGTGCGGCCGCCTCATCGCCACCAGCCGCGATGCCGCAGGCGTAACAGCCGCTACAGCTGCGACGGGCACCAGCATGCGCGGCGCGCCCGCGAAAAGCGGGCTTGCGGCCCCCTCTTGAACTCACCGAGCCCACCACTATTTCGCTCTTCAGGCGCCCCGGCGGCTGTCGCCGGTGGTGCCGAACGGAACCACTGAAAGGAGCGATAGCCATGTATGAATCGATGCTGAACTTCCCGGGCAGTGTGTTTGGCGAATTCGAACGCCTGCGCCGCGAACTCGACGACGTCTTCGGCGCCGCGGGCCTGCCAAGCAGCATCCGCTCGGTGGCGCCGGGCACCTTCCCGGCCATCAACGTGGGCAACACGCCCAACAGCGTGGAGGTCTACGCCTTCGCGCCGGGTATCGACGCGTCCAAGCTCGACGTGACCATCGACCGCGGCGTGCTCACCATCTCCGGCGAGCGGCCCTCCACGCTGCCCGGCAACGGTGAAGGCAACACCGGCCATCGCACCAGCGTGTACAGCCGCGAGCGCGTGAGCGGCAGCTTCAAGCGCGCCATCGCGCTGCCCGACGACGTGGACCCCGCACGCGTGAACGCGAGCTACCGCGACGGTGTGCTCAATGTGAGCATCGCGCGGCGCGAGTCGGAGCAGCCGCGCCGCATCGCCATCCAGTGACCGGTGGCCAGCAGGAAAAGGAGGACCATCATGAGCACTCAAGAAGTCAAGACCACCACGACGCAACAACCGCAGCAGCAGGCATCGCAGCAGCAGGCCGACAACCGCGCCATCGTGCCGCGCGTCGACGTGCTGGAAGACGAGACCGGCATCACGCTGCTGGCCGACCTGCCCGGCGTCCCGAAGGACCAGCTCGAACTCAAGGTCGAAGGCGACACGCTGCTGATCGAAGGCGCCGTCGCGCCGGCCATGCCCAGCGGCCTGGAGCCCGTGTACGCCGAGGTGCGCGTGCCGCGCTACCGCCGCGCCTTCACGCTGAGCCGTGAACTCGACGCCGCCCGCATCGACGCCAACCTGAAGGACGGCGTGCTGAACCTGCGCATCCCGAAACAGGAACACGCGCAGCCGCGCCGCATTACCGTGCAGGTGGGCTGAGGCGAGCCGGGGCTTGTGGGCCTTCGCGGGAGGGACGAGCCGCGCGGCGGGTAACCGCGGGTGAGAGGTGGTTCGGCGGGCAGCCGGCGGCTTGCATTCGCACATCGGTCGCCTATGCTGTATGTCCGTACAGTGTTCGGGCGCCCGGCCCGCCAACCCAAGGAGACTCCTGATGCCCCGCAAGCCCGTGAAGGCCATTCCCGACGGCTACACCAGCGTCACGCCTTACCTCACCGTCAAAGACGCCGCGAAGGCGATCGAGTTCTACAAGAAGGCGTTCAACGCCGAGGAGGTGATGCGCTTCAACACCCCCGACGGCAAGATTGCCCATGCCGAGGTCCGCATCGGCGGCGCGGTGATCATGCTGCACGACGAGACGCCCGAGTGGAAGGCGCTGAGCCCGCAGACCATCGGCGATTCGGGCAGCAGCATCATGCTGTACGTGCCCGACGTCGATGCCGTGTTCAAGCGCGCCGTCGAGGCCGGCGCCACCGTCATGATGGACGTGGCCGACCAGTTCTATGGCGACCGCTGCGGCAACATCCGCGACCCCTTCGGCCACAAGTGGAGCATCGCCACGCACATCGAAGACGTGGAGCCTGACGAACTGCAGCGCCGCTCGGCCAAGCTGTTCGAGCAGCAGCAGGGCGGCTGACCTACAGGGCGGCCTGCGCGCTGCCGATGCCGTCGAAGGCCACGTGCACCACGTCGCCTGCCTGGGCGCGCAGCAGCCCGCACCACGAGCCGGCGCTCACCACGCTGCCGGCCGCCACCGTGGTGCCGTTGCGCGTGGCATGGCGCAGCCACTGCGGCAGTACGAAGCACGGGTTGCCCAGCGGGTGGCTGCCGCGGTAGGTCGCTTCGGCCGCCGTGCCCAGGCGCACGCGGCACGTCTGCGTGGACCAGTCGCGTGCCGGCTCGAAGGGCACCCATTCGCCCAGCACCAGTGCGCCGTGCGACTGCAGGTCGGCCAGGCGCGCCAGCGGCGGGGCCTCCAGCGCTTCGGCCCAGCGCGACTCGACGACCTCGATCGACACGCACATCGCATCGACCAGCGCCGCCGCGCCGTCCACGTCGAGCGTGGCGGCCAGCGCGGCGTCGACGTCGCGGCCCAGCCGCAGCGCCACCTCGGCTTCGATGCCGCGCAGGCGCAGCGGCCAGTCCTTCGGCGCTACGGCCGGGCTGCGCCACACGCCGGCCGGCGGCAGCGGTGCATGGGTGAGTTCGATGTCGCGCGACGGGCCGCCGCTCTTCCACCAGCGCGGCGCGGTGCTGCCCGCACCGAACCAGCCGAGCTCGCGCGCCACGCCGTCCTGCACGGCATAGGCCGCGGCCGCATCGGGCAACTGTGGTGCCGGCACGGGCTTCCCGCTGCGCCGCGCCTGCACGAGCAAGGCCACGGCCTCGGCAACCTGGGTGGTTTGTGTCATCGTTCGTCCTCGCGGGCGCTGGTCGCCGTGTGTTCGTGTTGCGCCTGCATTCTGCTTGCCATGAAGTACGAGCTCGTCGAACGAGGTCACCGGCTCGAAGCGATCGGCGCGCATAGCGGCTATCGCATCCGCATGACCACGCTGGCTGCCCCTGCGCTGCCGGCCTGGCCGCTGCACGTGTGGGTGCGCGGCTCCGAAAGCGAAGACGAGGTCGCGGTGGACGTGCCCAGGCACCAGCTGTCGAGCGCGGCCGAAGCCTTCGACTATGGCTACGACTGCGCGGTGGCGTGGATCGACGCGCTCGACCACCGGCGTTGACAGGCCCTGGCCGTGTCGCTCACGTGGTGCCCGCCGGCTGCGGCCGTGCGCCTGCCGCGGGTGGCGCGGCGAACTGCAGCCGCCCCACCCACCACAGCGCGGCCAGCGTCAGCACCACCGCGACCCAGCCGCAATGCTCGTAGCCGGTCACGAAGCCCTGCGCATCGCGGCCGATGAGCGCGCCGCCCACCAGCGAGGCCAGCCCCATCGCGGCCGACTGCACCGAGCCGTTCAGGCTCATGAAGGTGCCGCGCAGCTCGGGCTTGGCCGCCTGCGTGATGAGCGCCATGCCGGGCACCATGCGGCCCGACACGAACACGAAGAACATGGTCGTCACGGCCACCAGCACCGCAATGGGCACCGGCGGCAGGTAGGTGATGCCCACGAGCGGCAGCAGCGCCAGCGCGGCCACCACGCGGAAGGTGGGCACCTTGCCCCAGCGGTCGGCTGCCGCGCCAATCCAGCGTGCGCTGAACAGCGTGGCCACACCGCCGGCCAGGTACACCAGCGGGATCTGCTGCGACGCCAGCCCGAGGTTGGCCGTCATGTAGATCGTGAGGAAGGGAATGGTGGTGAAGCCGGTGGACATGATGAGCGCGGTGAAGCCGAAGGCGCGCCAGTGGCGCGGCTCGCGCAGCACGTCGGCGATGTCGCGCCAGGCCGAATGGCTGCGGCCCGCGTGCAGGTGGGCGTCGATGACCGGCAGCGTGCGCAGGCCCACCGCGCCGATGGCGAAGCTCACCAAGGCAATGGCCACGAAGCTTGCATGCCAGCCCCACAGCTCGGCCAGCCACAGCGAGGCCGGCACGCCCGCCACGGTGGAAAGCGAAAACGCCGCCATCACCACGCCCATGGCCTGGCCACGGCGCTCGAACGGGATCGCATCGGCGACGATGGTCTGCACCAGCGCGCCCATCACGCCGCCGAACAGGCCGGCCAGCACGCGAGCGGTCATGAGCAATGCGTAGGTGGGCGCGAGCCCGCAGGCCAGCGTGGCCAGCGCGAAGCCGAAGTACAGCCACAGCAGGAGCCGCTTGCGCTCGAAGCGGTCGACGAAGGTGCTGCCTACCAGCCCCGAGGCGCCGGCGGCCAGCGTGTAGGCCGACACGAGCAGGCCGAACTGCGCATCGCTGATGCCGAACAGCCGCGTGAGCTGCGGGCCCAGCGGCATCATCACCATGAAGTCCACGATGTAGGTGAACTGCAGGCCGGCCAGCGTGAACAGCAGCGCGTGTTCGTTGAGCGGCGGGCGGGGCGGGGTGTCTTGCATGAAGGCGAGGGCGGCGGCAAACGGGGGCGGGGCTGCGATTGCAGCACGCCGCCCGTGAACCTTTGGCGTCTGGGGCTTTGCCGCCGCTGCCCGGTGCCCGATGCCGAACGAGGCTTACTCGTCCGAGGAGCCCAGCGTGACCTGCTGCTTGCGTGTCTTGCCTTCGCGCCACACGGTGAGCGTGACCTTGTCGCCGGGCTGGAAGCGTTCCAGCGCGCTCAGCAGGCCGTCGAAGTCCTTCAGCGGTTCGTCGTTCACCGCGGTGATCACGTCGCCGGCCACGATGCCGCCGCCTTCACCGCGCGCGAACGGCTTGAGCCCCGCGGCGGCTGCCGCACCGCCGCGCTGCACCTGCACCAGCGGCACGCCTTCGGGCAGGCCGAGGGCGCGGGTCATGCCTTCGGGGCCCACCGCCACGCCGAGTGCAGGGCGCACCATGCGGCCGTCGCGGATGAGCCGCGGCACGATGCGGTTCACCTCGTCGATCGGGATCGCGAAGCCGATGCCGGCGCTCGCGCCCGAGGGGCTGTAGATCGCGGTGTTCACGCCGATCACGCGGCCGGCCGAGTCGAGCAGCGGGCCACCCGAGTTGCCGGGGTTGATGGCCGCGTCGGTCTGGATCACGCCGCGGATGGTGCGTTGCGTCACCGAGTCGATCTCGCGGTTGAGCGCGCTCACGATGCCGGTGGTGAGCGTCTGGTCGAGGCCGAAGGGGTTGCCGATGGCATAGACCTTCTGGCCCACGGCGAGATCCTTGCTGGTGCCCAGCGCCAGCGGCGGCAGCTTGCTCTTGGGCGCGTCGATCTTCAGCACCGCGATGTCGCGGTCGGGGAACACGCCCACCAGCTGCGCGCGGTGCGTGGTCTGGTCGGCCAGCGTCACACGCGCGCCGCTGGCCTCCTGCACCACGTGGAAGTTGGTGACGATGTAGCCGCGCTCGTCCCACACGAAGCCGGTGCCGGTGCCGCGCGGCACCTGCTGCACGTTCATCGAGAAGAAGTCTCGTTGCACCGCCAGCGTGGTGATGTTCACCACCGATGGCGAGGCCTTCTTGAACACCGCGATGTTGTTGCTTTCGTCGGCCTCCAGCGGGCCTCGCGTGGCCGGTGTGCGCGGCGCGGCTTCGGTGGTGCTTTGCACCTGGCAGGCCCACAGCACGCCGAGTGCGGTGACCACCGCGACGAACCCGCGGCCGATGCGCGCGGGCATGGTCTTGAGAGCGTTGTGCATCGTTGGTTCTCCAGCGGAAAGACAGAGCGATGCGCGGATGCTAGGGCCTGTTCGTGTAGCCGCGTGTAGCCGGCGGCGCACGGGTATAGATTGGCGCGGGGGCCGGTTGCAAGAAGGCTTTGCAAGGCATGCCGAAGATCCTGTGGGTGGCATTGCCGCTGCTCGTGGCGGCGGCGCTGGTGCTGGGGCAGCTGCTGCTGGCGCGGCGTTGGCCGTCGCGGCACGCGCTCAACGTCTGGTCGAGCCTGCTGCTCGTGTTGTACGTGTGCACGACGGCCGGCCTGGGCATCTTCTGGGTCGCCAACCAGCAGCTGCCGGTGTTCGACTGGCACTACCTGTTCGGCTACGCCACGGTGCTGCTGCTGGCGCTGCACCTGTCGTTCAACCTCCGCATCGTGTGGCGCTACTTCACGCGCCGGCGCGCCGCCGCAGCAGCGGCCGGTGCGGTGCCGCAAGAGGCGGCTGGCCCAGGCCGGCGCTTCGCGCTCGGCGCACTCGGGGCCTTGCTCGCGACCGGAGCGGCATTCGTGCTGGGGCTGAGGCATGGCCGCAGCGAGCTGCACGTGGCGTCGTCCAGCGAAGCGGGTGCCGTGGGTGGCAGCAGCAGTGCGGCGACTTCCGCCGCCGCGCAGGCACTCGCCATCGTCGAGCGCTTCCATGCGTTCTCATCGCACTCGCGCACCGGCGTGCTGCTGCGTGCGCCGGGCACCGGGTGGGGCGATGCGCCACCGGCCTTCAAGCACGACCCGCGTGCAACGCGCGTGGTGCCGCTGCCGGTACCGCGCAGCAGTGCGGCAGCGGGTGCCGGCAGCCGCCTCGAGCTGGCTGCGCTGGCCGACGTGCTGTGGCATACCGCCGGCATCAGCGAATCGCGCGGCGCGATCGCGCTGCGGGCCTCGCCTTCGTCGGGCGCGCTGTTCTCCACCGAGCTGTACGTTGCTGCGCGTGCGATCAACGGGCTCCCACCGGGCCTGTGGCACTACCGCGCCGATGACCATGCGATCGAGCTGCTGCGCGAAGGCGCGGTTGCCGATGCAGCGCTCGGTGCGCCGGGCGACGCCAGGCTGCACGATGCGCTCGCCGTGGTGGTGGCCACCGCGGTGTTCGGCCGCACAGGCCACAAGTACCGCGACCGCACCTACCGCTACGTGCTGGCCGACCTGGGCCATGCACTCGAAAACCTGCGCATGGCCGCGCTGGCCATCGGCACGCAGCCGCATTTGCTCAGCCGCTTCGACGAGGCACAGGCGGCCGCCATGCTGGGCCTCGATGAAGCAGAAGAGGGTGTGCTGGCCATGATGGCTCTGCGGCCCGCGGGAGCGCCCGTGCATGGCGCAGCGGTGGCGAGCACCGTTGCGCCCTGGCACGCACCGCCGGCCCGCTTCGATGCGCAGGCTCCGCCCATCGGCGCCACCGGTGCGGTCCATCGCGCCACCTCGTTGCGCGCGGCCACGGCGGCCTCCGCCGTCGAACCTGCCGCCTCGGCCTCGGCGCAGCTGCCGCGTACGGAGACCATCGCCACCGCACACCGCGGCGTGCTCGACGTGATCGCGCGCCGCCGCTCGGTGCGCCGCTTCGCCACGCAGGCCGAGCTGCCGCTCGATGCACTCGCCGCAGTGCTCGACGCGATGCTGGCGCGCCAGCCGCCGTTGCTGTCGCCCGCCGTGCGCGTGCGGCTCGTGGCCAATGCCGTGGAGGGCCTCGCGCCCGGCGCGTATCGCTACGACGCCGCACAGCACCGCCTGCTGCCGCAACGCGCGCCTGCGGACCTGCGCGCTGCTGCACAGGCCGCGGCGCTCGACCAGGACGTGATCGGCGATGCCGCCGTCGTGTTCGTGCTCTCCATCGACCGCGCTGCCTTCGCGGCCGATGCTGCGGGCGCCGCACGCGGCTATCGCCACGCCTTCATCGAGGCTGGTCTCGTGGGCGAGCGTCTCTACCTCGAAGCACCGCGGCACGGCCTTGGCGTGTGTGCCGTGGGCGCCTTCTACGACGAAGAGGCCGCTGCGCTGGTGGCCGTCGACCCGGCCCGTGAATGGGTGGTGCACTTCGCGGCGCTGGGCGTGCCGGCCGCGTGAGCGGTGCTTCAACCCAGCGGCAGGGAGCTCGCGAAGGTGTCAGCAGTTGTCACCGCAGCACCGGCGAAGGGGTGCGGCGGCGGATTGAATTTTTCGATGGCGCGGCGAGCGCCTTGCCGTAACAAGCTACCGGTTGCGGGTAATCACCACGTCGCACGGCCCGCACGCCAGCCGGCAAAACGTTCTACCAGGTCGGTAAAAGTGGCGGGCACGAACCACTGCGGGTCGAAGACGTCGGAGCCCACCAACCTGGCCTTGTAGGCACCGGCCTCGCAGAAACGCAGCTCCTTCGAGCGCACGTCGGCGGCCTTGTCGAGCTGGTTGCGAAAGGACTGCAGCTTGAGCATGCCGCTGCCCGCTCGGGCGTTGAGGCTCATGCTGCCTTGCGTGACGAGCACTGCACGCCTGTCGTCCACCATCAGCAGTGCGAACAGGTCGTCCTTGGCGACCGCGTCCTGCACCAGCACGGCGCGGCGCAGGGCCTCGGGTTTCACGATGGACTTGTGCAGTGCATCGCAGTCGACCGTATCAATCAACCGGATCATTTCGATGGGATTTTGTGCAACGCAGCATGCGCCAAAGTTTGCGCCTGTTCCGAAGCAAAACACAAATTCCCCAGTGGCGCATGTGACTTTCAGACGGGTCACCGCGGCGTGCTATACCAAAAAAAGGAAGCATGTTGTTGCATCGCAGCAATCGTTTGCCGTTCCTTCCTCCGTGTAGCCGCATCACTGTCCGAGCACCTCATGTCCACGCCGAACACTCGCGTCGTCGCGCTGCCTTCCTATCGCAACGCATGGTCCGCACGTCCGCCTTCGCACGTGGCGCTCGGGCCCTACTGGCTCAACGTCGAGTTTCGGGAACGCTCGCTCATGTACGACCGGCGCAAGCGAGCCTGCGTGAACATCGAAGACGCGCGCATCGAGCTGCGCGAAGACCTCGCCGGGCTCAAGCTCGTCGAGGCCTTCTTCGAATGCATCATCCGCCTCAGCCACTTCAGCAAGGGCTGCCAGCAGGGCTGCATCGAAGAGGCCTACACGCACAGCTTCGCCACCGGCATGGTGGAGTTCGCGCAACGCAACCCCGACGCGTGGTCGTGGTTCAACCTGCTGCTCACGCAGCACCTGTCGAAGGACGTGCAGTACGACCGCGTCGTGCAGGGCTTCGTCGATCAACCACCGGCCATGCCCGCGCAGGTCTACATCGCCGGCCGCCCGATCACCTTGCGCTGCATTCCGAAGGCGAAGTGCAACGGCGCCTTCGGCTGGTACCACTTCTCGCGGCGCGAGGCCCAGCTGTACGACGGCCTCACCGGCCCCAACCTCGCGGTGGTGGCCCTGCACGAGCTCACGCATGCCGTGCACCACACCTACGACGTGAAGAAGCGCGACCTGCATCGCAACTTCAGGCACGCGCAGCTCAAGGGCTGGCTGGGCATCATGAAGAGCAACCCCAGTGTGTGGCGCTGGCTCGCGTGGGTGATGAGCTTTCCGGCCAAGGCCACGCTCGAAGCGGCCTGAGGCGGGCCTCGCCGCAGGGCCGGTTCAGGGGCCTGCGGCACCGCCGCTGGCGCGCGACACATAGTGCGCGAGCGCTTCGATCTGCCCGGCCGTCAAGGTGGCCCGGTACGACGGCATGCTGCCCAGGCCGTTGCGCAAGGCATTGGCCACGCGCGTCGCATCGGGCTTGATCTCGTCGAGCACCGGGCCCACGGCGCCTTCGCTGCCGGCTTCCTTGAGCGTGTGGCACAGCGAACAGGCCGGCGCTGCCCCGGTGAGAAAGAGCTGCCGGCCCTGCGCGAACTGCTCGGCCGTGCCGGCCTGCGCTGGCACGGCCGACACGAACACCAGCCCCGACGCCAGCAGGTGCAGCCCGCCAGCCCTCATGCCACCAACACCTTCACCGCATGGTCGGCCCAGCTGTTGTTGTTGTAACCCGCGAGGTTCTCGATGCGCTGCTCGGGCTGCACGTTGCCGGCCGCGTCGGTGGCGCGGCTGGCCAGCACGTGGGTGCCCGGCGAGAGCCGCACCTGCAGCACGAACTGCCGCCACGCGAACTTGCCGAGATCGGGGCCGATGAGCCGGGCCGCCGTCCAGCGCCTGCCGCCGTCGGTGGACACCTCCACGCGCCTGAGCGCCTGCGCGCCGCCGAAGGCCACGCCGTGGATCAACATCGTGCCGGCCACGAGCTGGCCGCTGTCCGGGTGCGGCGAATTGATCCACGACTTCACGCCCATCTCCAGCACCGAAGGCTGCGACGGGTCGGCCTTGCCGTCCGGCGGCGTGATGCGGTAGCCGTGCGACATGATCTTCGCGTCGGTCTCGCTCGCGGTGAAGGCCAGGCGCTTCACGTACTTGACGTTGTTGACGCCGCTGTAGCCGGGTACCACCAGCCGCAGCGGCCCGCCATGGGCGAGCGGCAGCGGGGCTCCGTTCATTTCCCACGCCAGCAGCGCATCGCCGAGCGCCTTGATGGGCACCGACCGCTCGACGACGACGGTCCTGGGGTCGATGCCTTCGGGCAGCTTCTCGCCGCCGGTGCCGGTGATGAACAGCATGCCGTCGGCCACGCCGCCCAGGGCCTGCGCCACGGCGCGCAGCGGCACGCCGCTCCACATCACGCAGCCGGCGGCCCCCACCGTCCACGGCGTGCCGCTGGGCTTGCTGGTGAAGAAGCCGCGCCCGTTGCCCGAACACTGCAGCACCGTGGCCACCGTCTCCACGCCCAGCGTCTTGAGCTCGCGCACGCTCAGGCTGAGGGGCTGCTTCACACCTTCGATGCTGATCTGCCACGCGTCGCGGTCGGCCACGATGGATGCATCGGGCGCCGGCAGGTTGTTGCGGATGTACAGCTGCTCGGCCGGCGTGATGACGCTGGTGCCGAAGGCGCTGCGCCGCGTCTCCAGCGTGCTCGTGCTGTGCACGATGAGGCTGCCGGCGTCCTTCCATGCTGCATAGGCCGGCAGCGGCTTGGGTGTGGCCGCCGGTGCCGAGGCGGCTGGCTGAGGCGCCTGCTGGGCGGCGGCCTCGCGCACCAGCGGCACCAGCCCGGCGGTGGCCAGCGCACCGGCGCCCGTGGAGAGCATCTTGCGGCGGCTCAGGTGTGGCAATGGCATGTCGTGTCCCCCTTGCATGTCTGTGTTGAAGAAGGCGCGGTTGTGCCTCATGGCCGGCCGTTGCGCAATGGGGAACACACCGCGATGCAATTCGCCGCCTGTGGCGCAAGCTGAAGGCCGCGAGCCCGCGCCGCAAGGCCTGCGGGCATACAGTGCACACCTTCGACTCACCCCTCACCCGCGTGGAGGCTCTCATGCGTTGTGTCGTCATGCACAGCTTCGGCAAGCCGTCTGAAGTGCTCGAGCTGGGCGAACGCCCGGTGCCCGAGCCGGGGCCCGGCGAGGTGCGGCTGCAGCTCGTGCTCTCGCCCATCCACAACCACGACCTCGCCATCGTGCGCGGCGTCTACGGCTACCGCCCGCCGCTGCCGGCCGTGCCCGGCACCGAGGCGGTGGCCGACGTGGTGGCGCTGGGCCCGGGCGTTTCGCACCTGAGCCCGGGTCAGCGCGTCAGCGTGGCCGGTGCGAGCGCCACCTGGGCCGAATACTTCATCGCCAAGGCCGCGGCCACGGTGCCCCTGCCCGAGGCCGTGCCCGACGACACCGCCTGCCAGCTGCTGGCCATGCCGCTGTCGGCCAGCATGCTGCTCGAAGACCTGCAGATGCAGCCGGGCCAGTGGCTCATCCAGAACGCGGCCAATGGCGCGGTGGGCAAGGTCGTCAACGTGCTCGCGAAGAAGCGCGGCCTGCACGTCGTGAACCTCGTGCGGCGCCGTGCCGGCATCGACGAGATGCTGGCCGCCGGCGCCGAACACGTGCTCGCCACCGACGAGGCCGACTGGCCCGCGCGCGTGGCCCGCATCACGGGCGGTGCGCCCATCCTGCGGGCGGTCGATTCGATCGGCGGGCGTGCGGCCAACGAGCTGATGAACGTGATGGCACCCGGCGGGCTGCTCATGGTGTTCGGCGCGATGTCGGGCGAGCCGCTCGCCATCGACGTGGGCCAGGTCATCTTCAAGCAGACCCTCATCAAGGGCTTCTGGGGCAGCAAGCGCAGCGAAACCACCAGCGTGGCCGACAAGCAACGCCTGATCGGCGAGCTGGTGCAACTGGCAGCCAGCGGCGCGCTGCGGCTGCCGGTGGCGGCCAGCTACGAACTGAGCGAAGCCGCGCGGGCCGCCGCAGCGAGCGAGCAGCCGGGGCGGCCGGGCAAGGTGGTGCTGCGGGCGGATTGAGGCCAAGCTGCGGAGCAGGCCTGGGCACCGTGCTTGCCGACAGCGGGCATAGCGCTTTTTGCAGGCACGCCCGTTGGACCAGCCCGCCCGTTTCGCCAAGTTCGCCAAGTACACCTCGCGCCTGAGCGGCCGGCCGGCGAGCTTCGTCGCCGCACTGGTGGTGGTGCTGGCCTGGGCCGTGACGGGGCCGCTGTTCGGCTTCTCGGACACCTGGCAGCTCGTCATCAACACCGGCACCACCATCGTGACCTTCCTGATGGTGTTCCTGATCCAGAACACGCAGAACCGCGACGCCGAGGCGGTGCAGCTCAAGCTCGACGAGCTGATCCGTGCGCAGCAGGGGGCGCACAACGCGCTGCTGAACCTCGAGGAGCTCGACGACGAGGAGCTGGCGCGCATTCGCGAGATCTACGAGCGGCTCGCCACCGCGGCGCGCCACCGCATGCAGCGCGGCAAGAGCGACACCGGCGTGATCAACGTGGCGCTGGAGCCGGCCGAAGCCGAACACGGCAACGGGCCACGGCGCTGAGCGGCCGGACTGGCCGGCGAAAAGACAGACGCTTACCGCCGTTTCAAGCGTGCTGCCGCGGCAAGGCGGGGCGGCCGGGTTAGGGTGCGGCGATGCAAGAAGCGACCATCAAGCACGACCTGCACTACTTCGACTTCGTGCGCGGCTGGGCGGCTGTGCTGGTGTTCTTCCACCACGCGGCCATCCTCGGCGGTGGCCCGTTGTGGCTTACCGGCGATCGTGTCGGCGCCGAGGCGGTCAACGCCTTCATGTTCGCGTCGGGCTTTCTCATCTACTACCAGTGCGCCACCAGCCGGGCCTACGACGACCTGCGCAGCGCCTGGGGCGTGCGCAACTTCTACGTGCGCCGCTTCTTCCGCATCGCGCCGGCCTACTACGTGACGCTGGCCGCGGCGCTGCTGCTGTCGCACTGGCTGGGCGAGGCGCGCCTGGCCATCGGCGAGGTGGTGCCGGCCAGCCGCACGAGCATGGAGCGCTACTTCATCGACGACTACCTGAGCAGCGTCGCCGTGCACGTGAGCTTCGTGTTCGGCCTGCTGCCGCAACACGCCTATAGCACGCCGCTGCCCGACTGGAGCCTCGGGCTCGAGATGCAGTTCTACCTGCTGTTCCCGCTGCTCTATGCGCTGCTGCGAGGCCGCTTCCTCGGTGCGGTGCTGGGCCTGCTGAGCGCCTTCCTGCTGGCGCGCGTGGCGTTGAAGCTCGCGGGCGTCGAGTACCCCATGCCTTCGTTGCTGGCGCTGAAGTTCCACAACTTCGCGGCCGGCATGGTGCTGGCGCACCTGTTCGTCACCCGCGCGCCCTTGCGCCATGCCGCACCGCTGGTGGTGCTCACGCTGGCCTTCCTGGCCGTGGGAGAGCGCTCGCCGGTGATGCCGGCGGTGCTGCTGTTCAGCTTCTGGTTCCTGTGCAGCCCGCCCGGGCATGCCGGCTTCCTGAAGGCCGTGCTGGCGCGCGTGTTCGCGCATCGTTCATCGAGCCTGCTGGCCGACCTGTCGTACTCGGTCTACATCGTGCACCTGCTGTTCATGCTGCCGCTGTTTGCCGTGGTGGCGCGCCACACCAACGGCTCCACGCAAGCCTGGCTGGTGGCTTCGGTGGCCTTGCTGACGCTGGTGTCGGCGGTCTCGTGGGCGATGTACCGCTGGGTCGAATTGCCCGGCATCGCGCTGGGCAAGCGGCTGCTTGTGCAGCCGGCGCTTGTGTCATCGGATGTCTTGGTTGGGCACCATCCGCACCGGCTATAGCGCCCCTGATTCGTAGGGGATGCAACACGCCGTTACTTCGGGCTGAGGATCGGCAGGAACTCCACTGCTAAGCTGCCGCGCGCCACGCAATGCCGCGTGCGCACACGCAGAGGGAGCGCCCCAATGAACAAGCCCAATGAATGGGCCAGCCGGCTGTCATCAGGCCTGAACAGCTTTTTCACCAGCACCACCCGCCTGTACCGCCTG
>CAMLLU010000013.1 GCA_946480925.1 uncultured Rivibacter sp.
CCAGCGTCCGGGCTGCAGCTTGAGTCGACGCACGGTATTTCAGCAGCCTGCTAGGTGAGGGTGCCCATTTTTCAGAGCATGCTGCATCAAGGCGATTGTCATGGCGGATAGAAACAGGCCACGTTTGCCGGCACCATAGCTGAGGCGCCGGCGGCCATCGATGACCAGGTCACAGGCCTTCGGATCGACATGTACAGACTGAATCGACGTGAACCCCCAGTCATTGAGCATCTGGCGGGCGATCGCCCCGACATCCGCGCCGTGCTGCCCGACGTTGCGAACTAGGGCCGTCTGCTTCTGTTTCGTTGCCTCTTCGAGGCGCGCGATCTCCCCCGTCAGCCGAACGCTTTCATCGAAGGCGTCGATCAGCGATGAAAACCGCGTATGGGATTCAGCGAGTTCGCGCGGGTCTGAGTCGAACTCAAGTTCCGCGCTACGCAGGACCGCTTTCTCTTGCTCTTCCAATGCCTTCAGCGACGCTGTAAGCCGCTGCACAACAGCCGTAGCGGTGGCTAGGCGCGTTTGCTCTTGGGCTAGGGAGGGCTGCAGTCCACGGCGGAGTACGCGGATCTTTTCCGCCTCGGCCGCGATCGCATCGCGATACTTGGTCGGCGTGAGGGGCTTCGGGTTGCGGGGATCAAGGTGCTGCTCAACCGGTGTGCCGCAGAGCGGGCAAGGCGTCTCCGCCAAGGCCTGGAAGAACGCGATGCCTTCGTCCGTGGCTCCGAGGCGGGCAAGGTCGCTTGAATACTTCAGGTCCAGCAGCGTGAAACGCTCACGCATCGATGTGGCGCTAGCCAGTTGTGTCGTGGCGGTTGCGAGAGCGTCTCCCTCCGCGAATATCTGCAGGCGCAGTTCCTTTAGAACCGAAGAGCGCGCCTGGAGCTGCGTGGCGAACATGCCCAGCCGCTCATCAACGCGTGCCAGGGACGCAACAGCGGATGCGCGATCGATGTCCGCGGGAATTAAGCCTTGCAGGCGTGCCAGTTCCGCCTCGGCCGCCGCCAATCTGCCCTTGGCTTGGTCTTTTTCAGAGGCGCTTTTGTAGAGCTCGACTGCGGAGTCATCGAGGCCGCTCAGAAAAAGCGCGTAGGAAGAGACGTGCTTGTCCCAGCCATGACCCTTGCCCTTTGTGGCGTCTTCGGAAATCATGCCGGGCTGGGAGAGCAGCGCCCAATGCCGAAGGTCGTCGCCGGTGACCGGGCCCTTTTCACTTCGCTTGCGAAGCACCAGCTTTCCCGCAGCTCCCGACAGACTGACAAGAAGGTCGCCAAGATCCTGATTGATGTCTTCGAGCGGATTGGGCGTACCGTCCGGGATCCAAAGATCGTCCATCCGCACCAGAACGCGCGCCTTGCCGCCAGACATCGCCTTGCGAACAAGGTACTCGTGCTCACCATGCACGAAGGCGAGCTCGAGCGAGTCATACCCCTGCGACTCCGGAAAGGGTTCGAGTGTTCCGGTACCGCCGAGCAGGAACCAGATGCACTTCCAGATGTGCGACTTGCCCGTGTCGCTGGGGCCGCGGATAAGGGTGCGACGAGCGTCGAATACGACCTTGGCGGGCAACAGGCCCGGGCCGTGCACCGACAAGTGCTTCAGCGTTATTGCCATAGCTGCCCCCTCGCAGTGGCGCCTTCAAATTCAGCACCCCACAGGTGGCCTTGCTGAGCAAATCTCTCGGTCATGTCTCTTGAGCTGAGGGCGGCGAAGGTGGCGGCTGCCCAACGGCACCTACCTTCCAGTTCACGCAGGTAAGGTGAAGTCAGCGCGCCGACCATGCTTCTGGCGGCGTCACCGGCGAAGTAGGTGATGCCGGTCTCATCCATGGCCACGGCGACGAGTCCACGAGTGCTCATCAGGTGCAAGCTTTGGGCGATGAGGTCGCGGCGACTCAGATACTCGCTGCCGCGATAGGGGACCGGCGTGTGAAGGCTGGGTGGCCCGCCGAGGTCGTCGGAATACACGATGGCGTAGTCGAGCAGCACCAGCTTTTGGAGATCGGCGCCGGTCGGCTGCAAAGAATTGAGCAGGTACACCATCCGCACGCCCAATTCGAACGGCGAGTTGAAGGCGGCGAGGGGTTGGGGCTTCTTCATTTGACCCACTTCAGCCTATCTCTATTGGCGAGGTGATGGCAGGTGCCGGGCAGGTCACCACCGCGAAGCTGGGGCGAAAGACGGCTCTCCTGAACCTGCAGCATCGACGCCCGTTCTACGGCCGCGTCGACCCGTTCCATGCCTGTTTTCAGCCGGAGTTGCGCGACCGTGGGGCGGACGCCCGCATAGACCATGTCCAGCAGGCGCTCGAATTCGGGCTCGTTGGGATAGATGTCCCGGCTGA
This sequence comes from uncultured Rivibacter sp., assembly GCA_946480925.1. The sequence continues at coordinate 2,344 of CAMLLU010000013.1, forward strand.
ACCGTTGCAGGCCTTCCGCGCAATAGAAGATCTGTCGATGCGAATCGAAGTGGTCTTCGTATTCGCTGCCCGGCAGATCGGCCAGGACGACAGGCGACGCATTGTGCTCGGTGTAGACACGCAAGAGCTCATCGACATACATCCCTTCGTGCCCCGCGGGCTGGGCTGGCATCGGATCGTCGTCGCCCCGTTCAGGCACGATGCCGAACAGGTGATAGTGGGCCGCCTTGTCGAGCGCATGCCAAGCCAGCAGCTCGTGTACCGGGCACTCGATGAAGCGATCAAAGTCGAAATCGTCGATGGCAGCCTGGACGTCAGAGGTCAGCTCGGCGGCTCTGCCTTTCATGCCGGTGTTTTCGTTCTTCCATGCATCGATGAACTTCGCCTTGAAGGCCACAGCCCCCGAGGCCATCGTGTTGTGGAGCTCGTTGCCGACAGCATGCGGGCAGCAGAAGTAGTAGAAATTTGGACGCGGGTAGGTCTTCAAGGCCAATTGCTTGAAGAACTTCGCCATCTCCGGAAATGCGTCGCTCTGCGTCAGCCCTTGCTTGTAGTGCTTGGCCTGGTACAGGTCCCAACCGTCACGCACCAACGCCGGGCCATAACGCGCCTCGATGTCGCGGCCACCGTCGCCTGCGCCGCCCAGCCGCTTGATGACGGCATAGCGAGCGTTGCCGGGAAGAACTCGCTGGCGAGCGGCCGCCAGGATGAATTCTTCCCACTGATCGGGGTTGAGCAGAAGAACTTGCGACGATGGCTGGATGACGCCGCCCGCGGAAACGTGCTGGGTCTTCCGCGACTTGCGGGTCGTGCCTGGTTTTGGCGGCATGGATTTGGACCTGTCCCTGGCGCGAGATTCTCAGTTACCTCGCGGACACAGACTCTGCGGGGTAGCACGTAGTGCGGACAGTCCTCCCGTGCCTGCTTTAGGCGGGCAGGGGCATCGAGTTGCCGCCAAGTCAGATGACGCGGATGACCCGAAGCTTTCGCGTTGGGTGTCCAGGCACCGACAGCGTCGCCTCATCGGCGACACCAAGCCCTAGCAGAGCTTGCGCAACTGGCGTGTCTTCGTTGAGCAGGTTCAGCCGCAGGTTGCTTGGGCTGTCCACGATCTGAACGGTGTGCGTCTCTGGGGTATCGCCGAGTACCTCATAGGTCACGCGGTCACCGACCTCGACAAACACTTCGACAGCGGCCTCTACAACGACGGCATCGGGTGCGGAAACAGGACCATCAGCGGGGACCTGTAGCGCTGGCGCCTGAAGCTCATCCACCACTAGGTCTTCGTCGCTGAAAGGCGGCGGCAACGACTGGTCGGCGAGCTGGCGCTGCTGCAAGAAGTTCAGCAGCCGCGACGTCTGGGCAGCTGGATCTGCGAACCAGTCTGTTGACCATACGCGGATGATGCGTCCACGCCATCCGAGCGACTCGAGGATCTCCTGGTGGATACGGTCTCGGTCTCGAGCGGAAAGGCTGCTGTGATACGTGACGCCATCACACTCGACGCCGGCCAAGAACTCGCCCGGGCGGTCAGGATGCCGGACGCCGATGTCGATGAAATAGCCGGCCACGCCCACTTGGGGCTGCGTGTCAAACCCTTTGGCGCGCATTGCGTCTGCTACTGCAAGCTCAAAGTCGCTGTCGGCTTCGCGGTCTGTCGCGATGGTCGTGGCTGCAGGAAGCAGGCCGGTCCGTGCATATTCCAGATACTCGCGGAACGCACGGCGGCCGAGGCTGGCCTTCTCGTCAACCTTCACGTCGGTCGGAACCATGGAGGTGAACAAGTCGATGCGACGGCGCGCACGCGTGAACAGTACGTTGAGACGCCGCCACCCGTCGGGTCGATTGATTGGACCAAAGTATTGCGGCACGACGTTCGAGCCGGGCGGCTTGCCAAACGTCGTCGACACAAAGATGACGTCGCGTTCATCACCTTGGACGTTCTCCAAGTTCTTCACAAAAAACTTCCAACCGGCCTTTTCGTGGCGCTCAAGGTACTCGGCCACCCCCTTCACGTCGCGTGACTTCTGGTCCAGCAAGTCTTCGATGAGTTCCCGCTGCGTCTGGTTCAGCGTGACCACGCCCAGCGACTCTTCGGGTACGGTCAGCATGTGCTCGATAACGGCATCGACGACACGCTGGGCTTCAGGCACGTTCCGACGTCCTTGATAAATGCCATTGCCGACGTAGCGGTAGTTCACGCCCAAGCGGCGATTGCGCTTGTAGGGAGAAGGGAAGACCACCAGGCGGCCGTCGTAGAACTGGGAGTTGGAGAACGCAATGAGCGACTCGTGCTTGGAACGGTAGTGCCAGCGCAGAGTCCGCACCGGCCGGTAGAGGTGCTCGCAGATTCCCAGGATGCTTTCGACGCCGTCAACAACCGCTGGCGTGTCGTCGGGGTCTTCGCCGTCTCCGTCATCGGTCAGTCGGTCGAAGAAGTTGGTCGGCGGCAACTGCTTGGGATCACCCACCACCACGAGTTGGCTGCCACGCGCAATGGCGCCGAGCGCGTCTTCCGGGCGCAACTGGGAGGCCTCGTCCATCACCACCAGATCGAACTTCAGGTATCCCTGTTCAAGGTACTGCGCGACGGACAACGGGCCCATCATGAAGCAGGGCTTCAGCTCCTGCAGTGACTTGCCGGCGCGCTTCAGCAGTTGGCGAATGGGAACGTGGCGCTTCTGCTTCCCCGCCTCCTTGGTCAGCAGCGCGGTCTCCGTGAGGTCACCGGCTCGGCCGCTGCTCACGCCTGCCAGCGGCTTCTTCTCCCGATCAACCTTGGATGCGTACATCGCACCGTTCAGGGTAATGAGCTCTCTGTCGAGCTCCGCAAACTCGGCGCGCAGACGCTCGTGGCCAGCACCAGTGAACCGTGCGAGGTCTCGGTGCTCAGACAGGATGCCGCGCGCCAGACTGCGGTAGAAGGCGTATTCGAAGGCACGCACCAGCGACGACGGGCTCAGCTTGCCCTGCTCGGCACGTCCCAGAATCTCGCCGAGCCCAGCCTTGTGCGCCTCGTCCTTCGCCGCTTGGTACTTCGACCACGGCACCAGCGATGCTTCAGCCGCGATAGCCTGCTGCAACCGAGCCACGGCGTCGGATGGAAGCGGTGCGCCTCCCCAGGATGGCCAATCGAGGCTGCCGCGGGCAGCGAACTCGGTCATGCTGCTTTTGTAGAGCTCGAAAGCGTCGATGCCCGCGGGCACGCATCGCGTCAAGACCTCCAATACGATCTTGGCGTCTTGTTGCAATAGCCGCTCGCCGGCCGCTGGGAGCTTGTCCGCGACACCTGCCAGCGCATCAGCCCAAGCCAGACAACTTATAAGAGCGAGCTCGTCGGTCTGAAGTCCCTGCAGCGCAGGACCGAACAGCTTCGTGAACGACGAGTCTTCGGCCACTACAGCCAACGCCTTGGCCGATTGCAGCGAAGCAGACACCGAGGCCGCAATTGAAGTCAGGGACGCGCGCGGCTTCGCATAGGGGTCAAGGCCTTGGACCACCGTAGCGACCGACTGCGCCTGCTTTTCGCGGGCAGCTAGATAAGCAGACGCTGCTGCGCTTTGGCGAAGCTGCACTGGCTTCAAGAACGCTCCGCAGGTGGAGTCGAGTTCAATCAGCGCATCAACGAAGTGCAGTGCCACTTCGGCGGAAACCTCGTCGCCCACCTCCTTGTTCAGCACGCTGGCGAGTTCACCCGCAGCGCGAGCCTTCGCCTGAATGTCCTCCGTTGACTGCTTCAGATGCTGGTAGGACAGGGGCGAGTCGGACAGCTGCAATCCGGCGCCCACGCCTGCAAGCTCCGCGGGCGCCTGGATGAGCTTGCGCAAAACGCTTTCGTTGGCCTTCAGGCGCCGACGGGCGTCCAGAAGCTCCACGGCGCGTGTCACCGACGCCACCGGCCTGACCACAGTTTTCAGCAGCGACGCACTGGTGGTCAACGTCGCTCCGTACTCCTCCAGCGGCTTGACGATGTCGGCGATACGGCGCACCCGTGCGAGCGCCGGGTCGACGCCCGGCAGCGATGCCGCGGCCTTCGGCAGGCCCTGCAGCTTTGCCAACCACCCGCGGATTCGGGCTGCGTTGTTAACCAGCAGCGCGACATGGGCGTCGGGCAAGGTGAATGGGCTGACTCTGGCAGCCAGGTCTGTAGCCATCAACTGCGGCGCGCTCGCACGCAGCCAGCTGTTCAGCCGACGGACCTTGCTGAAGTCCGTGTCCATGCCTGTGAACAAGGGACCGAGCGCCTCCCGGTACTGCACGCTTTCTACAAACTCCTTCTGCGCGGCCTTCCAGCCGAGCACAGCGCTGAAGTGGGTCGCCATCGACGCTGCCGGCTGCTTGGCTTGCGTCTTGAAGCAGGCCTGGAACGCCGCTTTCGCGCTCCGCCAATCGCCACGCAGAAAGTTGAAGAAGCTGTCGCCTCGACGGAACACCTGCAGGTGTGCATTGAGCAACTCGTCGTCGGGCAGCGCGTCGACATGGAACGCCGCGGACACTTTGGAAGCTTTCGCCAGCACGGCCTTGTGAGCCTCCTCCGCACGGATGGCGATGTCGGGGAAATCAGCGCGCTCAAGCGCGGGACCGCGCAGCGCAAGCAGCTCCTGCGGAGCCTCCTGGAGAACTGCGAGCAGCACCTCGATGGCTTCGAGGTCGCCCTTGGTTGCTTCCACTGGGAGGGAAACGCGAGCAAAGAGGCTGGTCAGCTCCTCGGACGCCTCGCCGGCGTTCGATGTGAGGCCCGAGATTTCCCGCGATGTCTGCGTGAACTGCTCGGCCGTCCAGTCGCCCCATCCGCTCGTCGAGAGGCTGCGCAGCTCGTCCAGCGTCTGCCGGTCCGCCGGCGCTTCAGGCAGCAGGTCCGGTAGCCCACGTCCTTCGAGTAGCCCTTGAACTTCTTCAACGCGTCCCTCGAACTGGACATGGCTCAGCCGCAGGAGTTCCGAGACCTGGTCTAGCGCAGAACCCACTGCATTGGCGACGGCCTCGGCAGCTGAGGCAGCACGCAGCAGTTCGCTTGCAGGCGTCGCCAGCCAGCGCGAAGAGACCAAGTCTTCCTTCGCTGCGCGCAGTCTTGCTCGCAAAGCTTCCGCATTCGCCGGCATGACCGCCTCGACGGGGCCGAGGCTCCCCCGGGTGGCCGCGATTCCTTGAGCCGCCCGAGAAGTCAGGCGCTGCAACTCATCCAGCGAAAGTTCTGCGCCAGCGGAACTCAACGCATCCAGCCCGTTGAAGATCTCGACTGTGAGCGAATCGCCGGAAGGAAAGTCCCGACGGTTCAGCGAGGCATTGGCCTCCTCGTCCAGCTCTCGAACTCTCTGCAAAGCCTCGGCCAGCCGTTGCAGTTGAACTCTCACCTCGGGCAAATCACGGATACCCCGCGCAAACATCCGCTCAAGGAGCTCGCCATCAGCTGGTGGCATCGTCGAGGCCAGCAACTTGACGGGCTCGCCTGCACCGCGAAGCTGCCCCATGGTCCACGGGGCACAAGACAACGTTTGCTGAAGCTCATCGGCGGCCGCAGTCATCGCGGCAGCGTGAGACAGGGCTTCGTGCAAGATGGCCAAAATCTGAAGCTCATCACCCTTGACCAGGAGGCTTGGGCGGAATCCCAGCCAAGCACATTCCTTTGGGGCGCAGCCCAGGTCCGCAAGCGCGGCCGACGCGTCGCCCAGGGTCATCCGGTGCTTGTCGACGGCGCTGCCGCTCCATGTCGCCGCGCGGGCCAACGACAGACCAGATACTCCGTCGAGCTCGTCGCCCAAAGCTTGGCGCCGGCGCTCGGCTGCCCAGAACACGTCGTGAATGGATAGGCCGAGGCTGTTCCCTGATTGAGTGCCTAGCAACTCCGCGTACCTGTTCAGTCCCGCACGGCGTTCTCTCAGCACCTCGACGCGCTTCTCGTACCCAGCAGGAGCGCGGTAGCGCTTGGCCATCCGTTCCTGGATGGCTTCGAAGAACGGCTTCTTCTGCGTCTTGTGGCTGTGAAGCTCGAGACAGAAGTCGCCGAGGCCTGCAGCTTCCAGCCGCTGCTTGACGACTTCGAGCGCAGCGAGCTTCTCGGAGACGAACAACACCTTCTTGCCGCTGGCGATGGCGGACGCGACGATGTTCGTGATGGTCTGCGACTTGCCGGTGCCGGGCGGCCCGTTGATAACCAGGCTCTTGCCGTTCATCACGTCGATGATGGCGCTGTGCTGGGACGAGTCGGCGTCATAGATGAGCGGGAGCTCGCCATCCGCGTGGTCGTCGATGTCATAGTCCTCAGCGTGGAACTTGTCGCTCGCAGCTGCGCGGCCGCCCTCGAAGATGTCCTTGAGCAGCTCGCTGGCCAGCAGGGTCTCGGATTTGGCGGGGTCCAGGTCCGCCCAGATGGCAAGCTTGCCGAACGACAAGAAGCCCAGGGAGAGGCGCCTCTTGACGTTCCAATTCGGCCGCTTGGATACTGCCTTCTGAATCTTGGCGAAGTAGGTTTCCGGGGTGTCGTCCTCATCAAGCGCCGGAAGCTCCAGGCGGAATTGCTGACGCAGCTTCTCGCGCAGGGTGAAGTTTTCGGCCAGGTCTTCACCCGAGTGGGTGACGTCGTAAAGGTAGGTTCGCGAGTCCGCATCCAACTTGCCACGCGTGAGCGTCACCGGCACCGAAAGTAGCGGCGCGTGGACGGCCTTCTGCGAATCCTCGCTGTCGAAATACTCCAGGAAGCCGAACATGAGATACAGCATGTTCGTGCCGGTCTCCTCGGTGACCGTGCGTGCCTCGGACGACATCTTCCTGGCAAAGCGTTCGAGGTCGGTAGGGTATTGAAGCACCTGCAGGCCCGGTAGCCGCTTGTACGCCGTGTTGGTCGCGGACGGGCCCACGTCGACGGATGTGCCGATGTTCAGCTCACGTGCATACATGCGAGCCTCGGGCTTCTTGCCGTTCTCGTAGCGCTGGGGCGGCGGGTCCGGCACGTAGGCCAGCGCGACAGACTTGCCTTCCTCCAGGCGCTCGTAGAGCAGATTGAGGTCAGGGTCGTTCGTGAACTGGAGCGAGAGCGCCTTCGGGTGCCGATAGTTCAGCAGCTTGTTCCGCATCGTCAGGTCGAGCAGCCGCGTACGCAGCCGCTCGAGCGAATCGCCCACCGACAGCTTCCCGCTGAAAAGCTCGTTAGCCAACGCTCCTGCGTCGTCAGCCTTGTAGGGATTACCCTCACTCATTCCGCCTCCACCCGAAAAAGTGGCGCGCAATGGTTGTGTTCTCGACGTGCACGCCAAGGCGTGAGGGTAGCAAGTGCCGGGCTGCGTGTCTCGGTTCACGGGTGCTTTGGCACCCAGGTGTCCATCCCTTGTTCTACATTTCCATCAAAAGGCAGGGAGAAGCCCGATGAATGACCCAACCGTTTTCGCGTTCGCAGCAGTAGCGCTGGTTGTCGGCTTGGCCGTTGGATGGTTGCTTGCGAGGTCTCGGGCGGCGGCACAGGTCGATGCTGCTGTTTCCAAAGCAAGCGCCGCGTCGCAGGTGACCGAAGCCACGCTGACCGAGCGAGCCGCCGGCTTGGCGCGAGCGCTGCAAGTCGAGCAAGACCAGCACGAAGCGCTGAAGCGGTCGGCGGAATCATGGCGCGCCGCGCTCGACGAAGGCTCAAACCAGATTGCGGCGCTCACCGAACGCGCGAGCCGCGTGCCCACGCTGGAAGCTGAAGTCCTCGCGCTTGAGGCTGCCGCCCGTGAGCGCGAAGCCGAGCATCTTCGAGTGGCCACTTCCAATGGTCAGAACGCCGAGCGGGCGTCGCAACTGGCCGAGCAGCTTTCTGGCGCGCAGCAGGCCCTGAGCGCGGCGCAAGCAAGACTGGAGACGTCGGAGGTAGCGCTGAACTCAGCGAACCAGGCCAAGGCGTCGTTCGAGCAGCAGGCGCTCCGGGTTCGCGAGCTGGAGCAGGAGCTGACCGGCGCTCGGACGACGCTGGCGGACACGCAGGCCGAGCTTGCGAGCCTGCGTGAATCGTCAGGTCGCGAAAGCTCAGGCCTCGCAGCAGAACTGAGGGCGGAGCGGGAGGCGCTATCTCTTGCCCGTGGGGAATTGACGCAAACGACGACCAGGAAGGAGTCGGCGGAAGCGCGTGTCAATGCGCTGACCGAGGAACTGACGGAGCTCCGTGCTCGCACGGACGAGGAACGCCAAAACTCGGCGGACAAGCTGCAGATGCTGCTTGATGCCAAAGAGGCATTGGCAACCCAGTTCAAGGCGCTGGCGTCGGACATCCTGGAGGAGAAGTCAAAGCGGTTCGCCGAGCAGAACCAAGCTTCGCTGGGTCAATTGCTTGAACCGTTGAAAACCCAACTCACGGAGTTCAAGGGCAAGGTCGAAGAGGTGTACCACCAAGAAGGCAAGGACCGCTCCGCATTGTCGGAACAGGTCAAGCAGCTCGTGGCGCTCAACCAGACGCTAAGCGACGATGCGAAGAGCTTGACCAATGCATTGAAGGGCCAGGCCAAAACGCAGGGCGGTTGGGGCGAACTCATTCTTGAACGCGTGCTGGAGGCGTCCGGCCTACGCAAAGGCCACGAATACAAGGTGCAGGACAGCCAGCAGCGTGAGGACGGCTCGCGAGCTCAGCCGGACGTCGTTATCGAGCTCCCCGAGGACCGCAAGCTCGTAGTCGACGCGAAGGTCTCGCTTGTGGCCTACGAGCGCTACGTCGCGGCCGAAACCGATGAAGAACGTGCTGTTCAAGCTAAGCAGCATCTGGACTCGGTGCGTGCGCATATCAAGGGCTTGTCCGAGAAGCGGTACCAGGAGCTGTACGGCTTGAGCTCGATGGACTTCGTGCTGGCGTTCGTTCCCATTGAACCTGCATTCATGCTGGCGGTGACGAGCGACGGCGACCTCTTTATGGATGCTTGGCAGCGCAACATCTTGCTCGTCAGCCCGTCGACGCTGCTATTCGTCGTCCGGACCGTCGCCCATCTCTGGCGGCAGGAGGCCCAGAGCCGGAATACGCAAGACATCGCCAAGCGTGGCGCCGAGCTTTACGACAAGCTCGCAGGTTTCGTCGTGGACCTGCAGAAGGTTGGGGAGCGGCTGAACCAAGCCAAGTCCGCGTTCACCGATGCGCAGAACAAGCTGTCGGTCGGTAAGGGCAACGCAATCCGGCAAGCCGAGATGCTGCGCGACCTTGGCGTCAAGCCGAGCAAGTCACTGCCGCAGCCCCTTGTGCAACGGGCCTCTGCGGATGACGACATCGTCGTTGCACCTGCCGCGCTAACGATAGATGCGATGCTCGCCCCACGTGCGGATTCCTCCGACGCTTCCACCGGTCGCGTTGGTGCGGCGAACGACTGACTGCTCGCGTCGATGCCTATTCTCCTGGCCGAAAGTCCTTGCATCGGTAAGTGCGAACTTCACCCCGAAAAGGACCGAAGCCTCGGCTGTGGTCGGCTGCGTTAGAAATCAAAGCTTGGAAGTCGTCGGAGCCGGAGTGGCGTCACGACGTGAACATGCGTTTGCTCGTCACACAAGGCAAGAAGGTCCGAAAGCGCATCTTGCGTGATGTCGCGAAGTCAGTGGGCAAGAAGTCATGACCGCCGCCAGCTGCGTGACGAACGGATGTATCCCACGGTTGCCAGAACGGCCCTCTGCGCAGCGGGCGCGCCATTCGCGCTTGCGTTCACCATAGCCTCCGCCCGCCGAAGATGGCCGTCACCGCAACGGCCGAACACACCAGGGCCGTGAGAACAATGAGATAGCGGGAGCCGGCACGGTGGTTCTCGAGGCTCGGATCGTCGTCATCACTTCGTCGAAGTCGTTTGAGAGGGGAAGCTTGAACGACTGCCCCAACGCTCCCATGTCAACCGTCTCGATGAGTCGAGTCCCAGCGTAGAGCGTCGCGATTCGAAAGACGAAGTCCTTGTAGTCGTTGAACGCGTTCACGACTTTGGCATTGGTACCTGTGGAGTCCCAGTTCATGTTCTCGAGGTCAACGGGAGTTCCATATTTGAATGGCGTCACGCACTGATGGCCGCACTTGAACGGCAGCCAGCAAGCTGGTGCCGGCTGGCCGCATCAACCAGGCTGCGACGCCGGGCATGCCCGCGCAATCAAGGCATCTCGACGCTTGGCAAGATCTTCAACCAGCCAATCGCCGGCCGGGAATTTTTCATCCACATGCATCAGCGGCGGCGGTTTACCAGGAGCGGTGCTGGAAGCACGCTCATCCGCGACTGCCAAATCGTACGAAACGCGTTTGTATTCACGCCGCTTGCCGGTCGAGGTGGTGTATTGCTCCGCCTTGGTCTGCCCGATCAGACGCAGGTGCCCCGCATAGAGCACACCCGGCTGCGATGGCACGCACAGGATCACGCTGGGCCAGGCGATGTAGGTGTCATCGAAGATATTGCCAAAGCCAATGCGCGTCAGCAGGTACGAGCCTGGCGGCAGTGACCACTTGAATGCGCCATCACTGTTGTTGACCGCCGGCGAGGCAAACATCGAACCGGACTCGAGGCGCACTGCCGAGAAAAACGGTGCCGGCCACTTCGGCTTGAACGCGCCATAGGGCGCCTTGCTTTGGCCGTCGATCTCGTAGTTGATGCGCCCTTCGATCACGACCTCCGAGCCATCTGATGGCGCGGAGTCTCGTGCGTCGTGGATGAAGCTGAGGGCACATCCTGACAACATCGGTGCACTCGCCACAAGAACGGCTCCCAGATGGCGGAGCTCGGCGCCGGTGAGTTGTTTGCATGACGCAACGAGGACAAAGGACTTCAGCATAGGGCTCCCTGTGGTGCGTTGTTGAAAGCTGCGCAGAGTCTGCGAGAACCCTGGCAAAGGGCAACCTTCGGCGTGCGGACAGATTCCGCCCCCAGGGGCGCCTATCTGATGGGCGGATCTCCGTGCATGGCTGCCCAGGACGGCGCAGAGATGTGTTTTCCGGTGGCGGCCTCAAGCCAGTGGATGCCGCCATCGCGCACCACTCGGCCACCTTCAAGAGCGTCCGTCATGCGACGCAGGTAGCTCTCAAAGCTTTTCTCGACCACGACAAACACCACAAGCCCCCCTTGCAAGATCAGCTGACCTCTGCGGCCACGCGCCGCCGGGTTCATGTCGCACAACAAGAGATCCTCCGTGCCGGTCAGTCCAACGGGGATCCAGCCGGCATCGAAGGGGGCCAGCCGGACTTCACACTGCGCCTGCAACTCGTCGTTTTCCTCGAACGCGTCGGGCGATTCCGTGCGCATGCCGCTCTCCACTCTTCGAAGCATGTGCCAGTGGCGAACCAGCGCTTCGAGGCTGCACCAATGGAATCCGAAGACGAAGAATCTCGGCGCTCCCGCCTCAACGCCGTCATGGCGAAGATAGGCGTCACGCAGGTCCGCCGGAAACGCCAGCCCCAACGTCTGCTCGGCCGCAAGCACCTGGGCTTCCGTGGCGGGAGGCCGCAAAGCCGCGCTCAGCTCAGGCACATGTCGCGCCAACGCCGCTTCGAGTTCGAGCCAGATGTCATCCATGTTTAGCCCCTGAACGAAATGCCGCCCGGAGGGCGGCGATTGCAAACATGCGAGCTGCTATTTGACGTGCACCCAGAACTCGTCGCCCGGGACGAGATTCTCCGGCGTCGGAGACAGATCGATCACATGCTCACGACCGACAAACCGGCCAAACTCTCCGCCTGCACGGCTGTTGTGATCCATGTTGATCCGCTTGACCGACGTTCTCGGGGGGTTGAACGCGCCGCCGTTGAGCGTGGCGGCAAACGGGTATTCATCACAGCTGCATCCCACAGGGTTCACAAGGCAGGAAGGCGACGCGTTGAGTGGTCGCGAGTTGAGCAGTGATGTCTCTTGCTCACCGCAAGACGCCGCCCGATTGGCTTCCTGCGTGGCACGGTGAGACGCCCGATAGAGAGCCGCCTCGCCCCGCACCGAACTGTCCGCGAGGGCCCGCGTGCCTGACCTGAGCAAGAACCTGCCCGGGGCCTTGATGTCGCCGGTGGGGTCCTGGGCTTGCAGGATGTGCTGCGTGGCTTCAGACATGGTCGCATTCGAGCGATCGAGGACGAGCACGGCGGCGGCCTCGTCAAAAACGCACCCGGCATACCCCGCATGTGCCAGCCTGTCATCACAGCGCAGGCGCGGCATGCCGACACTGAGGTTCATCGATTGCTGGAAGTTGTCGACATACGGAGAGCCCGACACGGCATAGACGAACGTGCTGTTCGCGTAGTAGTACGCGAAGGGCAGCGTGTCCTGTGGAATCGCCAGGTCCGGCCACTTGTACGTGGCCTTCATCGTGAGCGTTGCCTTGCTGCCTACGCGGGCCGCCAGCGACACATCGGAGTTCTGCTGCACGGCACACGCCGCCCAGCTCGGCTCGGTGTTGCAGGCGATCAAGGCTCCGATGCGCATCGTCGGATTGGGCGTCTGCGTGTTGGATGGATCTGGTGTCCACGACATCACTTCGAAGCGGAACTCATAGGTGCGGTCGAACGACGTCGGCTTGCCGAAGACCGAACGAAGCACCTTGATGCGCGCATTGCCCAGGAACCGGAAGCTTCCGGACACGGTCTTGTCCTCTGCTACCACGGAGGTGTCCGCCACAAACTGGTCACAAGACACGTGACGGTTCTTCAGCGAGAACGTCAACTCCTCGGTGCCCGGATTGTTCGGATGCGTGATGTACTGGAGTTCGTCACCACCGCAACTGGCCTGGCTCGTGCCCGGTACACCATCGGTCGGTGGCAGCGGCACGAACGCACCGCAGGCCCCGCTGCCGACGGTTCCCAGTTGATAGGTGCCACCGCGGTGGAACGGTACTTTGGCCAGTGTGTCGGTGATCGCCTGCGGACTGACGCAGCTCACCTTCGGTGTACCGCTGATGGCATTCGCGGTGACCCCAGGTACCGCCTGCGCGGCAACAGCCATCCGCCGCAGGTTGGTGTCCTCTGCCAGGACCGCTCGGGTGGTGGCCTTCGCCGGGTTCTGGCCGCCCCACCACTGCGACAGCTTGCTCGAGGATGTCGCTGTGGGCTCGAACTCCAGCAGCGCCAGCTCTCGCCCCTCCGGGAGGGTCTCGGGTACCGGCAGCGTGAGCACACCGCCGGCACTCAGCGTCAAGCCGGTGGGCTGGACGTCGAGTGCGTCGCCGAGCGCCTCGAACCCCGTGGGCGTGGGCACACCGGCGGCAGCGATCGAGCGCAGCGTGACTGTCACGTCCTGGCTCAACGCACCAGCCGGAATCTCGATGTTGCTGCTGGCCGGCCCTGCCACCGTCCCGCCGGTGGCCGCAGTCACTGTGGTACCGGGGATCGGCGTCACCGTCATCAATGCCGCTGCGCTGGTGACCGTGCCAGCGGCATTGCTGACCTGCACCGTGATCTGGTACGTGCTGCCGATGTCGTTGGGGTCGGCCAGCACGAGCACTTCCGCGCCGGTGGCCCCCACGATGGCCTGGCCATTGCGGAACCATTGGTAGCTCAGCGGCGTCGTGCCGGCAGCAGCCACCGAGAAGGCGCCGAACTGACCCTCCTGCACGCTGCGTGACTGCGGTGCCGACGTGATCGCCGGCGCCACCACCTGCTGCTGCACCAGCAGCGTGGCCGGCAGCGACACCGCGCTGCCACCGGCATTGCGCAGCACCGCTCGGAACTGGGCGCCGCTTTGCGACAGCACCGTGGCCGATGTCGTGTACGTGGCGCCTGAAGCGCCGTCGATCGAGGTCCAACCCGCCTCAGGGTCGACATTCGCCGCACTGCGCGTCTGCCATTCGACCGCCGGGGCCGGCGTGCCGGTCCCGACCACGGTGAAGCTGGCGGTCTCGCCTTCGATCACGGTCTGGTTGGCTGGGTCCGAGGTCACTGCCGGGGCCACGATCCGCTGCGTGACCGCAAGCTGCGCCACGCCGCTGGTCGTTGTGCCGCCCGCATTGCTGGCCAGCACACGCCACAACGAACCGTGGTCGGCTAGCTTGGTCGCCAAGCTCATGCTGGACGAGTTCTGCCCGACCGGGCTGTACGACAGGCCGCCGTCGTTGCTGCGCTGCCATTGATAGTCGGTGGCACCGTTGGCCTGCACCGTGAACGTGACGGTGTCGCCTTCGACCACGTTCTGGCTCTGCGGTTGGGTGGTGATTACCGGCGCTGAAGCCGGCGTGGACGTGGTGTCGACGACAAAGCCGATGACGTCCATGCCGAAGAAGGCCTGAACGTCATCCTGGTCGTGGCAGCTCGCCTGTGCCATCCAGATCGCCACTTCGTGGCGGCCGGCGACAAACGCGTTTGGCACTTCGAGCTGGCCCGTCGACGACGGCGCGTCGAAGGACGCCATCACACTCATCCGTTCGTTGAGGACTTCCCCGTTGACGTCGAGATCGCCGCCCAGGGCGATCAACTGCACCTGCCTCGGCGACACGCAGGTTGCCGGGAAGGCGTAGTCCAGCCGCAGCGTCATCTGGGTCGGCTGTTGGACCGTGTACGCCCGCAGGCTGCTGCCGTCCTCTTCGATCGGGTCGCCCAACGCCGGGGTGGCCGACGCCACGTTGAGCGTCAGTGACGGGGACGCGGGTTCGCTGCCTTCGCTGGTGCTCAACGCCATCATCTTGGCCAGGCCGCCCGTACCGGACACCGACGAGGCGACCACCACGGCATGCGACAGGCGCGGCACGTGCGCGACCATCGTCGAGCCGTCAACGCGGGCGCTCAACACCTGCATCCACGGCTCGCCGGGCGCTGCCACCAGCAGCTGCAGGCGCGAGCCGCGAGGTACCGCTCCCGCATCGAACGGCACGCGGATCTCGGCCCCGGGGGCCAGTTGTCCGAGCGGCGTGAAGGCGTAAACCCCACCTACGGCCACCACGTTGGCCGGCAGCTGCGGTGCGCCGGAGGCATCTCTCGCGACACGCACGGTGACGTCGGCCTTGGGAGATGCGATGCGTTTGTCGAACGTCACACTGGCACCGTCGGCACCGGACACTCGCGTCTGGGATGCGGACGGCGCATCACCTGAATCGCCACCGCCACAGGCGGTCATCAGCGTCGCGAGCGCGAC
This sequence comes from uncultured Rivibacter sp., assembly GCA_946480925.1. Next base: position 17,364 of record CAMLLU010000013.1, read on the forward strand.
GCCACCCAGCACGCGCCACAGCGCGTGCTTCAAAGCAGCAAGCATTGGAATCCCCCCGGATGTGTCTCAGCCCGAATGGATGAGCCCATCCGGATGGGCGCGCAGTCTAGGGCCGCGCTCCACGAAATCGCGACCTCAAGTTAGGGACCTGATTTCGTAGCACGAAGGATCCACATCCCACCTCGGAGGGATTGCCTGCACGTTGGATCGCCCTGCCTGCTCGCGGCAAACGGACAGGTGCGCAGCCGGAACCGAGCCGCGGTCGACGACCCACGGCAAGCCGGCGTCAGCATCCCTTCGAGAGCGATGCATAGAGTGAGGGCCGCTACTGCTTGTGCTTGCACAAGTGATCACGCAGAGCACCTGAATCCGGCAGGAACGCCAGCGCATCGCCAAGGCCTATTTGCCCACCGTCCAGCCGGACGATCGAGAGGCTCCTGATGGGCGCGGAGGCCTCGCGATAGGCCTTGATCTTGTGGTGGCCATCGAGGATGAATTCGGAGAGCGCATCTCCTGCTGACAGCGTGACGACCGTCGGCCTTGCGCCTTGCTGGATCGCGTGAAGATGCTCGCGCACCGCGGCAGGCGAGCGCACGTCGTCAGGCTGCGTGGCAATGAGCGATCGAACGCCCGGGTAGTAGCTGGTAAACGCCAAGGCCGAGCCCTGGCGCACTTCCAGCTCGGCGACGTCCGTCTCCGCAGGCAAGTCCTCGAGCTGAAGGGTGTACGTTCCATCGGCCAGAAGTCCGACGATCTCTACAAAGTGGGTGGCCAGGGAAACACCGGCAGGCACTTCCGAGACCACTGAATGCCGGAAGGCCAGCACCGCTGCCGTCGAGTCAAGCGAAGTCGAGCGGACCAGGTACTGCCCGACGCTGCCTTGGCAGTCGCACCACTGATACGCCACGATGTGCCCGCCGATGAGCAGCGCCGTATCGAAATCGTTTCCGCGGACGTCCAACACGCCGCGCCCGTGATCGACCACCAGGTTTTCCGTACGAAGAATTGCCATGCCCATGCTGACGAAGCAGCGTTATGTTGATGCAAGCTTTGGTGGCACGCACATTGGCGTGCTCACCATTCATGCGACCTATTCCTCAAAGCGGCTCGTCGCATCCCGATCACGTTCATATCGCCTCGTGAGCGGAAACGCCGGCAACCACGATTCGCGACGCACCGTCCAGAGTTCGTAGGTCGGCTTCAGTTGGTCTGGCGCATCCAGCGCGCCCAGGTTCACTTCGATCTCGTCTGCAGTGCGCCCGAAAACCGACGAACCGCAGCGGGGGCAGAAGTACCGCCCGGCATAGTCGCGCGTCTCGCCTTCGATCGCCACCGCTTCCTGCGGGAACACCGCTGAAGCGTGGAAGAGGGCGCCGTGGTGCTTGCGGCAGTCGAGGCAGTGGCAAAGGCCCACCCGATAGGGGCGCCCCGACGCCACGAGTCGGACATTGCCGCACAGGCAACCGCCAGTGAACCGGTCCATGCTGGGTCTCCTCTACATCGATCGTGCCGGTGGAATGGTCACAGCCACGGTACCGGCAGTGCCATGGCCCTGCTGCGTGCGGGGGGCTTGGTCGTGCAGTGCTTGCAGACGACGCTCACCTCTCGAGGGGCGCTGAACGTCGTCGCCCCGCATTGGTTTCCAACCGGCCTACTGACTCACCAACCCCGCCACCCAACTCACCACTCTCTGCACCGTATCCAACATCGGATGCGTCGACAAATACTCCGCCTGGTAAGCAAACCCCGGCAGCCCCGGTGGCGGCGGGTTCTGGCCCACGTCGCGGTAGACCACGCGGTCGCACGGCCGGGCGGCGCGCCAGCGTTGCACGAAGCGTGCGCTCAGGCGGCGTGTGTGCGAGCCGAACCTGCTTTCTGCGGAGCTGCCTGCGCGGGCGCTGGAGTCGATGTGCAGCACGGTAGCCATGTCGTGTCGATTCACTGTGTGGTTGAAACACAGTGAAATCTATGGGCCGGCTACCGGCCAGGCAAAGGAGGCTTTCTCAGCCGCGAGATGAGTTTTCTTGCGGCCAAGGCAGCTCGCGGGCCGGGGCCCGCGTTGTTTGAGGCTCAGCGCCGCGATGCGCTCATGCCGGCCCGGCTGAACCACTTCTGCGCCAGCTTGCGCAGTTCGCCGCTGGCGCGTGCTTCGCTCAGCGCGGCGTTCACCTGTTCGCGCAGCTTGTCTTCACCCTTGGGAATGCCCACGTAGTTGAGCGATTCCTTCAGCACGAACTTCGATTCCGCGTCGAGCTTCGAGTCCTTGCTGATGGCGGCGGCCACCACGCTCACGCCGGCCGCCACGAACTGCACCTTGCCGGCGGAGTAGGCGGCCAGGGTCGACGCGTTGTCGTCGAAGCGCTTGATGTCGGCGCTGCCGGCGGCCTTGGTCAGCTCCTGGTCTTCGATCGAGCCCTTGGTCACGGCCACCGTCTTGCCCGCCAGGTCGCCTGCAGCGGCGACGCTCGCAGCCTTGGCGCCGAACACGGCCAGGTAGAACGACGAATACGACTCGCTGAAGTCGATCTGCTTCTCGCGATCGGGGTTCTTGCCCAGCGTGGAAACGACCAGGTCCACCTTCTTCTCCTGCAGCGCGGGAATGCGCTGCGCCGAAGCCACCGGCACGAGCTGCGCCTTGGCGCCCAGCTTGGCGGCGATGAGGTGCGCCACGTCCACGTCCAGGCCGGCCGGCTGCTGGTCGCTGCCGACGAAGCCGAACGGCGGGGCGTCCACCGGAATGCCGATCTTCACGGTCTTGGTGGAATGGATCGTCTCGAGCGCATGTTGCGCGTGGGCCTGCAGGGCGATGCCCATCAACGCTGCGAACCCGATGGCACGGACCTTGTTCAATGCTTGCTTCATGAAACCTCCTTGTGACAGGTGGGCTGTTGTCGGCCGCGGTGCAGCGTTCCTTAGCCTCGCATTCCCCGGCTCGTGCACGTGGAGGGCGTAGCCCGGTAGTTCTTGGCGGCAGCCGGCCTTCGGGAGGTGGCGCCTGCGTGCCGGGCGGCGCCGTGCGATCCGAACGCCGGGCGCCGCGTCCGCAGTAGTAGACTGCGCGGTTTTTCATCACTGGACATCAGCTACCGGCATGGTGCGAGGGTCACATCGCACGGGTCTTACCGGTTCGCCTCTCGTCCGCTTGCTCGCTCGGCTGACTGAAGCCGACGCATCCTCATCGAAACACGTTTTCTCGGAGCGGTTGAGCCAGTGGTTCGATTGGACGAACGCCATCTCGCTGGCCACGGCCTTGAGCGAAGGCTCGGACGCCCGGGCAGACACATCGGCTGCATCACCTTCCGTCTCCAGGCTCGCGGAGGAGGCTGCACGCGCGCGCGGCGGCCTTGAAGGCTCCATCACTGAAGACTTCGCACGCCCGCCGGCGGGCCGGCCGCAGCAGCAGCACGGGCACTCGCACGAGCCTGCCCCGACGATGGCTGCAGACGTGAAGGCCGACCTCGCGCTCTGGCGCAGGCGATACACCGCGAAGCAGCAGTTGGTGGACGCGAGCGTGCAAGCCCTGCGCGGACGGCTTCGCAGCGCACTGGCTGCCGGCTCCCCCGCGTTGGCCAAGCTGGCCGCGCTCGACGAGGTGATGGAACAGGTTTTGGGTGAGCACGAGCGGACCTTGCTGTCCATCGTGCCCAAGTGGCTGGAGCAGCGTTTCGAACGCCTGAGCAACACGCAGTCGCCCGCTGAGGGGCTGGACGCGTTGCGCAGCGACATGTGCGAAGTGCTGCTGGCTGAACTCGACTTTCGATGGCAACCGATCGAAGGGCTGCTCGGAGCCCTGCGCGCGGTGCCCACGCATTGCAATGAATAGATCTCTCTACTCCGCCGCCTTCGTCGCGGGGCTGGCCGCGCTGTGCTGGATCGGCTTCGGCTACCTGCTCTCCAATCCGTGGGCGCTCGCGATGACGCTGCTCATCGGGGTGTTCTATCTCATGGGCACCTGGGAGCTGTTGCGCTTCAGGCGTGCCACGGCCAGCCTGTCGCAGGCCCTTGTGCAACTCAACGAGCCGCCCGCGGCGCTTGGGCCCTGGCTCGACCGCATCGACGCGCAGCTGCAGAACGCCGTACGCCTGCGCATCGACGGTGAACGTGTGGGCCTGCCCGGCCCGGCGCTGACGCCGTATCTCGCGGGGCTGCTGGTGCTGCTGGGCATGCTGGGCACCTTCCTCGGCATGGTGGCCACGCTCAAGGGCACGGCGCTGGCGCTCGATGGCGCGGCCAGCGTGGAAGCGGTGCGCACGGCACTCTCGGCCCCGGTGAAGGGGCTGGGGCTGGCCTTCGGCACCTCGGTGGCTGGCGTGGCCGCCTCGGCCATGCTGGGGCTGATGTCGGCCCTGTGCCGGCGCGAGCGCCTGCAGGCCGGGCAGCTGCTCGACGCCAAGGTCGCGAGCACGCTGCACGGCTTCTCGCAAGGGCATCGCCGTGAAGAATCGTTCCGCCTGCTGCAGCGCCAGGCCGACGCGATGCCGGTGCTGGTGGATGCACTGCAGGCCATGATGGCGAAGATGGACCACCAAGCGCAGGAGCTCAACACGCGCCTGCTCGCCAGCCAGGAAGACTTCCACCAGAAGACCGAAGCCGCCTATGCGGGCCTGGCCGCCTCCGTCGACCGCACGCTCAAGCACAGCCTCGCCGAAAGCGCACGCACGGCAGGGGCTGCCATCCCGCCGATGGTCGAGGCCGCGATGGCCGACATCGCACGCCAGACGAGCTCGCTGCACGAGAGCGTTTCGCACACTGTGCAGCGCCAGCTCGAAGGGTTGGGCGCGCGCTTCGAGGCCAGCACCACGGCTGCGGCCGGTGCATGGCAGGCCGCGCTGGCCGAGCAGCAGCGCGGCAACGAGCAGTTGCTGCAGGCACTGCGCGGTACGCTGGGTCAGTTTGCCGAGACCTTCGAGCAGCGCTCGGCTGCGCTGCTCACCACCGTGAACGAGGCGCAGGGCGCCGCGCAGCAAGGCACCGCCGAGCGCGAGCAGCAACGCCTTGCGAGGTGGTCCGAGGCGCTGGAGGCGATGGCCGATTCGCTGCGCACCGAATGGCGGCAGGTCGGTGCACACGCGCTCGAGCAACAGCAGCAGACCCGGCAGGCCCTGGAGCAGACCGCACGCGACATGGCCGCGCTGGTGGCCACGGTGAACGAGGCCCAGGGGGCGGCACGGCAGGAGATGGCGGCGCACGAGCAGCAGCGTCTGGCGAAGTGGTCTGCAGCGCTGGAGGCCATGGCGACCTCGCTGCGGAATGAGTGGCAGCAAGCCGGTGCACATGCACTCGAGCAACAGCAGCAGACGCGCCAGGCACTGGAGCAGACCGCGCACAGGATGATCGAGCTGCTCGATACGGTGAACGAGGCGCAAGGCGCCGCGCAGCACGACATGGCCGAGCGCGAACAGCAGCGCCTGGCCAAATGGTCTGAAGCACTGGAAGCCATGGCCGCCTCGCTGCGCAACGAATGGCAGCAGGCCGGCGTGCAGGCGCTCGAGCAGCAACAGCAGATCTGCCACACGCTGGAGCAGACCGCGCGCAACATGAGCCAGCAGGCCGAGGCGCACACCCGCGACACCATCGCCGAAATCGCGCGGCTGGTGCAAACGGCCTCGCAGGCGCCGCAGGCGGCCGCCGACGTGATTGCCGAGCTGCGCCAGCACATCAGCGAAGGCATGGCGCGCGACAACGCGGTGCTCGAAGAGCGTGGCCGCATCATGCAGACGATGGGCACCCTGCTCGAGACGTTGAACCACGCCTGCGGCGAACAGCGCGCGGCGATCGATGCGCTGGTGTCGTCTTCAGCGGCCTTGCTCGAAAGCGCGGGCAGCCGCCTCAACGAGCAGGTGGCCGCCGAAACCGGAAAGATGGATGCCGCCGCGGCGCAGCTCACGGCCAGCGCGGCCGAGGTGTCGAGCCTCGGTGAAGCGTTCGGCTTCGCGGTGCAGCTGTTCAGCGAGTCCACCGACAAGCTGCTGGCGCAGCTCAAGGGCATCGAAGGGGCGCTCGGCAAGTCGCTCGCGCGCAGCGACGAGCAACTGGCCTATTACGTGGCACAGGCCCGCGAGGTCATCGACCTGAGCATCATGTCGCAGAAGCAGGTCATCGAAGGCCTGCAGCAGGTCTCCACGCAGCAAGCCGCTGCCACTGCCGAGGCGTGACGACGATGGAAGAGTTGGACGCAGGCCTGGAGACGAGCGCGCCCGTGTGGGCCGTGTTCGGCGATCTGATGGCGGGGTTGCTGGGGGCGTTCGTGCTGGTGCTCGCGTGTGCGCTGGCCACTCAGTTCGAACTGGCGAACAAGCTCGAAGCCGAAATGGCGCAGCGCCGCGCCGAAGAGCAGCGCCGCGAAGCACTGGAGCAGGCGCTGGCCGGCCCGCTGGCGGCAGGCCGCGTGACGCTGGACAACGGTCGCATCGGCATCAGCGGCAGCGTGCTGTTCTCGTTCAACTCGGCGCAGCTGCAGCCCGAAGGCCGGCAGCTGCTGAAGAGCCTGGCCGCGCCGCTGGCCGCCTACCTGAAGGCGCGTGACGAGATCCTGATGGTGAGCGGCTTCACCGACGACCGGCAGGTGCGCGGCGGCAGCCGCGAGTTCGCCGACAACTGGGAGCTTTCTGCCCAGCGCGCGCTCACGGTGACGCGGGCGCTCATCGAAGAAGGGCTGCCTTCTTCTGCGGTATTCGCCGCGGCCTTCGGCGCGCAGCAGCCCGTGGCGTCGAACGACGATGCCGAAGGCCGCGCCAGGAACCGGCGTGTGGAAATGGCGCCTGCGCCGCGGCCCAGGACCTCGACGCCCCCTTCGGCAAAGACGCATGGATAGCGCAGCCGCTGAAAGCCCCGCGCCGACGAGCGCGGGGCAGGGCGAAGAGGCGCACGACACGTTGCACCGCCGACTCGAAGCCTTGCGTCAGCGCGGGGCTCACCGCTTCGCTGCGGTGCGCTTTCATTTCATGGAGCAGCTTGCGCGCCGCGCGGCAGTGCATGGCGGCACCACGCGCCGCCTGCTCGAAACCAGGCTCTCGCAATTGCTCGAGGCCTATGAGGCAGACGCGGCTGGCCACGGTGAAGCTTGCGAAGCACCCGGCTCACCGGCGAGCCGCGGCCCGCTCGCAGAACTGCTCGACGAGATCGGCCGTGCCTCACCAATGCCCGCACCAGTGTCCGCCCATGCGCAGTCACCTGCGCATGCACACCAGCATGCACCCGCGCAGGCAATGCACCCGGGCGCCAGTGCCGGCGCGCCAGCGGCTGCCGCTGGCGAACTGAAGGCGCTGCAGTACTTCAGGAGCACGTGGGAGGGGCTGCTCATCCAGCAGCGCTTGAATGACTCGCTGGCCAAGGCGCCCAAGAACGCCGGCCCGCTGAATTCACCGCACCTGGTGTATCGAGCGCTTTCGTTGATGCACGAAACCTCGCCCGAGTACCTCAACCGCTTCGTGTCCTACGTCGACACGCTGGTGTGGCTGGACCAAGCCACGGGCGGCGGCCTTGCGGCCCAGGCGGCAAGAAGCGCGGCAGCGCCGGAAGGCGACAGGAAGGTGCCGCGCCGCGGTCGCTAGCGTTGGTTTCACACCTGCCGCAGCGAGCGCATCGACTGCGGCGCGCTTCGCTGCGGCAGGCCCGGGCCTCATGACGAGGTCTTCGCTTCCTTGCTGTGGTGCTTCTTGGTGTGGGAAGACTTGGCGGTCGTCGTGTGCTTGTGCGAGGACTTCTGGGTCGTCTGCTTGCCGGTGGGCTGTTCGGCCTTGGCGGCAGGTGCTTGCGCCTGAGGATCGGCGGCCTTCGAGGTGTCGGTGCCTTGCGCGAAGCTCAGCGAAGCGGCGGCGGCCAGCGCGGTGGCGATCAGGATGCTCTTGGTGTGGTTCATGGTGTTGGCTCCGTAGGTGGACTCGTTGTTCAACTCCGAGTCTGTGAGTGAGCGACGCACTCGCATCGCCTGTGCTCACAACGCATGAGGCACCGCGGGCCGACGACACACGCTAAATGACAGATGTAATGCGGCGCGCAACACACCGCAACACACCCCAACTGAGCAAGGCAGAAGGACTCCCGAAAACGACGCTGCCGCCCTGAAGGCGGCAGCGTTTGGGAGCCGGGGCGTGCTCATGGCCACGCCCCGCGTGCAGCAAGCCGTGGCTCATGCGAGCCGCGCCTGGGCCTGCTGGATGGCGGTTTGCGCGTGGTCCGTCTCATGGCGCCGGATGTGCCAGGCGGCCGCCTCCATGGCGGTGATGATCACGCCGTTCTGTTGCGCGCTGGTCAGCAGCGCACGCCGCGCCGTGAGCAGCGCGGTCATCGCCGCGGCGTCGTGGCCGCAATACAGCTCCACCTGCGCGGTGCGCAGCGCATCGCGTGCCAGGTGGTGGTCGGCATGTTGTTCGTTGGTGTCGGGAGCCTGCACGGAAAGGCTTCCCACCAGTGCGCCGACGGCAGCCAGGGTGTCGAGTGAGGTGGCCATGAGAGTTCTCCATTGAGCTGAGGTGAAGGGAACAAAGCGCGGTTTCGTGTTCCGCTTTGTGTGCAGCTCACTCTCGTCTTCTCGTGTGCTTGGACGGCTACACCTTCGAACGGCTTTATTTCAAATGCAATATTCGAAGCAAGGTCGTGGTGTCGCGTGCATCGGCCCAAGTCGCCGCGGGTTCGATGCGATGGGCGTGTTCGCACCGATGAAATGCTCAATTGCCCGCCGGGGCTCATTGCCCCGTTGCGCGAAGCCCCCAGCTTCAGCACAATCGCGCCCCACCATGAAGCTCATCGACGTGATCAAGGCGACTATCGCCACCTGACAACGCCTTTCGGTCGCGTTCGGAAGGCGTGTGCGCCTTCCGGCTGACAAACCCCGGCAGGCGCCTCGCCCTCCGGGGTTTTGTTTTTCCTGAGGCTTTTTCCATGCGCACCTACGACAAGCTGATCGCCACGATTCCCGCCCGCCGGAGCGTGGATTCCGTGCGCTCGCGCTCCGGCGAACGCCCGCGCATTCGACGACGCTAAAGCCCGTCAGGCGAATCGGCCTGAGGGCAGCGTCCTGTCCTCAAGCCCAAAGAAAGATTCGCCATGAACTCGAACTTCAGAAAACTGCGCAACATCGGCGTCATTGCTCACGTGGACGCCGGCAAGACCACGACCACCGAACGCATCCTGTTCTACACGGGCGAAAGCCATCGCATCGGCGAAGTGCACGAAGGCACGACGCGCATGGACTTCGACCCGCAGGAGCGCCGGCGCGGCATCACCATCAACAGCGCGGCGACCACGGTGCACTGGCAGGGCACGCAGATCAACCTGATCGACACGCCCGGCCACATCGACTTCAACATCGAGGTGAACCGTTCGCTGCGCGTGCTCGACGGTGCCGTGGTGGTGTTCGACGGCGTGGCCGGCGTGGAGCCGCAGACCGAGACCAACTGGCGCCTGGCCGACAAGTACCGCGTGCCCCGCATCGCCTTCATCAACAAGCTCGACCGCGTGGGCGCGGACTTCGCACGCGTGGTGGCCATGATGGAAGAGCGGCTCGGCACGACCGTGGTGCCGCTGCAGCTGCCCATCGGCTCGGAAGGCAGCTTCCGCGGCGTGGTCGACCTGTTGACGCTGCGTGCGTTGCTGTGGGACCGCGACGACGCGCGTGAGCCGTACCGCGAGACCGACGTGCCGGCCGAGCTGCTGGAGGCTGCACACCGCCAGCGCAACCGCCTGGTGGAAGCCGTGGTCGAGCAGGACGAACGCGCGCTGCGCGCCTACCTCGACGGCGCGCCGCTGGATGCCGCGCTGCTACGCGAGTGCATCCGCCGCGGCACGCTGTCGGGGGCGTTCGTGCCCGCGCTGGCCGGCTCAGCCTTCAGGAACCGAGGCGTGGAGCCCTTGCTCGATGCGGTGGTGGCCTACCTGCCTTCGCCCGAGGAAGTGCGCCGTGCCGAAGACGAGCCTGTGTCAGACCCCGAGGGGCCGCTGGCCGCGCTCGCCTTCAAGGTGGTGGCCGACGACCACGGCTCGATGGTGTTCGTGCGCGTGTACCGCGGGCGGCTGCGCCGTGGCGACACCGTGCTCAATGCGAGCACGGGTCGCAACGAGCGTGTTGCGCGGCTGTATGAAGTGCATGCCGACCAGCGCGTCGAGGTCGACGAACTGCAGTCGGGCGACATCGCGGCCGTCGTCGGGCTGAAGGACACGCTGACCGGGCACACGCTGTGCGACCCGGTGCACGTGCTGCAGCTCGAAGACATCAGCGTGCCCGAGCCGGTGATCGACGTGGCGGTGGAGCCGCGCACGCGCTCCGATGCCCAGGCCCTGTCGAAGGCGCTGCAGTCGCTGCTGCGTGAAGACCCGAGCCTGCGCATGCGGCAGGACGCCGAGTCCGGTCAGACCCTGCTCTCCGGCATGGGCGAGCTGCAGCTCGAGGTTTCCATCGAGAAGCTGCGCACGCGCCATGGCGTGGAAGTGCAGGTCGGCCGGCCGCAGGTGGCCTATCGCGAGACCCTCACGCAGTCTGTGGAAGTGCACCACGTGCACAAGAAGCAGACCGGCGGCCCCGGGCAGTTCGCCGAGGTGAGGCTGCGCTTCGAGCCGCTGGCCCGCGGCGAAGGCGTGCGCTTCGACAGCCAGGTCGTCGGCGGTGCCGTCCCCCGCGAGTTCATTCCCGCGGTGGAGCAGGGCGTGCGCCGCGCGGCGCAGTCCGGCGTGGTGGGCGGCTTCGCGTGCGTGGACTTCCAGGCCACCTTGCTGGACGGCAGCTTCCACGAGCGCGACTCGTCGGCCATGGCCTTCGAGCTGGCCGCCGCGGCCGCGGCACGCGAGGCGTTCGCCAAGGCAAAGCCGCAGCTGCTCGAGCCGGTGATGGCGGTGGAAGTCGTCACACCGGTGGAGCACCTGGGCGACGTCATCGGCGACCTGCATCGCCGGCGTGGCGCGGTGCGCGGCCAGCAGCCGCGCGGCAACGCCACGGTGGTCGAGGCCCGCGTGCCGCTGAAGGAGATGTTCGGCTACATCGGCAGCCTGCGTGCCCTGTCTTCAGGCCGCGCACAGTACGCGATGCAGTTCGACCACTACGCCGCGGCGCCGGCGGGCGTGGTGGCTGAAGTGGCGCTCGGCTGAAAAGCACGAGGGCGGCCTGCGATGCCGCCCTCGTGCGGTGCATGCACACAATCGAAAGTTTGGAGAACGAGATGCCAGAACCATTTCAAGAGGGGGCCGCCTCCGGCTCCGCGCTGGAGGCGCATCCCATCGATGCCTCCATCCGCTTGCAGATACTGGGCAAGCTGCGCGCGGTGGAGGCCGAGCACGGCGTGCGCGTGCTGTATGCCTGTGAGTCCGGCAGTCGCGGCTGGGGCTTCGCGTCGCCAGACTCGGACTACGACGTGCGGTTCATCTTCGTGCGGCCGGCACGCGAATACCTGCGCGTCACACCGGTGCGAGATGTCATCGAGGAAGTACCGGGCCCGGTGTTCGACGTCAACGGCTGGGATCTCCGCAAGGCGCTGCAGTTGCTGGCGAAGGGCAATGCCACGCTGGTGGAGTGGCTCAGCTCGCCCGTGGTGTATCGGCAGGACGACCGCTTCGTGGCGCGGCTGCGCGAAGTGGCCGCTGCGGTGTACCAGCCAGTGCGGTCGTTCCACCACTACTACGCGATGGGGCGTGGCAACTACCGCGAATACCTGCAGGGCGACCAGGTGCGTGCCAAGAAGTACCTGTATGTCCTGAGGCCGTTGCTCGCGGCGAAATGGGTGCTGGAGCGGCCGGAGGCACCGCCGATGGCATTCGAGTCGCTCGTCGGCGCTTTGGTCGACGAGCCTGCCGTGCTTCGCGACATCGAAGAACTGCTCGCGCTGAAGCGGCGCAGCACGGAGCAGGAATGGCTGCCGGCACGACCGATCCTCAACGCATTTCTGGACCGCCTGATGCAAAGCCTGTCCGAAGCCCAGCCCGATGTCGGCGAGCCGGCGATGCACCTGCTCGATGAGTTGTTGTGCGAGACGGTGCTCGGTTGAGCTTCACGCCGCCCCACCACCCACCAGCCGCTGAAGCAGCGCCGCCGTGCGCTCCTTCAACGGCGTCGAACGCTTCTGCGCCGGGCTCACCAGGCACAGCGTGGTCTTGATCTCCGGCCGCACGAAGGGCGTGACGACCAGGCGCTTGGGGCGGGGGAAGAGGCGGATCGCGTCTTCACCCAGCGCGGCGTGCCCGATGCCGGCGCTCACGAGGTCCAGGATCGCCGGCACGCTGGAGACTTCCCACTCCACCTGCAGCGGCACGCCGGCCATGGCGGCCGCTTGTTCCATCAGCTTGCGGAAGATCTGGCCGCGCTCGGGCATCACCAACGGACGGCCGGCGAGGTGCTTCAAGGTCACCGGGCCGGCGGGGGCCTGGTCGGCCGGGCTCACGAGGCACAGCCGCTCTTCGCGCAGCGGCTGGATCTCGAGCGTGGGCAGTGGCTCGGGGTTGTAGACGAGCCCGAGATCGGCGCGCCCCGAGGCCAGCCACTCGGTGATGTGCACCGAGAACCCTTCGACGAGGGCCAGCCGCGCCTGCGGCATCTCTTCGCGGAAGGCGCGGATGAGCGGCAGCGTGTGCAGCCGCGCCAGCGTGGGCGGCATGGCAATCGAGATGTGGCCGGTCGGCTCGTCGCGCTGGGCCACCAGGTCTTCCTTGGCACGCGCCACGAGGTGCAGGATGTTGTGGCAGTGCTCCAGCAGGCGGCGGCCCGCCTCGGTGGGCACCACGCCGCGGCCGTGGCGCAGCAGCAGCGGCTCGCGCAGCTCCACCTCCAATGCGCGCACCTGGCGGCTCAGCGCCGGCTGCGCCACGCCCAGCACCAGCGCGGCCTTGCTGAAGCTGCCGTGCTCGGCCACGTGCACGAAGGTTTCGATCTGGTTCAGGTTCATGGGTCGATCTTGTCACGGGGTGTTGCGTGGCGATAACCAGACTTGATCGCGCCGGTGCCATGGTGATCACGTAGACAAGAACTGGCTATATCCGCGCAAAGGCCGTCGTCGATAGTTCCTTGCGCCGGCACGGCACCGTGCCGGCTTCCTTGTCACAACACCCAGCAAGAGGTCCATCTTGAGAGCAATCACAGGGTTCATCGGCGCGGCGCTGATCACCGCCACGGCCTTTTTCGTCGGTTGCGGTGGAGGCGACGACAGTTCCAGCTCGAGCACCAGCTCCAGCAGCAGCTCCTCGTCGTCGTCTTCGGCGCCAACCATCACCACCCAGCCGGCTTCGCAGTCGGTGAGCGTGGGCTCGAGCGTCACCTTCAGCGTGGTGGCCACGGGCACCGGCACGCTCAGCTACCAATGGCGCAAGGATGGCAGCTCCATCTCGAGTGCCACGTCGAGCAGCTACACCATCGCCTCGGTGGCCACTTCCGACGCCGGCAGCTACGACGTGGTGGTGACCGACTCGGTGGGTTCCACCACCAGCAGCGCCGCCACGTTGACGGTGAGCTCCACGAGCAGCAGCTCGACGCTGAGCACCGACGCCTACAACGCCGCGCTGACCTTCTACAACACGCTCAGCAGCTCGCAGCAGTCCACGGTGCAGCTCACGTGGAGCCTGGACACGGCACGCAAGTGGTCCAACCTGCCGGCCTCGATGGTCGCCCGCAACGGCGTCTCGTGGGGCAGCCTCAGCACCGCGCAGCAGACCGCGGCGCGCACGCTGATCTCCACCGCGCTGGGCTCCACCGGCAACACGCTGCACATCGGCATGCAGGCGGCTGACGACGCGCTCGTGAGCAGCTATGGCGCCAGCAGCGCGACCTACGGCAACGGCTACTACTACATCGCCTTCATCGGCACGCCGTCGACCAGCGACTTCTGGATGCTGCAGCTCACCGGCCACCACCTCACCTTCAACATCGCGTTCAACGGCAGTTACAAGTCGCCCACGCCGCTGTTCCTGGGGGTGGAGCCGAAGGGTTCGTTCACGCTCAACGGCACCACCTACGACCCGATGGAGGCCCAGCGCACCGCGGTGTCGAACCTCGGCGCCGCGCTCACCGCCTACTCGGGCGCCAAGCTCTCGGGCACCTACAGCGACCTGCTGTTCGGCGCCAACGGCTCCGGCGGCATCGACGGCAGCTGCCCGCGCAGCTACTCGGGTGTTACCGAGCACGGCCTGCTCTACAGCAGCCTGTCGTCCACCGACCAGGCATTGGTGCAGGCGGCGATCAAGGCCTACGTCAACACGCAAGCCACCGAATACGCCGACGAACTGCTCAGCGCCTACCTCAGCGACTCGGCGCTGGCCGAGACCTACGTGGCCTACACGGGCTCGGGCACCGTCACCACCAACGGCAACTACTTCCGCATCGAAGGGCCGCGTGTGTGGATCGAGTTCTCGGTGCAGCGCGGCGTGATCATCAGCAGCGACATCCACTACCACACGATCTGGCGCGACAAGTACGGCGACTACGGTGGCAAGTGCATCAGCTGAAGCCGGCATGCGGCATTCCGTGCGCGCCGCGCTGATCGCCCTGCTGGGCGCGTTGTGGGCCGTGCTCGCCGCGGCCCACCCCATGCCGGAGAGCCGGGTGTGGATCGACACCACGCCCACCGGCGTGAAGCTCAGCTTGCAGCTGCCGCTGAACCGGCTCGAGTTCGGCTTCGGCCAGCCGCTGGCAGACGACCCCGGCACGGTGCTCGCGAAGCACGGGCCGGCGCTCGAGGCCTACCTGCTGCAGCACGTGGGCGCGTACGGTGCCGACGGCGTGCCGTGGCAGGCCGGCCGCCCGCGGCTGGCGGTGGTGGGCAACGATGCATCGGCCGAGCTCGAAGCGCAGGTCGAGCTGGACGCGCCTGCCGGGGTGAACCCGCGCTCGTCGTCCAAGCTGCGCTACGACGTCATCACGCACGAAGTGCGCACGCACCGCGTGCTGGTCTTCCTGCGCAACGACTGGGCCGGCGGCTTCGTCGGCCAGGCACCGTTGCCGCTGGGCGAGCTCAGCCATGGCCATGACAGCGTGGCCATCGCGCTGGAGGCTGCGCACGCGGGCTCCAGCGTGTTGCGCCTGCTGGCCGACGGTGTGCTGCACATCGCCGAAGGCACGGACCACCTGCTGTTCCTGCTGATGCTGCTCGTGGTGTCGCCGCTGGTGGTGCGCAAGCGCCGCTGGAGCGAGGTGCGGCCCGTGAAGCAGGCGTTGCAGCACACGGCGCTGGTCGTCACGGCCTTCACGGCGGGGCACAGCGTCACGCTGGTGCTGGGCAGCACCGGGCTGCTCAACCTGCCTTCGCAGCCGGTGGAAGTGGCGGTGGCGGCCACCATTGCCGTGGCGGCCGTGCATGCCTGGCGCCCGCTGTTCGCCAAGGCCGAAGCCTGGATGGCATTGGCTTTCGGCCTGGTGCACGGCATGGCGTTTTCGGCGAGCCTCTCGGGCGCAGGCCTCACACCGTGGCAGCACGCGCAGGCGCTGCTCGCGTTCAACCTCGGCATCGAAGCCATGCAACTGGCCGCGGTGGTGGCGGTGATGCCGCCGCTGTTGATGCTCAGCCGCGCCAGCCCCGCGTTCTATGCCGCGCTGCGGCGCGTGGTGTCGGCCGCTGCTGGCGTGCTGGCCCTGGTGTGGATCGCAGAACGCCTGGGGCTTCCGGCCGCGGGCGGGTGGGGCGAGCGCATCGACGAAGCGAGCGGGGCGGCCACCGCCCTGGTGCCCGTGCTGCTGTGGCTGGCTGCACTGGCCCTGCATGGCCGGCGCCAGCGGCGAGGCGATGCACCGGCCGCATGACCGGCAGCCCGATCCTTCAGGCTGCAGGCTGCTGGCTGCTGGCTGCAGACGGCGCCGACGGCCAACCCGGCGCTTCTTTTTGCCCAAGCCATGCCGAAAGTGAATAGCAGCTAGCGGCTGCCAGAGCTTGTTTGATGTGGCTCGCGTTCACAGAATCGCTGGCAGGCAGTACCCGAGCAGCTCTCATGACTTCCCGCATCACCGGCATTTCCTCGATGGCCACGCGCCAGATCCTGGCCGAGCTGGCCGATGAATGGCAAAGGCAGGGGCGCGGCACCGCGGCGTTCGAATCGGTGGGCGGGGTGGATGCGGCCAGGCGTGTGCACGACGGCGAGGTGTTCGACGTCGTGGTGCTCGCCGCCGACGCGATCGACAAGCTCGCCGCCGCAGGCCGCATCGTGGCCGGCAGCCAGGTGGGCCTTGCCCGTTCCGGCGTCGCGATCGCGGTGCGCGAAGGTGCGCCGCGGCCAACCATCGACACGGAAGCCGCGTTGCGCGAGGCAGTGCTGGCCGCGCGGTCGGTGGGTTATTCCACGGGCCCCAGCGGCACGGCCTTGTTGAAGCTGTTCGAGCGCTGGGGCATTGCGCAAGCCGCTCGCCCGCGCCTCGTGCAGGCGCAGCCCGGCGTGCCGGTGGGCGAGCTGGTGGCCAGCGGCGACGTGGAACTCGGCTTCCAGCAGCTCAGCGAGCTGATGCACCTGGCCGGCATCACCGTGCTCGGCCCCATGCCGAAAGGCCTGGAGATCGTCACCACTTTCAGCGGCGCGGTGTGTGCCGCTTCGTCACAGCCCGAAGCGGCCCGCGCACTGCTCGACTTCATGCGTTCACCCGCGGGCGACGCAGCCCGCCGGCGCCACGGTATGCAGGCTGCCTGAACGCCAGGCAGCGTTTCCATCACTCCAGGGACCCACATGATCATCGACGTCCACGGTCACTACACCACCGCTCCCGCTGCGCTCGGCGCGTGGCGCGACCTGCAGATCGCTGCGCTGAAAGACCCTTCGAAGGCGCCCAGGCCGAGCGACCTGAAGATCAGCGACGACGAACTGCGCGAGAGCATCGAGACCAACCAGCTCGCCAAGATGCGCGAGCGCGGCAGCGATCTCACCATCTTCAGCCCGCGTGCCAGCTTCATGGCGCACCACATCGGCGACTTCGACACCTCGTCTGCCTGGGCCGCCATCTGCAATGAGCTGTGCCATCGCGTGAGCCAGCTCTACCCGCAGCACTTCGCCGGTGCGGCGATGCTGCCGCAGTCGCCCGGCGTGGACCCGGCCACCTGCATTCCCGAGCTCGAGCGCTGCGTCAAGGAGTACGGCTTCGTCGGCATCAACCTCAACCCCGACCCTTCGGGCGGCCACTGGACCAGCCCGCCGCTCACCGACCGGCACTGGTACCCGCTGTACGAAAAGATGGTCGAGCTCGAGATCCCGGCCATGATCCACGTGTCCACGAGCTGCAACGCCTGCTTCCACACCACCGGCGCGCACTACCTCAACGCCGACACCACGGCCTTCATGCAGTGCCTCACGGGCGACCTGTTCAAGGACTTCCCGACGCTCAAGTTCCTCATCCCGCACGGCGGCGGCGCGGTGCCCTACCACTGGGGGCGCTTCCGCGGCCTCGCGCAGGAACTGAAGAAGCCGCTGCTCGACGAGCACCTGCTCGACAACGTCTTCTTCGACACCTGCGTGTACCACCAGCCGGGCATCGACCTGCTCACCAAGGTGATCCCGGTGAAGAACATCCTGTTCGCCTCCGAAATGATCGGCGCGGTGCGCGGCATCGACCCGCTGACGGGGCACCACTACGACGACACCAAGCGCTACATCGAGGCCACCGCGAACCTGAGCGACGAAGAGCGCTTCCTCGTCTACGAAGGCAATGCGCGCCGCGTGTTCCCGCGGCTCGACGCTGCATTGAAGGCCCAAGGCCGCTGAATGAACCCCCAATTCATTCACCGCAGAGACGCAGAGGGCGCAGAGGGAATGCAGTTTTCTCTGCGGTGAAGGTATTCAGAGCGCACTGAGGAGAAAAGACACCATGTACGAACTCGGAGTCGTCTACCGCAACATCCAGCGTGCCGATCGCGAAGCGGCCGACCGCCTGGCCGCCTTCGGCTCGGCCACCGTGCACGAGGCGATGGGCCGTGTGGGCCTCATGAAGCCCTGCATGCGGCCCATCTACGCCGGTGCGCAGGTCAGCGGCACGGCGGTCACGGTGCTGCTGCACCCCGGTGACAACTGGATGATGCACGTGGCCGCCGAACAGATCCGCGACGGCGACGTCGTGGTTGCGGCCATCACCGCCGAATGCACCGACGGCTACTTCGGCGACCTGCTGGCCACCAGCTTCAAGGCCCGCGGTGCCCGCGCATTGATCATCGACGCCGGCGTGCGCGACGTGAAGGTGCTCACCGAGATGGGCTTTCCGGTGTGGAGCAAGTGCATCTCGAGCAAGGGCACCATCAAGGCCACCATCGGCTCGGTGAACATCCCGGTCGTCTGTGCCGGTGCACTCGTCAACCCAGGTGACGTGATCGTGGCCGACGACGACGGCGTGGTGTGCGTGCCCTCTGCACGCGCCGCCGAAGTGGCCGAAGCCGCCGCGGCGCGTGAGGCCAACGAAGGTGCCAAGCGGGCCAAGCTCGCTTCCGGCGTGCTGGGGCTCGACATGTACAGCATGCGCGAACCTTTGGCGAAAGCTGGCCTGCGCTACGTCGACTGAGGCAGCGATGGTGGAGTCGAACCCGAAGCGCTGGCACGTCGGCCTCATCGGCTACGGCGAGGTGGGGCGCATCCTCGCCGAAGAGCTGCGCGCGCAAGACATCTCGGTGAGCGCCTACGACGTAAAGCTCATGCAGGAAAGCGCCGCACCTGCATTGAGGGAGCATGCTGCACGGCACGGCGTGCGCCTCGCCGGTTCGCACGCGCAGGCGGTCGCCAGTGCCGACCTGCTGGTGTGCGCCGTTACCGCGAGCCAGACGGTGGCGGCAGCGCAATCGGCCTGCGCGGGCCTGCGGCCCGGTGCCTTTTTCCTCGACTTCAACTCCGCCTCCCCCGGAGCCAAGCAGCAGGCCTCGCTGGCCGTCACCGCGGCGGGCGGCCGCTACGTCGAAGGCGCGGTGATGACCAGCGTGCCGCCGTACCGCATTCGCGTGCCGCTGCTGCTGGGTGGGCCCAACGCGCGTGCGATCGAAGCGCCGCTGAAGGCCCTGGGCTTCGATGCACGCGTGGCGAGCGACCGGCTGGGCGTGGCCTCGGCCACCAAGATGTGCCGCAGCGTGATGATCAAGGGGCTCGAGGCGATGGTGATCGAAAGCTTCACCACCGCACGCCACTACGGCGTCGAAGACGCGGTGATCGCCTCGCTGAAGGAAACCTTCCCCGGCATCGACTGGGAAAAGCAGGCAGCCTACTTCTTCCAGCGCGTCATCGAGCATGGGCGCCGCCGCGCCGAGGAAATGCGCGAATCGGCACAGACCGTGAGCGAAGCCGGCCTCACGCCATGGAGCGCGCAGGGCACGGCCGAGCGCCAGGCCTGGGTGGCCGGGCTGGCCGAGCGCGGCGTGTTCGGTGACCGAGGGGCGCAGGGCTTTGCCCGCAGTGCCGACTGGCGCACCGAGGCCGACCGCGTTCTGCAGAACGCTCGAGCCGACCGCCTGCGCGAGCAGAACAAGCACGAAGGGCAGGGCCAATGAGCCGCTTCACCAAGACACCCGGCTGGCTCGACTGGTACGCTGGCCCCTCGAAGCCGCGCTTCGCGCTGCCCACCGGCGCGGTGGACGCGCACTGCCACGTGTTCGGCCCCGGCGACGTGTTTCCCTACGCCCCCGAGCGCAAGTACACGCCCTGTGATGCATCGCGCGAGCAGCTCTTCGCGCTGCGCGACCACCTGGGCTTTTCACGCAACGTGGTCGTGCAAGCCACCTGCCACGGCGCCGACAACAGCGCGATGCTGGATGCGCTTGTGCATTCGCAAGGCCGCGCGCGCGGCGTGGCCACGGTGCGGCGCGACGTGAGCGATGCCGAGCTCGAACGCATGCACGGCCTGGGCGTGCGCGGTGTGCGCTTCAACTTCGTGAAGCGCCTGGTGGACTTCACGCCGCGCGACGAGCTCATGGAGATCGCGCAGCGCATCTCTCGCCGGGGCTGGCACGTGGTGGTGTACTTCGAGGCGGCCGACCTGCCCGAGCTGTGGGACTTCTTCACCGCGCTGCCCACGCCCGTGGTGGTGGACCACATGGGCCGGCCCGACGTGACGCAGCCGGTGGACGGGCCCGAGTTCGAGCGCTTCATGCGGCTCATGGCCGAGCACCCGAACGTCTGGACCAAGGTGAGCTGCCCCGAGCGCCTGAGCGTGAGCGGCCCGCCGGCACTCGGCGGCGAACCTGCGCCCTACCGCGACGTGGTGCCCTTCGCGCGCTGCGTGGTGGAGGCCTTCCCGGACCGCGTGCTGTGGGGCACCGACTGGCCGCACCCCAACCTGAAGCACCACATGCCCGACGACGGGCTGCTGGTGGACTTCATTCCGCACATCGCGCCCACCCCTGCACTGCAGCACCGGTTGCTGGTGAGCAACCCCATGCGCCTGTACTGGCCTGAAGAGATCTGAAATGAACCACCCCCGTAGCGGCTTCGCCGCACCCCCTCAAGGGGGCGACGCCAGCGGACCGGCGAAGCCGGATCCGCGGCGTCCGCTGGGCTGCGACCGCTGGACGCAGCGCAGAGGTTCATGCGTCGCGGAAGACGCTCTGCGTCATGGAGCACTGAAGTGAAACCTCAATTCATTCACCGCACAGACGTGGAGGACGCAGAGGACCGCAGAGAAGACCTGTATTCCTCCGCGAACCTCTGCGCCCTCCGAGCCTCTGCGGTGAAGGCTGTTGGTCTTTCATCGTTTCATGCGTCGCGGGTGGTGCGCAGCGCCATGGACAACTGAAGTGGAGACGAGACGATGACCTTCACGAGACGACAGACGCTGGCCGCCGCACTGGCCCTGGCCGCCGGCGGTGCGGTGCGCGCGCAGGGCTTTCCCAGCCGGCCCGTCACCCTCATCGTGGGCTACAGCGCGGGCGGGGCGGTGGACATCATTGCGCGCACCGTGGGCCAGCGCCTGCAGGCCAGCCTGGGCCAGCCGGTGGTGGTGGAGAACAAGCCGGGGGCCGGCACCAACATCGCTACCAAGGCATTGATCGACGCCGCGCCCGACGGTCACACGCTGATGCTCGCGGCCAATGCGCTGGCCGCCAACGTGTCGCTGTTCCAGCCCGCGCCCTACGCGCTCGATCGCGTGACGCCCATCTCGATGGTGGGCCGCGTGCCGGTGGTGCTGGCGGCCAATGCGCAGTCGGGCGTCGATTCGCTCAAGACGCTCATCGCGCAGTCGAAGGCCAGGCCGCAATCCATCACCTACGGCACGCCGGGCAACGGTGCCACACCGCACCTGGCGGTGGAGCTGTTCCAGCGGGCGGCCGGCATCGAGCTCACGCACGTGCCCTACAAGGGCGGCGCGCCCGCCATGAACGACGTGATCGCCGGGCACATCCAGACCGTGGCGGTGAATGCGCTCGAGGTGCAGCCGCACGTCAAGGCCGGCAAGTTGCGCGTGCTCGCGGTGCTGAGCGAAAAGCGCTCGCCCATCTTCCCTGACGTGCCGACGATCGCCGAGTCCGGCTTCCCAGGCTTCGAGGCCTCGGTGTGGTACGGGCTGGTGGGCCCGGCCGGCCTGCCGCCCGCGGTGGTGACGCGGCTGCACCAGGAGGTGCAGCGCGCGATCGCCTCTGCCGAAGTGCGCGAGCGCCTCACTGCCGCCGGCGGCGAAGTGGTGGCCGGCTCCACGGCCATGTTTGCCGACATGGTGCGCCGCGAGCGGCAGCGCTACGAAAGGCTCATCCGCGAGGCGCAGATCAAGCCAGATTGACTTGACGCCGACTTGACACGACGGCCGAACGAGCCGCGGCACGACACGACGAGAAAGAGGAGACAGCGAAGATGGATCACCACGACGAACACCACCGCCTGCGACGCACCTTGCTGCTGGGCACCGCAGCCGTGGCCGCATGGCCTGCCGCACGGGCGCAGGGCGGCAAGCCGCTGCGCCTCATCGTGCCGTTCCCACCCGGAGGTTCCACCGACATCCTGGCGCGTGCGGTGGGCAACAAGCTGGGCCCCGCGCTGGGGCAGACGGTGGTCATCGAGAACAAGCCCGGCGCGGGCGGCTCCACCGGTGCGGCCGAGGCGGCACGCGCCGAGGCCGACGGCAACACGCTGATGATGGGCCACATCGGCACGCTGGCCGTGAATCCGGCGCTCTACCCCAAGCTGCCCTACGACCCGGTGAAGAGCTTCGTGCCGGTGGCCTGGGTGGCGCGGGTGCCCAACATCCTGGTGGTGAACGCGGCGTCGCCCATCAAGTCGCTGGCCGACCTGGTGAACAAGGCGCGCGCGCAGCCGGGGCGGCTCACGTATTCGTCTGGCGGCAACGGCAGCGCGGCGCACATCACCTTCGAATACCTGAAGCTGAAGGCGAAGTTCTTCATGCTGCACATCCCCTACCGCGGCACGGCGCCTTCGGTGAACGACCTGCTGGGCGGCCAGGTGGATGCCACCTTCACCGGCGCGCCGGTGGTGCTGCCGCACGTGCGCAGCGGGCGCCTGCGCGCGCTGGCCGTGTCGAGCCCGCAGCGCCTGCCTTCGCTGCCCGACGTGCCGACCGTGGCCGAGAGCGGCTTCGCCGGCTTCGATGCCGACCAGTGGTACGGCATCGTGGCGCCCGCCGGCACGCCGGCGGCCGTGGTGGGCAAGCTCAATGCAGAGATCAACAAGGCCCTGACCCAGCCCGCGGTGGCCGAGCAGCTGGCCACTGAAGGGGCCATTCCCACGCCGGGCACTCCCAAGGCATTCGCCGACCTCATCGCCCGCGAGATACCGCGCTGGGCCGAGGTGGTGAAGGCTGGCAACGTGAAGCTCGATTGAGGAGCGAGGCATGGCACGCGTCAGGTTCTTTCTCGCAGCGCTGTTGTGCACTCTGGCAACACTGGGCCACGCCCAGGCCACCGCGCCCGCGGCCGGCAAGGTCGAAGTGGTGTGGCTGGGGCAGGCAGCCTTCAAGATCACCTCGCCTGGCGGCAAGGTGATCGTCACCGACCCGTGGCTCAGGCAGAACCCGCTCACGCCGCCCGAATACAAGCAGCTCGACAAGTTCGGCAAGATCGACGTGCTGCTCGTGTCGCATGGCCACTGGGACCATTTCGCCGATGCGCCGGCACTCGCGCAGCAGTACGACACGCCGATCCGCGCGCCGGGCGGCTTGAACCAGGCCCTCACCACGTTGGGCGTGCTGCCGGCGAAGCTGCTGCCGCGCATGAACAAGGGAGGCACCATCACCCCGGTGCCGGGCATCAAGGTCACCGCGGTGCGCGCCGAGCACTCTTCAGAACTCGTGTGGCGCAACCCCGCCACCGACAAGGACGAGACGCACTTCGGCGGCGAGCCGGTGGGCTGGATCATCGAGCTGGAGAACGGCTTTCGCATCTACCACGCGGGTGACACCGCGGTGTTCGGCGACATGCGCCTCATCGGCGAGCGCTACAGGCCCGACCTCGCGCTCGTGCCCATCGGCGGCCATTTCACGATGGACCCGGCTGACGCCGCCTGGGCCGTGAAGGACCTCATCAAGCCGCGCACCGTGATCCCCATGCACTACGGCGCGAACCCGCTGGCCAAAGGCACGGCCAGGGAGTTCGTCGACGCGATGGGCCCTGGCGACGCCGTGAAGGTGATCGTGGCGGTGCCCGGTCAGCCGCTCGAGTTCTGAGCCGCAGCAGCAAACCAGGCAACGACAAGAAAACGCAGCCGCCAGGCGCTCATGCCGCGCCCGGTGAGCTGCCGCATTCCCACAAGGCGAATCCACAACCGAGATCCACAACCGAGGAGACAGCGTGACGAAAACCTTCAACCCCGCGACCATCGCCTGTGCGGCAGGCCTGCTTTGCGTGCCGGCGGCATTCGCGCAGCAACAGCAGCAGGCTGGCAGCAGCGTGGTGATCTACGGCCTCATCGACACCGTGCTGCGCCACGTGAACAACGTGGATGCCGACCGCGGCTCGGACAACCTCATGGACGACGGCATCTTCACCGGCAGCCGCCTGGGCTTTCGAGGCCGAGAAGACCTGGGCGGGGGCCTGGCGGCCGTGTTCACGCTCGAGTCCGGCTTCGACCCGAGCACCGGCGCCTCGCTGCAGGGCACGGCCACGGCCGACTACGGGCAGACCGCGGCGAACCCGCGCTTCTGGGGCCGTGAGGTCCACGTCGGCCTGCGCGGCAGCGCCTGGGCCGTGACGGCCGGGCGCCAATACACGCTGGCCCACACGACGGCCGGGCGCTTCCAGCCGCAGGGCAACCCGAACAACCTGGCCTATTCGGTGTTCAGCAGCCACCACGTCGCGCGGCAGGACAACATGCTGCGCATCGACGGCAAGTTCGGCGGCGTGGAGCTCGCCGCTTCGCGCACCTTCGGCGAGGTGACGGGCAACGGCGGTAGCGATGCCTGGGCCGTGTCGGCCGGCTGGGGCGCGGGCCCGGTCTGGTTGGGTGGTTATGCGCAGCAGATGAAGAACATCACCGACAGCGAGACGCGCAAGATCGCCGGCCTGGGCGGCAACTACAAGGTGCTGCCGGTGTTCACGGTGTACGCCGGTGCCATGCGCCGCACGCACGACGTGAGCGTGCAGGTCAACAAGGTGTGGACGCTGGGCATGAACTTCGACGTCACGCCGTCCATCACGCTCAGTGCCGCGCACCTGGCCGACGACCAGGGCGGCAGCGCCGCGTTGGAAGGTTCGCGCAAGGTGAGCTACCTGAGCGCGAGCTACCG
Organism: uncultured Rivibacter sp.; assembly: GCA_946480925.1. The sequence continues at coordinate 41,953 of CAMLLU010000013.1, forward strand.
CTTCTCGCGCCGCACCGACGTGTACGCGTCGGCAGACCACAACGACGTGAAGGGCGGCTACGCCAAGCCAGGCTTCATGGGCACCAAGGGCACGCAGGACGGCTTCAACGTCGGCCTGCGCCACCGCTTCTAGCCTGAACAGGAGACAAGCAATGCCGAAGACCTCTTCGACCTGGCGCACGCTGTCGCGGCGCGCCGTGCTCACGGCGTGCGCGCTGGCCGCTGCGCTGCCGCTGGCCTCGCACGCACAGGGCCGCTACCCCGAGCGGCCCATCACGCTGATCGTGCCGTTCGCGCCCGGCGGCATTGCCGACGTGACCGCACGCGCAGTGGCCGAGCACATGGCCAGGACGCTGGGCCAGCCCATCGTGGTGGACAACCGGCCGAGCGCCGGCAGCATCGTCGCGTCGCAGGCGGTGGCCAGCGCCAAACCCGATGGCCATACGCTGCTGCTCATGAGCAACGGCAACGCGGTGAGCGTGGGCCTGTTCAGGAAGCTGCCTTACGACACGGTGAAGGACCTGGCACCGGTCTCGACGCTGGGCTACTTCGACCTCGGCGTGTTCGTGCCCGGCAACTCGCGCTTCAAGTCGCTCGGCGAGGTGCTGGCCTTCGCGAAGGGCAGCCCCGGCAAGCTCAACATCGGCACCATCGCCGTGGGCAGCACGCAGCACCTGGCGGCCGAGCTGTTCAAGTCGGTGGCCGGCATCGACGCGTTGACGGTGCCCTACAAGGGCTCGCCCGCGGTGCTGGTGGCGCTGCGCGGCGGCGAGGTCGACGTGGCGCTGGAGATCCTGGGGCCCATGGTGCCGCAGGTGAAGTCGGGCGACGTGAAGCTGCTGGCCGTCACCGGCGACAAGCCGAATCCGGCGCTGCCTTCGGCGCCCACGGTGCAGCAGGCGGGCCTGGCCGGCTACAACGTGGCGTCGTGGAACGCCATCGCGGCACCGGCCGGCACGCCTGCGGCGGTGGTCGAGCAGCTCAACCAGGCGGTGCAGCAGGCCCTCGAGTCGCCGGCCGTGCGCGCCAGGCTCGAGCCGCTGGGCGTGCGCGTGCAGGGCAGCACGCCGGCCCAGGCGCAGGCGCTGCTGGCCTCGGAGATCAAGCGCTGGGGCGACGTGATCCGCGCCGCGAAGATCGAGCCGCAGTAGCGAAGGCAGGAGGCGCGGCCGGTTCAGGCGCTGACGTTCAGCACCATCATCAGCCCGCCGCCGCCTTCCTGTTCGACGTTGTTGTTGGTCGTGTGGTGCGGGATGTGCTCATGTAGAGCTTCACCAGCACGAAGCCCCACTTTGGCGCCTCCGGGCTATTCAGGCAGGCTCAGCTCTTCGTGGTGGCTCGAGGCTCCTTGCTTCCAGTAGGCCGCGATGCGTGCGTCTTGCCGTGGGTGCGACTTGTCCACCAGCACGATCTGCCGGGCGCGCGCCATCGCCGAGGCTTCGCCGGCACACCACGCGAAGCCCTGCCCGGGCGGCAGCGTGAGCGCCTCCAGTGCCGAGAGCCATTCGTCGCTGGTGCTCACCCACTGCAGCGACAGGTCGGCGGCGCTGCCGAGCTCGCGGCGGTCAGCCGCGTCGGCCACCTGCAGCAGCACGATGGCCTGGGTGCCTGCCGGCAGCTCTTCGAGGCGGCGGTGCACGGCAGGCAGTGAGCTTGCATCGCCGGCCAGCAGGTGCCAGTCGTAGTCCACCGGCACGACCATCGAACCGCGCGGCCCGCCGATCACGGCGCGCTGGCCCACGCGGGCCTGCCGCGCCCATTCGGAAGCCTGGCCGTGACCGTGCAACGCGAATTCGATGGTGAGCTCGCGCCGCGCGCGGTCGAAGTGGCGCGGCGTGTAGTCGCGGCGGATGATCTCGCCCGTGCCGTCTTCGAACATGAACTTCACGTGGTCGTCGAAGCCGTCGGACACGAAGTCGGCGAGGTCGTCGCCGCTGAAGGTGATGCCCACGAAGCCCGTGCCGACGGGCTGCACGCGGGCTACCTGCACGTCGCGCCGCTTGAGTTCATGGCGCACGCGCTGCACGCGGCGGGTGGTGGAATGGGAGTCCATGCCGGTTCTCGTATTGGTTGATAATGTCATCCATCATGCGAAAACAAGTTGACCATGTCAACAAAGTGGGCGCTGCAGCTCCTGTGGCTGCCGCTGCCGCCCCCGACGACGTGCTGGAGCTCATCCACGCCGTGATGCACCTGTACCGCGCGCGCCAGTACCGCGAGGTGCGTGCCGGGCCGCACGAGCTCACGCACATGGAAGGCAAGGTGCTCGGCTTCTTCGCGCGCCACCCGGGGGCCACGCAGCGCGAGCTGGCCGAGCATTCGGGGCGCGACAAGGGCCAGCTCGCGCGCCTGATCGGCTCGCTGAAGGAACGCGGCCTGCTGGAAGCGCAGGTCGATGAAGCAGACCGCCGCAGCGTGCGGCTGCAGCTCACGGCCGAGGCGCAGGCGGCCCACCAGACGCTGATGCGCCAGAGCCGGCGCCTGGCCAAGGCGGCCGTGGCCGGCATGAGCGACGAAGAGCGGCGCCAGCTCGTGGAGCTGCTGAACAAGGTGCGCGCCAACATCGAAGACGCGGGTTGACGCGCCGGGCTCAGCTCACTGCTGCCGTGTCGCGCCAGCCGCCGCCCAGCGCCTTGAACAGCGTGATGCGGTTCGACTGCTCGGCCAGCTTCAGCGCGATGAGCGACTGCTGCGCGGCGAGCCGTTCGCCGAGCGAGCCGCGCACGGCCGGTGCGTTGGCCACTTCGCGGAAGGCCGTCTGCAGTGTCTTCTCGTAGGTGGCCACCCGGTGTCGCGCGTGACTTCGGCCCGCATCAACCGCCCTCGGCTTTGCCGGCGCGGCGCACTTTGCGGCGTTGCATCTTGCCGTGCTGGGGCACCGTCACGTCGAGGGGCGCCCCCACGCTGGCAAGGATCTCCGCCGGCCAGCGCGGCTCGCGCCGTGCCTTGATGGCCAGCCAGCGGATCAGGCCGCAGGCGGCCGTGAAGGGCAGCGCCACGAGAAAGAACACGGCAACGGGCGCGGTGAACCACCACGCACCGCTGAAGTCCGAGCCGGTGATCCAGCCACGGGCGCCGGGCATGAGCAGCGGCTGCATGAAGCCGAGGCCCTGCCAGAGGGTTTCGGTGCGGGCGACGTAGACCTTGTCGCCCGGCGCAAGGTGCGGCCCCTCGCCCTTCATGAAGCGGCGCAGGTGCTCCCACAGCATCAGCACCGGCTCGGTGCCCCAGGGGTTGCCCAAACCCACGCCGAAGCGGGCGCGGACCTTGGTGCTGCCCGGTGCCTCCAGCACCGCCAGCGTGAGTGCGTAGTCCTTGCGCGGCACGCCGGCGCCGCCGACCTGCGTGATCTCCACCACCTCGGCGCGGATGCAGGCCCAGTCGAAGCTGTCCACGCGCGAGCCGGCCCGCCACTTCCACAGCTGCCACCATCGCGGTCGCTCGGAAACGAAGAGGTGGACCTTGTGGGCGGCGCGGTCGAACAGGACGGGTTCGTGGCGGTGGCCGATGAGGTCGGTGCGGAGCATGCCGAGAGACGCAACGGTAATCGCTAGGGTGAAAAGAAAGCCCAAGCCCAGTCGATCAGCAGCTACATCACTCCAAAGAAAAAGGACTCCAAACGACAACACCATCGTTGCCATGATGGCTAACTGCCCCGTCATAGCCCCCGGCTCGTCAATCAGGCTGATGCCGTTCTTGTAGAGCGCATGAACGCAGCCGTGGGTGCTCGTGCCGTAGCTCACCGTGTGCTGGGCCGCCGGCAGCACGATGTGCGGCAGCGGGTTGGGCGGGTCGAGCCGCTCGGTGGTGGCGTCCATCAATCCTCCACCCACACGTCACCGCTGGCCTCGGGCCGCCAGCCTCGTATCTGGTCCTTGGACCGGTACAGCGAGAACTTCAGCCGCACGGCCTTTGCTCCATCGGGTACCTGGAGCTTGAGTTCGGTGACGTGGACGCCCTTGTCTGCCTCGCCCTTGTCGGTGCTGGGCTTGTGCTCTGGCAACAGCCCGTCGTGCAGCTTGGCGAGCGGCTTGCCGTTGATTGCGTCGAAGCCTTCGACCTCGGCCATCACCACCGCAGCCGGCTCGGGCTTGAACAGCCGCACGCGGACCGTGAGCCCGTCGGGCCCCATGCGGTCGTGCCACTCCAGCTCGGCCTTGGCGCCGATCGCCAGCGCGCCGAGGAAGGCGGTTTCTTCCTCGATGCTCTGGAACTTGCCCAGTTGCGGGTGGCCTTTGCCGAAGAAGCTGCGTCGCAGGAAGATTTCGTTGTCGTCGTCTTCGAGGTACAGCGCGTAAAGGGACCAGGCGACTCCGCCGATCCATAGCGCGAGGCCTACCCCGGTGAGACAGCGGCCAAGTTGCACTGGCGCAATGCTGCGAGCAAGTATGCGGACAACTGCTTCTTGGCCGTAGTGGGCCAGAACGCGGGCGCGGTGGGCGTACCACGCGCCTGCGGCAAGGCTGGCCAGCCCTCCGAAGTAAAGCGCCCGAGCATCCGAGTAAGCAGCAGCTGCGTCGTCGTCACCTTGTGCACTCTTGTACTGCACTCGGCACCACACTACCGCCGCATCAAACCCCGCCCCCGCCGCCAGCATCAACCCCGCCGCAAACCGCAGCCAAAGATGCGCCGGCAGGCTGGCCAACACCGCTGCCGCGGGTGGGCCCTGCGTGGCCTTCTCGGCCGCGGGCGCCAGCAGCAGCGCGCCGATCTCCACCGCCGCGCCCATGACGCCGGCCAGCGAGCCCAGTGCCGAGAACGCGGCATCGGTCTGTTCCGTGCCGCCCTTCTTCTGCAGGTCTTCCCAGCTCTGCGCCAGCGCCCACCACTGCAGCACCAGCCCCGCGGCGTTGAGCCCGGTGGCCGTGCTCGCCATCGCGCGTGCCTTGTTGGCGGGCACGTATTCACGCACGACGGCCTTCGCCAGGCTTTCGGGCACGCGCACCGTCTCGGCGGGCCTGCCGAACAGGCCGGGGCTCACGATGTCGAGCATCTTTTCGCCGCGTGCCTGTGCCGCCTGGGCGAGTTGCCGCTCGTCGAGCACCAGCATCACGGTGGTGTCGATTTCGGCGGTGTTGCGGGTCAGCAGCGGCTTGAGTTCTGCTCGCGTGGCCTTGGCCGCCTTGCGGGCCTGCTTGCCGGTGACCTCGCGTTTGTCCACGTCCAGCGCCGGGCCGGCGAGGCTGAGTTCAGTGAGCGCTTCGGCAAAGGCGCCGGCCTTCCACTTCACGCCCAGCACGTACTGGCGCTGGCCGGTTTCCAGGAACCGCGCAAACCCCGCGGCGCGCGCCCACACCACTTGCTTCCTGGCTGCGTCGGCCAGGGCCACCTGCAGGCCGCGCTGCTGTGCCTGGGCCGGCAGCAGCGCCGCTTCCTGCATGCGCTGGGTGACCTGATAGGCGGTTTGCAGCAGCACGGCGCTGGAGGCGGCGGCCTGTTCGCGCACGTGCGCCCAGGCTTCGGTGAATTCCGTCCACGCGGCCTGGCCGGCCAGCACCACGTCGTACAGGTCGGCCTGGGTGCCGGGGTCGTTCACGGCCTTGTCCAGCAGCTTGTTCAGGCCCAGCTCGCCCAGCATCGCCTGTGCGATGTAGTGGCCCTTCTGGCGCTCGTCTTTCTTGAACAGCTCGACCAAATGCCTGAGGCTGGCGTCGGAGCAGGCGCCGCCGCCGTAGCAGGTGGCCAGGGCCTGCAGCCTCGAGGCGAGTTCCTGCACGTCGCGCTTCAGCTCTTCGGGCTTGCGTCTGGCCTGTTGCAGGGCGGCCGCGTCGTCGAAGTCGTAGCACAGCATGGCGTGCAGGGCAGGGCTTTGCAGCCAGCGCACGTAGTCGGCATCGCGCGCCTGCAAGCGCTGGAGCCAGCCTTCTTCCTGCGTCTTCCACTTCTGGCTGGTTTGTTCGATGGCGTGCCAGTCGAGGTGCTGGTGGTAGCGCTCGATGCGGCCCTTGGAGCCGGCGGCAGCCAGGCCTTCGATGCCTTGCCTGACGGCTTTTTCGGGGAACGTGATGCGGTAGCGCTCGGGCGTGCCGGGCAGCTTTTCGTAGGTGGTGCCGGGCGGGTTGACGGGCTGGCCGCTGCGCCGTTCCTGTGCCTGTATCTGCTGGTACTCGAAGGCGCTGATGACGTGCCGGGTGCGGTACAGGCCGTGGTCGAGTCGGTCCTGGTGTGTCTTGCGTTCCTCGTCCTTGACCCACTCGCGGATGTAGCCGGCGTGCAGGAGCGACTGGCGCTGCCACGGGCGCTGCGGGTCGGCGTTGCGTCCGCTGGCGTCCGGGCCGCCGGCCATCCAGCCCTGGTGCCCGCGCAGCGTGCGCAGCCGCAGGGTGTTGTGCGCGTCGGCCACGCCTTCGGCGTCCGGCAGCATCACGATCAACGTCTTGTTCTCGTAGAGCCGGGGGTGGTTGCCGGGCGAAAGGGCCAGTTCCAACTGGCGCACGCGCTGCGCAAAGCCGGTGGCCTGGCCGAAGCGGTCTTTGGTGAGCGGGTGCGGCGCCTCGGCGAAGGCCTTGCCGAAACCGAGGCTGGGCCAGGCCGGCACCACCGCGCCTTCAGGCCGGGCGCAGTATTCGACGACGTTGGCCCGCAGGGATGCTTCGTTCAGCGGCAAGGCCCCCTGGGTCGGCAACTGGCCTGCGACGATGGCCTTGGGGTTGACTTCGATACCGCGTACCGAGCGCAGCCGGGTCTTGAGGGGTTTGCCGTCGGCGCCGTCGATCTCCACTTCGGGGTTGTCTGCGTAGCGCTGCAGCGCGGCTCCCGTCCACAGGCGCGGGCTGAAGGCCAGCCATACGCGGTTGGCGTTGCGTGCGCCGTAGATGCCGATGAGATGCGCCGGCACGTTGGCCGCGCCTTGCGGGCACAGCTTGGCCGGCGGGGCGGTGGAGAACGCGCTTTGGTGCTGCTGCTCGTACTTGGCGCGATCCACCTGGTGGAGCAGCTTGCGCGCCAGGCCGTTGGGCATGATCTGCCAAACGTCCCAGGTCTGCCAGTCGGCGTAGTGGAGGTAGACGTAGCCTGTGCGTGCCAGGCGCGCCACTGGGCGGGTGGCTGCACGCGGCAGTTCCGTGAAGGCCTTGTCGAAGCCGGGCGCCCAGGCGTAGCCGGCTTCCCTGAGGGCGTTTTCGTGCTCGGCGGCCACTACTGATGGCAGCGTGACGAGCAACTGCAGTTCGTAGCGTGCGCAAGGCTGGCAGGGGGCCTTGGGGTCGTGGCACGGCTTGCCGCCCAATGCCTTGGCGAGGGCGGCGACGTGGCTGGGCGCAGCCGTGGGTGCCGCAACTGGCGGTGCGATCGTGGTCAAGCGGGGATCCCCGTCGTGCTTTCAGTGAGTCGATGCCCGGCTTCTGGCAGCCATCGCTGCCAGAAGTCTTGCGGCAACTGTTGCAGGTGCAGAGTGAAGGGCGGCCCCTGGTCGCGGGCGCATTCCAGCAATGCCTGCCACTGTTGCGTCTGCGTGGCACCCGCCAGCAGGGAGGCCGCAGTGAGTGCATAAACGGGCACTTCGCTGTCCGGCAAGTCGAGGCGCTGTGCCTCCTGCAAATGCAGGTGCAGCCGATGCTCCGCATCAGCCGGCAGGCATGGGACGTGGTGCTGCGCCAGTTGGCGCCAGGCGGCCAACAGCTCTTGCACCAGCGGGATGTTTCGCAGCACGGCGGCCTGGGCTGCATCCAGCTCTGCCGGTTGCGGCGCCGGATCGCTGCCGTCCGTGGCGGTGAAGGCATGCACCTGGCCTGCAGCGTCGGACGCCACCCACGCGCCAGTGCCCAGCAGCGCGGCGCGTTGCTCAAGGCTCAGCAGCGGCCACAGGCTGCACAGCACCTGGGGCTGCGTCCAGCGCACCCACTGCCGCTGCCGGGGGCGGCGCCCTTCATCGGTCACCCAGCCGGCCGAGAAGCTGGCGATGCGCCGTGCCAGCTGCGCTGCGCTCTCTTCGCTGACGATCCAGCCGCCTATCGAGCCCGCAGCCAGTTCGGGATCGGCGTTGTCGAGGTGCGCGTCAGCCCGTGCGCCGAGTGCTGCTTCGGCGTGTGCCTGGCCGATGCTGGTCTCCAGCAACGGGTCATCGAGCGCGGCGTCGTGTTCCAGCAGGTAAGGCGCCACGCGACGGGTGTCCAGCGTGATGAGGCTCGGCAGGCCGTCGTCTGGGGGGCGGATCGCGGCGATGTGGTTCGGAATGCGGATGCGAGCGGCATCTCGCCGTGCATCGGCGGCTTCGGGCACCGGATCGTGCAACTCCGGGGTGTAGAGCAAGTGCAGGTGGGCGCCGGGCCGCATGGCTTTGGAGAGCTTGAGGGCAGCCAGTACCTGTTCACGGAACTTCGTGTGCGGCATGCTCATGCAGCGCTGCCACTCTGGCCGGGCCCTTCGTGAAACTCCGTCGCGATGCACAGGCCGACGTTGCGCTGGTATCGAACACAGGATGGATCGATTGCCCACTCGACCGGATTCGATCGCCGTGTATTTGTCATCTGCCACTCCCTGGAAGATTTGTTTCAGTTTTTGGACGCTCCCGAGTCTAAACGTCGTGCCTGTGGCTTCTTCTTCACGAAGCGGCAGTCCCATCGCGCCAGCCGCCGCCCAGCGCCTTGAACAGCGTGATGCGGTTCGACTGCTCGGCCAGCTTCAGCGCGATGAGCAACTGCTGCGCTGCATAGAGCGAGCGCTGCGCGTCCAGCACCTCGAGATAGCTGCTGGCGCCGCCGCGAAAGCGCGCCGTCGAAAGCTCCAGGCTCTTTGCGTTGGCATCTACCAGCGCCTGCTGCGCGGCGAGCCGCTCGTCGAGGGAGCCGCGCACGGCCAGCGCGTCGGCCACTTCGCGGAAGGCCGTCTGCAGCGTCTTCTCGTAGGTGGCCACGCGGATGTCGCGCGTGACTTCGGCCGAGCGCAGGTTGGCCTGGTTGGCACCGGCATCGAAGATCGGCAGCGTGATGGACGGCGCGAACGACCACGCGCCCCCCTTGAACAGATCCGTCAGGCTGCGGCTCGCGGTGCCGGCTGCGGCCGTGAGGCTGATGCGCGGGAAGAACGCCGCGCGCGCCGCGCCGATGTCGGCATAGGCCGCCTTCAGCAGGTGCTCGGCTGCCAGCACGTCGGGGCGCTGCTGCAGCACGCTGGAGGGCAGGCCTTCGGGCACGCTGAAGAGCACTGCGGCGGTGCCGTCGCCCGCTGGCTGCGGCAGCAGGCTTTCGGGCACGGGCGCACCGGCCAGCAGGTCGAGGGCGTTGCGGTCCTGCTTCACCTGGCTTTCGTAGGCGGCCACGTTGCCGCGTGCGGTCTCGACACTGGTCTGGGCCTGCGCCAGCGTGAGGCCCGAGGCTGCGCCGAGCTCGCGCTGGCGCGCGGTCATGGTGTAGCTGTCCTGCTGGCTCTTCAGCGTTTCGCGGGCGAGTTCGAGCTGGGCCTGGTCGGCCGCCAGCGTGAGCCAGGCGTTGGCCACTTCGGCCACCAGTGCGAGCCGGGTGCTGCGTTGTGCCTCCTCGGTGTTGAGAAAGCTTTCGAGCGCTGCGTCCTTGAGGTTGCGCACGCGGCCGAAGAGGTCCAGCTCGTAGGCGGCGGCACCGAGTTCCACGCTGTATTGCCGGGTGTGCGTGACGAGGCCGGTGTTGCTGGCCTCGGCCGGTGTGCGCGAAGCGCTCATGCCGGCCGACGCATTGACGGTGGGCCATTGCGATGCCGCCGTGATGCGATAGCTGGCACGCGCCTGCTCGATGTTGAGCACGGCGATGCGCAGGTCGCGGTTGTCGGCGAGCGCGAGGTCGATCACGCCGCGCAGCCGGTCGTCGGTCACCACGTCGCGCCAGCCGAGCTCGGCCGAAAAGGCCTGCCCGGCCGGGGCAGAGGCTGCCTGCGGCCACGCCTTGGGCAGGGGTGCGGCCGGCGTGTCGTAGCGCGGCGCGAGGTTGGTGCAGGCTGCGAGCAGCGCGGCCGCCGCCATGGCAGAGAACTTGAAGCAGGTCGTTTTCATCATGCGCCCTCCAGCACGGGCTGGGCCGCCGCTGCACGCCGTGCGGCACGCCGGTCGAAGAAGCCGCGAACCAGCACGTAGAACACCGGCACGAAGAAGATGCCCAGCACGGTGGCGCTGGCCATGCCGCCCAGCACGCCGGTGCCGATGGCGCGGCGGCTGCCGGCGCCTGCACCGGTGGCCAAGGCGAGCGGCAGCACGCCGAACATGAAGGCCAGCGAGGTCATCAGGATCGGGCGCAACCGCAGCCGCACCGCCTGCAGCGTGGCGTCGATGAGGCTCGCGCCTTGCTCCTGCAGCTGCTTGGCGAATTCGACGATCAGGATCGCGTTCTTGGCCGACAGGCCCACGGTGGTGAGCAGGCCGACCTGGAAGTACACGTCGTTGCTGAGCCCGGCCACGGCGGTGAGCGCGAGCGCGCCGATGATGCCCAGCGGCACCACCAGCATCACCGCGAACGGCACCGACCAGCTCTCGTACAGCGCCGCCAGGCACAGGAAGACGAAGAGCACCGACACGGCGTACAGCACCGGAGCCTGCGAGCCCGAGAGCCTTTCCTGGTAGGACTGCGCGGCCCACTCGTAGCCGACGCCCTGCGGCAGCTGGCGGATGATGTCTTCCACCGCGGCCATGGCCGTGCCCGAGCTCACGCCGGGGGCCGCCTCGCCAACGATCTCGTACGAAGACATGCCGTTGTAGCGCTCGAGCTTGGGCGAGCCGTAGGTCCACGTGGTGTTGGCGAAGGCCGAGAAGGGCACCATCTGGCCGTCGCCGTTGCGCACGAACCATTGCATGATGCTGTCAGGCGCCATGCGGTAGGGCGCGTCGCCTTGCAGGTAGACCTTCTTCACGCGGCCCTGGTCGAGGAAGTCGTTGACGTAGCTGCCGCCCAGGGCGGTGGACAGCGTGCCGTTGATGTCGCTCGTGGACAGGCCCATCGCGCCGGCCTTGCGGTCGTCGATGTCGATGCCCAGCTGCGCCGCGTCGTCCAGGCCGCTGATGCGCACCTGCGCCAGCTCCGGCCGCTTGCGGGCCAGCTCCAGGAACTGGTCGCGTGCCTTCACGAGGGCGTCGTGGCCGAGGCCGTTGCGGTCTTGCAGCTCCACCGTGAAGCCGGCGGAACTGCCCAGCCCGCGCACCACGGGCGGCTGCATCACGAACACGCGAGCATCGCGCAGGCTGGCCAGCTCGCGGTTGGCGCGTTGTGCGATCTCGGCCGCGCTCTGGCCCGGGCCTTCGCGCTGGCTCCAGTCCTTGAGCTTGATGAAGGCGCGGCCGGTGGCCTGGTCGCCGCTGATGCCGGTGACGGTGGTGTAGCCGTCGATGTCGGCCTGCTGCGAGAGCCAGTTCTCGAAGGCCTCCTGCGAGCGGCGCAGCCGCTCTTCGGTGGCACTCGAGGGCAGGCGCACCTCGGCCATCAGCACGCCCTGGTCTTCACTGGGCAGGAAGGAGGTGGGCAGCCAGTGGTAGAGCGCCGCCATGCCGCCCACGATCACCGCATAGACCAGCATCACGCGGGCGCTGCGGTGGAGCAGGCGCCGCACCAGCGTCTGCGCGCCGGTGCTGCCGCGCTCGAACCAGTGGTTGAAGCCGCCGAAGAAACGCGCCGCGGGGCCGTGTGCCGCGGCATGGCCGCCCTTCGGCACGGGCTTGAGCAGCGTGGCGCACATGGCGGGCGAGAGCGTCATCGCCACGAACACCGACAGCAGCATGGCCGACACCACGGTGATGGAGAACTGCCGGTAGATCACGCCGGTGGAGCCGCCGAAGAAGGCCATCGGCACGAACACGGCCGACAGCACCAGTGCGATGCCCACCAGTGCGCCGGTGATCTCGCCCATCGACTTGCGCGTGGCTTCCTTGGGCGACAGCCCTTCCTCGTGCATCACGCGCTCGACGTTTTCGACCACCACGATGGCGTCGTCCACCAGCAGGCCGATGGCGAGCACCAGGCCGAACATCGTGAGGCTGTTGATCGAATAGCCGAAGGCGGCGAGCACGCCGAAGGTGCCCAGCAGCACCACGGGCACCGCCACCGCGGGGATGAGCGTGGCGCGCAGGTTCTGCAGGAACAGCACCATCACCAGCACCACCAGCACCATCGCTTCGACCAGCGTGATCACCACCTCGCGGATCGAGATCTTCACGAAGGGCGTGGTGTCGTAGGTGGTGGCCGTCTGCAGGTGGTAGGGGAACGAAGGCTGCAGCTCGGCCAGCTTGGCGTTCACCGCGTTGGCCACGTTCACCGCGTTGGCGCCGGCCGCGAGCTTGATGCCCAGCGCCGCGGCGGGCTGGCCCTTGTAGCGGGTGCTGACGGTGTAGCTCTCGCCGCCCATCTCGACGCGCGCCACGTCGCCCAGCTTCACGACGCTGCCGTCGGCCGCGCTCTTGAGCACGATGTTGCGGAACTGGTCTTCGGTCTGCAGCTTGCTGCGCGCGGTGATGGTCACGTTGAGCTGCTGGCCCGGCGCAGCGGGCAGGCCGCCCACCTGGCCGGCGGAGACCTGTGCGTTCTGCGCGTTGATGGCGGTGCTCACGTCCGAAGGCATGAGCGCGTGGCTGGCCAGTTTGTTCGGGTCGAGCCAGATGCGCATCGCGTGGCCGGTGCCCAGCGTCTGCACGTCGCCCACGCCGTCGATGCGGCTCACGGTGTCGGCCAGGTTCGACGAGATGTAGTCTCCGATGTCGATGGCCGAGGCGCTGCCGTCGGCCGAGTACAGCGACACGATCATCAGGAAGTCGATGCCCGTCTTGGTGACCGTGACGCCCTGGCTCTGCACCGCCTGCGGCAGCTGCGACTGCGCCTGCTGCAGCTTGTTCTGCACCTGCATCTGCGCCACGTCGGGGTTGGTGCCGGCCACGAAGGTGAGCGTGATGCTCGCCGTGCCGGCCGAGGCGCTGGTGGACTGCATGGACAAGAGGCCGTCCAGCCCCTTCATCTTCTGCTCGATGACCTGGGTCACCGAGTCCTCGACCACCTTGGCCGAGGCACCGGGGTAGGTCGCGTTGATGGTGACGCGCGGCGGCGCGATGTCGGGGTACTGCTCCAGCGGCAGCGTGGAGATCGACAGGGCGCCGGCCAGCATCACCACGATGGCGATCACCCAGGCGAAGATGGGCCGGTCGATGAAAAAGCGTGCCATGGCCTGCGCTCCTTCAGCGTGCCTCGGCCACGGCCTGTGCCGCGCCGGCATCGGCCGCGTGGGCCTGTACCACGTCGCCCGGCTTCACCTTCTGCGAGCCCTCGACGATGACGCGCTCGCCCGCCTGCAGCCCCGAGCTCACCAGCCAGCGGTTGCCCACCGGGCGGTCGAGCTTGAGCGCGCGCTTTTCCACCTTGTTGCCGGCATCGACCACCAGCACGCTGGTGTTGCCCTTCGCGTCACGCGTGACGGCCTGCTGCGGCACCAGCAGCGCCTGCTCGGCCACGCCGGTTTCGAGCACGGCACGCACGTACATGCCGGGCATCAGCAGACCGTCGGGGTTGTCGAACACCGCGCGCAGCGTCACTGCGCCGGTGCCGGTGTTGACCGACACACCCGAGAACCGCAGCGTGCCGGTGTGGGTGTAAGTGCTGCCGTCTTCGAGCAGCAGCTTCACCGAGGCGCCGTCGCCGGCACGCTTGAGCCGGCCGCTGGCCAGCTCGCGCTTCAGGTGCAGCACGTCGGCGCTGGACTGGCTCACGTCCACCTGGATCGGGTCGAGCTGCCGCACGGTGGTGAGCGCCGTGGCCTGGCCTTCGGCCACCAGCGCCCCCGGCGACACGGTGGAGACGTCCACCAGCCCCGAGATCGGCGCGGTGATGGCGGTGCGCTCGAGGTTGATGCGCGCCGTTTCCTGCGCCGCGCGGGCGGCGGCAAGGTCGGCCTGCGCCTGCTTCAGCGCGGCCTGCGCGTTCTGGTTGTCCTGCTGGCTGATCGCGTCGATCTTCGCGAGCCCGGCCTGCCGCTCGGCCGTGAGCCTGGCCGATTCGAGCGTGGCCTCGGCCTTGGCCACGCTGGCCTGCGCGCTCGCATAGGCCGCCTGGTAGCTGGCTGCGTCGATCTGGTAGAGCACCTGACCGGCCTTGACCGTGGAGCCTTCGGTGAAGCGGCGCGCCTTCACGATGCCGCCCACCTGCGGCCGGATCTCGGCCACCATCGGCGAGCTGGTGCGCCCCGGCAGCTCGGTGGTGAGGCCCAGCTGCTCGGGCTGCACGGTGTAGACGCCCACCGCGGTGGCACTGGCGGCAGGGGCATTGGTCTGCGCCGAGCCTGCGCCGCAGGCGGCGAGGCTCAGTGCCAGGCATGAAGCGGCTGCAAGCGCCAGCAGGCGCGCGCGTGGCCGCGAAAACGGTTTGGAACGAGGCATGGCCGCATCTCCTTCTTCTTGGATGCGGCCATGCTCATGGGCAAATGTGCAGGAAATTCGCAGGCAACGCGGCCTTCACAAACCGTTGAAGTTCTTCACAAAGCCGCGGCGATGCCTGTGTGTGTGGCGGCGTGGCGTCGTGCCTGCGATCCGCGCGCAGCCGTGCGAGCGATGAGGGGCGCTGTCGTGAATGAATGCCGGGTGCGTGACTAAGTCTCGGCACTTTTCAGCGGGATGGTCGACTGTCTGCAAATGGACCTGGGCTGGCAATGATTTACTCGGACGAGATCGCGAAGATCCTGCAGCACCTCACCACCATCGGCTCACAGCGCATCGGTGTGTTCTATCAGAACGACGGCTTCGGGCAGGGCGCGCTTGCACTGGTGAAGGACTATGCAGCCCAGTACAAGCTGCCCGCGCCGAAGGCAGTGCCTTACGACCCCCAGGCTCCGGACATGCCCGCCGCCGCGAAGGCGTTGCAGGAAGGCCATCTGCAGGCGGTGCTTCACCTCTCGTCAGCCAAGTACAGCGCCAAGCTGCTCAAGGAGCTGGATCTTTCGCCGGTGGCCGGTGGCGGCCGGGTGTACCACTATGGCGTTTCCATCATCAGCGCCCGTGATCTCGTGCGCGAAGCCGGCAAGTCCGCGCACGGCTTCGTGATCGCCAAGCGCGTGCCGGACCCGGCGGGCTCCACGCCAGTTGCTGCCGAGTTCCGCCGCACCATGCAGGCGCTTGCACCGGACAACAAGGACGATCTTTCTTCCGCTGCGGCCATGGAGGGTTACCTCGCGGCACGGCTGCTCATGAAGGCCATGCAGAACGCAGGGCCCAAGATCGATCGCGCGGCCTTGCGCAACGCGCTGGAAGGGCTGGGTCGCCAGGAGATCGGGCCATTCATCCTCGCTTACGGGCCAGGCAAGCATCGAGGCTCGTCTTTCGTCGACCTCGTGATGGTGCGCGGGGACCTGACCACGGCTCGATAGCGCTCCGCGCAGGAGGGCTGCTCGCCACGGTGCAGGCTGTGCCGGCTGCTGCAGTGTGGCGCCGGAACTCCGATCAGCGCAGCCGCTCGGGCAGGGTCATGTGCGCGGCGCCACGCAGTGCTCGACGTCCTTCTTGCCAGGTGGCGGAGCCACCGGCGTGCACGTCTCGTCGCGGCTGGGTTCTTCAGCGGCGGCGCCGTCGGAAGCGTCGTCTCCTCCACCGCAGGCCGTGAGGGTCAAGAGCAAGCTCAGGAAGAGAGCCGGCGCAGTGGGCTGGCGTTTCGATCGAAGGGACGCATTCATTTCCGGGAGCCGAAGGCAGGAGCACTGTTGAAGTGCCATCGGGTGCTAGGGCAAGGCAACCTAGCCGGGCGCACCATGGGCTGATGGGAAATGGTGGCTCATCGAGTCGGCGCATGCTTGACTGATGGGTGATCGGAACCTGACGGGTGCTTGCCGATTTCCTGTCTCCTGTCCAAGGGCCTATCGGCCAAGCGGCCTGCCCGAAGCGGAGCGCGACGCAGCGAAGTTGCAGTGGCTCGCGCTGCGGGCGTTCCAGTTTCTTTACGACGCGGACGCGCCGAAGAGGAACATCTCGACCGCGCGGCGCGCCATGCCGCGCACCTGCGCCTGTGTCAGCGGAGGAGGGGCCATGTAGTACAGGCGTGCGTTGTTCTCGGCCGTGAGCAGCGCAAGGAACTGGTTGGCAGCCACCATGGGGTCGAGCCGGCGCAATTCACCGCGCTCCATGGCTTGCGCGAGCAGCCGGGCCAGCTTCTCCAGGTATTCCGCCGAACCCGATTCGTAGAACAGCTGCCCGACTTCGGAGCGCCCGGCTTCCGCCAGCACCATGCGGTAGACCGCTAGTGCGTCCGCATCGTTGGTCAGCACCTGCAGCATCCGCTCGCCGAAGCGCGTGAGCAAGGTCTTGAGCTCCACCTGCCGGGCGGATTCCTCGGACAGCTTTTCAGCAGCCTCGGACAGGTGCGCCGTCGCGAAGGCGTGGACGACGGCGACGAACAGTGACTCCTTCGACGGGAAGTACCCGTAGACCGTGGACTTCGATCCGCCCAGCCGTGCCACCAGCTCGTTCATCGACGCCCGTTCGTACCCTACTTCGCGGAACAGTTGCGCCGCCGCTTCGAGGATGGCCTGGCGGCGAGCCTCGGTCCTGACCTTCATCACCTCTCCTTCAAAAACGAACCCAACTGTACGTTTTTCTTGACAGGCTCCGAATATGGCCTCGATACTGTACCGTACAGGTCGGTTCAGTTTTGAGCGCATGCGCAGAAGTGAAGCGGCCCGACTCCCGTCTCGGTCCCTCTTCCAGCAAACCAGGAGAACTCATGCGCATTCGCTTCGTTTCTTTCCGCACGGCCAGCCTGGCGGCGCTCGCCATGGCGCTGGCGGCGTGCTCCACCACGCAGCCCATTCCCTATGCCGGTGTCGGCGCGTCGCCGCAGATGCGCCTCAACACGCACGACGCCACGGGCCGCATGCCCTACGAGTACAAAACCAGCACCGACTGGCGCAAGTACTCGAGCGTCATGCTCGACCCCGTGGGCGTCTATCGCGGAACGGACAACCAGTTCGAAGACATGTCGGAGGAAGACAAGACCTACCTCGCTCGCTACATGCAAGACGAGTTCTCCGGAAAGCTGGGCAAGCGTTTCAGAAGCGTCATCACGCCCGGCTCCGACACGCTGCGCATCAAGCTCACGCTGGCCGGTGCGAAGACGAACACCGCCGTGCTGAGCACGCTCTCGCGCTTCGATCTCGTCGGCGGGCCCTACAACGCCGTGCAGGCCGTTCGCGGCAAGGAAGGGGCGATGACCGGCTCTGTGAGCTTCGCGGTGGAGGTCTTCGACGCCTCGACGAATGCGCTGCTCGGCGCCTACGTGTCGAAGCAGTACCCCAACGCATGGAACCTCGGCGCGGGCATGGGCTCGTTGAGCGCTTCCAAAGCCGGCATCGAAAGCGGTGCCGACCAGCTGCTGGCCTACCTGCGATAGCCCCGAGGAGCACCCGATGAGCTTGCCTTTCTCCTTTCATCGCGTCTGCCTTGCCGCCGCCCTGTGCGCGGTGGTGCAGGCCCATGCCGAGAGCTTCACGTCCTCGGCGCTCAGCGCCGGCTCGGCATCCAGCGGCAGCGTGTCCGACTCGCTGCACGGATCGAGCAAGAGCTCGGCCCGCGACGAGAAGGTCGCGGACGCCGACTACCGCATCACCGATGTCGCGAAGGCGCCCGATCGCGCCGGCATCGCACGGCTCACCCTGCAGGCCGACGACCCCCAGAAAAGCCTCGTGCTCGACCTGCCCCAGGCCATCGTCGATGCACGGGGCCTCGGGCGCGGCGACGTGGTGCGTGCACAGCGACGCGTGTACGGCCTGGAGCTCACGCGAGGAGCCGAGCGTGAGACCTTCTATCTCGTGTTGGCAGACGACTGGTTCTCCGGGCTGGCCGCCCGGCCGGTGAGCCTGTGAAGCTCCTGCACGCGCTCATGCTGGCAGTGGCCTGCACAGCAGGCATGGCGCCGGCGTGGGCGTCCGGGTCGTCCACCGTCTCGGGCTTCTGCGACCGCGC
This sequence comes from uncultured Rivibacter sp., assembly GCA_946480925.1. The sequence goes on from CAMLLU010000013.1 coordinate 59,834, forward strand.
CCAGCCGTTGACCGCCGGCCAGCAGGATCGCGTGCTGCGCTTTGCCGCGGTGTTGCGCGATGAGCTCTCTGCCTCGAACGGTGAAGCGGCATTGATCAGCCGCTCGGGGCTCGATCTCTCGCGCTTTCGCATCCGCTATTCGCATGCCGCCGTCGCGTGGCGCGCCGAGGCAGGCGACTGGTCGACCCGGCAGCTCTACTACGCCTGCGACGAAAGGCGCCCGAGGATCTACGACCAGGGCGTCCCTGGCTTCGCGATGGGCATCGACGATCCGTCGCTCGGCTACGTGTCGATCGTGCGGCTTCCGGCCGAAGCAGCGCAGTCGCTGCGGGGCACGCTGCTCGACGCTTCGCGCCTGCAGCACCTGCTGGCGGCGCGCTACAGCGCCAACGCTTACCCGTTCAGCCTGCGCTATCAGAACTGCAACCAGTGGGTCGTGGAACTGCTCGCCGTGGCCTGGGGCGACCTGCCTGACGGCGACGACCTGCGCGAGCGTGCCCAGCGCCTGCTGCGCGAGACGCACTACGAGCCCGAGCCCGTCGACGTCGGCTCGCAAGCATTGATGTTCGCGTCCGCCTTCGTGCCTTTCGTGCACCTCGACGACCACCCGGAAGACGACCGCTTCGCGATGAAGCTGCAAGTCAGCCTGCCGTCGAGCGTGGAGGCGTTCATTCGCGACCACATACCGGGCAGCGAGCGGGTCGAGCTGTGCCACGACGGCCGGCAGGCCGTCGTGCATCGAGGCTGGACGCCGATTGCCGAAGGCTGCCGCCCGGCCGAGGGCGATCGTGTCGTGTCGCTCGAATGAGTCGTGTGTTCGTTTTCTCCCTCAAGAAAGGACTTGGTCTTGAATACGTTTGCTCGCCTGTTTGTTGTCGCCGCGGCCTGCGGCGTGGTCTGCGCCGCGTCTGCGGACGAGGTCTATGGCGGTGCCGGCACGACCGGCTTGGAAGTGGGCTATGGGCTGAAACTCAATGCCGCCAGCGGCGTTCGCGTGGACGTCAACTTCCTGCACTACAGCCCCAGCTTTTCCACCAGCGACGTTGATTACGACGCGAAGCTCAAGTTCGGCAACGCGGGCATGTACTTCGACTGGTTCCTCGGCGACTCGCCGTTTCGCCTGAGCACGGGTGCGCTGGTCGGCCCGCGCAAGCTCGAGGGCACCGGCCGGTCCAGCGGCGGTGCCATCGTGATCAATGGCGTGGCCTACGCAGCTGGCGGAGAAAGCCTGCACATGGAGGCGAAGTTCCCCACCGTTTCGCCCTACATCGGCATCGGATGGGGCCACGAGCAGTCGGGCAAGGGCGGCTTCTACGCCGACCTCGGCACGGCGTTCGGCCGCCCGAAGGTGACGCTCACCGCATCGCCCGGCCTCGTGGCGGCAGCCGGCCAGGCCAACATCGACGAAGAGCGGCGCCGGGCTCAAGACAAGGCAGACAGGCTGCGCTTCTACCCCGTGCTCAAGGTCGGGTACTCGTACGCCTTCTGAAATCGCAGGCTCACACGCCATGGGGGCAAAGCGCGGCCCGCGCCCCGGGGCCCGCATCCCCCGATGCTGCGCGGCGGTGACCTCGAATGGCGCTGGGCGGGAAGCCGAAGCGGTCGCGAAAGCGCACCGCGAACTGCGAAGGCGTCTGGTAGCCCACCGCCAGCGCGATCTGCGTGACCGGCTGCGCCGTCGATTGCAGCAGCGTGAGCGCGAAGGACATGCGTGCGTCGATCAGGATGGCGCTCAGGCTCGTGCCTTCGTCGGCCAGCTTGCGGCGCAGCGTCGGCTCGCTCATCGCGAAGGCCGAGGCCACCGCGGCGGCGCTCCAGTCGCGCGCGATGTCCTGCCCGAGCAGGCGCCGCACCTTGACCGTCATCGTCAACGCCTGGGCCTGCTCGAAGCGGCTGCCTTCCATGCCGATCCACAGCAGCAGCTCGCCCGCGCGATGGCGCGCGATGCCGGCCGGAACTGAGTCTTCCTGCACCGCCTGCGTTGCGCGGTGGAACGCATGAACGAACTCGGGTTGTGCGTGCGTGATGGGCAGTGCATGCCGGATCACCGGCAGGTGAGGGTGGGCATCGGCATGTGCGGCGATGAGCGCGTCGTCCCACACCAGCCAGTGCGCACGGTAGCTGCCGTCTTCGGCAGGGCGGTTGGTGATGTCCACCGATTGCCCGCCCGCCAGCGCGATGGCCTCGCCGCTGCGGACGATGTATTCGCCGCCGCTCCAGCGCACAGCCTTGATGCCCCGTTCGACGAAGATCAGCAGCGGGTTCTCGATGAACAGGCGCTTGAACTCGAGGTCCTGCCGCTGCAGCACGTGAGCGGTGGTCCCCACGCCGGCGCGCGAGACGATGCGCGGCGTGCTGGAGCTGGAGGGCGATTCGCAGGCTGGTGGCATCTCGGAAGGGGCGTGCGACGTGAGCGCGGCGCGTTGCACTGTACGCGCCGCGTCGGGGTTTCAGCGGCTGCCCTTGACGGTCAGCGTGGCCTTGCCCAGCGAGGCGCCCAGGGTCATGAAGCCCAGCATCGCCGGTGTCACCTGTTGCGGCAGGTCGAGCTTGTCCACCTTCAGCGCGTGCACGGTGATGACGTAGCGATGCGTCTGCCCGGCCGGCGGGCACAGCCCGGTGTAGCCCGGCGTGCCGCTGTCGCCGCGCACCGCAACAGCGCCCTCGGGCAGCGTGCCGCCCGTGCTGCCGGCGCCTTCCTTCAGCTCCGTCACGCTGGCCGGGATGTTGGCGACGACCCAGTGCCACCAGCCGGAGCCGGTGGGCGCGTCAGGGTCGTACATCGTCACGACGAAGCTTTTGGTGCCCTGCGGTGCGCCGCGCCAGGCGATCTGCGGTGAGACGTTCTGGCCCGTGCAGCCGAAGCCGTTGGCGAACTGCGCCTGCGTGAAGCGGCCTTCGCGAGGGTTCTCGCTCGTGAGCTTGAAGTCCTGGCAGTGCGCCGCGCCGCAGGCGAGGGCCAGCGCAAGGGAGGTGCTGGCGAGGAAGGAAGTCTTGTTGGGCATGTGAGCTCCGTTGAATGCCTGGAATGCTTGGGAAGGGTGGCGCCAGTGTGCTGACGGCCTCGTGGCGCCGCCGCTTCGAGCCGATCGAGTTTTGTTGCGATCCGCTCAACGTGAGCAAAGGCCACGCGTGGGCGAAGGCTGCCGCGGCGGCGGCACTTTTTGGCGTCGTGATCACCCTTCAGCTCGCGGCCAGGGAAACGTCATGGTTTGGTGATGTGTCATGACGGGCTGACTTCTAGAGTCGCGGCCCATGCTGTCTCGCCGAACCTTCTCCCTCCAGGCCCTGACGGGCGCCCTTGCCACGGTCGCGAACCTGCCGCTGGTCCATGCACAACAAAGCGCCTCTGCGCCAAAGGCCACCGCACCGAGCCGATGGCGCATCGCGCAATCGGCCGCCTTGTCCGGGCCCCAGTCGGAAGTGGGGGTCGCTTTCGACGCCGGTGCGAAGGCGGTCTTCGAGGCAGTCAACGCCGCGGGCGGCGTCCACGGCAAGCCCATCGAGTTCGTCTCGGTGGATGACGGCTACGACGCCAACAAGGCGGTGCAGAACACCACGCAACTCCTCAGCGGCGGCGATGCACCGCTGGCGCTGTTCGGCTACACCGGCTCGGCCTGCACGAAGGCCGTGATGCCGATCGCCAAGGTGGCCGGTGTCGTGCTGTTCGCGCCCATCACCAGCAGCGACGTGCTGCAGGCCGAGAACCAGCCGCACGTCTTCTTCGTGCGCGGCACCCATTCGGACGAGATCACCAAGATCCTCCAGCACCTCACCACCATCGGCTCGCAGCGCATCGGCGTGTTCTATCCGAACGACGACTTCGGGCAGGGCAAGCTGGCGCTGGTGAAGGAATTCGCGAGCCGGCACAGGCTGCCTGAGCCGAAGGCCGTGGCCTGCGACCCGCAGTCTCCCGACATCCCCGCGGCCGCCAAGGCGCTGCTGCAAGGCGGTGACCTGCAGGCCGTGGTGCACCTCACGTCGTCGCAGGCCAGCGGCAGATTGCTCAAGGAGCTGAGCAGCTCCGGGGCCGCAGGCGTGGGCAAGCTGCACCACTACGGCATTTCCAACATCAGCGCGACCGATCTCGTGCGCGAGGCAGGCCGCGCGGCCTACGGCTTCGTGATCGCCAAGCGCACGCCCAACCCGGCGGGTTCCACGCCCATGGCGGCCGAATTCCGCCGTGCCATGCTGGCGCAGCAGCCCAAAGGCAAGGGCGATCTGGCGTCATCGGCCGTGGCGATGGAGGGCTACATCGCCGCCCGCCTGTTGATCAAGGCCATGCAGAACGCCGGGCCCAAGATGGACCGCGTGGCGCTGCGCAATGCCACCGAAGCGCTGGGCCGCCAGGAGATCGGTCCCTTCACGCTCACCTATGCGCCCGGCAAGCATCGCGGCTCGCCGTTCGTGGACCTTGCGATGGTGCGCGACGACCTGACCGTCGCGCGTTGACGGCGCCTTTCACCGCCGCCGGGCGGTGAAAGCGGCGGGTCTTGCGGTCGCCGTAATGGCGCTGCCGGCAACATTGCGTGCCGAATGTGCAGGAACTGTGGAGTCCCTGGCTCCTGGCCGGGCTTGCTTGCAGGGCCGGCGATCTGCTGCGCCAATCGGGCGTGCATCATTGCACCCGCATGAAACGCCCCGGCATCACCACCCAGCTCTTCCTCGCCGTGCTGGCCACCGCCGCACTGGTGGCGCTGGCCATGGGCGCGGCCGCCGTTTGGAGCTTCAAGCTGGGCTTCGTGGGCTACCTCAACGAGCAGGCCATCGAACGCATGGAGGCCGCGCTGCCCCGCCTGCGGCAGGCCTATGCGCAGCATGGTGACTGGGAGTTCGTGCGTGGCCGCCCCGACGTGTGGTTCAACCTCATCGGCGTGAGCCCGCTGCAGGGCTCGGCCAGTGCACCGGCCGATGCGGCCCACCAGCGCCAGGCGGCGTCCGACCTGCTAGGCGCGGGGCGCCGGCTCACCTTGCTCGACGCGCAGCGACAGCGCGTCATCGGCTTCCCGTACATCCTGGCCGAAAGCGAACAGCGCGAGATCGTGGTGGATGGCAGCACCGCCGGCTGGCTGGCGATCGTGCCGATCCAGACGGTGACCGACGCGGCCGAGGTGCGCTTCTTCGACGACCAGCTGCGCGCCAGCCTTGCGATGGGCGTGGTGGCCGTGCTGGCCGCCGCGCTGATCGCCTGGTGGATGGCGCGCGTATTGCTCGCGCCGGTGCGCCGCGTGGCGGCGGCCACGCACAGGCTGGCCGGCGGCGACTACGGCACGCGCGTCACCGTGAAGGGCCGTGACGAGGTGGCCCAGCTCGCGCAGGACTTCAACCAGCTCGCCCTCACGCTGGAGCGCAACGAACGCATGCGCCGCGAGTTCATGGCCGACATCTCGCACGAGCTGCGCACGCCGCTGGCCGTGCTGCGCGGTGAGCTCGAGGCCATGGAAGACGGCGTGCATGAGGCCACGCCGCAGCAGCTGCGGCTGTTGCAGGCCGAGGTGGGCATGCTTTCCAAGCTGGTGGGCGACCTGCACGAGCTGGCACTGGCCGACGTGGGTGCGCTCAGCTACCGCAAGGCCGATCTCGACCTCGCCGCGTTGCTGCAGCAGGAGGCCGATCTCTTTCGCGCCCGCTGTGCCGAGCGGCAGCTGGCACTGCAGGTGGAGCTGGCGGCTCACCGCGTGCTGCTGCAGGCCGATGAAGCCCGCCTGCGCCAGCTGTTGCACAACCTGCTGGACAACTCCCTGCGCTACACCGACCCGGGCGGTGCCCTGCTGTTGCGGCTGCGCCAGGAGCAGGGCGATGCCGTGATCGACCTGCAGGATTCCGCGCCCGCGGTGGCGCCCGAGCTGCTGCCGCGCCTGTTCGAGCGCTTCTACCGCGTGGAAGGCTCGCGCGGCCGCGCCGGCGGCGGCAGCGGGCTGGGGCTTGCGATCTGCCGCAGCATCGTGTTGGCACACGGCGGGCGCATCGAGGCGCGGCCCTCGCCGCTGGGCGGCGTGTGGATCGAAGTGCGCCTGCCGCTGGTGCGCAGCGCCGCGACCGAGGAGGCCCGATGAACGCCGCCGAGTCTGCTTTCGTGCTGGTCGTCGAAGACGAACCTCGGCTCGCGCAGCTGGTGTGCGACTACCTGCACGCGGCGGGCTACGAGACGCAGGCGCTGGCCGCAGGCAGCGCCGTGCTGCCTGCGGTGCGCAGCCGTGCGCCGGACCTCATCGTGCTCGACCTCATGCTGCCCGGCTGCGATGGCCTCACCGTGTGCCGCGACCTGCGGGCCTTCAGCGACGTGCCCATCGTGATGGTGACCGCGCGCGTGGAAGAGGTGGACCGGCTCATCGGCCTGGAGGCCGGCGCCGACGACTACGTGTGCAAGCCCTTCAGCCCGCGCGAGCTGGTGGCGCGCGTGAAGGCCATCCTGCGCCGGCAGCGGCGTGACGGCGTGCAGACGACGGAACCGGCAGACGGTGGCCTCCACATCGACGTCGGGCGCCACGCGGCCAGCATCAACGGCCGGGATCTCGACCTCACGCCGGCCGAGTTCCGCCTGCTCAAGGCCTTTGCCGAAGCGCCGGGCCGCGTGTTCTCGCGCGACCAGCTGCTCGACAAGCTGCATGGCGACCAGCGCGCCCTGAGCGACCGCACCGTGGACAGCCACGTGAAGAACCTGCGCCGCAAGCTCGAACAGGCCTGCCCGGGGCAGGAGCCCATCCGCTCGATCTATGGGGTGGGCTACAAGCTGGAGCTGCCGTAGCGCAAGCCCGCTATGGCCTGACCTTCGTGAGGTGGTGCGCCGCGCGGTGCAGGTGCGCGAGGAAGTGGCGCACGCTGGGCTTGAGCACGGCATCGGCGCGGGCCAATGCACCGAGCTTCAGGTTCAGCGGGCCCTCGGCCACGTTCACCATTTCGAGGTGCTGCGTCGCGAACGGGTGCACCGCGATCTGCTGTGGCAGCAGCCCCACGCAGTTGCCGCTGGCGATGATGGACAGCAGGCCCAGCGTCGAATTCACCAGCGCTCCGGCCGGCGGCGGCACCAGGCCGTGCTGCTCGAACAGCGTCTTGGCATAGCCGGAATCCGGCGTCGCGCCGGTGTAGACCCAGGGCGCTTGCGCCAGCTCGGCCAGGCGCCTGGCGCGTGCCAGCGGGTTGCCGCGGCGCACCACGATCACCATCGCGATGGGCATCAGCTCTTCCACCGCGAACTCGCCGGGCGGCAACTGCTCGGGCAGGGGGCCGAGCGCAATGTCCACCTCGCCCTTGCGCAGCCGCGTGAGCTGCGCGATGTAGAGCTCTTCAATGACGCGCAGCTGGATCTCCGGGAACTCGCGGCCGAAGGTGCGCAGGGCCTCGGGCACCAGCAGCATCACCGCCAGCGGCACGGCGCCGATGGTGAGCGTGCCCGTCATGCGCCCGCCCAGCTGCTGGATCTGTTCCACCGCATGGGCCAGCTCGCGATCGGCCGCCACGGCGCGTTCGTACAGCACCGCGCCCTGCGCGGTGGCCAGCACGCCGGTGGTGGAGCGCAGCAGCAGCGTGGTGGCGAGCTCGCGCTCGAGCTCGCGGATGGCCTTGGTGAGGGCCGGCTGCGAAATGCCCAGGCGCCGCGCCGCAGAGCGCAGGCTGCCTTCTTCGATGGCGGCCACCAGGGCGCGCAGGCTGGCGAGTTTCATGGCGGGAGCCCTGCAGACGCTGAACAGGCTGCGGATGATAACGAGCGGTTATCGCGGGGCCGTACGCAGCATCTTTCGATACGGCGGCCCGGTTCCTAGACTTTGCTCAAGCCTTGAGAGCCATCAAGGCTCTTTCGACGGCCGGCACAGGCCGCAGCAGTACCAGGAGACAAGGTTGAGTGATTCGCCATCTGGCGCGCACCCCGCGATGCGCCGGCTCGAAAGGCTTTGCGATGCCAGCGCCGCCATCGGCGCGGTGATGCTCATCGCCATTGCCTGCATGACCACGGTGAGCGTCATCGGGCGCGCCTTCTTTTCCCACCCCATCCTGGGCGACATCGAGCTGGTGCAGCTCGGTGGTGCGGTGGTGGTGGCGTCGTTCCTGCCCTACACGCAGTTCCGGCGCGCCAACATCATCGTGGACTTCTTCACCAACGGTGCCAGCGAACGCACGCAGCGCCTCATGGACCTGCTCGGCACGCTGCTCTACACCGTGGTGCTCGCGCTGGTGACCTGGCGCGTGGCGGTGGGCGGCGTCAGCATGTACGACTCCAAGGAGCGCTCGATGCTGATGAACCTGCCGCTGTGGATTCCGTACGTGTTGATGCTGCCGGGTTTGGCGCTGTGCGTGCTGATCGGTGCGGTGCAGTGCGCGACGGGGCTGCGTACCCCAAAGTCGGAGGTCGCAGCATGACCACGCTCCAGATCGGCCTTGCGATGTTCGGCGCGATGCTCGTGCTGATGGCCGTGCGCGTGCCCATCGCGATATCGATGTTCGTGCCTGGCGCTGTGGGCTACGTGCTGCTGTCGGGCTGGTCGCCGCTGCTGGCGCACCTGAAAGGCGCGGTGTACGGGCGCGTGTCGGTCTACGACCTCTCGGTGATTCCGCTCTTCATGCTGATGGGCGCGATGGCGGTGCAGGGCGGCTTGTCGAAAGCGTTGTTCGACTTCGCCAACGCGCTGCTCGGGCGCTTTCGCGGCGGCATGGCCATGGCCGGCGTGCTGGCCTGCGCGGCCTTCGGCTCGATCTCGGGCTCCACGGTGGCCACCACCGCCACCATCGCGCAGGTGGCCTATCCGCAGATGCGCCGCATCGGCTACTCGGGGCGCCTGGCCACCGCGGCGCTGGCCACCGGCGGCACCATGGGCGTGCTGCTGCCGCCGTCGGTCACGCTGATGGTCTACGCCATCCTCACCGAGCAGAACATCACCAAGATGTTCCTCGCGGCCTACGTGCCGGCGCTCATCGCCGCGGCGGGCTACATCGCGGCCATCGCCTTCATCGTGCGGCTGCACCCGCAGCATGCGCCGGCGGCTCAGGCCGCCTCGCGTGTCGAGGTGCTGGCATGCGCATTGCGCGTATGGCCCATCGTGGCGATCTTCGGCGTGGTGTTCGGCGGCATCTACGGTGGCCTCTTCACCGCCACCGAGGGTGCGGCGATCGGCAACGTGATGACCTGCACGATCACGCTGATGCGGCGCGAGATCGACCTGCCCAAGTTCGTGGCGGCGGTGCGCACCACGGCGCAGACCAGCGGCATGATCTTCCTGATCTTCATCGGCGCCGACATGATCAACGCGGCGCTGGCGCTCTCGCAACTGCCGGCCCAGCTGGCCGAGCTGGTGAGCCACCTGCAGATCGCGCCGCTGCTGGTGATGGCCGGCATCATGCTGTTCTACGTGGCGCTGGGCTGCGTGATGGACGAGATGAGCATGATCCTGCTCACCGTGCCCACGCTCTTCCCGGTGGTCATGGGTATGGACTTCTTCGGCCTCGGTGCGGCGGACAAGGCGCTGTGGTTCGGGATCCTCATCTTGACCGTCTGCGAGATCGGCATGATCTTCCCGCCGGTGGGCCTGAACGTCTACATCATGAACGGGCTCGCACGCGACGTGCCGATGGTCGAGACCTACAAAGGCGTGGTGCCCTTCCTCGTGACCGACGGCATGCGCCTCACCCTGCTCATTGCATTCCCGGCAACAGCGCTGTGGCTCGTGCACAGATTCACCTGACGAAGATGAAGACGAAGGAGACAACCCGATGAAGTTCCGTTCTCTGCTGGCCCTGTGCGGCCTGGTGGCTTCGGCCGCGGCGCTGCCCGCGCGTGCGCAGGAAGTGACCCTCAAGGTGCACTACTTCCTGCCGCCCACCTCGTTCGCCAACACGCTGTTCATCCAGCCCTGGTGCGACAAGATCGCCAAGGAATCGAACAACCGGCTCAAGTGCCAGAGCTACCCGTCGATGCAGCTCGGCGGCACGCCGCCGCAGCTCTACGACCAGGTGCGCGACGGCGTGGCCGACGTGGTGTGGACGCTGCCGGGCTACACGGCCGGGCGCTTCCCATCGATGGAGGCCTTCGAGCTGCCGTTCATGATGCAGAACCCCGAAGCCACCAGCAAGGCGCTGTGGGACTACGCCCAGCTGCACAGCCAGAACGAGTTCAAGGACGTGAAGCCGCTCGCCTTCCACGTGCACGGCGACGGCGTGTTCCACATGACCAGCAAGCCGGTGCGAACGATGGCCGACCTGAAGGGCCTGAAGCTGCGCGCACCGACACGGCAGACCAACAAGTTCATCGCGATGCTGGGCGCCACGCCGGTGAGCATGCCGGTGCCGCAGGTGGGTGATGCCATGTCCAAGGGCGTGATCGACGGCGCCGTGGTGCCCTATGAAGTGGTGCCTTCGGTCAAGCTGCAGGAGCTCGCGAAGTTCCATTCCGAGACCGACCCGGCCGAGCCCGCGTTCTATACGTCGACCTTCATCTTCGCGATGAACAAGGCCAAGTACGAGTCACTGCCTGCCGACCTGAAGAAGGTGATCGACAACAACAGCGGCCAGGCGCTTTCGGGTGAGATCGGCAAGGCCTTCCTGCGGGCCGACGGCATCGGCAAGCGCATGGTCAACGCCGCCACGGTCAACGTGATTCCGGCCGCCGAGCTGGCGCAGTGGAAGCAGCTGGGCAACCAGCTCGCCGCCGACTGGGTGACCGAGATGAACGGCAAGGGTCTCAACGGCACCAAGATGCTCGAAGACGCCAAGGCGCTGATCGCCAAGCAAGTGGCCGCAAGCCGCTGAGTCATCCGCCGGCAAGCCGGCGTCTCCCCCCCGGGACGAAGTACGCGGAGCACCGCGGGGGAGAGCTCGTCCTCACGCCAGTGCTCTGCAGTCCAACAGGAGACAAGGACCATGAAGAAACCGTGGAAGTTGTGGTTGGCCGCCTTCGCGACCGGCATGTCGGTGGTGCTCGCCGCTTGCGGTGGAGATGGGAATGACAGCGGCGCCGGCACGCAGGAGCCGGCGCCGCTGGCCGTGGTGAAGCCGGTGGTGGCTTGCAGCAGCCTGGCATCGATGGACCTCACCGGCATCGGCGGCGTGGGCAGCACCATCACGTCGGCGGCCGAAGGCAGCGTCACCATCAATGGCGCGGCGGTGGACTTCTGCACCGTCGAAGGCACGCTCGCGCCGGCCGTGGGCTTTCGCGTGAGGCTGCCGGTGGACGGCTGGACGCAGCGCGCGCTGCACATCGGCTGCGGCGGCCTGTGCGGCAGCATCAGCGCGTCGGTCGAGCCCGGCACCTCCTACGGCTGCCCGCTGGTGCAGTCCGGCGGCTTCGTGCTGTCGTCCACCAACATGGGCCACACGAATGCCGACACCACGTGGTCGCAAGACGCGCAGAAGCGCGTGGACTTTGCCTACCGCGGCGTGCACGTGACCACGCAGGCCGCCAAGGCGCTGCTGCAGGCCTACTACGGCCAGCAGCAGAAGTATTCGTATTTCGTCGGCTGCTCCGACGGCGGTCGCGAAGGCCTGATGGCCGCGCAGCGCTTCCCGGAAGACTACGACGGCATCGTCGCCGGTGCACCGGCCTTCCACTTCCAGATCCAGAACACGCTGCACCACGCGTGGCTTGCACGTTCGAACCGCGACAACGGCCTGTCCACTGGCAACATCGTGCTCTACCCGGCCAAGGCCGCAGTGCTGCACACCGCGGTGGTGGCTGCGTGCGATGCGCTGGACGGCCAGGCCGACGGCCTGCTCACCGACCCGCGCCTGTGCAGCTTCGACCCCGGCACGATCGAATGTGCTTCAGGCGCTACCGACACGAGCAGCTGCCTCACCACGGCAGAAGTCGAGACGGCGCGCAAGTTCTACAACGGCCCTCGCGACGCCACCGCCAGCAAGCGCATCCTGGCCGGTGGCCCGTCTTACGGCTCCGAGCTGGCATGGGGTGGCGTGTTCGTGCCGGCCAGCCCGACGGCGACCACGCTCTTCAGCGACAACATCGTGAGCGGTGCACGCAACCTCATCTTCACCGACGCGACGCCGCCGGCGATGGACCAGTTCGAGTTCACCGAGGCCTTCTACGACAAGCTGCGCCCGCGCCACCCGCTCAACGACGCCACGAACCCGGACCTGTCGGCCTTCAAGAGTGCCGGAGGCAAGCTCATCTTGTGGCACGGCTGGTCGGACCAGCACATCTCGCCGCGCTACACCATCGCCTATCACGAGGCGATGACGCAGACCATGGGCGCGAGCAGCATGAAGGAGTTCATGCGCATGTACCTCGTGCCCGGCGTGTACCACTGCGGCGGTGGGGAAGGGCACGCGAACATGGACCTCGTGACCTCGCTGGTCGATTGGGTCGAGCGCGGCAAGGCGCCCGATGCGGTCTCGACGTATCGCACCGAAACCTCGGGTGCGGTGACGAGCTCGCGGCCGGTGTACCCCTACCCCGAAGTCGCCAAGTACGGCGGTACCGGCGACGCGAATGCAGCGGCCAGCTACGGCCGCTCGCCAGCGCTCTACACCGACCCGACACCCGAATGGGCCGGTGCCGACTGGTTCACGCCGTATTCGGCGGCCCCCTTGTGACGTTTCCCGTCTGAAACACGAAAAGACAGCATGGCCAAGATCATTGGCGGCATTGCCGCCTCGCACACCCCGACCATCGGTTTCGCGTTCGACCGCGACAAGCGCAGCGACCCCGTGTGGGCGCCGATCTTCGAGGCCTTCGAGCCGGTGCAGGCGTGGATCACCGAGCACCGGCCCGACGTGTTGCTGTTCATCTACAACGACCACGTCACCTCGTTCTTCTTCGACCACTACTCGGCGTTCGCGCTCGGCATCGGCGAGCGCTGGGCGGTGGCCGACGAAGGTGCAGGCGCGCGCGATCTGCCGGCCATCGAGGGGCACCCGAAGCTCGCAGCGCACATCGGCCAGTCGCTCATGGCCGAAGAGTTCGACATGTCCTTCTTCCAGGACAAGGGGCTGGACCACGGCTGCTTCTCGCCGCTTTCGGTGATGTGTTCACACGACTCCCGATGGCCGGTGCAGCTGGTGCCGCTGCAGATGGGCGTGCTGCAGTTCCCCATTCCCAGCGCACGCCGTTGCTACAAGCTGGGCCAGGCGCTGCGCCGCGCGATCGAGAGCTACCCCGAAGACCTGCGCGTGGCCATCGTGGCCACCGGTGGCCTGTCGCACCAGGTGCATGGCGAACGCGCCGGCTTCAACAACACCGAGTGGGATGCCCGTTTCCTCGACCTGTTCGAGCGCGACCCCGAGCAGTTGGCCGACATGACGCACGCCGAGTTCGCGACGCTGGGCGGCTTCGAAGGGGCCGAGGTCATCATGTGGCTGGTGATGCGCGGGGCCCTTGCTGCGCAGGTGAAGTGCCTGCATCGCAGCTACTACCTGCCGTCGATGACCGGCATCGCCACCGCGATCTACGAGCCTGCCGAGCCGCAAGGTCTGCCTGAGCCGGTGCTGCAGCGCCACCGCGTGCAGATGCACGCGCAGATGGCCGGCGCCGATGCGCTGCCCGGCACCTACCCCTTCACGCTGGAACGCAGCGTGAAGGCCTATAGGCTCAACCGCTTCCTGCATGCGCTGGTCGAGCCCGAAGTGCGCGCCGCCTTCCTGGCTGACGAGGAAGCTTCGTTCGAGCGCGCAGGGCTCACGGAGGCGGAGCGTGACCTCGTGCGCCGCCGGGACTGGCGCGGGCTCATCCACTACGGCGTCATCTTTTTCATGCTCGAGAAGCTGGGCGCGGTGGTCGGTGTGTCGAACCTGCACATCTACGCAGCCATGCGCGGCGAAACGCTCGAGGCCTTCCAGCGCACGCGCAACACGAACGCGCTGTATTCGGTGGCAGGCAAGGGGGCCGGCTCGCTGGGGTGGGATCAGCAGTCTCCGGCCACCAAGTAACGCAGCGCGGGGCGCTCACCTGCCCATTCGGCCAGTTGCGCCCCGGCACACCGCCCTGATGTGATCCGCTCCAGAAGGAGTGGTGATCATGGGCGCAAGACCGGCCGATTTGAGCGAAGCGGCAGCTGCCGGCGACGGCGAGCTGCTGGACGCCTATTCCGAAACCGTGGCTGCCACCGTGGAGCAGGTGCAGGACACGGTGGTCTTCATTGCCGTGCGCCACAGCCGCGGCCGCAGCGGCTCGGGCTCGGGTTTCCTGTTCACGCCCGACGGCTACCTGCTCACCAACAGCCATGTGGTGCATGACGCCGCGGAAATCGAGGTCGCGCGGCCCGATGGCACCACCAGTGCGGCGCAGCTGGTGGGCGAAGACCCGGACACCGATCTCGCGGTGCTGCGCATCGGCGCGAGCCGCACGCTGCCGCACCTGACGCTGGGCGACTCGTCACGGTTGCGCGTGGGGCAGATCGCCATCGCCATCGGCAACCCGCTGGGCTTCACGCACACCGTGACCAGCGGCATCGTGTCGGCGCTCGGCCGTTCGTTGCGCTCGAACGCGGGCCGCATGATCGACAACGTGATCCAGACCGACGCAGCACTCAACCCGGGCAACTCGGGCGGGCCGCTGCTCGACAGCCGGGGCCGCGCCATCGGCGTGAACACCGCGGTGATCGCCGGTGCACAGGCGTTGTGTTTCGCGGTGGCCGTCAACGCCGCCAAGTGGGTGGTGACGCAGCTGTTCACCCACGGCCGCGTGCGGCGGGCCTACATGGGCCTTTCGGGGGCTACTGCGCCGCTTTCACGGCGTGCTGCGCGCTTCCTGGGCGTGCAGCAGGGCAGCGGCGTGCGGGTGTCTGAAGTGCAGAGCGGCGCGCCGGCAGCTGCGGGCGGTTTGCGTGCGGGCGATTTCATCGTGGGCATCGATGGCGTGGCGGTCACGTCGGTCGACGACCTGCAGCGGCTGCTGGATGAGTCGCGTATCGGCAAGCTGTGCGTGGTGCGGGCGCTGCGCGGCGCGCAGCCGCTTTATCTCAACGTGCAGCCGCTGGAGCTGACGGCGGTGCATCGCTGAGTCAGCCGCGTTCGAGCAGGCCTGCGCGCAGGGCCTTGGCCACCGCGTGCGCACGCGAGCTCGCATCGAGCTTGGCAATGATCTGCGCGACGTGGAACTTTGCGGTGTGGGTGGAGATGTGCAAGGAATCGGCAATGGCCTTGTTGCCAAGGCCCTGCGCGAGCTTTTCGAGCACCTGCGTCTCGCGCGCGGTGAGCGGTTCGTAGTGCTGGCCCGCGCGGCTTGCTGCCGGCAGCTGCGAAAGACGCACGGACTGCGCCATCAGCTCGCGCGAGGCTGCCACCAGGCCGGCGGCTGCTGCATTCACGGCCGCGGCAATCTGCGCGGCCGGTGCATGGCTCGACACGAGGGTCACGCCATCGGCCAGCCATTGCTGCAGTGCCGCTTCGTCGTTGTCGCCCACCAGCAGCACGACCGGCGGCCAGCCATCAAAGCCCTCGTGCAAATCCACCGCCGCGGCATCGAGCACCACCACGTCGATGGCCGCTTCGGGTGACGCGGCAAGGGCCAGCTCGCCGGGCGAGGCCGCCGCCGTGGTCACGTCGAAGCCTGCCTGCTGCAAGGCCGCGTGCAGGCCGGCGCGCACCAGCGGCGAGGCCGCCACCGCTGCCACGTGCAACGGCAGTGCAGCTGCTTCAGCGGCTAGCAGTGGTGGCGCTTCTCGGTCGGCCATTGAGCCACCGTCAACGTCAGTTCAGCCGGCACACCGCCTCGGTGCACCGTGGCCTTCACGGCCTGGCCCACCTTGTCGGCCAGCGCCTGTCGCAGCGCCTGCAAGCTGCTGGCGGGCTGACCGTCTACCTGCACGAGGATGTCGCCGACACGCATGCCCGCAGCCTGCGCCGGTCCGCCGGGCACGAGGCCGGTGATCAGCAGGCCGTCTGCTTCGCCTTGCACCGCAACGGCTTGCGCGCTGATGCCGAGGAAGGCGCGCGGCACGTGTCCCTTGGTGAGCAAGGCGTTGACCACGCGGCTCACCGTGGAGGCAGGCACCACCATGCCGTAGCTGCGTGAAAGCGCCGAGGTCGCGATGCCGACGACGGCACCGCCCGCATCGGCCACCGGTGCGCCCGACAGGCCTTCGTGCAAGCCGCCGTCAAGCCGGATCAGGCGATCGAGCTGGCCGCCGAGCCAGGTCTCCCACGGCCCGGCGCTGCGGTTGACGATGCCGTGGCTCGCGGTGATGTCGCCCCCGGACGAGCGGCCCACCGCCATCACCAGGCCGCCGGCCTTCAAGGCCGTGGCGTCGCCCGCCGTAACGGCAGGCGCTGCGGCCTCGGGGATGCGGAACATCGCGAGATCGGTCGACGAGTCGATGCCTGCCAGCGTGGCCTCCACCACCGTGCCCTCGGGTCCGACGAACGACAGTGCCGCCGGCGTGCGGCGGAACACGTGCGCCACCGTCACCGCGACGCCGGGTCTCCACGCCACCGCCGTGGCCAGTGCGCGGCCGTGGCGACCGGGCACGCACAAGGTGCTGGCACCCACCGCCTCGGCGAGTGACGACAAGGCTTCTGAAACGGCGGCCAGCGGGCTGAGGGCGGGTGCTGCGTTGCTCATGGTCGGACTCCTGTGCAGAGGACGCTGCCGACGGTACGCGCCTGCGGGCGCCGACGAATCCGCCAACTGGCTAGGACTCAACTGGCCAGATGGGGAGGCGGCCCCGTGAATGCAAGATGCCCAAAGCGCCCAAAGAAAAAGGGGCGCCCGCAGGCGCCCCTTGAGAGAGGTAGAGGAACATCGTCGAAACGGCTTAGCTCAGCCGCGAGCCCTTCGGTAGACGCGCCGCCAGCCACTCGTGCACGTCGGCGCGGATGTGCCTGCCTTCGAGCAGAAAGTCCTCGAAGCGGCTGGGCACGTAGGGCAGGTAGACGAGCGGCATGCCGGCTTCTTCCGGCGTGCGGTCGGCCTTGCGACCGTTGCAGGGGCCGCAGGCAGTCACCAGGTTCATCCACGTCCAGCCGCCACCGCGCGAGGCGGGCACCACGTGTTCGCACTGCAACTCGCGATCGTGAAAGCGCCCGCCGCAGTAGGCGCAGGTGTGCCGGTCACGGCGGAACAGCTTGAGCTTGGCGACCGCGGGCGTCACCTCGAACAGGTTGATGCGCGGCGCGCCGCGCAGCGCGACGATGGGGTGGATCTCGAGCGAAGACTGGCGCTGTGCGGCGACGTTCCAGCCGCCACGCAAGGTGCGCAGCGGCGTGTCGCCCTCGACCCAGGCCACGGTGCCGCTGGCGTAGTGCAGCGCTGCCTGTTCCAGCGTGATCCAGCGCTGCGGCGTGCCCTGGATGTCGAGTTGCAGGACGTGCTGGTGTGGGTGCTGGTGCATCGGAGGGGCCTCCTTTCTTCCATCGAGCTTCTGGCCTGAAAGAGCACACCAGCGGATGTCCTTCAGCCTTTCACACACAAGACCTGCTTGAGCGTGTGTTCCACGCTCACCAGGTCGCCCTGAGCGGCCATCACGGCGTCTATGTCCTTGTAGGCGCTGGGGATCTCATCGAGCACCCCTTCGTCCTTGCGGCACTCCACGCCGCTGGTCTGCGCTGCCAGCGCCTCCAGGTCGAACAGGCGCTTGGCCATGCCGCGCGAATGTCGGCGGCCCGCGCCGTGCGAGCACGAGCAGTACGACAAGGGGTTGCCCTTGCCGCGCACGATGTAGGACTTCGCACCCATCGAGCCGGGGATGATCCCGAGTTGGCCTTCGCGTGCACTCACCGCGCCCTTGCGGGTGACCCACACCTTCGAGCCGAAGTGCTCTTCGACGGTCGCGTAGTTGTGGTGGCAGTTGATGGCCGCCTTGGTGGAGCCGACTTCGCGAACCAGCGTCTCCCGCAACGCGCGCATCACGCGGAACAGCATCAGGTCGCGGTTGATTGCCGCGTAGTCCTGTGCCCACTGCAAGGCTTCGACGTACTGTTGAAACTCCACCGTACCTTCGTTCAACCATGCGAGGTCACGGTCGGGCAGGGCAACGCCAGCTTTGACACATGCCTCTCGGGCCATGCCGATGGCCGCTTCGCCGATCTTCTTGCCGATGTTGCGCGAACCCGAGTGCAGCATTACCCACACTGCGCCGGCCTCGTCGATGCACAGCTCGATGAAATGGTTGCCTCCGCCCAGCGTGCCGATCTGCTTCCAGATCTTGCGGGCATCAATGGAGCCCAGCACCTGCAGGATCGATAGCTTCTCGAAGCGCGCGTAGAGCTCGTCCATGCGCTGCTTCAGCACGCGACCGTGCGCGGCTTCATGCGTCGGGTTCACTTCCTTGTCGTGCATCGCGAACCCTACCGGCACCAAAGACTCGATCGCCGAGCGAACGGTAGCAAGGTTCTCCGGCAGGTCGCTGGCAGCGAGGTCGGTGCGGACGGCACACATCCCGCAGCCGATGTCGACCCCGACCGCCGCGGGAATGATCGCGCCGCGTGTCGGGATCACCGAGCCGACCGTGGCGCCTTTGCCGAGATGGACGTCCGGCATGATCGCAACGTGGCCAGCAACGATCGGCAAGCCGGCGATGTTGCGGATCTGGTTGAGCGCCTGGTAGTCGACCTCGACGCCTTCGGTCCATCCGTGGACGTTTTTCATCAGCTCCATGGCTGTTTCTCCTTGTTGTGGCAGGGGTGGCAGGGATCGAACCTGCGTGCACCGGTTCAAAGCCGGCTGTCTGAAGCCACTCGACTACACCCCATCCGTGATTGGCGTCTCGTACGGGAATCGAACCCGTGTTCCGACATTGAAAGCGTCGTGTCCTGACCACTAGACGAACGAGACAGGAAGTTGTCTTTGGCGGAGAGCACAGGACTCGAACCTGTGCGGCGCTTGTGCACCGGCCTTGGCTTAGCAAGCCAACCCCTTACCGCTCGGGCAGCTCTCCATGAAGTGTTGGTCCCCTCGGCCCGGGTTGAACGGGCATGCCTTGCGGCCACGGCTTCTGAGACCGTTGCGTCTGCCATTTCCGCCACGAGGGGTTGTTGGAGCATCGATACGCAAAGGGGTGACCGGTCGGAATCGAACTGACGTCAGCGGCACCACAAACCGCGGCTCTGCCATTGAGCTACGGCCACACCTTTGCGCACCAGCGCGACTGGGACTGAAAGAGTTGGAGAGGCCAGCGTGAATCGAACACGCGTGTCGAGGTTTGCAATCTCGTGCCTGAACCATTCGGCCATGGCCTCGATGAGAAGCTGGTCTCGGTGGTCCGGATCGAACGGACGGCCTCATGCTCCCAAAGCACGCGCGCTGCCAACTGCGCCACACCGAGAAGAACTGGCACCTCCTGCACGACTCGAACGTGCGACCTCCGGCTTCGTAGGCCGGCGCTCTGAATCCTGCTGAGCTAAGGAGGTATGACTTGGTGCCGCAGGAGGGACTTGAACCCCCGACGCCCGGCTCTTCAGGCCGGCGCTCTACCAACTGAGCTACCGCGGCAAAACTGGCGCCTCGTGCGGGACTCGAACCCGCGACTTCCGGTTAGACAGACCGGCACTCTGACCACTGAGTTAACGAAGCAAAAAAATCCATCCGGTGACGGGTTCCGGCGCCGCCCATTCATTGCGGCCGGTTTCCGCCCATCGAAGCGTGAGCTCGACGAAGGCTTCTTGAAAACGAGAGAGAAATCTCATTGCGGTTGTGCTCCAGCGCGAGCGCGGTCACACGACCGCTCAGCGCTTGTCTCGCTGCACGTAGCGGGCGTCCCCGTTGCGCACATACCGGCCGCCCCCGCGCTGGGGAAGAACATGTTCAACCGTTGTGCCGAAACACACCCGCAATGAGACGCGGGCTGCACCGAGGTGCACACGCGTTTCTTGCGTTGGCAAGTTGTTAAAGAACGGTCCGGGGCGCTTGCGCCTCGGTGTGACCCGGTGGGTCACGAGCAAACAAAAAGCAAAAAGGCCCGGGTCCTTTCGGAACCGGGCCTCGACTTGTGGATCGAGTTGAAGGGGGCGCCTATGCGCCTCCCTCGCCCGGGTGTGTCCAATCCTCACTGCGGCGATCGAAACCAAGCGACCCGACCGGTCGCTGGTTGCCGCTGGTGGATTGGCGGTAATGCTTCATCGCGGCTGCCCGGCAGAAGGCTGCACGCACGAACGCGCACTTGCCCGATAGGGGCAGCTGGCGGTTGGTGATGTGTCCTGGGGCTTTCACGATGGGTGCTTCAGAAAATGGTTGGTGGGAACTTGAAACGCTGCAGGTGCACTGCAACGAGGAGGCGGACTGTAAAGACTCTTAACTAAATCGTCAAGCAGGTGCGACAATCTTTTTTCTCGTGAACGTTTTGCCTGCGCCACAGCCCGTGTCCGACAACACCACTATCACCCGAAGAAACAACGCCCTTTATCTCTTCCAGCTGTTTGCCGAAGAGCAGATGCGTGCGGGCGTGCCACCCAAGGGCATGGAGCAGGCGTTTGCGCTGAAGTTGCAGGTCAGCCCCAGCATGTGGAGCCAGATCAAGAGCAGCAGGCCCATTGGCGACAAGCTCGCGCGGCAGGTCGAGGCGGCGTGCGGCCAGCCCGCGGGGTGGCTCGATGAAGAGCAGCAGCCGCAGGGCCTGAGTGCCGCGGAGCAGCAGTTCCTGGCGCTGGCCCTGAAGGCCTGGCGGTCGACCAACGCCGAAGGCCGCAAGCGCCTGAAGCTGGCGATGAAGGAAACGCTGTCGGCCCCTTGAGCCTCAAGGGGCGTGCTTGTGCGCACGCCGCTCGCGCCAAGCCAGCAGCTCACCGACGAAGCCGCGTCGGAAGGCCAGCACGCACAGCACGAAGATGGCGCCGATGATCACCGTGACCCACGATCCCACGCGGTCGGCCAGGAAGTTCTGCAGCCCGACGATGGTGAAGGCTCCCAGCACCGGGCCGGTGAAGGTGCCCATGCCGCCCAGCAGCGTCATCAGCACCACTTCGCCCGAGAGCGACCAGTGCACGTCGGACAGCGTGGCGAAGCCGAGCACGAGCGTCTTCAACGCACCGGCCAGACCCGCCAGCGCGGTGGACAGCACGAAGGCCAGGAGCTTGTAGCGGTCGACGTGGTAGCCCAGCGAGATGGCGCGCGCTTCGTTCTCGCGAATGGCCTTGAGCACCTGGCCGTAGGGCGAATGCACGATGCGGATGATGGCGAGGAACACCGCCACGAACACCGCGAGCACGAAAAAGTACATCACTAGGTCGTTCTCGAGCGGCAGCAGGCCGAGAAGCTTGCCGCGCGGCACGCCCTGCAGGCCGTCTTCTCCGCCGGTGAAGGGTGCCTGCAGGCACACGAAGTACACCATCTGCGCCATCGCGAGCGTGATCATCGCGAAGTAGATGCCCTGGCGGCGGATCGCGATGAGCCCGACCACGAGGCCGATGGCGGCGGCCACCAGCGTGCCGGCCAGCAGGCCCAGCTCGGGTGACAGCCCGGCCGATCGCACCAGCCAGCCGGTGGCGTAGGCAGCCGAGCCCATGAACGCGGCATGCCCGAAGGACAGCAGGCCGGTGAAGCCCAGCAGCAGGTTGAAGGCGCACGCGAAGATCGCGAAGCACAGCGCCTTCATGAGGAACACGGGGTAGATGCCGGCGAAGGGCGCGACGGCGAGCGCGGCCAGCACCACCAGCCAGGCGGTGCGTGCGGCACGGTGCTGGCCGGCCGGTGCCATGGGGCCGGCCTTGGGCGCAGCGGGCGTGGCGCTGACGGAGGAGGTGGCGGCCGTTGCGGGAGTGGTCACGTCACTTCTCCTTGCCGAACAGGCCCGCGGGGCGAAGCATCAGCACGATGGCCATGATCACGAACACCACGATGTTCGACCCCTCCGGGTAGAACACCTTGGTGAGTCCTTCGATCAAGCCCAGCAGCAGGCCGGTGACGATGGAGCCGAGGATGGACCCCATGCCGCCGATCACCACCACCGCGAACACCACGATGATGAGGTTGGAGCCCATGAGCGGCGTGATCTGGATCACCGGCGCTGCCAGCACGCCGGCCATGGCTGCCAGCGCGGCGCCACCGGCGTAGGTGAACATCACCATGCGCGGCACGTTGATGCCGAAGGCCTGCACCAGCGCCGGGTTCTCGGTGCCGGCACGAAGCTTGGCGCCCAGACTGGTCTTTTCGATGAGGAACCACGTGGTGAGGCAGATGGCGAGCGATGCCACGATGACCCAGCCGCGGTAGTTGGGCAGGATCATGAAGCCCAGGTTGGTGGCGCCCTGCAGTGCTTCGGGCACGGGGTATTGCTGGCCGGACACGCCGAACCGGTCGCGGAAGATGCCTTCGGCGATGAGCGCGAGGCCGAAGGTGAGCAGCAGGCCGTACAGCGGGTCGAGCTTGTAAAGGTGCTTGAGGAAGAGCCGCTCGATCAGCACGCCCAATGCGCCCACCACCAGCGGTGCCATCACGAGGGCCAGCCAGTAGTTCAGGCCCAGGTGCTCCAGCATCAGCCACGCCACGTAGGCGCCGATCATGTAGAGCGCGCCGTGCGCGAAGTTGACGATGCCCAGCAGGCCGAAGATCACTGCGAGCCCCAGGCTCAGCATGGCGTAGAACGAACCGTTGACCAGCCCGAGCAGCAGCTGGCCCAGCAGGGCTTGCAGGGGGATGCCGAAGATTTCAGTCATGGCTTCGCGGTGGCCGGGCTGTCCGTCTCAAGTGGCGGTACGGCGGAGCTGGCTTCGCCGGCCCGCCGACGTCTTTCACTTCCAGAGCGCGCACTTGGTTTCGGCCTTGGTGGTCCAGGCCTCTTCGCCCTTGAAGGTGTGCACCACGTTGTAGTAGTCCCACGGCTCGGTGGACTGCGCGGGGGTCTTCACCTGCATCAGGTACATGTCGTGCACCATGCGGCCGTCGGCGCGGATGAAGCCGTTCTTGGCGAAGACGTCGTTGACCTTGGTCTTGCGCAGCTGCTCGAGCACCTTGTCGGCGTCATCGGTCTTGGCCGCCTTCACCGCGTTGAGGTAGCTGAGCGTGGCCGAATAGTCGCCGGCCTGCAGCGACGAGGGCATGCGCTTGATCTTCTCGAAGAACTTGCGGCTCCACGCGCGCGTCTCGGCGTTCTGGTTCCAGTACCAGCTGTCGGTGAGGTACATGCCCTGCGTGGTCTTCAGGCCCAGCGAGTGGATGTCGTTGATGAACACCAGCAGGCCTGCGAGCTTCATGCTCTGCGTGATGCCGAACTCGTTGGCGGCCTTGATGGAGTTGATGGTGTCGCCGCCCGCGTTGGCCAGACCCAGGATCTGCGCCTTGCTCGACTGCGCCTGCAGCAGGAACGAAGAGAAGTCGCTCGCCGACAGCGGGTGCTTCACCGTGCCCACCACCGTGCCGCCAGCGGCCTTCACCACGTTGGCCGTGTCGGACTGCAGCGCCGCGCCGAAGGCGTAGTCGGCCTGCAGGAAGTACCAGCTCTTGCCGCCGGCCTTCACCACCGCGTTGCCGGTGCCCTTGGCCAGTGCCACGGTGTCGTAGGCCCAGTGCACGGTGTAGGGCGTGCACTGGTCGTTGGTGAGTGCCGAGGTGGCGGCACCCACGGCGATGAAGGGCTTCTTCTTTTCGGCAGCCACCTTGGCCATGGCCAGGCTGGTGCCGGAGTTGGTGCCGCCGATGAGCAGGTCCATGCCCTGCTGGTCGAACCATTCGCGCGCCTTGGCGGCGGCCACGTCGGCCTTGTTCTGGTGGTCGGCCACCAGCAGCTCCACCTTCTTGCCGTTGATGGAGCCGCCCGCGTCGGCAATGGCCATCTTGATGGCCTCGGCGCCGGCCGGGCCGTCGATGTCGGAATACAGGCCCGACAGGTCGGTGATGAAGCCGATGCGGATCACGTCACCGGAGTATTGGGCTTGCGCCACCGATGCAGCAAACACAAGGCCGCAGGCAGCGGCAACCGATTTGAGTTTCAAGTTCATCTCCTTGTGGGTGTCATCAATCAAGGGTGGGGACTTCGTGGGCTCACACCCCCAGCGTTTCCTGCAGCTGCTCCATGCGGGAGGGCAGCTCGGACTGGGTGAAGGACTGCGTGATGCAGCCGTGTTCCATGACAAGGAAGCGATCGGCCAGCGGCGCGGCGAAGCGGAAGTTCTGCTCGACCATCACGATGGTGTAGCCCTGGCGCCGCAGCGTGGTCACCGTTTCGGCCAGCTTCTGCACGATCACCGGTGCCAGGCCTTCGGAGATCTCGTCGAGCAGCAGCAGCTTGGCGCCGGTGCGCAGGATGCGCGCCACCGCCAGCATCTGCTGTTCACCGCCCGACAGTCGCGTGCCCTGGCTGGCAGCGCGCTCCTGCAGGTTCGGGAACATCGCGTAGATCTGCTCCACGCTCATGCCCCCTTCGGCCAGCTGGGGCGGCAGGAGCAGGTTCTCTTCGGCCGAAAGGCTCGAGAAGATGCCGCGCTCTTCCGGGCAGTAGCCCAGGCCAAGGCGGGCGATGCGGTGCGTGGGCAGGCCGATGGTTTCGGTGCCGCGCACGCGTACCGAGCCCTTGCGGCTGCCGGTGAGGCCCATGATGGCGCGCAGCGTGCTCGTGCGCCCGGCACCGTTACGGCCCAGCAGCGTGACGACCTCGCCTTCTTCGACGTCGAAGTTCACGCCGTGCAGCACGTGCGATTCGCCGTACCAGGCATGCAGCTCGCGCACTTCGAGGAACTTCGTGCCCATCAATGTGATCCTTGGAGCTCGTTGTGGGCCGTGCCCATGTACGCCTCGATCACCGCCGGGTTGCGCGACACCTCCGCATAGCTGCCTTCGGCCAGCGTGGCGCCTCGCTGCAGCACGGTGATGCGGTCGGCGATGCTCGACACCACGCTCATGTTGTGCTCCACCATCAGCACGGTGCGGCCGGCCGACACCTTCTTGATGAGCTGGCGGATGCGGTCCACGTCTTCGGCCCCCATGCCCTGCGTGGGTTCGTCCAGCAGCATGAGCTCGGGCTCCATGGCCAGCGTGGTGGCGATCTCGAGCGCGCGCTTGCGACCGTAAGACAGGTTCACCGTCAGCTGGCCGGCATAGGCCTCCAGGTCCACCGCATGCAGCAGCTCCAGCACGCGATCGTTCAGCGTGTCGAGCGAGCGCTCAGGGCGCCAGAAGTGGAACGAGGTGCCGAGCTTGCGCTGCAAGGCCACGCGCACGTTTTCGAGCACCGAAAGATGGGGGAACACCGCCGAGATCTGGAACGAGCGGATCACGCCGCGCCGCGCGATGTGCGCCGGCTTCTCGCGCGTGATGTCGATGCCGTTGAAGACGATCTGCCCGGCCGTGGGCGTGAGGAACTTCGTCAGCAGGTTGAAGCAGGTGGTCTTGCCCGCGCCATTGGGGCCGATGAGCGCATGGATGCTGCCGCGCGCCACGCGCAGGTTCACCTTGTTGACCGCGACAAAGCCCTTGAACTCCTTGGTCAGGTCATGCGTTTCGAGAATCGCCGACCCGCCTTGCGTTGCGTGATGCTCGTTCGCCACAGATCCGTGCCTCGTGGTGAAAGGCGCAAGCGTAGGCAGGGTGTGCAAGCGCAGCAATAGGCACGATCACGCAAGGGTTGACCCGTCAGTGATCTGACTTACTGGGGTAACTGCTGAGGAACTGACGGGCTTTTCGGCACGGCATCGAAAGCCTTGGGGTCACGCAGGCCTGCCTTGTGGCCGCCGAACAGTGGTCTCCGATGTGGGCGTGCCGCTATCTCTTGCTGGCCCACTTGGTGGCCACACGGTCCAGTTCTTTACTGTGGAAGAGGTCAATACATTTCATCGTGTTGAACTCGGCTTGGGTTTCGTGGCCGCCGTACTTCATGCTGACGTACTTGTTGACGAGTGCCCTGAGTTCGTCATAAGCCTCTGGAGGTTGCTTGCCGTATTCCAGATAGGCGCTTGCGGTTGCACTGGCGTCCGTTTTCGCGGCGTCGTCCGGAGAAATCCTGGCGAGACAAATCGTCAGGGCCCAATTCTTGAGCAGCGTTTTTGGGGAGTACGTGTATATCGGCAGCTCTTTAGAGTCTGGTGTGGCTTGCGAGGAGCCCCAAGCTCCCAGCAAGGCGGTGCACACCACGGCGGCGGTAGCCCTCAACGCAACACCCATATCGAAGCAGTCTCCGGAACGAAAGGCCCGTTGTCGGGGTTGTGGAGCAAATGACAGCTGTCCGAACAATGGGTGCCATCCCACAGGGTCACGTGGCCGCCAGCGTTGCTCCAGCCGTGTCCTCTGACCACGATGATCCCCTTCATGCCGGCAAAGTCGGATTCCTGAGGGGATCTCACCACCTTGTCGGGCTTTCCGAAAGCGTGCTCCATGTAGTCGAGCATGGCATTGACGCGATAGATGTACTGGTACCCATCTCCGCCGCTGACCATTGGGTACCGGGAACTCTTTGGAATTGCAAAGCCGGTGTAATTCAAGACATAGCTCATTCGGATGGGGCAGGCGTTCTCCCAGCGGCCCTCATCCTTGGGAGGTTCTATGTTTTTCTGAACGGCTCCCCCGATCTTCCTGCCCACCTCTGCCACCGGGAACCTGACTGCCATGAAGGCGGTCCAGGCGCCATTGAATGATGGTTTGTTCGCCATTGTTCTCCCTTTGAAGTCCGAGGCATTGTCTGCCCACTCGTCGCTGCCTGGCAGTCAGCAACTCGTCCTGCCTCGGCTATCTGGCGTTGAGCTTGCGCCACAACGTGGCGCGGCTGATGCCGAGCTGCCGGCAGGCGAGGGTGCGGTTGCCGTTGCAGGCGTCGAGCACTTCGAGTACGCGCTGGCGCTCGGCTGTCTTGCGTGCGGCGCTCAGCGATGCGGGGGCCGCAACCTCAGGTGTTGCAGTCGCGGGCGGCGGTGTTGCTGCCGCAAAGAGCTCGGGTGCGATGTCGCCCATCACGTGCAGCAGCGGCTCGCCTTGCAGCGGCGCCCCGGCGGCCAGGCGGCCGCTCGTGCTGTAGACCACCACGCGTTCGATGATGTTCTCCAGCTCGCGCACGTTGCCGGGCCAGTGGTAGTGCGGGGCGTGCGCCAGCAGCGTCTGCATCGCGGGTGCGGCGTGTGACACGTCGGCCTGCAGTCGCCGCGCCACCTTGTCGAGCAGGTGGGTGGCCAGCAGCGGCACGTCGTCGCGCCGCTCGCGCAGTGGCGGCAGGGCCAGCCTCAGGATGTTGAGCCGGTAGTAGAGGTCGCGGCGGAAGGCGCCGGCTTCCACCTGCGCCTGCAGGTCGCGGTGCGTGGCGGCGATCACGCGCACGTCCACCGGCATGGGCTCGGTGGAGCCGATGCGCAGGATCTCGCGTTCCTGCAGCACGCGCAGCAGCCGTGTCTGCAGCGGCACGGGCATCTCGCCCACTTCGTCGAGAAAGATGGTGCCGGTGTGCGCCGCTTCGAACAGGCCCGCCTTGCCGCCGCGCCGCGAGCCGGTGAAGGCGCCTTCTTCGTAGCCGAAGAGTTCGCTTTCGAGCAGCGACTCGGGGAAGGCTGCGCAGTTCACAGCCACGAAGGGCTGCTGGCGGCGCCGGCTGGCGCTGTGGATGCCTTGCGCGAGCAGCTCCTTGCCGGTGCCGCTTTCACCCGTGATGAGCACGGTGGCATCGCTGGCCGCGCAGGCCGCGGCCAAGGCCTTGGTGCGTTGGATGGCCGCACTGGCACCGATGATCTGCTCGAGCTCGTAGCGCGCGGTGGCACCGCCGCGCGGCCGGCGGCTGGCGCGCAGGCTGCGGTCCACGCGGTGGATGGCTGCCGGGTCCTGGCAGGTGAGCACCGCGCCGGTCTGCTGGCCCTGTTCGACGATGGGCATGCGGCTGGCCACCAGCGTGCGTGTGCCCAGGCGCTGCACCTGTTCCAGCTCGGCGCGCGCCTCGGCCAGCGTGGCACGCAAGCTGAGCTCGGGTGCCACGTCGGACAGGCGCCGGCCCAGCAGCGCGGCAGCGCTGGCGCCCAGCAGCTGTTCCATCGCGGGGTTGAGGGTCTCGATGCATTCGTGCAGGTCCACCGCCACCACGCCGTCCTTCAGCTGCGCGAGGATGGTGTTGAGCCGCTCGCGCTTGGCCAGCTCGATGCGGGCCACGCGCGCGATCTCCACTGCGTCGTCGAGCGCTTCACGCACGGCGTCTTGCGAATAAAGAAAGACGGCCGTCATGCCGGCTTCTTCGGCCAGGTCGGCCACGAGGCCCGGCGCCACCACCACCTCGATGCCGATGGCGCGCAGCTCGCGCACGCAGTCGCGAGCTTCTTCTTCGGTGCGGTAGCTGCGCTGCTCGACGCCGAGGCCGAAGCGTTCGTTGAATTGCTGCACCTCGGGCGACGGCTCGCCGTAGGCCACCATCGCAATGCGCGGCGAGATCGCACGGGCGCGGCCCAGCGCCCGCATCACGTCGTAGCCGCCCACCTTCACCAGCACCACCGGCAGGTCGAGGTGCTGGCGCAGGAAGGCGCCGTTGGAGCCGGCCGACACCAGCACGTCGATGGGTTCGGCCGCCTGTCGCGCGCGCACCTCGGCCACTGCGTCTTCGAAGCCCTTGTCCAGCACTTCCACGCGGGCACGGTCTGCGAATGCGGGCGCCAAGTCCTGCAGCAGGCCACGCAGGCGGTGCAGGCCCACGGCCACGATGCGGGGTTGGCGCAGCGGGTTGGCGTTGGTGCGAGGCTGCGGCAAAGTCGGTTTCATGGCGGTTTCAGGGTGTTTCACTGGTCGAGCCGGAATTGAATCATGGGTTTTCAGGAGTGAAACGATGTGCGGCCCGCAGGAACATTGGCCAAGCCACGGATGCAGCAGTTTTCCATTGCAAATCAACAGCTTGTAAGCAAGTCACCGGCTGCCGGGCGGCATGGCACGCGCATTGCGCCAAGGTCGCCATCTGTTTCATGTCTAGAAGGAAACGAGCATGACCACCCGTTCCTCCCCCGGCGCGCGCTTCCGTGCCGCGCTGCGCGAAGAGCAGCCGCTGCAAGTCATCGGCGCCATCAACGCCAACCATGCGCTGCTGGCGGAGCGCGCGGGCTACCGCTCGATCTATCTCTCAGGCGGCGGCGTGGCGGCCGGCTCGCTGGGCATGCCCGACCTGGGCATCAACAACCTCGACGACGTGCTCACCGACATCCGCCGCATCACCGACGTGTGCGAGCTGCCGCTGATGGTGGACATCGACACCGGCTTCGGGCCGAGCGCCTTCAACATCGAGCGCACCGTCAAGAGCCTCATCAAGTTCGGCGCGGCGGCCTGCCACATCGAAGACCAGGTGGGCGCCAAGCGCTGCGGCCACCGCCCGGGCAAGGAGATCGTGTCGCAGCAGGAGATGGTCGACCGGGTGAAGGCCGCGGCCGACGCGAAGACCGATGCGGACTTCTTCCTCATCGCGCGCACCGACGCCATCCAGAT
The DNA here is from genome assembly GCA_946480925.1 of uncultured Rivibacter sp. Next base: position 89,070 of record CAMLLU010000013.1, read on the forward strand.
GGAAGGCGTGGACGCCGCCATCGAGCGCGCCATCGCCTGCGTGGAGGCGGGTGCCGACGGCATCTTTGCCGAAGCGGCCTACGACCTGCCGACGTATCGCAAGTTCGTGGACGCCGTGAAGGCGCCGGTGCTCGCCAACATCACCGAGTTCGGCAAAACACCTCTGTTCACTGTGGAGGAATTGAAGGGGGCGGGCGTCGCGATGGTGCTTTACCCTTTGAGCGCCTTCCGCGCGATGAACAAGGCCGCCGAAGCCGTGTACCAGGCGATCCGCCGCGACGGGCACCAGAAGAACGTGATCGACCTGATGCAAACGCGCGAGGAGCTGTACGACCGCATCGGTTATCTCGCTTACGAGCAGAAGTTGGACGCGCTGTTCGCGGCCAAGAAGTAATCCGAGGAGCACTCACACCATGAGCGATACCGCCACCACGACCGCCTTCAAGCCCAAGAAATCCGTCGCCCTCTCGGGCACCGCCGCCGGCAACACCGCGCTGTGCACCGTGGGCCGCACCGGCAACGACCTGCACTACCGCGGCTACGACATCCTCGACGTGGCCACCGCCTGCGAGTTCGAAGAGATCGCCCACCTGCTGGTGCACGGCAAGCTTCCCAATGGGGCCGAGCTCGCCGCCTACAAGCGCAAGCTCAAGGCCCTGCGGGGTGTACCCGCGGCCGTGAAGGCCGCGCTGGAGCAACTGCCGCCCTCGGCCCACCCGATGGACGTGATGCGCACCGCCGTCTCCACGCTCGGCTGCCTGAGCCCCGAGAAGGACGACCACAACCACCCCGGCGCGCGCGACATCGCCGACAAGCTGATGGCCTCGCTGGGCTCGATGCTGCTGTACTGGTACCACTTCAGCCACAACGGCAAACGCATCGACGTGGAGACCGACGACGACTCCATCGGCGGCCATTTCCTGCACCTGCTGCACGGTAGGAAGCCCAGCGACCTGTGGGTGCGCGCGATGCACACCTCGCTCATCCTCTATGCGGAGCACGAGTTCAACGCTTCCACCTTCACCGGCCGCGTGATCGCCGGCACCGGCTCCGACATGTATTCGGCCGTCGCCGGCGCCATCGGCGCGCTGCGCGGCCCCAAGCACGGGGGCGCCAACGAGGTGGCCTTCGAGATCCAGAAGCGCTACGACAACCCCGACGAAGCCGAGGCCGACATCCGCGCGCGCGTCGAGCGCAAGGAGGTGGTCATCGGCTTCGGCCACCCGGTCTACACCGTGAGCGACCCGCGCAACAAGGTCATCAAGGAAGTGGCGCGCGAGCTGAGTGCCGATGCGAAGAACATGAAGATGTTCGACATCGCCGAGCGGCTGGAGTCGGTGATGTGGGAGATCAAGAAGATGTTCCCCAACCTTGATTGGTTCTCGGCGGTGAGCTATCACATGATGGGTGTGCCCACGGCGATGTTCACGCCGCTGTTCGTGATCTCGCGCACCAGCGGCTGGAGCGCGCACGTGATCGAGCAGCGCATCGACGGCAAGATCATCCGCCCGAGCGCCAACTACACCGGCCCCGAAGACCTGAAGTTCGTGCCGTTGAAAGACCGGACCTGAACACACTCACCACGGAGGCGCAGAGGACGCGGAGATGCGCAGAGAAGACAAGACTCCGTGGTCCTCGGCGTTCTCAGCGCCTGCGCGGTGAGGCATTTCGGCAGCCGGGCCCAACACCAGTAATCAGCCAGAGACCCACGATGAACACCGCCTACCGCAAGCCCCTGCCGGGCACGGCGCTGGACTACTTCGACGCGCGTGCCGCGGTCGAGGAGATCCGCCCCGGTGCCTGGGACACGCTGCCCTACACCTCGCGCGTGCATGCAGAGAACCTGGTGCGCCGCTGCGAGCCGGCCATCCTGCGCGAATGCCTCGTGCAGATCGTCGAGGGCAGGCGCGAACGTGACTTCCCGTGGTTCCCGGCGCGGGTGGTCTGCCACGACATCCTTGGCCAGACGGCGCTGGTGGACCTGGCGGGCCTGCGCGATGCCATCGCGCAGCAGGGGGGTGACCCGGCCCAGGTGAACCCGGTCGTGCCGGTGCAGCTGATCGTCGACCATTCGCTGGCGGTGGAGTGCGGAGGGTTCGACCCGAAGGCGTTCGAGAAGAACCGTGCGATCGAGGACCGCCGCAACGAGGACCGCTTCCACTTCATCGAGTGGACCAAGCTCGCGTTCAAGAACGTCGACGTGATCCCGGCGGGGAACGGGATCATGCACCAGATCAACCTGGAGCGGATGTCGCCGGTGATCCATGCGCAGGACGGCGTGGCCTTCCCCGACACGCTGGTCGGTACCGACAGCCACACGCCTCACGTCGATGCGCTGGGCGTCATTGCGGTGGGCGTGGGCGGGCTCGAGGCCGAGAACGTGATGCTGGGCCGCGCTTCCTGGATGCGCCTGCCCGAGATCGTGGGCGTGGAGCTTTCAGGCAAGCCGCAGCCGGGCATCACCGCCACCGACGTCGTGCTGGCGCTCACCGAGTTCCTGCGCAAGCAGAAGGTGGTGGGCGCGTATCTGGAATTCCGCGGCGTTGGTGCCGCGGCGCTCACGCTGGGCGACCGCGCCACCATCTCCAACATGGCGCCGGAGTACGGTGCCACCGCGGCGATGTTCTTCATCGACCAGCAGACCATCGACTACCTCAAGCTCACCGGCCGCAGTGACGAACAGGTGAAGCTGGTCGAGACGTATGCCAGGCACACCGGCCTGTGGGCCGATGCGCTGAAGACCGCGAAGTACGAGCGCACGCTGCAGTTCGACCTGTCGAGCGTGGTGCGCAACATGGCGGGCCCCTCGAACCCGCATGCGCGCGTGGCCACCACCGACCTCGCCGCCAAGGGTATCGCGGGCCCGTGGGCGCTGGAGACCGGCAGGATGCCCGACGGCGCGGTGATCATCGCGGCCATCACGAGCTGCACCAACACCAGCAACCCGCGCAACGTGATCGCGGCCGGCCTGCTGGCGCGCAACGCCAACCGGCTGGGCCTGCAACGCAAGCCCTGGGTGAAAAGCTCGCTGGCCCCCGGCTCCAAGGCCGTGGCGCTGTACCTCGAGGAAGCGGGCCTCAAGCACGAGCTCGAGCAACTCGGCTTCGGCATCGTCGCCTTCGCCTGCACCACCTGCAACGGCATGTCGGGCGCGCTCGACCCGAAGATCCAGCAGGAGATCATCGACCGCGACCTGTACGCGACGGCAGTGCTCTCGGGCAACCGCAACTTCGACGGCCGCATCCACCCGTATGCGAAGCAGGCCTTCCTGGCCTCGCCGCCGCTCGTGGTGGCCTATGCCATCGCCGGCACGGTGCGCTTCGACATCGAGAAGGACAGCTTCGGTGTCGACAGGACCGGCAAGCCCGTCACGCTGAAAGACCTGTGGCCGAGCGACGAGGAGATCGACGCCATCGTGACCCAGGCCGTGAAGCCGCAGCAGTTCCGCGACGTCTACATCCCGATGTTCGAGCAGCGCGCTGCATCCAGCGAGCGGGTGAAGCCGTTGTACGACTGGCGGCCGCAAACCACCTACATCCGCCGCCCACCTTACTGGGAAGGCGCGCTGGCGGGTGTTCGCACGCTGCGGGGCATGCGCCCGCTCGCGGTGCTGGGCGACAACATCACGACCGACCACTTGTCACCGTCCAACGCCATCCTGCCCGACAGTGCGGCCGGGGAATACCTCGCGAAGATGGGCTTGCCGGAAGAGGACTTCAACTCCTATGCCACCCACCGCGGTGACCACCTCACCGCGCAGCGCGCGACCTTCGCGAACCCGACGCTGAAGAACGAGATGGTCGTCGTGGAGGGCCAGGTGAAGCCCGGTTCGCTGGCGCGCATCGAGCCCGAAGGCACCATCACCCGCATGTGGGAGGCGATCGAGACCTACATGCAGCGCAAGCAGCCGCTCATCGTGATCGCCGGTGCCGACTACGGCCAGGGTTCTTCGCGCGACTGGGCCGCCAAGGGTGTGCGGCTCGCCGGCGTGGAAGCCATCGTCGCCGAAGGCTTCGAACGCATCCACCGCACCAACCTCATCGGCATGGGCGTGCTGCCGCTGGAGTTCAAGCCCGGCGTGAACCGCAAGACGCTCGGCATCGACGGCACCGAAACCTTCGACGTGATCGGCGAGCGCGAGCCGCGTACCACGCTCACGCTGGTGATCCACCGCAAGAACGGCGAGCGTGTCGATGTGCCGGTGACCTGCCGCCTCGATACCGCCGAAGAGGTGTCGATCTACGAAGCCGGCGGCGTGCTGCAGCGCTTCGCGCAGGACTTCCTCGAATCCAACAGGAAGGCAGCTTGAGCATGGCCAGCACCCCGCAAATCGGCATCCCGGCCACCTACATGCGCGGCGGCACCAGCAAGGGCGTGTTCTTCCGCCTGCAGGACCTGCCCGAGGCCGCGCAGCAACCCGGCAAGGCGCGCGAGGCGCTGCTGCTGCGCGTGATCGGCAGCCCCGACCCTTATGGCAAGCAGATCGACGGCATGGGCGGCGCCACGTCGAGCACGAGCAAGGCCGTCCTCGTCTCGAAGAGCTCGCGCCCCGGCCATGACGTGGACTACCTCTTCGGCCAGGTGTCGATCGACAAGCCCTTCGTGGACTGGAGCGGCAACTGCGGCAACCTGTCGTCGGCGGTCGGCCCGTTCGCCATCAGCAACGGGTTGGTCGATGCCAGTCGCGTGCCCTACAACGGCGTGGCCGTCGTGCGCATCTGGCAGGCCAACATCGGCAAGACCATCGTCGCGCACGTGCCCATCACCAACGGCACCGTGCAGGAAACCGGTGACTTCGAGCTCGACGGCGTGACCTTCCCTGCCGCCGAAGTGCAGCTCGAGTTCATGGACCCGGCTGCCGAAGAAGAGGGCTCGGGCGGTGCGATGTTTCCGACCGGAAAGCTCGTCGACGACCTCGAAGTGCCGGGCCTCGGCACGCTCCAGGCTACGATGATCAACGCCGGCATCCCGACCATCTTCGTGAATGCCGAAGCGATCGGCTACACCGGATGCGAGCTGCAGGACGCGATCAACGGCGACGCCAAGGCGCTCGCGATGTTCGAGACCCTCCGTGCCCACGGCGCGGTGCGCATGGGCCTCATCAAGCACGTCGACGAAGCCGCCACGCGCCAGCACACGCCCAAGATCGCCTTCGTCGCCAAGCCGAAGGACTACGTCGCCTCCAGCGGCAAGCCGGTGGCGGCCGGTGACGTGGACCTGCTGGTGCGCGCGCTCTCGATGGGCAAGCTGCACCACGCGATGATGGGTACGGCGGCCGTGGCCATCGGCACCGCGGCTGCCATTCCCGGCACGCTGGTCAACCTTGCGGCCGGCGGCGGCCAGCGCAACGCGGTGCGTTTCGGCCACCCGTCGGGCACCTTGCGCGTGGGGGCTGAGGCCACCCAGGTGAACGGTGAATGGACCGTCACCAAGGCCATCATGAGTCGCAGCGCGCGCGTGTTGATGGAAGGCTTCGTTCGTGTGCCCGGCGACGCGTTCTGACCTCCCAGTCTTCAGGCACCGCCCTTGCCGTATTCAAGGCCGGAGTTCCAGACTTCATGCATGCGTGCCAGCAAGTCACGCGGAACTCTGTCATCGGACTTCGCCTCGCGCAGTGCTTGCTCCATGCCCTGGGCAATGCGCCTGAGCTTCGTGGCGGGGGCTTTCACGTTGCACACCCGCGCGCCGAAGGCGAGAAGCTCCTCCGTCGTCGGATAGGCCTTCGTCGCGTGCCTACCCGCGAAGAGCTTGAGCGCCAGCGTCCGGTCTTCGAGCTCGGGGCCACCGGCGTATTGCGTGTAGCGGTAGATGGCCGTCGTCACGACGTCGAACATCGGCGCCAGCCAGATATTGCTCGGCGATCGGTAGAGGAGCCCGAAGTTCTTCAGGTGCGCGTCGCCGTTGCGAACCATGATGGAGAACGCGACCTGCTCGAAGAAGCGGTCAAGGTTGTCCTGGGGCAACTGCAGTTGCTTCAGCAGCCCCGCAATGCGCTCGTAGCTGCCGTGGTACTTGCGGTCGGAGAGCGTGTCGCGCACACGCTGCCCAGTGAGCGTCGCAATGTCCTCGAAGCCGAGGCGCTCCACGGTGGCGCCTGGGTTCAGCAGGGTGTCGAAGCGCTCCAGCACGAGCATCTTGCCGTCGTGCGACAAGTCGAAGACGGGCGTCTCGATGCCGGCCAGGTTCGCAGCGCGCAGGCACAGAAATTCGTTGGCGGCCAGGCCGGGGTAGGCCTCGCTCGCCGCCTTCACGATGAGCGTGGGAATCGGCACCGAAACCCGGACTTCGGGAACCATGATCTTCGGCTGCATGCCGGCGATGCCGGCACCAGTGCTCAGGTAGGCCGCCACCAGCTCATCGAAGGCGCTCGGCGAGTAGGCCATGCTGAGCAAGGCCTCCTTGCTCAAGGGCGCTGCTGCGGGCGTCGCGTCAGCGCCGGGGATGCGATAGCCGAGGCGACCGATGCCGTTGTCGCCGGCGAGGGCGAGCAGGTGCATCGCCGTGGTCTGCTGCTTCGGGAACCGCGCCCGGATGCGCATGAACAGGTCGCCCTCGGGAAGGTTCTGGTCCATGGGCGGGAAAAGGTCCCTGTCCGTCCAGGTGAGCCTCGTCGCAGCGGGCATCAGCAGGGCGACAGAAGGCTGCTCCGGCGACGAATCCAGGTATCGAAACTCGTAGGTCGACGTCTTGATCAGCTGGCTCGCCGCGAAGCGATTGCCGATGGCGACGTCGAACTGCGGGATGCGTTCAGGCAGCATCGTCGTCCTTGTTGAAGGCGGCTGCCACTTCCTCCATCGTCGGCAGGCCGGCCGGCTCGATGCGCATGACCAGGTTCAACGAGCGCAGCACGTCGAAGAGGGACGACACGGATGCCTCGTCGCCTCCCTCGAGGCGATAGACCACCTCACGCATGCGGCCCGCACGCTCGGCCACTGCTTTTTGCTGAGGCCGAGATCCTCGCGTCGTCGCCGAAGAAGCTCACCGAGCTCGTTAGGGAGTCTTGGTATGTAAGTCATGGCTTGCATTTTGATTCCGCGGCCGATGTTGCTAGACCGCCCGGCGCAGTCGTACATTGACCCTTCCACCCAACCGGAGGTCTGCGACATGCCTATCCGCATTTCATCGCTGACTCGGCAGATCGCGCACAACGGTGCCATGCTGCACCGCGCGATGCTGGAGCGTATCCACTTGCAGGGGGAGGGCCATGCGCCGTCCGAGGCCGAACAGGCGCTCGCAGAGGAGCGCCGGCTGCTCAAGGAAGAAAGGCTGAAACGCCAGGAGCGGGCACTGCAGCCCAGGGTCAGGGCCGCCGACAAGCTCGTGAGGACGCACCACCCCGAGGCCAAAGACAAACCCAAACCAAACAAGGCGCCAAAGGAGCACAAGGCTGCTGCTGGCAAGGCCGCGCACAAGCCGTCTCGTGCCGAGAAGCACGCCGCGAAGGCGGCCGCCTTGGATGCCGCGAGGAGGGCGGCCAAGAAGTCGGCGAAGGTCTGAACAGCTGGCAGGCTTGGCGGGCCAAAGGTGCTGCACGCTGTCGGCACCTTTGGCTCAAGCCGCGTCACGAGTGGCGAGCGTGTTCTCCGCGCTCTCGGTGCGCGTGGTGGTGATGCTGCGCTGGCTACGCCTCTTTCCTGGCCTCGTACTGCGACGGCGTGACGCCGGCGCGCGCCAGAAACTCCCGCAGGTGCGTGAGCGAGCCGGTGTCGAGCACGTTGCTGTGGTGCGGCCGGTGCAGCACGTCTTCCATGCGATTGAGCTTCACGCGGATTCGCGCTCCCGAGATCGGTTCGAGCGACGCACCGACGTGCCTCAACAGCGACTCGACGTCTCGCCAGTGGATGTTGCCGCTGGGCGGATCGTGGAAGATCGTACGGATCAGGTTGGCGTGACGGCGGCTCATCTGGCTCTCGCGATGGCATGTGCACTGGCCTTGCATCGTGCGAGCAATGACCTGCGAGCGCAAGCGCAGCCGTGCGGTGGTGATGTCGACTCGCCATGAGGGTCTGACGGCCAATCGACAGCTTGCATTCCTAGCCTTGCACGGGTTCGCAAGCCTCAGACCCCCCACGCTAGGAGACAACGCATGCAGATCACTGGCATGTTGCATGGCGCCCGCTTGCTGCAGTTCGCGGGCTTCCCGGTTCCCGAAGTGCTAGGCCCAGCGGCCAGCGAAGAGGAGATCAAGTCCCTGATCGACCGCCACGGGCAGGTCTTCATCAAGCCGGTCTTCAAGGGCGGCATCGGTAAAAAGGGCAAGGCAGGGCTGCTCGGCCGCGCGAAGGACCTGAAGACAGCGCTGGCCGAAAAGGAACGGCTCTATTTCGTGGAGCACGTGGTGGGTCACACGCGCGCCAAGGCCAACGGCGTGACCTTCGAGGCCGGTGTGCCGGCGAAGCGCGAGGTCTACTTCTCCATCAGCGACTCCACGCACTTCCGCGCGCCCACCATGACGCTCACGCACATGGGCGGCATGGACATCGAAGAGGTCGACAAGCGGTTCGTCGCGCAGGTGCCTTTCGACCCGCTCACCGGGCTCAAGGCCTTCGTGGTGGCCAATGCGCTGAGCGAGATCGGCGCACCCAAGGAGATCATCTCGCCGCTGGTGCAGCAGCTGCCCAAGCTGTGGGAGCTGTTCCACAACTTCGGCATGACCACGCTGGAGCTCAATCCGATCCGCCTGCGTGAAGACGCGAAGGGCCGCCTCACGCCGGTGGCCTGCGACTTCAAGGCTGGCTTCGACCGCGACGACCCGCGTTGGCACAGGCTCGACCTGCCGGCCCACCTGTTCGCGGCCGACTACTCGGACTTCGAGCAGGAGATCAACCAGCTGCGCACGCACCAGGGCCAGAGCGACGTGTACGTGATCAACGAACACGGCACCGTGCTCGCGCCCACCTTCGGCGGCGGTGCCAACTCGCTGGTGACCGAGATGCTGGGCGACGACGCGATCATCAGCTCCGACTTCGGCGGCAACCCGCCATACGAAAAGATGAAGGCGGTGGCGGGCATCTGCTTCAAGCACTGGCTCCGACAGGCCAACGTGCTCTTCGTCATCGGCGGCAAGAGCAACAACACCGACATCCATGAAACCCTGCGCGCCATTGCCGACGCGCTTCGCGAACACTTCAGCACCCATGGCCCCACGCCGCTTTCCGTGGTGGTGGGCCGCGGCGGGCCCAACCTCGTGCGCGGCATGGCCGCCATGCGCGACACCTGTGACGCGCTCGGGCTGCCCTATCGCATCTTCGGCTTCGACTCCGACATCAGCGAAGTCATCCAGTACGCACGCAAGGTCGATGCGTGGATGAAGGCCGGCGGCCGCGCGCAGATCGCGGCGAAGCTGGGTGTTTGAAGGCAAAGGCATGAACAGCCTTCACCGCTGAGGCGCGGAGGACGCAGAGGAAACGCGGAGAACGTCTCCGGATTTCCTCCGCGAACCTCGGCGTCCTCTGCGTCTCTGCGGTGAATGATTTCAAGAGAACCTCCGGAGACTCTTCATGGACCGTCAAAGCGTGGGTGACTTCAAATACTTCGTCGGCATCAGCTCGCTGTCGCAGGTGGCTTCGCGCGACGATCGCGTGTGCGTGCTCAACATCCTGGGCGGCGAGTCGAGCGACGTCACGCCGGTGAGCCATGCCTATTCGGGCGGCAACGTGGTGTTCGGCACCGCGCCCGGCAAAGGCGGGCAGATGCTCGAAACGCAGGCAGGCAACATCCCCGTGTTCAACAACGTGCGCGAGGGGCTGGAGGCGGGGCACCGCTTCAACTGCGGCGTGGTCTACCTGCCGCCCTCGGCCGCGCGTGACGGCGTGGCCGAGCTGATCCGCGTGAACCCGGAGCTGAAGAAGATCTTCATCATCACCGAGAAGATCGCCGTGCACGACGCGCGCGAGATCCGTGCGATGGGCCAGCACCGCGGCGTGGACATCTTCGGCGCCAACGGCCTGGGCGTGGCCGACGCCTGGAACCAGGTGCGCATCGGCGGCGCACTGGGCGGTGACAACCCGAGTGACACGCTGCGGCCCGGCTCGGTGGCCATCTTCTCGAACTCGGGCGGCTTCTCGACCACCATCGCGCAGTACCTGCGGCTTGCAGGGTGGGGCACAACCACCGTGATCTCCAGCGGCAAGGACGTCTACATCCACTACGCCGCGCCCGAGTTCGCCTTCGCGCTGGCCAACGACGCGCGCAGCAAGGCGGCCGTGCTGTATTGCGAGCCCGGCGGCTACTACGAGCTCGATGCGCAGTTCACCAAGCCGGTGGTCGCCTGCGTGGTGGGCCGCTGGAAGAGCAAGCTCACACGGGCCGTAGGCCACGCCGGCGCCATGGCGGGCGGCGAAGACGACGCGGTGGCCAAGGAACGCTGGTTCATGGACAAGGTCGGCGTCGATGCGATCTTCACGCCCGACAAGCCGGTTTTTTCCGCCAGGGGGGCGGTGGTCACCAACATCGCGCACATCCCGGCCGCGCTGACGGCGGTGATGCGCGCCAACGCCACGCTGCCCGACTTCGAGCCCGAGGGCAGCCTTGCGCTCAAGCCCTGGTTCGGCAACGACCAGGGCGTGCTACCGCCCGAGCTGGCGCTGCCGGTGGTGGAGGCGATTGCGCCCTACAACGAGCAGATCGTGCAGGTAAACCGCCAGGTCGGCGCCATTCCACCGCGCCAGCCGATGAAAGACGCCTCCGGCGCCACGCAGATGGACGCCCGCACGCAGGTCAGCAGCCTGCACGGCGTATCGATGCTCGACGCCGCCACGCAATCGCTCGAAGCCAACGCCTGCCTTGCACTGCTGCAGCGTGCGGGCAGTGCCAACGACCACAAGCTCATGGCCACCGCGGTGGCGGCGCACTGCCACCTGCATGGCACGCCGGAGCTGGCCGCGGCGCAGGCTTCGCGCGAGGCCGGCAATGCGCCCAATGCAGTGCTGGCAGCAGCTGCTGCCATCGCCGGGCCGCGCCGCCAGCAGGTGGCCCGCGAAGCGGTGCGGCTGATGATCGACCGCTTCTCGGTCGCGGGGCTCACCGATGCGGCGGATGCGAGCTTCGACGTGGCGCGCGTGGAGATCACGGGGTGCGAGTCGCTGTTCGGCGCGGTACCTGACGAGCGTGCGCAGTCACTGCTGGCGGGCCTGCGCTCGCGCGGCGCCGAGTCGGTGTTCGTGCGCTGGCTCACCAGCGTGCCGGGCCACCCGACGGCCGATGCGGTGCTGGCCGCGATCACCACCACGCTCGCGTGGCAGCCGTTGATGGCCAAGCGACTGTCGCGCCTCACGGCCGAGAGCCTGCCGTGGTGGATGCAGCTCTTCGGCACCTTGATCGGCGCGTCTGCAGAAGCGTCGCGCCACGAACCGCAACGCTTCTGCGGTTTCGACAGCGCCACGCTGCTGGGCGAAAAGAGCCTGGCCGAAATCGCCTTTGCCGCCTTGCTGGGCCTGGCGCCGGCCGAAGACGACCTGTTCGCCTTCCAGACGCTGGTGGGCTTGCTGCTCACCAACGGCCCTGGCGCGATCTCGGCCCAGGGGGCCAAGGGCGCGGTTTCGGCCGACGGGCCCGAGGCGCCGGAGCGCGTGCAGCTCAACAAGGCGCTCATCGGCTTCCTCACGCACAGCGGCTACACGCACGGTGGCAACGGCTACGAGGGCATTGCGTTCCTGAACGACCAGTTCCGTGACAGTGGCCTCACCGACCCGAGCGATGCGGACCACGGCATCGACCTGCGGGCGCTGGCCGCCGCCTCGGCCGCGCGCTATGCGCAATACAAGGCGCAGCGCAAGAACATCGGCAGCCTCGACATCGCCAAGATCCCCGGCGTGAACCACCCGGTGTTCAAGGACAAGCCGGTCAACTTCGACCCGCGCGAGGTGTTCATCGCGGAGCTGCTGCAAAGGCGTGGTGAGTACAACGTGTTCCACGCCTACTACCGCGAGCTCGTGCAGGCGCTGGCCGAGGCAGGTGTGTCGCGCAACGTCTATTGCGTGAACATCGACGCGGTGATCGCCGCGCTGCTGCTCAAGATGCTGTGGCAGCCCTTCAAGCGCGGCGACATCGGCGAGCGCGAGCTGGAGACCGCGGCGTTCACGATCTTCCTGTACCCGCGCATGCTGGGCTGCGCGGCCGAGATCGACGACCACATGAACCGCGGCCGCAACATGGACACGCGCACGCCGGCGAGTCAGTGCAGGTTCGTGGCTTGACGGCGGAGCGGTTGCTGAATTCGTTCGCTGCGCAGGCGCGGAGAACGCGGAGGGCCACGGAGAACATCGAATTTCTCCGCGCTTTCTCTGCGCTCTCCGCGCCTCCGCGGTGAAGGCATTTCGTCCTCAGCGGTTCACGTCCACCACCGTGCGCCCGCGCAGCCGGCCTTCGAGCAAATCGGCCGATTTGTCGATCACCTGCGACAGGCCGATCTCCACGGTCATGCGTTCGAGCTGTTCGGCGCTCAGGTGCTCGGCCAGCAGCTGCCAGGCCTCGGCGCGTTTCGCGTTGTCGACGAACACGCAGTTGATGCCGTAGAGCGTGATGCCGCGCAGGATGAAGGGCATCACCGAGGCGGGGAAGTCGCTGCCCTGCGCGAGGCCGCAAGCGGCCACCGCGCCGTTCCAGCGCGTGGCGGCGCAGGCGTTGGCTAGCGTGTGGCTGCCCACGGCGTCCACCACGCCGGCCCAGCGTTCGCTCTGCAGCGGGCGGCCGGGTGCAGCCAGCTCGGCCCGGTCGATCACGTTCGCGGCGCCCAGTGCCTTCAGGTAGTCGGCTTCCTGAGGGCGGCCGGTAGAGGCTGTGACGCTGTAGCCCAGGCCGGCCAGCAGCGTTACGGCGACCGAGCCCACGCCGCCGGCCGCGCCGGTGACCAGCACCTCGCCGTCACCGGGCGCAATGCCGTGCCTGCGCAGCGCCATCACGCACAGTGCGGCGGTGTAGCCGGCGGTGCCCACCGCCATGGCCTGGCGCGTGCTGTAGGCCTCGGGCAGGCGCAGCAGCCAGCCGGCCTGCAGCCGCGCGTATTGCGCAAAGCCGCCCCAGTGCGTTTCGCCCAGGCCCCAGCCGTTCACCACCACGCGGTCGCCAAGTTGCCAGGCCGGGTCGTCGCTGTGCTCCACCACGCCGGCCAGGTCGATGCCCGGCACCAGCGGCCACTTGCGCACGATGGCGCCGCGCCCGGTGACGGCCAGCGCGTCCTTGAAGTTGAGGCTCGACCATTCGACGCGCACCGTCACGTCGCCGGGCGGCAGCTGTTCGAGCTCGAAGCGCTCGAAGCTCGCGAGGGTCTGCCTGTCTTTCTGGTTGAGCAGCAGGGCGGTGAACATGGTGAGGGCCTTTCCTTCGTGCGCTTGCAACGAAGGCTACAAGGCCCGGGGCGTGTTCTCGATCGGGCCTTGCCCGAGGAACCCCTGTCGCGGTGCTGGCACTCGGGCGCGGCGCACACTGACGCCATGTCCATTGCAGGAGTTGCACGATGAACCGCACCAGCGCCTCGCAGCAGCAACGCCCCGCGCCAAGGAACACGCCGGTGGACACCACCGGCTCTCACCAGCCAGAGCCCGTGGACTTGTCGGCCGAATCGGTAGCGGGTGAAGAAGACCCCGGCGCCGGGCTCGACGCCGATGAGGCCGTGTTGCCGCCGCAGCAGCAACGGCCGCAGCCGCGCAAGCCTTAGGGCAACGCGGAACAAGTCCCTCGCGGAGCGCGCATCCACAGTTTGGGCGGTCTGCTTCGTTGCAAATCCTCGCCATAGCTTGGCTATGGCTGCGGTTTGCGCCTGGCAGCCCATCCCAACCTGCGGCGCGCGCCCTCGCGGGGACTTGTGCAGCGTTGCCTTAGAGAAAGCGCTCGAGCAGCCGCTTCGAGTGTCGGTCGAGCGCGAAGCGGTCAGGCACGAGAAAGTGGATGCCGTGGCTGCTGGCGATGAGCAGCCGCCCCGCTTCGAGGCGGCGGATGTCTTCTTCGCCCTTGAGCACGAACTGCGTGTCGCCGCGATCGGTTTCCACCGCCCAGGTGCTGGGCGTCGCGAAGGTGGACACGCTCTTGATGCGCTTCACCACCGGCACGAACTCGCGCGCGGCGAGTTCTTCCTCGACCAGCGCGCGGGTTGCGGCCGGCAGCGCGTCGATGCGGTCGATCCACAGCAACTCGTGGCCGTCATTGCCCACCAGCGACAGGCCTTCGTTCGGCGCGGCGATCGGGAAGGCTCGCACCGGCACCACGCCGGTATGCGGCTCGCCGCCGGGCAGCGTGAGCACGAGGCGGCCGAAGGCGTTGCGCTCCAACACAAAAACTGGGGGCTGGTTCATGAGCTGCTCCGCACCGCCGGCACCTGGCTGGCGATCTGCGCGACCTGCACCTGGGCGGGCGTATCGAGGTCTTCGTCTTCTTCGGCGTCCACGCGCCGGGCCTGCGCTTCGTAGAGCCGCCAGTAGGCGCCCTGCCGGGCCATCAGCTCGTCGTGCGGGCCCACTTCGACCACCTGGCCGCGGTCCATCACGACGAGTCGATCAGCCTTGCGCAAGGTGGAGAGCCGGTGCGCGATGGCGATGGTGGTGCGGCCTTGCACGAGGTTGTCGAGCGCCTTCTGGATTTCCTTTTCGGTCTCGGTGTCCACGCTCGAAGTCGCTTCGTCGAGGATGAGGATGCGCGGGTCGATCAGCAGCGCGCGCGCGATCGAGATGCGCTGGCGCTCGCCGCCCGAAAGGCCCTGGCCGCGCTCGCCCACCAGCGAGTCGTAGCCCTGCGGCAGCCGCAGGATGAACTCGTGCGCATGCGCGGCCCGCGCCGCCGCCACGATCTCCTCACGGGTGGCGTCGGGCTTGCCGTAGGCGATGTTCTCGGCGATGGTGCCGAAGAACAGGAAGGGCTCCTGCAGCACCAGGCCGATGTGGCGGCGGAAGTCCGAGACGCCGAAGCGGCGGATGTCGGTGCCGTCCACCAGGATGGCGCCGTCGGTCACGTCGTAGAAGCGGCAGATCAGGTTGACCAGCGTGCTCTTGCCCGAGCCGCTGTGGCCCACGAGGCCGATCATCTCGCCCGGCCTGATGGACAGGTCGAGCCCGCGGATCACCGAGCGCGGGCCGTAGCGGAAGCCGATGTTGCGCATCTCGATGCCGCCTTGCATCGTGGTGATCGGCACCGGCTGCGCCGGCTCGGGCACGTTGGACACGTGGTCGAGGATGTCGAAGATGCGCTTGGCGCCGGCCGCCGCCTTCTGCGTGACCGAGACGATGCGGCTCATCGAGTCGAGCCGGCCGTAGAAACGGCCGATGTAGGCGATGAAGGCCGACAGCACGCCCACCGTGATGTGGCTCTGGCTCACCTGCCAGATGCCGAAGGCCCACACCACCAGCAGGCCCACGTCGGTGAGCAGCGAGACGGTGGGCGAGAACAGGCTCCAGGTCTTGTTGAGCCGGTCGTTCACTTCGAGGTTGTGCCGGTTCGCCTCGCGGAAGCGTTGCGCCTCGCGGCGTTCCTGCGCGAAGGCCTTGACCACGCGCACGCCGGGAATGGTGTCGGCCAGCACGCTGGTCACGTCGCCCCACACGCGGTCGATCTTCTCGAAGCCGGTGCGCAGCTTGTCGCGCACCACGTGGATCATCCAGGCGATGAAGGGCAGCGGCAGCAGCGTCACCAGCGCGAGCCACGGGTTGACCGAGAACAGGATCACCGAAGTCATGCCGATCATCAGCACGTCGGTCGCGAAGTCGAGCGCGTGCAGCGACAGGAACACCGAGATGCGATCGGTCTCCGAACCCACGCGCGAGATCAGGTCGCCGGTGCGCTTGCTGCCGAAGTAGTCGAGCGACAGCTGCAGCAGGTGCTCGAACGAGGCCGTGCGCATGTCGGCCGCGATGCGCTCGGATACCAGCGCCAGAAGCCAGGTGCGCCACCAGCTCAAGGCCCAGGCGAACAACGCCGCGCCCAGCAGCCCGCCCAGCAGCGTGACGACGTACGAGGTTTCGATGCGCTGCCCGTTCTGGAACGGGATCAGCACGTCGTCCATCAGCGGGATGGTGAGGTAGGGCGGCACCAGCGTGGCCGCGGTGGAGGCCAGCGTGAGCATGAAGCCCAGCAACAACTGGTTGCGGTAAGGCTTTGCAAAACGCCACAAGCGCAGCAACACCCAGGTCGACGGCGGTGTCTGCAGCTCGCGGGCGCAGGCCGGGCATTCGTCGCTGTCGGGCGGCAGGGGAGCCTTGCAGGTGGGGCACAGCGCCACTTCGTCGCCGATCGGCGACAGGCCGGTCTTCAGCGACTCGATCTGTTGCTCGAAGAGCTTGAGCAGCCGCAGGGCCTGCACGTTGGCACCCAGCGTGTAGTGCCACACGGCCAGGCGCTGCCGTTCGTCGTGCAGCTCGAGCGTGCCGACACCGGCGTGGTCGTGATGGCGCAGCGTGAGCCCCGGGGCCAGGAACCACTCTTGCCGCTGCCCGCTGCCGGCCTCGCGCGCCAGCAGGCGCCTGTTCGTGAGCACGAGTTCGCCGTGTGCAAAGCGCAGTGCGGCGTCGAGGTCAACCTCCAGGCTGGCGAGGGCGTTCTCGTCGGGGCCGAGCGGCCATTCGGGCCCGCCTGTACCTGAGGTTGTGGCTGGAAGAAGTTGTTGCATCGTGTTGGGCTGGTGGCGGGCAGACTTCAGGGCTCGCCGGGGCGCGGATTTTCACCCAAGCGTCACCGCGACGCGACCCTGACAGGGCGCACAATCTCGGCCTGCCCGGCCTTTCGGGCATGCCCCCAGAAGTAAGTCCAGAAGAAGATGAGCAAGTTCGAAGACATTCAGCTGCTGCGCGTGAACTACCTGCGCGGCCCCAACATCTGGACCTACCGCTCGGTCCTCGAAACCTGGCTGGACCTCGGCCGCCTCGAGGACTTCCCGTCCAACAAGCTACCCGGCTGCAACGACCGGCTCGTGGCCATGCTGCCGGCGCTCATGGAGCACCACTGCGGCGTCGGCGAACGCGGCGGCTTCCTGCAGCGCCTGCAGGAAGGCACGTGGTGCGGCCACGTGCTGGAACACGTGGTGATCGAGCTGCTCAACCTGGCCGGCATGCCCACCGGCTTCGGCCAGACGCGCAGCACCTCGCAGCACGGCGTGTACCGCATGGTGTTCCGCGCGCGCGACGAGCAGGTGGCGCGCGCCGCGCTCGAGCACGGCCACCACCTGCTCATGGCGGCCATCAACGACGAACCCTTCGACATGCAGGCCGCGGTCGGCAAGATCCGCGAGCAGGTCGACGACTCCTACTTCGGCCCCAGCACCGCGGCCATCGTGGCCGCCGCCACCGACCGTCGCATCCCGCACATCCGCCTGAACGACGGCAACCTCGTGCAGCTGGGCCACGGCGCACGCCAGCGCCGCATCTGGACGGCCGAGACCGACCGCACCAGCGCCATCGCCGAGAACATCGCCTGCGACAAGGACCTCACCAAGTCGCTGCTCCAGTCCTGCGGCGTGCCGGTGCCCGAAGGCCAGGTGGTCAAGAGCCCGGCAGAAGCCTGGGAAGCCGCGCAAGACATCGGCCTGCCGGTGGTGGTGAAACCCTCGGACGGCAACCATGGCCGCGGCGTGGTGCTGGACCTGCGCACCCAGGCCGACGTGGAAGCCGCCTACACGCTGGCCGAGCAGCACGGCAGCGAAGTCATCGTCGAGCAGTACATCCGCGGCGAAGAGCATCGCCTGCTGGTGGTGGGCGGCAAGGTGGTGGCGGCCGCGCGCGGCGAAACCGCATGGGTCACGGGCGACGGCCGGCTCACCGTGAACGAGCTGATCGACGCGCAGATCAACGCCGACCCCCGCCGCGGCGACAACGAAGACTTCCCGCTCGCGCGGCTGAAGGCCACGGAAGACGGCGCCATCCTGTCGGACCTGCAGCGCCAGGGCCTCACGCCGGAATCGGTGCCCGAGGCCGGCCGCAAGGTGCTGATCCAGCGCAACGGCAACGTCGCCATCGACTGCACCGACCACGTGCACCCCGAGGTGGACCATGTGGTGTCGCTGGCTGCCCGCGTGGTGGGGCTCGACATCGCCGGCATCGACCTCGTGTGCGAAGACATCTCCAAGCCGCTGCAGGCACAAGGCGGCGCCATCGTCGAGGTGAACGCGGGCCCGGGCCTCCTGATGCACCTGAAGCCCGCCGAAGGCACGCCGCGCCCGGTGGGCCGCGCCATCGTCGACCACCTGTTTGCCGAGCAGGAAAGCGGCCGCATTCCCATCGTCGGCGTGGCCGGCTCGCGAGACACCGCCGCCATTGCGCGGCTGGTGGCGTGGTTCATCCACCTGTCGGGCCGCCATGTGGGCCTGGCCTGCCGTGACGGCCTGTGGCTGGGCAGCCGCCGCGTCGAGCGCCGCGACTGCGTGAACTGGGACGCCGGCCAGCGCGTGCTGATGAACCGCGAGGTCACCGCGGCGGTGTTCGAGAACACGCCGGAGCTGATCTTGCGCGACGGGCTGGGCTACGACCGCTGCCAGGTCGGTGTGGTGACCGACATTGGCGGCCTGGAAGCGCTGGCCCACTACGACGTGCGCGAGCCCGAGCAGATGCGCAAGGTGCTGCGCACGCAGATCGACGTGGTGCTGTCCGAAGGCGTGGGCGTGCTCAACGCTGCCGATGCGGGCGTGGCCGAGCTGGCCGAGCTGTGCGATGGCGAGGTGCTGTTCTACGCCCCCACCGACAACGCACAGGTGGCCGCCGCCATTGCCGAGCACCGCGAAAAGGGCGGCCGCGCGGTGCTGGTGCGCAACGACCGCATCGTGTTCGCCACCGGCCTCACCAAGATGCACGGCACGCCGCTTTCTGCCGCGTGCCGCCATGCCCGCCTGGGCGCCGAAGCACTGGTGGCCGCGGTGGCCGCCGCATGGGCCTTCGGTATTTCTCCTGAACTGATTGCCGCCGGCATCGAGACCTATTCCCCGGAAGCCTGATGGAAGTTTCACGCATCAGGGCCCTGCGCGGCCCCAACCTCTGGAGCCGTCACACGGCCATCGAAGCGATCGTTTCCTGTGCGCCGGGCGAGCGCTCGCTGGCCGACATGCCCGGCTTCGAAAAGCGCCTGCGCGAGCTGTTCCCCGCCATCGGCGTGCTGCGGCCCGGCGCCTCGGGCGTGCCGCTGTCGCTGGCGCACGTGCTCGAAGTGGCGGCCCTGTCGCTGCAGGCGCAGGCCGGCTGCCCGGTGACCTTCTCCCGTACCACCGCCACGGTGGAAGAAGGCATCTACCAGGTGGTGGTCGAGTACACCGAAGAGCCCGTGGGCCGCCTGGCCTTCGAGCATGCGCAGGCATTGCTCGCGGCCGCGCAGAACGGCACGCCGTTCGATCCGGCCACGGCACTCAAGGCCTTGCGCGAGCTCGACGAGGACGTGCGCCTGGGCCCGAGCACCGGCTCCATCGTCACGGCCGCGGCCGCGCGTGGCACGCCGTGGCGGCGGCTCACGCAGGGCAGCCTGGTGCAGTTCGGCTGGGGCTCCAAGCAGCGGCGCATCTGGGCGGCGGAGGTCGACAGCACCAGCGCCGTGTCCGAATCGATCGCGCAGGACAAGGACCTCACCAAGAAGCTGCTGCATGCAGCTGGCGTGCCGGTACCCATCGGCCGGCCGGTAACGGAGGTGGAAGACGCCTGGGCCGTGGCACAGGAGATCGGCCTGCCCGTGGTGCTCAAGCCGCAGGACGGCAACCAGGGCAAGGGCGTCACGGTCAACATCACCAGCCGCGAACAGCTGGAGATCGCCTACCGCGCCGCCGCCGAGATCGGCGAGGTGATGGTCGAGAAGTACCTGCCGGGCAGCGACTTCCGCCTGCTGGTGGTGGGCAGCCAGCTGGTGGCCGCGGCGCGGCGCGACCCGCCGCACGTCATCGGCGACGGCGTGCACACGGTGCGCCAACTGGTCGACCAGGTGAATGCCGACCCGCGGCGCGGTGACGGCCATGCCACCTCGCTCACCAAGATCCGCTTCGACGACATCGCCGTTGCCCGGCTCGACGCACAGGGGCTGAAGCCCGAGTCGGTGCCTGAAAAGGGCCGCCGCATCGTGCTGCGCAACAACGCCAACCTCTCCACCGGCGGCACCGCCACCGACGTGACCGACGACGTGCACCCCGAAGTGGCCGCGCGCGCCGTGGCCGCGGCCCAGATGGTGGGGCTCGACATCTGCGGCGTGGACGTGGTGTGCGAAACCGTGCTGCGCCCGCTGGAAGAGCAGCATGGCGGCATCGTCGAGGTGAACGCGGCGCCCGGCCTGCGCATGCACCTGTCGCCCTCGTACGGCAAGGGCCGCAACGTGGGCGAGGCCGTCATCAACCACCTGTACGGCGCGCCGCACGGGCACCACGGCCAGCAGCACGACAACGGCCGCATCCCGGTGGTGGCCGTCACCGGCACCAACGGCAAGACCACCACCACGCGCCTCATCGCGCACCTGTTCGCCACCAGCGGCCTGCGCGTGGGCATGACCAACACCGACGGCGTGCACGTCAACGGCCGCCAGACCGACAGCGGCGACTGCTCGGGCCCCAAGAGCGCACGCAACGTGCTGATGCATCCCGACGTGGACGCGGCCGTGTTCGAAACGGCCCGCGGCGGCATCCTGCGTGAAGGCCTGGGTTTCGACCGCTGCGACGTCGCGGTGGTCACCAACCTCGGCAAGGGCGATCACCTGGGCCTGAACTTCATCACCACCGTGGAAGACCTCGCGGTGCTCAAGCGCGTGATCGTGCAGAACGTGGCGCCCGGCGGCTATGCGGTGCTCAACGCGGTGGACCCCATCGTCGCGGCCATGGCCTCCGAATGCCCGGGCGGTGTGATCTTCTTTGCCGCCGACCGCGCGCACCCGCTGATGGTGACGCACCGCGCGCAGGGCAAGCGCACCGTGTTCGTCGACGGCGACGCCATCGTGGCGGCCGAAGGCGCGTGGCGCGAGAGCCTGCCGCTGCGCGACATTCCGCTCACGCGCAACGGCGCCATCGGCTTCCAGGTCGAGAACGTGATGGCCGCGGTGGCCGCGGCCTGGGGCGTGGGGCTCGACTGGGACACCGTGCGCCGTGGTCTCGCCAGCTTCGTGAGCGACGCGGCCAGCGTGCCTGGCCGCTTCAACGTGATGGACTACCGCGGCGCCACCGTGATCGCCGACTACGGCCACAACCCCGACGCGATGCTCGCGCTGGTGCAGGCCGTGGAGGCCATGCCGGCCAAGCGCCGTTCGGTGGTCATCAGCGGCGCCGGCGACCGGCGCGACGAAGACATCCGCGAGCAGACGCAGATCCTCGGCCGCGCCTTCGACGACGTGATCCTCTACCAGGACGCCTGCCAGCGCGGCCGTGAAGACGGCGAGGTGATCGCGCTGCTGCGCGAAGGTCTCGAAGGCGCCCCGCGCACGCGCGAGGTGCTCGAGATCCGCGGCGAGTTCATCGCCATCGACACCGCGCTCGAGCGCCTGCAGCCGGGCGACCTGTGCCTGGTGCTGGTAGACCAGGTGGAAGAGGCGCTCACGCACCTGGCGCAGCGCGTGGCACAGCCCGCGACGGTGAGCTGAGGGAACACGGCTTGCCGCGGTGAGGCAGGGGCGTGCATGCGCCCCATGCCAAACCACAGGAGCAAGCCATGCCGAACTCGAACGCACCCTCCGGACCGGGCAAGCCGGTTCGTGAAGCTCGCGCCCGCATCGAGGAGCGCGAGAACCTCGAGGAAGCGATGGGCAATGCCGAGTCCTACACCGTGCCGCACCGCGCACGCTCGGCGCCCAACCGCACGCCGCCGCCGATGAGCCAGGCCGGCTCCCGTGGCGGCTCCGGCGAGAACGACTCGCAGGGCTGAAACACTTGTGCCTACGAAGAACGTAGGTAAGTAAAAGCCGACGACACACCGCGCCGTACCCCGCCTGAACCGGTGACAGCTGGACGGCAACCTCGACACGCCGCGGCCGGACGGCGTGCTCGATCCGACGCCGTGCCCGTGGGCACCACGCTGCACACGAGCTGAGGCGCCAGGCCCCTCGTCACGCTGGCGGCCTGGCCGCCAGCAGCGTGGCCACCTCGGCCGCCGAGCGCACGCTGAGCTTGGCGTACACGCGCGCCCGGTGCACTTCGATCGTGCGCATCGAAACATTCAGCTCGTCGGCGATCACCTTGTTGAGCTTGCCGGCGGCCA